>NZ_JAJEQX010000060.1 GCF_020687545.1 Ruminococcus turbiniformis | reverse complement strand
CGTTTTCACAAACATATCCTTCCCATCACAGTACCCCTCAATATCGTGGGAATACTTTTCCGCGAGATCCGCTTTCAACTCTCCATATGCCTGCGCTTCATCCGGATGGCTTCGAAGGAAGTCCCGCACAGCCAGATGTCTGCGGATATCCATCTCATTTTTTTCTTCAAAAATATGAATCTGATGAGTCCGTTCATCCCCCGCGTATAGCGTACTCCTCCTCACTGTACCCGTTCTTCCTGGCTTGGCTTCCTGCACCTTATACGGCATTTTCTGTCTCTTTTCTGTACATCCGCATCTCTTCCCCGTCATCCCCGTGAACCATACAGAGAAATTCCCATCCATACCGTTCATAAAAAGACGTATGTTCCGTTATAAGATACAGCATATCAACTCCCTTTTCTTTCATATCACGGCACACACAGCGAAGCAGCTGTCCGGCAACGCCCCTGCGGCGGAACTCTTTTTCCACATAAAGGGCACAGAGGTTCGGCGCAAGGTCCTTTCTGTCATGAAAATCATTTTCAATCACGCCGGCTCCTCCGATAATTCGTTTTCCCGCCTTCACAACATACCACTGAGGCACTGCTTTTTCATTTTTCAGACATTCCTTTATGCTTCCCATATATTCTGCCGCGGGGATATTCCAATTCCCATGAAACCATTCCGCCGCCTGTTCTGCCAGTTCCGGGCATTCCCGAATAAGCAGCATACAGAGGTCTTCTTCCTGTTCCGGCTTCTCTCCCGGCACCGTACCGTGTTCTGTCAAATGTAGCTGCTGCATATTTTTCTCCTGTTCTTTCTGAAATTCTGCTTTCTTTATTCTATCAGAAAAAAAGATACTTTACAGTCTTGTTTTCAAAAATTTTCGTTATGAAATTCACCGGAATAATCTACAAATTTGCGATTATACCCATTGCGATAAATAGTCTGAAAATGTATATATTTACCAAAAATGGTTGAAAATCAGTCATCTTATTGACAAATAAGTCCAAAAACTTTATATTAGTCATATAAAAATGAAGCGCTTCATTATTGTGGGCATCCCTTTCAGTTTTCTGGCAAATGTTATATAATATTGGTATAATTTTCCATTACAATCTGCAGGGGAAGGAGCACAAGATGAGTGAGAAAAAAGCCACATTGAATGATGTCGCGGTAAGAGCAGGCGTCTCGGCAGGAACGGTTTCAAAATATATAAACAATTCCAGCTCTGTCAAAGAGATCAACCGGGAGAAGATTGAAGAAGCCATTAAAACGCTGAATTTTACTCCGAACGTATATGCTCAGAAACTCGCAAAAGGGAAATCGAATACCGTTTTGCTTTGCATTATATCCGAAAAAAATATAAGCCCTTCCTCATGGCTCTATCAGCTGCCGATCATTCAGGCTTTAAATGACCTGCTTGTGGAAAACGGCTACAGCATGCAGATCCGGATTATTGCGGCAGAAGAAACATACCAGCTCAAAAAGTGTGTCATAAACTGTATGGCAGGCAAAGAGGCCGACGGCATCGCACTTCTGTCCGTATGGGATATCCCGGCAGATCTTGTCACGGAAATGAAACAGAGGAATTTTCCATATGTGCTGATAGAAGGCGTCGGCTCATCCTTCGGAGAAAACGGCGTCGGAATAGATAACCGGAAAATGGTAAAAGAGCTGGTTCATATCCTGGCCGAACTGGGACATGAAAAAATCGGTTTTATCAACATCCGAAGCAGGCAGGAAGATATGCGGCAGAGAGCGCTCGGATACAGGGAAGGTCTCCTTGAGGAGGGACTCGCTGTCGAAGATTCTTATATGCTGTATGGAGATTTCAGTATCGAAAGCGGATACCGCTGCGTAAAAGAATATTTTGAAAAAGGCGGCGAATGCACCGCGTTTATCGGCGGCAACGACAATATGGCCGTGGGGGCGATAAAGGCGGTTCAGGCTTTGAATATGTCGGTGCCGGAAGATATTTCCGTCATTGGAATTGATGACAGTATCGCGGCAGCCGCCTGCACTCCGAAGCTTCAGACCGTACATTTTGAACTGGGCCAGATGGGTCATCAGGCGGCGCTGCAGCTGTTGGAGCAGATACAGAAAAATAAATGCATTGAAATGCAGACGATTATTCCTTACCGGATGGTTCAGGGAGAATCCATCGCAAGGGCAAAAAAACCGTCTGAAAAGTAGTCGGATAAATTTTATCGGGCGGTAAAGAAGACTCTAAAAATGAAGCGCTTCATTTTTGAGGAGATCCGATTCGGATCTGTTTTATACATATTCAGCAACTTTCAGTAAACAGCCGGCATCAGTTATTACACGACTTCATCAGGAGACAAAAAATGGAAAGAAAAGTAATCGAAAAAAAAGTAAATTTATCTCTTTGTGAAAATCCGCTGCCTGTCGATTACAGTGAAATTCCGGAAATAACCGGAGAGGATTATCTCGGCAGAATCCGAAAACTGTGGGATATGCCGCAGTCCCGGCAATACACGACGATTATTATTTACGGGGACAGAGAGCACTTTTCAAACATCTGCTATTTTACAGACTATGACCCGAGATTTGAAGAAGCTCTTCTGATTTTAAAAAGGAATGAGCCTCCAAGGATTCTCGTCGGAAATGAAGGCATCGGATATGCGGAAAAAATCCCTTATGAGATTGAGAAAGTACTGTATCAGCCCTTCGGGTTAATGGGGCAGTCCACGGCGGAAAGTCCGTCTCTGGAACACATCTTCCGGTCATATCTTACGGATCCGGAAGAAAAAATCGGCCTGATCGGATGGAAATACTATAAACCGGAATTATACAGCCTCAGAGGATGCGTATCGGACGTTCCAAGCTATATTGTCGAGACACTGGTTCTTATTGCGGGCCGCGGCGCCGTTTTTAACGCTACAGATCTTTTAATGGACTGTGATTACGGACTCCGCCATTTTGCGTCGGCAAAAGAGATTATTCAGTTTGAGGTTCAGGGGACCAATATTTCCCGCAATGTGTACCGCACAATCAAAAACCTGAAAGAGGGAATGGGCGAAATCGAGGCGTCTTCTCTTTTCCGGCTCGGCGGGGAGCCTCTGTGTACACATCCCAATTTAAACTTCGGAGACGAGCATGTCTCTCTCGGACTGAACAGCCCGCAGTACGGACCGCGACTTAAGTACGGAATGCCCGTCGGCGTCGGGTACGGAATGCGCGGTTCCAATGTACACAAAGCCGGTATGTATATCCGGAATGCAGAAGATCTTCCGGAGGAAAAGTCTCATTATCTTGAAGAAATGGCAAAACCGTATTTCTTAAGCATTGCCTCATGGTATGAAATGCTTCGCATCGGCACATGCTTCGGAGCTATTTACGAAATGGTGGAAAACCATCTGGATTTCAAAAAATTTAATATTGTTCTGAACCCCGGACATCTGATCCATACGGATGAATGGACACATTCCCCGTTTGAAAAAGGCAATAAAACAAAACTGCATTCCGGGCATGTACTGCAGTGTGACTACACGGTAAGTTTTAAGTCACCATATCTTGTTTGTCATATTGAGGATAGTTTGGCGATCGGAAATGAAGCGCTTCAGAAATCAATCCGTGAGCTGGCGCCGCACTGCTATGAAAGAATTATGGCAAGAAAGGCGTTTGTGAAGGAGGTGCTCAATATACAGCTCCCGCAGGAAGCTCTTCCGCTGTCTGATTTACCGGCCATATGTTTCCCCTATATGGCGGATGTATCTGTTGTGTTGGCTCTTGAGTAATAAAGGAGGCAGTAGATGAAAAAGTGTAAAATTACAGTCGTAAAAAAATGTTTTAACAAAGAACTTGCCGACGAATACGCGGTAGACGGTTTTACAGAATGTCCTTTTTATAAAGTAGGCGATACTTTTATTACGGACTACTGCAAACCGGAAAATTTCTGCGAAGATGCCTGGCAGGCGATCCAGTATTATGTGTTCGCGCTTTCCATGGACTGTGACCAGATTTACAGAGACTGGGTAAATAAGCCGGGAATTGCAGTGAATTGCTGCAACGACGGATTAAGGCCTGTTGTCTTCAAAATCGAACGGCTTGAGGAGGAATGGGACAATCAGAAAGATCTTAAATAAAATCTGCGGAAGGAGGATGCACCGGTCATGATTGAATTTAGTAACGTAAGCTTTGGATATCCTTCCAAAAAGGGACTTGCCAGAATATTTGAGAATTTAAATTTTACAATCCAGGATAACGAGTTTTTCTGCCTGATCGGACCGTCCGGCTGCGGCAAAACGACACTGCTGCGGAATGTGGCGGGCTTTGAACATCCGACGGAAGGCGTAATATTAAACAACGGGAAACCCATCGAAGGAATTGACTATAAACGTGCAATGGTTTTCCAGGACGACGCTGTCTTTCCCTGGATGACGGTATATAAAAATGTCGAATACGGATTGAAAGTCAGAGGAGTTCCTGAAGATATCAGGAAAGAAAAAGCCGGGTATTATATCAGGCTTGTCGGACTGGAAGGCTATGAAAACGCGCTGCCCAAAGAACTATCCGGCGGAATGCGCAAAAGAGTGGATCTGGCCCGGGTTCTGGCGAATGAGCCGGATGTTCTTCTTATGGACGAACCGTTCGGCGCGCTGGATGCCATGACGAAGGAGAGTCTGCAGGAAAAGCTTGTACAGATATGGAATGAGTCAAAACGGACGATCTTTTTTATCACCCATGACATCGAGGAAGCTCTTTTTCTCGGGGACAGAGTCGGACTCCTGCATCGTTTGTCAGACGGCGGGGAACTGACGTTTTATGACATCCCGTTTGCAAGGCCCCGCGATATTTATTTGAAACAGGAGCCGGAATTTCAGATTATGCGAAGAGATTTGACAGAAAAATTTCACAAGTGCGGGAACAGGGGGTAAGTACATATGACAAAAGACCGATCAAATATAAAAACAAGATTTTATGTCCTCCTGATTTGTCTCTTCATCTTTGCCGTGTGGTGCCTGCTGACATACAGAATGGGAGTAAAGGCCGTTATTCTGCCAAGCCCGACAGATATCGTCGACGCGTATATCAAACTTGCGCCCACACTGCCGGAATCCATTCTTGCCAGTCTGAAAATCACTCTGATCGGCTTTGCGATCGGAGCTGCCGTCGGGCTTCTGATGGGACTGGTAATGGGATACAGCAAGTCTTTTCTGCAGGTGATCGGGCCGTTTATGGAAATCACGCGTCCCATTCCCGTGTTTGCTCTGATTCCGTTATTTATGCTCTGGTTCGGAATCGGAATCATGCCGCAGGTGCTCCTGATCGCACTTGGTGTGTCCTCCGTGCTCGGCGTCCAGACGTATGAGGCGATCCGCAATATGCCGGTGATCTATGTCAGAGCGGCCTTCAACCTGGGAGCAACAAAAATGCAGGTGTTCAAGACGGTTGTGATTCCGTGTATCGTGCCCCATCTGATCGGCGCCGTGCGTGTTGCGGCAGCCACATCCTGGGGACTGGATGTATGCGCGGAGTTTATGGGCGTACAGACAGGGCTCGGACACACGATGATCATTCAGCAGAATTACCTGAATACTCCGCAGGTTCTGGCCATTGTTCTGATCTACAGCGTTCTGGCCATTGGCCTGGACCAGATTATCAGAGTGATCGAGCGCCGGGCAACAACATGGACCGAGCGGTCCAGCCTGTCATTCGAAGGTCTGACAGTAGAGGGAAAGATGAGCAGGAAAGAAAAGCAGGCCGAAAGGGAAGCGTTGAAAGCGCTGAAAAAAACAAAAATGGAGGAATAGGATATGATCATTGATTCGCATATGCATTTAATAAGAAAAAAGAATTTTGACAAACCCACCTATGATCGTCTGGGAATGAAAGTCCCGGAGGATACAGATCTTGATACGCTGGTAGGATGGTATAAAGAAGCCGGAATCAGCAGGTGCGTCTGCATGGGGCAGGATATGTCCCGCATATGGAACAGTACATTCGGTGAAGAATATGTGCGCGAAGCCTACCGTCGATATCCTGATTTTTTCATCCCGTTTGCAAGCCTCGAACCGATCGACAAGGCAAACCGTTTTCATCAGGAAAACTACAATGAATTTAAGCGCGCCATTGAGGAGGACTCCATAAGAGGGGTGCTGCTGACTCCGCCGTACGGGCAGTTTAAGTCCAACGACAAAACCGTATATCCCTTTTATCAGCTCGCGCAGGAGAACGGCATTGTCGTCCAGTATCACCACTCTGCACAGATGGGTCCCGCAATCCTTGCGCCCACTCCTTATGCGAAAATGGAGCTGCTGAACGATGTGCTGATCGATTTTCCGGATATGAAAGTCATTGTAGAGCATCTTGGCTATCCCTGGTCAGAGTATTTGTTTGTACTCATGACCAATGACAAAAATCTGTATACGGATCTGGCCATGACATACGGACGGCCGGTGTGGACAGCATGGCAGCTTGTACTTGCAAGAGAATACGGAGTACTTGACCGGGTTATGTTTGCGACAGACTATGTGGCCTATAACTATGACGTGTTCGGTCCGAATCCGACTGAAGATCTGAAAAAGTGGATCCGTCTTGTCACAGAAGGTTTAAATGAAATAAACCGGAAATGCGGATGGCCGGAATTAACTTCTTCGGAAATTGACAGCATTATGTTTGGCTGCGCGCAGAAATTGTATGGTTTGTAAAGAAAGAAAATACTTTCGGGAAGGAGTAAATATATGAAAAAGATGACTCGTTTTATCTCGTTATTGCTGGCAGTTATTATGTTGATGGCATTATGTGCAGGATGCGGAAGCGACAGCGCCGGAAGCGACAGCGCCGGAAGCGGCGAAAGCAGCAGCGGGGACAGTGAGAATACTTCAGAAGAAAATGAACTTACAACAGTAAAAATCGGAATCACCCCTTATTCCATGTATGTCATCTGGGCGCTCGCAGACGAATGGGGTATTGCCGAGGACTACGGGCTGGATCTGGAACTTACTTCCTTTACAGGGACAGCGCAGGGCGCACAGGCCTGTGTCAGAGGGGATGTGGATATCACAAGTGCCTGCGTAAATGAGCATATCGCCTGTGTGGAGACATGTACAAACCTTGTAAACTTCTCGCCTCTGGGAGATTTCCGCGGATTCTTCTTTGTCGGCAGAGAGGCAGAAATTTCTTCTTGGGACAGCCTGGTGGAAGAGCATGACGGCGATATTGAAGCTGCAAAAGAAGAGCGGCTCAATGATTTTAAAGGCTCCTCATGGTGTGTAATCCCGCAGAGAAAAGCGCTCATCGTTGACGCGATTTCCCAGGTGGGGCTTACCGCTGATGATGTAACATTTATCGAATTTGCGGATGACGCAAAGGCATGCGAGGCATTTCTGGCAGGCGAGGGTGACTATTACACCGGAGGCGACCAGCAGCAGATGGCTTTAATGGACATGGGCGGCTATGTAAATGCCGGCGGCAGTGATCTGCTCGGACCGTCGGGCGTCTGGTATGACACGTTTGTGTGCACAGATGAATTTCTCAATGAAAATTATGATCTTGCAAAGACCGTGTATGAATGCCAGCTGGCAACTGTAAATGCCTTTAATAATAATCAGCAGGCTGGCGCTGAAATCGCTTCCGCTTATCTGACTGAGGCGACCGGGTCTGAATATCCGGTTGACGACTGGTTTGAAATGCAGACACAATGGGATATCTATGTAACACTGGAAGATGCGGCAAACCGGTTCTTCAACCCGGAGGACAGCACCTATTACTGGAAAACCGGCGCTGATTATAATGTAAAGCTTCTGCAGGACGAAGGTTCGATTACTTCTGACGTGGATACAGATTATTACTTTAAACAGTCCGAAGAAATGTTCAATGATATCAACAGTGACGAGGCGGCGGTAGAAAAAATTAATTCCTACAAGACATTTGAGGCGCCGTAAAGGAGGTACTGATGGTTTACACAGGAGACAACCGGGCGCTGTACCTGGAACTGCGGGCGCTTATGCGCGGCAGGGGCATACTGGAGCAGGATATCTGCAATACGCTCGGCAAAACAAGACAGAATCTTTCGACAATTTTTAACCGGATGAATCACGGGGACACTCCCGACCTGTATACGCTTTACCGCCTTGCAGAGGGAATGGGATGCGAACTGAAAATTGAACTGGTTCCGAAACAGACCTGACGGGAACCCGGAAGAAAGTTTCCGATCGAGTAGGGGAGATTTTCTCTCCCCTCTCACACCACCGTACGTGCCGTTCGGCATACGGCGGTTCAACATAACTTCAAAGCATGACGCTCATTGTAATAGTCAAGACAGCTTATAAGTCCTGCTTTGGTTAGTACATCTTTAGAGATTGCCCTGACAACGCATGTCTTCGTTGCTACCCAATAATAGCGGTCTCCACAATACGCTGTCAGTCTTGCAAGGTCTTTTCCAACTCCCAGTTTCTGCAATCCCCATTGTCGCTTTTCTGGTACCTTCCACTGTTTCCAGATGATAACTCTGAGTCTTGTTCTTAAATGTGCGTCTATTTCTGTCATTACTGTTTTCATGGAACCAAGGGCATAGTAGTTAATCCATCCTCTTGTTACCTGATTGATTTTCTCGATCTTGCTCGTGACTGTCCCTGGCATTTTCCTACAGGTCAGTTCTTTCAGTCTGTCTTTGAATTTCTTCACAGAGTCCTGATGGGGTCTGCACTTCCATTTTTTTGTCTTGCTGTCCTTGTGGAATCCAAAACCAAGATACTTCAGCTTTAGCGGTCTTGTGATGTGAGTTTTGGTCATGTTGACCTTTAACCCCAGTTTCCTCTGTATCCAGTCTGTTACCGTCCGCATCACTCGTTTTGCACTCGATTCGCTTTTGACCGCTATCACACAATCATCTGCATATCTTGTGAACCGCAGCCCTCTTGCTTCCAGTTCCTTATCCAATTCATTCAACATGATGTTTGACAGCAATGGTGACAGATTTCCGCCCTGCGGGGTTCCGAGTTTTGTTTCCTCATAACCCTGCGGTGTCATGACTCCTGCTTTCAGATACTTGCGGATTAGAGACTCTGTGTCGCCATCATTGATGATATCGTGTACAAGACTCATCAGTTTGTCCTGTGGTACGTTATCGAAGAACTTCTCCAAGTCGATATCCACAATCCATTCGTATCCCTCGTTTAAATATACGAGCAGCTGTCTGACTGCCATTTCACAGCTTCTGTTTGGTCTGAAACCATAACTCCACTCTGAAAATAAAGGCTCACACATGGGGCTTATCACCTGTACGATGCCCTGTTGGATTACCCTGTCCATTACGGTCGGGATTCCCAGTTTTCTTACTCCGCCGTTTGGTTTCGGTATTTCCACCCTCCTGACCGGCTGGGGTTTGTACTTCCTGTTCCTGATTTGATTCCTGATACCATCCCAGTTCTCTTTGATATAATCGCCAAGTTCTTCAACTGTTATCTCATCCACTCCTCCTGCACCCTTGTTGGCACAGACTCTTTTGTATGCGGTGTTCATGTTGTCTTTGGATAGTATCTTTTCCAACAGTTCTGACATTGCCTTGTGTGCTTTCTCCTTTCCGTTTCCATGGATTCTCCCTAAGTTGTGCAGTACCTGCTCATTTACGTTTTGCCCTTCCTGCTGTCAGGTATTCCATGGAGCATACATTTGATTACACGGTTACATTGTTCAGCCCTTCAGCAACGCCCATTTCAGGACTTTGCCTACTATGGCTTCTGCTGACTTCTCACAGTTCGTTGTTACTACGGTAAGTTTCACCGCCTGTGAGACCTCACGGGATAAGCCTGCCAGTCTTTCCTCGTCTACCTGCCTGATCTACGCACACGGGTTAAGGTTGCCTTTTGGACTTCGCCTGGGAAAGCCTGGGATTCTTCCCCACACATTTCAGGCTCTGCCTGCCGCCAATCTTGACCGTAAAAGATGTCACGCAGGTGATCTGCTGAGCGTCCGCCTGCCCGCCGGAGAAGGTCAGCACATCCCCCAGGTCCAGCGCCGGGTTCCCGATGGTATCCGAATCAAAGGGCACGTAATTGACCGCGGACAGAGCTGTCAAAATATTCCCGCACAGCTCCGCCCTGGTCTCTTCCAGTCCGAACTGCAGGAGGGGATTGACTCCCAGGTTCATAGTCAGCCCGTCATCTGTTTCCAAGGCGTAATACTCGGAGGTCTGTGTCCGCAGGTTGGTAGAACTGACCGCCATGTACCGGGTCACAAAATCAGAGAAACTGCTGGAAAGCCGGTGCTTCTGCAGGATCTCCATCACAGGGGTCTCCCCATACTGCCGAAACTCCAGCTACCTTCCCGGTTGATGCAGAAGAATCCGCCCAGCACCTGTGCCGTAAAATACAGCACATCCCGATAGGTCTCAATGTCATTCTCCGGGTAAATGGAGAGCAGTTCCGAACCGTTGGGAAGCGCCTCGATCTCCGCCTGGGTCTGTGCCAGTTCCACCCCGCAGGCGGTACTGCACAGCGCCATCATCCCGTAAGCCGTGCCGATGGTCTCAAAACCATTGAAAGCCCGGTCAAAGCGGAGCATCCGGTCATAAGCCTTCAGTTCCAGCACATGCACCGTCCGGTTGGCCTCGCTCACTTCAAAGATCCCCATAGGGACAGCTTCGTAAGTCCCGTCCGCCAGCCGCAGATGATAGGACAGTTCCACTTCCGCGTCTTCCAGAGTGTACCGGTCAATATCCAGGAACAGGCTGATCCCCATCTCCGCCGCGTACACCGCACCAAGCTCTGTATATTACGCGTAAGTAGAGCATTGTTCACGGATAAATTGATCACTTGTCACGGAGATTTAGATCACTGATCACGGAGACGAGATCACCGATTCTTACTTCCGTGTTTATCCAAAGACAACCGAT
>NZ_JAJEQX010000005.1 GCF_020687545.1 Ruminococcus turbiniformis | reverse complement strand
GCGTATGCGCTGGAATGACTCTATGTAAGATGTCCTGAAAACATCAGGTCATCGGCTGTGGAGTCAACGCTCCATCAGCACGGAATGCGTTTGCTTTGTTTAGCTGTCATTCATCTGGCAGGATGGCGCTTGTCAATGTCGTAGTTGCGTCAGCGAGGCGATAACAGCCATTGCAAGCTCCATTCTCGCCAGATACCGTCTTTAGGCAAAGTAATCGAATATCGAGTGGATCAACCATCCGGAAGGATGGTTCATTTCACCGGAAAAGTGGTTCGCATCGTTGGCAAAGTGCAGTTGCCGACCGGTACAGCCAACCGGCAAGGCGGTACTCTTGTTTCGGCAGGGTGGTACAGTTAGACCGTGCAGATGGTACTAATTCACCGTTATTTACAATAGACATCATACAAATGACGCGAATACTGCTTTGATTTCCCCTGCATATAATAATCACAAAGAGCAAAAATCTTATCAATATAAGTCCTTTCCAACGACTGTAAATTCATTGAAAATCTGTCAAGGGAAAATTGTTTTGCCAGATTTATTCGATTTCGCTTTTCCAGATAATCCCCAATATAATTATGTATCTCTACCGACTGTGTCGGAAATGCATACGACCCCAATGCAGTTTCCAGTTTTATATACTGCGGCAGTCTTTCATCTTCCAGTTCAAATACAGAAGTATATGAAAAGAAATAAGCGTTATAGTCCCTGTCGCTCTGGGTTTCATTCCAGTTTGCAATCGGCATTTCCAGTTCTTCGCTTATTCCTTTTAAAACAACATTCTTAAGTTTTTTCCTTCTACTTTCTCCTATATGCTCTTTGAAAGTAATATCAATATCTTCAGAAAAACGATTGATTACATGATATCCTTTGGATAAAGACGTCCCTCCTTTGAAAACACACAGATCAAGCTGCTCTGACAGTAATTTCAGGATCAGTGTAACATAGTAATCTTTTTCTACTACTATAGGTGTTCTTCCACTTTGCTCAGCAGTCTGTTCCACCATATCCTTAAACATTTCTCTATCCTTATGAAGATACATACTCCACCTCCGTTTCATATATTGCTTTATATATCTTAATCGGATAATTTGCAATAAACCTGTCGATTTTTTTCTTTGTAATAGCATTTTTTCTGGCATATTCTGTCAAAATCCTTCCGCATTTTTCCGGCTCCATCTCTGTGCATTTTTCAATATCCTTCAGACAATCCAGAAACTGCAGCACCGGCGCATTTTCTTTCGTCACCTCCACCACTGGTCTTCTGATAAGGTATTGCCTGTTTTTAATCGTTATTTTCCTTACCAATGCCGGAGCAAAATTGCTGCTTATCTCCTGAGTAAGCGGAACCTGCGTGGATAATCCCATGCGGTTTGCCAATGTATAGCCGGAATAGTAACCCACCCGCTTTCCCCTGCGCAAGATATACTTATGAACAGCTACCGTATCCGGGGACAAAGACATTCGCTCACCGAAAATATCCGTTTTAGGGAAATAGTATACTCCCGGTTCAAATCGGCATATGTTTCCACTGTCAGTAAGTTTTTTTAAATGATATCTAAGATTTTCTTCTGTCATCCCTGGGATATCAATATCTCCGGTAAAAATAGGTTCTCCTGGAATATAATTTTCTTTCAAATATTCATATAACATAATTGCTTTCCTTTCATTAAGTAAATATTTTATTTACTTATCGTTAGTATACTTAAAATTATTTTCTTTGTCAATCGCATCTGATTTATTCATATTGTTTCCATCTACATCACTGTTTAACAGGACATATTGTCCTATTAATGTCCTATTAAACACAGTTTTAGAAATTCAAAATGCCATTTAAAAATACCCTTTGGCACTTTAAATGGCACATAAAAAGGCAGGATGCACATACACCCCGCCCGCATTTCTGACTATTCTGTTCTCAATATTTACAGTCCCAGTTCATTCACCCAGTCCTGAACATCCGCTTCGTCAACACCTGACCGGAATCTCATTCCTTCCTGCCAGTCTCCGGCACCTGCCAGATCCGCCAGCAGAGTGCCGCTGTCGCCGATTCCGGATGAAGAAGAAGTACAGAACGGAATTACTGTTTTTCCGGTAAAATCATTGCTTTCAACAAACTGATTTACTGGCCATGCTGCTATGCCCCACCACACGGGATACCCGATAAACACCGTATCATAAGAATCCCAGTTTTCCACTTCTGTTGTCACAAGCTCCACATCTCTTAAACTCTCATCCTCATGTTCCCTGGACACCCTGCTGTTTTCATCCGTCCAGTTCAGATCGTCATCTGTATACGGTTCTGCCGGTTCTACTTCAAAGAGGGTCCCGCCTGCGGCGTCTGCAATGTAATTTGCCACTGTTTCTGTATTTCCTGTTGCGGAATAGTAAACCACCAGCACGTTTCCGGAACCCGAAGAAGTGACCGCGGCATCGGATGATTCGTCCTGTCCGTCCTCATCCGCGGCATCGGACGCATTATCCTGGCTTTCCGCCTGCGCGCTGTCATCCTGTGTATCTGACGCATTGGAACCGCATCCGGCCAGAAGGCCGATTGAAGTTACTCCGACAAGTATCATAGAGAATAATTTTTTCAAATTCATACTGATCGCATTTCCTTTCTGAATTTCTCTGTTTATTTTTACAAATTCAGTATATCCGAAACTTTCTTTTATGAGAATTAATAATCGAAAAACACAAAATGAACCGAGAGCAGCATATAGCTTAAAATGTCTCTCCTGATAAAAGCATAAAGACCATACGCCGCTGCTGCCGCCCCCAGAATCCTTATGCAGCATGTCCCCGTCTTTTGTATTTTTCCGTTCCCGGATTTTACGAAAAATTTTCCTGCCGAGCGCAGAACCATATGCCAGTGAAGTCCCAGATGAAGGGACATCAGAACGAATCCCCAGTAGGCGCAGACCATGTGTACCGTTCCCGCCATGGCGCTTACTCCCCTTATATTGATAAACGCAAACACATGACGGGAAAGTATGATACCGCTGACCATGGAGCCTGAAATGCAAATCAGGATCAGAAAAATAAGCACGGTCTGGACAATGCGGAACGCGCCGTATTTTCCCTTTCCAAGCTGTTGTGTCCACCGGCGGTTCAGAATATGGTGGAAAACAAAGAGTAAAAACATCAGGACTCATATTGTTACAGGCAGGACAGGCAGCAATTATCGGCCGGATACTGCCTCCAGCTTCTTAAGTTTTGTCTATTTCAGCGCGTTTCCGTCCTTAAAAGCGTTTCCGACCTTCCCGCCCAGCCTGTAATATCCGAAATGTACTGTGTCGTAAGTGATCGGCTCGAATTTTTCCAGGCTTAATTCTCCGTCATCTCCCAGAACCTTCTCGTCAATACTTACATTGACGATTTTTCCGAGAAATTTGGAGCCGCCGATCACATCCGTCAGTTCACACTCCAGTGTAAGCGGGAGTTCATTGATCACCGGGGCATTGACAAACTCACTTTTCACAGTTGTAAATCCGGCTTTCTCCATCTTATTTTCTTCCTTATTCGCGGAAACCAGCCCCACATAGTCGCATGCCGCCATGTGTTCCACGTCTCCCACACTGACGGTAAACGCCCTGCTGCGCAGAAGATTATCCGTCGTTTTGTGACTGGACAGATCAATCATGATCTCGTCTGCCCCGACTATGCCGCCCCAGGCCGCGTTCATGGCGTTCGCCTTTCCGTTCTCATCATATGTTCCGATAATCATAACCGGCTGTGGAAATAAAAACGGTTTCGCTCCAAAATTTTTTCTCATTTGTAATACCTCCCAAACTCAGAAACGCACTGTGCGCTCCTTTTTCAATTTACTGTATTGTATCTTTATGCTGCTCATTCGCCTTTACAATCTCTGTCAGGCGGATATGTTCGTTGTGGTAGCGGGCGAGGGGATTCTTTTCCGGGATCGTCAGGCGGATCGCATTTTCCGGGCAGTGATGGATGCACGCCATGCACATCTGACAGTTTTCCATCGTATGGACCGCCCTCTGCTCCTTCAGGTAAATGCATCCTGCCGGACAGACCCTCATACAGATCCCGCATCCGATGCATTCCTCCGTTACATGATAAATGTGCGGCCGCTGTTCTGCCTGAAGGGCTTTCTGATATTCCAGATATTTACGGTGCCATGCGCGGTCTGCCTCAGAGGCGGGCTGTATCCATTTCCTGTGTTCTCTGATATCAGAGCATATACGTGCGAGATGTTTTTCAATCTGTTTTTCCGGCTCTGAAGCGGTCTGTTCATCCATGTCAAAAGCAGGAAGAAAATTGTCCACCATCTCGACTGTATTGATATAATCCGCCCTTTTTCCCGAACGTTCCAGCTCTTTCTGCGCCAGTTTTGCCGCACCGCCGTGGATATTCCCGTATGTCAGGACAATAAAAAGATAATCCGTCTGAAATTCCGCCTTTTTCAAAAATTCTTTTACCATGGCAGGCATCTCATGGCCATATACAGGGCAGACGATTCCGATCTCGTCCGCCCTCCATTTCTGTTCTTTTTTATGAATTGCCTGCGGAATGCTGATAAGTTCTTTCCCGATCTGCTTTGCCGCATACAGGCTGTTCCCGGTTCCCGTAAAGTAGAAAACCATCCTCTGGGGACCTCCCTCCTGCTTTAGTCATGAAGTTTCAAACCATGCAGCATTTTTACAAACGCGGGATCATCATGGCTGACGATTTCACTGTGCCCCACGTCAAGTTTCGCTATCTCAGCCATGTCTTCATCGCTGAGATTGAAGTCCCAGACATCCATATTCTGTTCCATGCGGTCCTTATGCACGGATTTCGGGATCACAACCACTCCTCTTTGTATATTCCAGCGAAGCGCCACCTGCGCGGCGCTCTTGCCGTATTTCCCGCCGATCTCTGTGAGAACCGGATGAGTGAAAATCCCGTGGTTCCCTTCCGCAAAGGGTCCCCACGCTTCCGGAACCACACCATACTCTTTCATCAGCGCAAGGGCGTTCTCCTGCTGGAAGAAAGGATGCAGCTCCACCTGGTTCACTGCCGGTATCACATCTACAGTCTCACACAGGTCTGCCAGGCGTGCGGGATAGAAGTTGCATACTCCGACAGCCTTTAATTTTCCTTCTCTGCAGGCTTCTTCCATTGCCCGGTACGCGCCTACATAGTCACCCATAGGCTGATGGATCAGATACAGATCCAGATAATCAAGCCCCAGTTTGTCAAGAGATGTCTGTATCGCCTTCTTCGCCTCTTCATAACCTGCATCCTGCACCCACAGCTTTGTGGTTATAAACAGTTCTTCCCTGGGAACTCCGCATTTCGCTACAGCTCTTCCCACTGCCTCCTCGTTCATGTATGCCGCAGCTGTATCGATGAGGCGGTAGCCGCTCTCTATAGCGTCAAGGACAGCCTGCTCGCACTGTGCCGGATCAGGTACCTGAAATACCCCAAAGCCTTCCAGCGGCATTTTTACTCCGTTATTTAATGTTACATATTCCATGATCATATCCTCCTTTTTCTTTTTACACTGAAAATTATAAAAAGGATTCAAAAAAAAGTACAATATCAATCCTGCATTGTGCTATACTGTTTGTTAATAGTAAAATTGTGAGGTGCCCTGCTGTGATAGAGCATGAATATCTGAAACATCTTGCTGCTTTCGCCGAGTACGGCACGCTGTCGAAAGCAGCCGAAAAACTCCATATATCCCAGCCTTCACTGACACGTTCCATGAAAAAGCTGGAAGAGGAATTTGGTGTCCCGCTGTTTTTCCGCACAAAAAACCGTCTTGAATTCAACGAGAACGGAAAGCTGGCTGCAGATTATGCGAAACGAATACTGGAACAGACCGGCGTCATGCTGGAAAGGGTACGGGCATTGGACCGTGCCGGGCGCACCATCGCCATCGGTTCCTGCGCTCCCATCCCCATGCTGAAAGCGGTCCGGGACGCCGCGCACCTGTATCCCGAAATGACCATTTCTTCCGAATGCAGGGACTGCGACCCCCTGATTGAAGGACTGTATGCAGAACTATATCAAATTATTATCCTGCCCTTCCGGCCGGATGATAAAGATCTGCATGTACGTGAAGCCGGCACTGAAACACTGTACTTTGCCGTCCCCGCCGGGCACCGTTTTGCCGGCAGCAGCGGTATCTATATGAAGGAAATGGACGGTGAAAACATGCTTCTGTATGCAGATATCGGATTCTGGCACAGACTGCCGCGGGAAAAAATGCCCCATTCACGCTTTCTGGTGCAGACTGACCGGTTTGCCTTCGAGGAACTGATATCTTCCTCTATCCTCCCGTGTTTTGTATCCGATGCGGCGCTCGCAGATGACTGGAGCCTGGCGGACCGCATTCTCGTCCCGATCCTTGATCCGGAAGCCAAAGCCACCTATCACATGGCCTGTCTGAAAAAGCAGTTTCCAAAGGTCAGGAAACTGTTTCAGCTCAAGCCATAAGGTTTACCGCCCCTGCCGCGGAATATAGTACACCTTTGCTTTTCCTCCTGGTTTTATTATAAAAAAAACGGGCATCAAACAGAATACCCGTTTCGTTTCGCAGTTATTACCCTGCGCTTTATACTGCCGCTTTTATTCAGATATCAGCAGTTTTCTTTATTGCCTTGAGGAACCGTCTCACCAGCCCGGACGGCTCCTCTGCGTACAAAATCCCATAGGGGATCGTATATTTCCATTCCACAGGGATAATCTTAAGCAGAGGATGGGCTCCCTTCCAGTTTTCCACAGCCACCAGCACCTCATTGCTGTTCTCGCACTGGTTGAAAATATCCATGCTGTAAATATCAAAATCCACAATCTGTATCTGCGGATGATTCTTCCATATATCATCCCTGAGCGCGTCCACATAGTTGCTCCATCCCCGGTGCATCATAAGGAATTTCTCCCCGTACAGATCCTGAATGGTCAGAATTTCTTTTTCCGCAAGGCGGTGATTCACCGATACGGCGCAGCAGATCTGCTGCCGTGAAAGTTCCATTCCGCGGCATTGACGCAGCTTCAGCATAGTCTCGTCAAAAATTCCTCCTACGACGTCAATATTTGTCACCAGATTTTCCGTACAAAATAAAATCCGCGGGAAGAACGGACACTTTCTCACAGATAAGAAAGATACGTTTTCCCACGGAATCGGTATATCCTCCGTCCGCTCCGCTGTAGAGCGTTACGGGGGAACAATTGATGCTTCCTCCACTTCCTCCTTTGAAGGAATGGACGGCGCCGCCCCCTTTCTGGAGACGGCAATAGCCGATGCCTGCACGCATCGCTTTAAAATCACGGGGATATCCAGATTATCCGCCAGACCGGCGATAAAATATCCGGTGAACGTATCCCCTGCCGCCGTCGTATCGACTGCTTTTACTTTCACAATTTCCTGGCGGTACCTTTTATGCTCCGACAGGCAGACAACGCCGTCGCTTCCCAGCGTCAGCACTGTGCAGGCGTCAGGATATCTCTCTTCCATCACATCCAGTATTTTCTCCGGTTCCTTCTCCCCGGTCATCATATATCCCTCGATCTCATTCATGAGAAAGACGGACACTTTGCTCATGTCACACGCTTCAAGCGCGGAATCAAACGGAGAAGGATTTAACACGACCTTCATCTTCTTCGCGTACGCCTTTTCCACAACTGAGACCGTCACATTGATCTCATTCTGAAGGAGTACAAAATCTCCCTCTCCGAAGTCTTCAAGCACTTCGTCCACATACTCTTCCGGGATGCTCTGGTTCGCGCCGCCGTAGAGAAGGATGCAGTTCTGCGCGTTGCGGTCGATCTGGATGATTGTATGTCCGCTCTTTCCGGGCAGAGTGCGGATGTATGAAGTATCGATCCCGTTTTCCCTGCAGAACGCAAGAAATCCTTCGCCTTCCTCTCCGACTGCGCCCGCATGCTTCACATCAATCCCGGCGCGGGAAAGCGCGACAGACTGGTTAAATCCCTTTCCGCCGAGAAATGTCTCCATCTTTTCAGAAGAGAGCGTCTCACCCTCCCGCACCATATGATCTACTGTATAGACATAGTCATAGTTCAATGAACCGAAATTGAGTACCTTCATCCCTTTCATCCATCCTTTCCGGCGCGCAGACCCAGCGCCTGTTTAAGAAATCTCACTGAGAAAGCTCTCTCCGTCAGTATCGCCGTCCAGCCCGAATATATCGATAACTGTCTTTCCGATGTCCGAGAAGCTCTTTCTTGTTCCCAGATCCGTTCCGGGGCGGACTGCCTTCCCGTATGCCAGCATGGGGGTATATTCTCTCGTGTGATCCGTTCCCGGATACCCCGGGTCACACCCGTGGTCCGCCGTGATAATGAGAATATCGTCATCGCGCATCCGCTCCATGAATGTTCCGAGCGCCCGGTCGAACTCAGTGAGTGCCTTTGCGTAGCCTTCAATATTGTTTCTGTGTCCGTATACCATATCGAAATCTACAAGGTTCAGGAAGCAAAGTCCGGTGAAATCTCTCTCCTGGATTTTGAACAGCTCTTCAATTCCTTCTGTATTGTTCTTCGTAGGATTGGACTCGGTCAGGCCCTTCCCTGCAAAAATGTCGTAGATTTTCCCGATACTGATCGTCTCGTACCCGTTTCTTTTCAGTACATCCAGCATCGTATCCTTCGGCGGCTCCAACGCAAAATCATGCCGGTTTCCCGTCCGGTAATAATCGGGAGCCTCCCCCAGAAACGGTCTTGCGATAACTCTTCCAACACCATGTTCGCCTGTAAGTATCTCCCTCGCGATACGGCAGTCCCGGTACAGCTCCTCAAGAGGCACCACTTCCTCGTGGGCCGCGATCTGGAACACACTGTCCGCGGAAGTATACACGATCAGGTTTCCCGTCTCCACATGTTCTTTCCCGTAGTCCCGGATTACATCCGTGCCCGAATACGGTTTGTTGCAGAGAACGCCTCTTCCCACAGCCTCTGAAAACCGGTCGAGGATCTCCTGCGGGAATCCGTCCGGATACGTCGGAAACGGTTTCTCTGAGATCATTCCGGCGATCTCCCAGTGTCCTACCGTCGTATCTTTCCCTTTCGAGCGCTCCCGCATTCTTCCGAAAGCTCCCGCCGGGGCAAAACCGCCGTCTGCCGCATGAAGCCTTCCCGCAGCCTCTGCGGCTTCTTTTGCTTTCTCTGTCCCGTCAATGGAAAAAAGCCCCAGCTTCTCCATGTTCGGCACATCAAATTCCGGTGATGCGCAGACTGTCTTTAAAGTATTGCTTCCCTCGTCTCCATATTCCGCGGCATCAGGCTCATATCCTATTCCAAAGCTGTCAAGTACAATCAGAAATACCCGTTTCTTACTGTCCAAGTCTCTTCCTCCTTATACAATCTCAAGCGCCACCTGAATCATATCCTTAAAGGATGTCTGTCTTTCTTCTGCCGTGCAGCGCTCGCCTGTCACAAGATGGTCGCTTACAGTCAGCATGGTCAGCGCCTCTGCTCCATACTTTGCCGCCAGGGTATAGAGTTCGCATGTCTCCATATCTACAGCTGCGATCCCGTAGGACGCCACAAGAGAATTTTTCTCTTCCGCGTTGTCATCGTAAAACTTATCACTTGTAAAAATATTGCTGACAACCGCGTGTACGCCCTCCTTCTGAGCCTCATCCCAGGCGCTCTTTAACAGGGAAAAACTTGCTGTCGGGGCAAAGGAGATGCTCCCGAAACGATCCCGGTTCATATTGGAATCTGTCGTCGAGCCTATTGCGATCACGACATCCTTCAGATTCACGTCCTTTCTGAGGCTTCCGCATGTACCTACGCGGATCAGACGTTTCACACCATATACATCCATCAGCTCATTTGCGTAAATGTGCATGGACGGCATTCCCATTCCGGTGCCCTGCACGGACACTCTCTTGCCCCTGTAATATCCGGTAAACCCGTACATTCCACGCACCTCATTATAGCATACGGCATCCTCAAGAAAATTCTCCGCAATAAATTTTGCCCTCATCGGGTCGCCGGGAAGCAGAATTCTGTCAGCGATATCTCCCGGATTTGCATTATTGTGTGGTGTTCCCATTTCGTCCTCCTTTTCCCGGCAGAATCAGACAGGGGAAGATCCGCTTCCCCTGTCCGCCCGGCCGTTGTTCCTGCTCTCTTTGTTTTATATGCTTTCGCGGAACTATTTTTGTGCCGCGGCAAGATCCTCAGCCACTTTGGCGATAATCTCCTCGAATTTTCCTTCCATGATGTTCATACAGCAGCTGAACATCAGATTGGCAGGATAGTTGAAGTTCTCCACATTGCTTCCCGTGTGGTCGCGGAACTCGCCCTCCTCGCCCAGGTTCGGAATCCGGTCGATGAGCCGTGTCGTGTCGTCCATGTAACCGTAGAGTTTTTTCCCGAGCTGGAAGCCCATGCCGCACTCAAAGCCCACGTCATTATTCACTTCGTATCCCCGGTAATCATTGAGATCAGCCACTACTACATCACAGTTTCTCACATGCTGCTGACAGTTGTCAAATACATTCGCAGCCCATGTATACGGGTTGTCTGTCTCGATCTCCTCCACGCCGGGGGCCTGGTCAAGAGGCGTAACCGCAGTCAGCCCGTGCTTTCTGCAGATCTCCTTCATCTTCTCAAACCGCTCTTCGGCGTCCTTTGTATACCTTCCGGTTCCGGCAAGATAGATGAGCGGCTCGCTGCCCGGTTCTCTTGTGCGCGCCTTCGAGTTGTCCACAGTGTACCCTCTGTGCGCTTTTCTCTTTGCCTCTTCCTCGATATCCGTGATCATCATCTTTATGCAGTCGTCAAAGTCCCCCTCAACGATCTTTGTAGAGCCTATGATGGACGGAGCAAACGGAAGCCGGCAGTACATTTCGCAGTTTCCGAACTCGTCCGTGACGGTTCCGTTTTCCAGGTGTGCGTACAGGTTCTTTGTGCCGAAGCTTCTCTTATCTCTTGTATATCCATAGCTTTTGGCGCCTTTGGCGTATGCCATGCCGATCTCAAAGATTGTTCCGCTGTCCGGTTCTGACCCGCGGTACGCCTCCAGATCGGACACGATAGCCGTCGTATCAAGCATCACCTTCTCCAGATTCGCAAAGATGCTGTCCGCCCTCTTCTGAAGATCCGGATTCTCCATATCGAGCGGATCATCATTGGGAAGAGTAACTGAAAATCCAAGCGACTCCGCCCTTTTTCTCATCGCAGCGAGGGCGTCGTATCCGTATTTATAAAAGCACTCCGGTCCCGCGATATACAGTGCCTCTTTTTTTACTAATTCATGCTGATATCTGTACATATAATTCTCCTTTACGCAAGCACAAGGTCCAGCAGGAGCTTAAGGAAACGTCCGCAGTCTGCCTTCTTTCCTATCGAGATGAGCGGAAGCTGCTCCCATACAAAGTGATGTCTTCTGTCAATGACTGTCATGCCGAGTGTCAGACCGTCTTTCGTCTCAACTCCTACATGCGCGTCAAATGTCTCCACAAGAGTCGGATCGATCGCATATGCCACTGCCATACAGTCGATGACCGCGCAGTATGCACCGAACCCTCTGCCTCTTACGAAACGCACGGCATTTGCCAGGAAAGCGGCCTCTTTTCTGTCGCTCTTCTCCAGAAGGGCAAGCTGATCATCTGTGAAATCCACGTCAAAGTATGTCGCAACATCCAGTCCCAGTGCAGTAAGCTTTACTCCGGACTCATAGACAACCTTGGACGCCTCCGGGTCAACATACACATTCCATTCACTCTGGGGCGTATCTCCCGTTGCGTTCATAAACGCGTAGTCATTGAGGCCGAACATACCGGAAATCGCTACAATGTCATGGATCATCTCCTTAATCTCCGGTGCCTTGATCATGGCCATTGCCACGTTGCTCATGGGGCCTGTAACTACAAGGGTAATCTCTCCCGGGTTCTCTTTTACCAGTTTGATGATCAGGTCCACAGCGTCCAGCTCGCACAGGGGCATTTTCGGATCGGGAAGGTTCGCCTCCGCCTGTCCGTCTTTTCCGTGGGTAAACGGATCGCTGGGTGATTTTCTGATAACCGGATTCGCCATTCCGCGCGCCACCGGAATATCCGTTCTTCCAAGCAGTTCAAGTGTCTTTCTTGCATTTACGCATGTGACGTCCACCGGATAGTTTCCGTTCACTGTCGTCACCGCGAGAAGGTCAAGCTCCGGTGCTTTCGCAGCCATCACGATGGCCATGGAATCATCCATTCCCGGATCGCAGTCAAGTATGATTTTCTTCATGATCTTTTCTCTCCTTATCTTTTCCTCTTTTGCGGCAGCTTTCTGCCGGTGTCATCAGTCGCTCTGAATTTTTACAAAAAACTCGCGGTTCCTGGGTCCGTCAAATTCAAGGAAATAGATTCCCTGGGATCCGCCGAGCAGAAGTTTCCCTTCTGTAATGATAAATGTAAGGGATATGCCGAGCAGCGCGCATTTTACATGTCCTGCGGCATCCTGGGGTGTGTCGTGCTGGTGTTTAAAGTCCACTCTTGTAGGAATCAGACGGCAGATCTCCTGATCGAGATCGATAAAACCGTCAGGATCCCATGGAGAGAACACTGTAAGCCCCGCGGTAGAGTGGGGATTGTATACAACACATGTTCCTTCCTTTACGCCGCTTTCCTCCACAGCCTTTTTCACGCTCTCTGTGATATCATGCACCTCATTGAACTTTGTGGTGATTTTAAAATTCTTCAGCATAATGTCCTCCTCAGTCTACAATAATCTCACTGTTTGTGACGCCGGCGCCGCCCTGGGCGAACGACCAGTCACCTTCGCATCCTCTTCCGTATTTTTCTCCGATCAGCTCTGAAATATAGGAGGCGATCAGACATACGGGCGCAAAGTGGGTCAGCGGCATCGTAATCGGATACTCTGTCTTCGGAACTTTAATATATACAGCTTCCTCTCCGCCGAAATCTTCTTTGTCTCCGTCTGTGATGACAACCAGAGGACGGTGCAGCACATTCGCGTATTTGACCAGTTCCCTGGAACGGCTGTGGGCAGGGTTTGTCGTATTCGCCACAACGACTGTTCCCATCTCGCGTGCATCCCGGGCAAAGAAGTTTAAGTGGAACCACTCTTCTGTGTTGATGTGCATGGCAAATTTGCCCGTTGCTTCCAGAATCTTCGCCTGGCCGAACCATGCGGTCGCGTAGTCGAATCCCGCTCCGATAAAATCATAGCACGGGAAGTCCTTCCACTGTTCCGCCACAGACGCGCAGGTGTCTTCCATTCCGGGAAGAAGCGATTCAAGGGCATCTGCCTGCCGTTTGATATCTTCTCTGTAAGCCATGGCCTGATCCATCGTATATTTCAGACGCACCTCGCCGAAACGGATCGCAAGAAGCAGAAGGGAGAGCACGCTCACCATGTAGCTTCTTGTTCCCGGCGCGGACTCAAAAGAAGGAATGTCAAGCTTTAAGATTTTATCCGAATTTACTCCGAGAAGAGACTCCGGGTTTCCTGTCACGCCAAGCACAAAGCATCCGTGCTTTCTCGCTCTCTCAACCGCCTCAGCCACTCTCGCGCCTGTTCCGGAGTTGCTTACCGCGATGACAAGCGGATTGCGGCAGTCTATTCCCAGGTGTTTCTTGCAGTAAAATCTTCCAAGCTCAAGTGCTGTCACCACTTCCGTGGGAATGCCTGTGAGCATCTCAAATGCGTGCTTTGTCGCCATTGCGGCTGCGTAGGAATCACCGCATCCTGTCAGGACAATTCTCTGAATATTGAAGATCTCCTGAAAAGAAAGCACTGTTCTTGCCTTCGGTTCCAGATCTTCATACTGACTTCTGATCAATTCAGGCAGGCTCTCCACCTGTCTGCTCATCGGATTGCTGTATTTGCTCATAATCTAACTCCTTTTCTCCCGCGGTATTAAACTCCGGGATACCAGTATTTCTTTCCTTTTTCTTCCTTTTCCCGGTCCATCTGTGCCAGATACGCGCACCCTTCCAGCGCGATATCAATCGCGTAATTGTGTCCGGTTCCCGCCTCAAATTTTTCTCCTGTACAGAGATTGTCCGACACTGAACAGATTGACCCGCCGCGTCTTCCGAACAGGGCGGAGAGTGTCACGATCGCCGCAGACTCCCTGTCTCCGTTTAACACGCCTGCCCGGTTGTAGATCCCGGCGAAATCAGTGTTCCACGGCTGCATATAGCCGCCCACTCCCGGACGTCCGCCGCCGATAAAATCGCTGTCCACAGATACGGTTGTCCCTACATGATAAGGCGCGTTTAACCCTTCCGCCGCCTTTACCATGGCATTGATCACCTCATAGTGGCTGGCTGCGGGATAGCAGGCGGGAACGTATGCCTTCGTCATGCCTTCCTCTCTGACAACCCCGCTTGAGATCACCACGTCTCCCGGCTTCACGCTGTCGCCGATACCGCCGGAGCCGCCCACTCTTAAAAATGTGTTCGCGTCCGTGTACTCCATGTAGTCATAGAGAATCAGTTCCATCTCCGGTGAGCCGCTGCCGCCGCTCACCACGGTAATCTTTGCCCCTTTGTATGTACCCGAATAGCTTGTGAACATTCCGGAACTGCCGATCAGTTCCGCGTTCTCAAGCCGGTCCGCGATCAGCCTTGCCGGATCTTTATCGTAAGCGCACAGGGCGTCCCTGACCGTAATCAGGACAAAATCCCCCACCTTCGCGGGATCAATCTGCGTCATGGCGGGCCGGCCGTTTATTACAAGCCCTCTCTCCGGCACATTATGATAATATTCATAGTCCTCATGGATCTTCTGAATCGACTTCTTTGCACGAATCTCGTCGCTTCTCATCTCTTCACCTCATGTATAATTTCTGTAATGATTCTTCAGTCCGCAATCCCGGCGCGGCGCATGGCGTCTTTTCTCATCTCTTCCGTGATAAGCTCCGGCACCCCGTGCTGGGAAATGCACATAGCTGCGGAGATGCTTCCCATCCGCCCGCACACCTCAGGGGAATATCCCTCAACAAAGCCGCAGAGCACGCCGCCTGTGGAGCTGTTGCCGCCGCCTGTCGGGTCCACCACATTAACGTCCGGCTGGGAGGGAACTTCCATCGTCTGATCCGGTGTGATCATCACCGCACCTTTCGCTCCCTGACGCAGGAAAATCAGCGGAAGTCCCCAGCTTTTCAGTCCTTCGATCACCTTTTCTCTGTCGTCCGTTCCGAAGAGAGACTTTCCCTCGGTCATGTTGATGGAGAAGATATCCATCCGGCATGCGATCTTATGCACCCGGTCCAGATTCTCCGGATATGCGGCGTCCGCTCCGATCTCCCACATGATCTTTCCTTTGTACCCGTCTCTTAATTCCAGTACGTCCGACCAGAATTTTTCATCTGTATTTTTGAAAATGTACACGCCGTCCGCCGGATCCTCTCCTGTGAGATACGGGGCAAGCTCCGCCCCTGTCGTCTCAAGCTTCTGGAAATGTTCCAGACCGTATCTGGGCGTCTCTGTTCTCTCGCCGTCCTCAAAATACTGGATCACAGTGTATGGAGACTTCGCGTCCTTGATCATCAGTCCGTCCATGGAAAGGCCGTTCTTCTCATACCACGCTCCCTGGAGCCCTTTATAGTCTTCTCCGATGCCGGTCACCGCGGTCACATCGTCAGCCCAGAGACGGATTCCGCACAGGGCATAGATTCCCGCCCCGCCCGGTACCGTCTTTACAGTTCCGTCTGTAAAATGAATCTCGTCCGTCGTCACAGCGGACACTACGATATATTTCATGCCTCTGCCTCCGTTCCGTGGATAATCAGGCTGTCACAGGTCATTGTTCCGCCGGATACGACAAATCCCGCGCCTCCTTCTGTGAAGGTGCTGTCCTCTGCGCGTACGATCTCCTCTCCGTTTACTTCCAGGATAAGTTCTTTGCCTTTCACGGTAAATACAAGCCGGTATCCGGTATCTTCACAGTATGTATACGGAACTTCCGCAAGCACTGTCTTTTCCCGGTCGTTCACCCGGATAATCTGCGCCCGGCCATATCCGCTTAATACTGCGGCGTAGTAACGCTTATGTCCCACACTTCTGGCCACAAGTCCGCCCTCCCGGTGAAGGCTGTAGTAGATTGTGGACTCGACGCTGTAGTCTTTCCACTCTCTGCTTCCGATCGTGACAACGCCATTGTCCTCCACGTTGGACACACAGTATGTCTGGTTGAAATCCGCCGCGAACTGTACTGCGGAGCTTGCGAATCCCGCAAGCCAGAGCGGATTCGTATTCCAGATCGAGTTCATGAGCATTCCTCTCTGCCCGAAATCCGAAGGAGCGCCTTTCCAGTCAATGCTTCGGATAATTACGGCGCCGTCAAACCGTTTTCTGCTCATAACCTGGCATCCCAGTTTGAAGATCGACATTCCTTCCGTGTCCGGCACCGTCCAGACAAATTCTTTCGCATCTTCTGTCACGTTCCACGCTTCCCCGTATTCTGCCTGAATCTTGTTGTCAATATCATAGTACAGGATGTACGGGCGCACCTGCACACTCTCCTCCCCTGACGGAAGATTTTCCGCGCGCAGGACCATATGGACCTTCTGCGAAGAATAGAGTGTCGGGGAAGCGACAGTTGAGAAATTAGCTGCCAGTTTTGTAAAATCAATAAAAGTCTGTGTCGACACATTGGCCGTCACGCCGTCAGCCACATGCGTGCAGCCGATGCGGAGCCCGTTCTCCTGCGGGTCTGTCTCGTTCTGGTTGGAAACGCATACAGACGCCATGTTTCCATGGTCATACTCACATTTTGCGAATCCCTGTACACTGCCGGGATATTCGAAGGCATACCGTGAGGATGGGAGTTCGATTCTCTCATCCCGGAAAGCGGCCGCGGCCTTTAAGATCTCTCTTGTCTCCCTCACCGCGTCCGTCACAACCGAACCGCCGTCAGAGGTCACCACATACATCAGATCCGCCACAGGCCCCCTGAAATCCGCTCCGGCGTTGATTCCCTCAAGTCCCAGGCGGATGCCGTTGAAAGCTCCTACATTACCCGCGTTGCAGTCTGTATCCCATGCGGCTGAAGACGCGATGGAGATAGACTTCTGGAAATCGTCTCCCCCGAGAAGGATAGACGCGACCACCATGGCGTGATTCGGAACCATATGACAGCATCCCGGCCACACGCCGTATCCGTATTTCGGATCAAGATACGCCCTCACCTTTCTCCAGTCGCTCTCTTTCTTACAGATCTGGCGCACATCCGCGATGATGTCCAGAAGCTGCTGATTGTTCACGTACTTTGCCGCCCGGTCAAACAGCGTGTCCAGATCTTTCTCCTCAAACGCCATTGCCTCAAGCGCGGCCAGATGGCAGGCCGCCTCAACTGCCAGCCCGTCGTGGCTTACGCTTGCCGCGTTCCGCACAAGCTTCACTGCCAGATCCGGGTCATTCGGGCACGCCATGGCAATGGCGTCGATGAAGATCTGGGCTCCGATCTGCTCTGCCAGTGTTTTTCCGTTTACTTCAATGGAACCGCTCTCCGGGGCGTCCATTCCGTTTTTCAGATTAAGGAAAGCTGTGTGCTCTGTAGAACGTCCCAGTCCACCCCACCAGAGAATCGTCTTATTCTCGATAATATAATTAAGCCAGGTATTTCCAAATTCTTTAGCTGTAGTCTCTCTCTTATATCCGTAGTCGGGAATTGCACGGAAGAAACCAAAGGTTCCGGAGATATCGTCGTCCGCCACGATCAGAGGCACGCCCACTTTGTCGTGTACATAGTAGTTGATGTAACCGAACGTCTCCTGTATCTTCTCGTAGCTCCAGCCCTCCACCGGGCGTCCAAGGTACACGCCCAGGATCTTGCCGAGCACGCCGGCGTAGATCTGGTCCGCATATTTTGTCACTGTCATGATCCGATCCTCCTTACAATAAATCCGTCACCCAGAATTGCTCCCGAGTCAACGACAAATCCTGCCTGTCCGCAGGCGTAGTCGTGATCTTCTGCGCGCACAATCTCTTCTCCGTCCACGAAGAAGGCAAGTTCATTCCCCTGCGCTTTCAGCGCAAGCCGGTATGTGCTGTCGATCTTATACGGATATTCCGCCTGCGCAAGGATGACGCGCTCCGTGTTTTTCTGCTTGTAGATCCGCGCATATCCTTCCGTAAATACGGCCCCGTAGTACTGTCTGTGTCCTTTTGCCCTCGCAACAAGACCTGCAGAGTCCTGCTGGGAGAAGGTGATGATGGATGACACCTCATAATCGTCCCAGTCGCTCGTTCCCGTTGTCACAACGCCGTTCGGGAATTCGTGGCAGATTGAGAATGTCACCGTATAGTCCGGGTTGAAATGGTCGGCGGAGGAGACAAACGTCTTAAGCCATGCCGTTGTCGTCGTCCACGGTGTAAGAGACGGAGACATTGCCATGGAACGTCCCATCTCGTATCTCACCGGAGCATTGCCCCAGTCAAGAGTTCTCAGGATGATGCTTCCATCCGCTCTCACATCACTTGTGAGCCGGATTCCGAGACGGTAGATGGCGTGTCCCTCCGTGTCCGGAGCGTCCCACATAATCCTGTTCGTCCCCTTTTTCAGTTTCGTTGTCTCCGCATATTTCACTGCGAGTTCATCGTTCTCGTCAAAGTACTGGATGAAGAATGTAAAGTCAGGCAGTACGTCATCCTCTGCGTCCACCACAGCCGTAATCTCCTGTCCGCCGTACAGAACCGGTGAGCAGAGCACGTCGAAATAACTTGTTCCCTCTACTCCCTTCGGCTTTAAGTCGATAAACGTATCCACACAGCAGGACGCGTGCACGCCCGGTCCCAGTCCTTTATAGGAAATTCTGCATCCCGGTTTTCCCGTGGATTCCAGCGTGTTTTCGATGGAGGTAAGAACCTGCTCTTCCACCACGTCGTTAAAGGGAATCACGCCCTGCACGCTTCCCGGGTATTCAAAGGCATACCGTTCCTTCGGGATGTCGATCTCTTCGCCCTCGAGAGCCGCTGCCGCGCGGACAATCTTCCTCGTCTCAAGCACTGCGTCGGAAACCGTCTCGCCGCTGTCGCTTGTAACCACATACAGACGGTCTGCCACAGGCCCCCTTAAATCTGTACCGAGATTGAATCCGTCCAGCCCCAGGCGGATGCCGTTTAAGCATCCCACGTTTCCGGAATTGCAGTCCGTATCCCATCCGGCGGTACATGCGATCATGCAGGCCTTCCCGAAATCGTCGCCGCCCATGATGAGCGCCATCAGAAGTGCCAGATGGTTTGTCACCATGGGGCAGTTTCCGGGGTATTTCTCATAGCCGTGCTCCAAAGCGATCCAGTCTCTCACCTCTCGCCAGTCAGACGCCTTTTTGCACCGCTCTCTTAATTCCGTCACAAGACTTACGAAGAACGGATTGTCTATGTATTTCAGGCCCTCATCCATCAGCTTATCGAGGTTTTTCTCCTCAAACGCCATGGACTCCATCACGGCCAGATAGACCGCCGCGTCAATGGCCAGCCCGTCGTGGCTTACGCTTGCCGCACGCCTTGCCATCTTTGCCGTCCTTTCAGGATTGCCCGGGTTGACAAGCGCCCATGTATCAATAAAGATCTCAGAACCTATCTGCTCTGACATGCTCTTTCCGTTCAGTTTTTCACTTCCGCTCTCCGGGGCCTTGATTCCGTTTTTCAGACGGATATACGCGGTGTGCTCAGTGCTCCGGCACAGTCCGCCCCACCAGAGGATCGTCTGGTTTTCAATAATATAGTTCAGCCATGCATCGCCGATGGCCTCTGCGGACAGATCCGGGTCATACCCGTTGTCCTCAAGCGCCCGGAAGAAGGCGAACGTTCCGGATATGTCGTCGTCCGGCACGATCAGGGGCGCTCCCGTGAAATGATTTTTGTAATACCACACTTCCCCGAAAGTCTCCCTTATCTTCTCAAAGCTCCATCCCTCGATGGGCCTGCCAAGATACACGCCGATGATCTTGCCAAGAACGCCGGCATAGATTGTGTCCTGATAGTCTCTGATACTCATGATAACCTCCATTTTCAAGTCTCTAATCTGCTGTGTACAGCCTTTTTGGCGTATCTTAAGACCAGGAGGCGGATGTTTATGCAAACATAAATCCGCCTCCCAATTGCCAGTTGGCTGGCTGCTGTCAACTGATGTAATAATCTTTCTAGCCTTTGACCGCTCCGCTGACCATACCGTCTACGAACCATCTCTGCGTGAGAAGGAAGAATACAATGATCGGCCCGATCAGGATGAACGCCGCCGCCATCATGATTCCCATGTCGGCTCCGTAGGAACCGTTCATGGCCAGGAATCCGAGCGTCGCGGTAAAGTTTTTCGCCCCCTGCAGGAAGGTGGAAGAGATAAGGTACTCATTCCATGACTGCAGTCCGATCAGAATCGCCACCGTGATCATTCCCGGTGACACGACCGGCATCATAATGCGAAGAATCACCTGTTTTGTGTCCGCACCGTCGATTCTGGCCGACTCTTCCAGTTCCTTTGGAACATTCAGGAAATAGGTTCTCATCAGGAAGACGGAAAGCGGCATGTAGAGGGCCGCGAGGATAAAGCTCGTCGCCGGAATATTTCCGATCAGGTTAAGCTGTGCGTAAGCAAAGTACAGCGGGAAGAGGAAGAGCTGGATCGGCACCGTCATCGTCATCATAAAGTACAGAAGGATACCGCCGCTTCCTTTGACCCTCTTGCCGGACAGCACGTACCCCGCCAGAGTGGACGCGATCAGGATAATGATTACCGTACACCCGCTCAGCTTGATGCTGTTCAGAAAGCCTACCGCGTAGTTTCCGTTTTTCCATGCCTGGATATAGTTCTCAAGGTGGAGAATAACCGGAAGTGTCAGCGGGTTCCTCACGATCTCCGTGTTCGTCTTAAAACTGTTGATCAGAACGAGCGCGATCGGCGCAAGGCAGATCACAGCCAGGATGATCAGGACAAGATGGATTACGAAATTGACTCCAAATCTTTTTTTCTTTGATGCAACTGCCATATCTTTTCATCCCCTCCTATCTCATCTCTTCTTTTCTGCTCAGTTTCGTGTAGACAATCGCCGCGATCAGGCCGAAGATACTGATAAACATTCCGACAGCAGCAGCTTTACCTACCTGCATGTTGCTGAAGGCGAATGTGTACGCGTATGTTCCGAGCACTTCTGACGCGTGCGCCGGTCCTCCGTTTGTCATCAGTTTCACGTAGTCGAAGGATGTAAATGATCCGATGACGATCATGACAAACATCAGGCTTACTGTTGACCAGATATTCGGAAGATAAATGTAACGGAAGAGCTGCCATCCGTTGCACCCTTCCACTCTCGCCGCCTCAACCTGGTCTGTCGGCGTCTGCCTTAAGGCCGCCAGATAGATGACCGTCAGGTAGCTCCAGTAGTGCCAGATATCAACCGCCGCACATCCGTAGATGGCCGTCTCCATGCTGGCCAGCGGGGAACCGATGTCAAATCCCATGTTCCGGAATAAGGAGATCACGCCGGAAACAGGGCTGAAGATTACGTTCATCCAGAGCATGGCGTTTACGGAAGGAGCCAGCACGTAGGGGATCAGGAACGCCACCTGGTAGATGCTCCTTGTCTTTTTCCTCGTCAGGAGCAGCATGGCCGCCAGCATACCGATGCACACCGGGATCGTGATAAACAGAAGCGCCCATATGACGTTGTTCCGAATTGCCCGGAAGAACACATGGTCGTCAAACAGTTCCAGAAAATTCTCGAATCCGATGAAATTGATCTCCGGCGACAGGCCGTTCCAGTCCGTAAAGGAAAAGACAAACGTCATAATGCCGGGGATAAAGATGATACACACACTGATCAGCAGCGCCGGCGCGACCAGTATATAATTCCAGTTAAATTTTTTCTTTTTCATGATTTCTCCTATCTGAAGCGAAATACCCTACCAGCTCTCATCCGGAATGCCGGCCCGCATTTTCAGGCGCCTCTTTGCGCACCCCCGGATGAAAACGGGCCGCCGGTTGAGTTTTCACTCCCATGGCAGCCCGCGTATTGCATATCTTAGTTAGCACCCGGTTCCGGAACTGACGGCGCTATCCCTTCATCGTACTCTTCCTGGAATGTCTCATCCAGTTCCTGCAGATAATCATCAACGGAAACGGTGTCATACCATACTTCCTCAATGTTAATGATCTGCGTCTGTGTAGCAGGCGGGCAGAACATGTTGTCATAGTATCCGAAGTTACCGTTGTTTACTGCGTCGGAGATGCTCTTAACAACATCTACAAACGTTGTGGAGAGATAACCCATTTCGCTTGTGTCAACAGTGGAGAGATCCTTAAGCGGTGTTCCCCAGTATCCCGGCCATGCTGCTGTCATCTCCTGCATGAACTCCGCGTTCATCATCATGTCAATAATCTTTGCTGCCTCATCTTTGTGGGAGTCCTCTGCGTTCGCGTTGATGGACAGTGTACAAGCGCCGCCCAGTGTGTATGTTGTCTCCGGTACCTGCTCTGTAGCCGGGAACGGAATAAATCCGAGATTCTCCGCCTTGTCGTCTGTGAAGTAGGAAGCAGCCCACTGGAACGCGATAGACGGTCCGATAAAGAACGGAGACTTCTCGTCAGCAAGGAGCTGCAGCGACTCGCTGTAGTTTAAGTTCACATAGTCGTCGCCCGCGAGATAATCTTTATCCCACCACTCTTTTGTCTTCTCAATGGCAGCCTTCACCTCGTCGCATGTCCAGCTCTCAGCATCTGTGAGTACTTTATACATTGTATCCGGTCCTGCGATGTGTGTCAGCATCAGAGATACATAGTTCTCGTTAACTGCCTGCCATCCCTTGTTTCCTGTAACGGATGCATACATGCCTTTTTCAAGTGCCTGGTCCATGATGGACTCCATTTCCTCGATCGTTGTCGGAACAGCCCAGCCGTTGTCTTCCAGAACTTTCTTATTATAGAAGACTCCGAGTGTACTCATACCGTTTACAAGGCTGTAAAGGCTTCCGTCCACTGTTCCCGCCTGATAGTACGCATCAAGGATCTTGTCCTGCCAGCCGTACTCCTCTGCGTAGCGGTCCATGTTCTCAAGCTTGCCTGCCTCAACGAGCGGCATTACGAAGGACGGGCCTGATCCGTATACGATATCCGGTCCCTGATTCGCCGCCAGGGCGGTGTTCATATCCGCGTCAACGGACGGACGGAACTCAACTACAAGCTGGTACTCATCCTGGGAAGCGTTGTACTTGTCCACAAGCAGCTCTTTCATCGCTTCCTGCGCGTACGGCTCTGCGCCCCAGAACCACATTGTAATTTCTTCTCTTCCCTCAAGATCTGCGTCTGAGAGAACTGTGACGCCGTCATCTGCGGCCTCCTCTTCCGTGGCCTCTCCGCTGTCACCGGAATCTGTCGACTCACTTGATGTTGAGACCTGACATCCGGCAGTGAGACCTGCCACCATCGATACTGTCAGCAGAACTGCCAATACCTTCTTCTTCATAACCTAACCTCCTCTTTTTGTTAAACTTAGATAAACTTTTGTATCAGTTTATCTATTTTTTTGTTTGTTAACCACATTATATTTTACATTTTACCTTTTGTCAACTCAATTATAACGTCTGTTCTCATATGTTTATTTACTATTTTTTAATTCAATTTAGAATTTTCTAATAATTTTCTGATATCTCATGTCGAATTTATTCTATTTTTTCTTTTATTCATATGATAAACACAGGTAAACGTAAATTTAGTGGCAAACTGCACAAAAAACGCATCGTCTTTTCTGCATTTTTAACAGAAACATGCAGATCACGCTTCACGCGAAAGAACTTTTACAGATTTTCCTTCAAGAAGGGACGGCATAAAATAATTTGTCTTCATGCTCCCGAGGTCTTTCCGGCAGATCCTTCCCTCCAGAACTTCCGCGGCCTTTCTCCCCATCTGTTCACCCGGCTGGCGGATGCAGGTAAGCTTAATACCCTCTGCTTCTCCGTCCGGTATATTGGCAAAACAGATCACGGAAAGATCTTCACCGACAGACAGGCTATGCTCTTTCGCGAACCCGCACACTCCGGCGGCCATCCGCGTATTGCAGACGACAAGCGCGGTGGCCCCCGCGGCTGTCAGCCGCTCAGCCCCCATGGCACCGGATCTTTCGGTATAATCCCCATAGTATATCATGGACTCATCCACTTCATACCCGTGCAGAATATATCCTTCCCGGTATCCTTCCACCCGTTTTCTCGTATTGTAAACTTCCTTTCTTCCCGCAATGATTCCTATTTTTTTATGTCCCGCCTCCATCAGATAATCGATCGCCATATTCATTCCGAGTTTATTGTCGGCAGTCACAAAATCACAGAACACATCCTGAATCGCTTTGTCCAGAAGGACATAGGGAATACCGGATTTTTTCAGTGTCTCCCCCAGCATAAGATGGTTTCCGTCAAAGTTCATATCCGAAGGAGGCATGACAATCAGGCCCGCAGCCCCCATTGCCGCCGCGATTTCAATCTGCTGCGCACACTTCCGGGACTGATTTGCCGAATACATGCGGAACACATAATAGCCATAGATCGACGCGTAATTCTCGATGCCGCTCAAACACTCTTCCGTCAGCTCATCGCTGTTCTCGGAAAAAATCACGCCGATCACATTTTCCAGACGGGGGCCCGAACCGGTCTTCTTCGTCTTTTTCAGGCTGTATCCAAGCTCATTCGCCTCCTCTATGATTCTCCTTTTTGTCTCCTCTGATATCCTGCATTCCTTATTGTTCAGGACAAGAGACACACTTGCCGCAGACACTCCGGCCCGCTCCGCCACATCACGTATGGTTACGCTCACCACTGCACCTCTTTTCATATTTATTGCCGCTTATCATTCCTGTTGTTCCGACAGGACTTCAATGACTTTTTCGGCATTTTCGCGGTGTTCGGCATTGACAGCTGTGGCAATTACAGGGTATTCGATATTCACCCCTGCCTCTTTCTGCACATATTTTCCGAAACACGTTTCTTCCCCTGTTCCCACCACGTTTCCTTCATCGTCGTATTCTGCCAGGCCGCACATGTAGTCCGTATCCGCGGCATTCTCTCCGCCGCCGGTCTCAAGTTCCTTAAGATACCCGTTTTTCGCAAGCAGATCCATCGCCTTCTCCGAGCCGATGATCACGTCGGCGGATCCCGCCCGGATCCAGGTTGAGATCACCGGTATATTGATCTCGCTTTCCCCGTCAATGGACTGGATCACAATGCGTTCGTCCGAATCCGGCTCCACAATCCCGGCCAGTTCTTCCTCCAGTTCCTCCGTGTCTTCCAGCGCCGTGAGCACGACGACCGAGAGAACCGTCTCCCTGTTCTGTATAAAAATCAGGTTCACAAAATATCCCACTGCCGCCGCGGCCGCAAGAACAGCAAGAAGAACACCCCAGTGTTTTCTGAAAAACTCCGATATCCTGCTGCCTGTCCTTTGTGCTTTTTCCATCTTTCTTCCTTTCTGTTCTCCGCCCGTCCGCCAGATCTCCTGCTGTTTCCCGGCTGACGCTCAACACACAGTTTTTCCGCTGCCTTTCCGCTGCTTTTCCGCCGTCACTCACTGCACAGTTTTCACATATATCTCTCGAACACTTTTCTTAACAGAAACGAATTCACATACGCCCCCAGCGCAAATCCGATAATCGGATAGATTCTGATCCCCCATATCATAGGCTGGCCGCCGAGCACGAGCAGGATAACAGGAATCAGATTCACCGCTGTGACGGGAATCGTATAGCCGATCCTTGTCATCGCGATAATCAGGGAATTTTTCAGCGTATTTGACACTGTATTTTCAAACTGCGCGGTCAGCGGAAAACAGTAGGACAGCATCATGCAGATAAGGAGCGCAGCCGCCGCAACAGGTACCGTAAGCACGCCGGTTCCCCCGGAAGCGCCTCCCCACAGAATCAGGAAGTCCGCTCCGAGCACAAGGATGACAGCCGCGCTGATCAGCCACAGAACCGTGGACTTTTTAAAGTTTTCCCGAAAATACCTGAAATAACTTCTGATAAGATAGGATTCCTCATTCCGGCACATTTTCAGCGTGACGCTGTACATCGCCGTGAGAGCCGCCCCGATGGTGACGACAGGAATGCATGTCACAAGAAAAACCACATTCAGAAGAATCAGATCGATCGCCCTATTAAGCACACGGTATACAAGTCCATCTTCGCCAAATATGTTTTTCATCCTGTTCCTCCTGCTTCATCCGCTGTCATCTGCTGCAGTCCGCTGCCGTCAGTCCATAAACTTCATCCTGGTCACATCAAAAATTCCCGCTTCCGTAAGCCGTATCTCAGGGATTACGGTAAGTGCCATAAATGAAAGTGTGATAAACGGGTCCACGCCTTCGCTTACACCCATCCGTCTCGCCTCTTCCACCATCTCTTTTGTCTTTTTCTGCACGTCTGCCGCTTTCTCCGTACTCATAAGCCCGCCGATCTCCAGTGGAAGTTCGTCTTTCACGATACCTCCGGACGCGATCACATAACCGCCCTGAATCCGTTCCAGCTCACGGATCGCGCAGAGAATATCCTCGTCATTGTCGCCTGCGGCGATAATGTTGTGTGAGTCATGAGATACCGTTGTAGCCACCGCTCCGTTTCGGATTCCGTACCCTTTTATCGGGCATACGCCGGCCTTTCCGTTCTTGCCGTGGCGCTCAGCCACCACAAGTTTGGAGCAGGTCCCGTCGGGCACAAACCGGTCCCCCTCTCCGGGGATCCGCTCGTACCGGTGCAGTGTCAGAAGCTGGCCCGGCACCATCTCCATCACATGATTCTTCTCGCCGCGCGCAAGGGAAAGACTGTCCGCGTCAAGTTTTCCCGGAATCACCGTGTGCAGAAGCGACGGATCTTTCAACGTGTATGAGAAAGAGTCAAGCCACTCTTCGTCCACGACTTTTCCGCTCTTGATCACTGTCACAGGCTCCGCGTTTTCCAGATCATCGAGGATCAGGAGATCCGCCTTATATCCCGCGCCGACTGCCCCGCAGTCTCTTAAGCCATAGGCTCTCGCCGCGTGGAAGGAAGCCATCTTGTACGCTTTTACCACAGGAACTCCGAGCGCGATCGCCTTGCGGACGCACACATTGATATGTCCCTCCCGCTCGATATCCTCCAGATGTCTGTCATCTGTACAGAACATACACTGATCCAGAGACACTCCCGCTTCAAGGAAGCCTTTTACCAGCGTCTCCACATTCTTCGCTCCGCTCCCCTCCCGGATCAGGATGCTGTATCCGGCGCGGAGCTTTTCCAGTCCTTCCTCCACGGCGGCGCACTCATGGTCGTCTCTGACTCCCGCGGCTCTGTACGCCTGCACGTCGTTTCCGCTGATTCCCGGAGCATGTCCGTCAATCATCATATCAGAGAAACGTTCCAGCTTCTCCATTGTCTCACCGTGCTCCGCGAGCACATCCGTGAAGCGCATCATCTCGCCCAGTCCCAGCACTCTCGGATGAGACCGGTAGGGCTCCATATCATCCGCCAGAAACTTTCCCGCGCCGTTTGTGTCAAACTCTGTAGCCGGAACGGAAGAAGGGATCATAATATACGCGTTCACCGGAATGTCTTCCGTGGCATCCAGAATATAATCCATTCCGGCAGCCCCGGACACGTTGACGATCTCGTGGGGATCCGCGATGATTCCCGTTGTGCCGGTACGGATGATCTGTTTCGCAAACTCCAGCGGCGAAACCATCGACGACTCAATATGCACATGAGCATCGATCAGCCCGGGAGCAATAAACTTTCCCTTACAGTCGATCTCTCTTTCGCCTTCGTATGCTCCGATCCCGGCGATCGTATCTCCCGCAATCGCCACATCAGCCGTGATAATTTCTTCAGTAAACACGTTCAGAATCTTTCCGTTTTTCAGGACGATATCCGCGGGGACGAGCCCTCTTGCAACCTGAATCAAGCTTTTCTTCATTTTTCGCACCTCTGCTTTTAGCATTTTTTAGTAAACATGCTATAATTTTATCTTAAGTTTACCACATGGCCTCTGTTCTGTAAATCCGGCATTTTATACAAAGATCATATCTCAGCTTTCTGTCATCCCAGTTTCTCAGCGTCTCAGCTTCTCCGTTTCTCAGCGATCTCTCTTGCCACGTACACGCCGCTCGCGGATGCATGGGAAAGCGAATGGGTCACGCCGCTTCCGTCACCGATCACATAGAGACCGCTGTGCCGGGTCTCCAGATGTTCGTCCAGCCGTACTTCCATATTATAGAACTTAACCTCTACTCCGTACAGAAGAGTATCATCGTTGGCTGTTCCGGGCGCGATCTTGTCAAGCGCATACACCATCTCGACAATGCCGTCCAGGATTCTCTTCGGAAGGACAAGACTTAAATCTCCCGGCTCCGCGGACAGTGTGGGACGTACAAATCCCTCCTCAATCCGCTTTGCCGTGCTTCTCCGTCCGCGGATCAGATCACCGAAGCGCTGCACAAGTACACCGCCGCCGAGCATGTTGGACAGTCTCGCGATACTCTCCCCGTAGCCGTTGCTGTCCTTAAACGGCTCCGAAAAATGCTTCTCCACAAGGAGGGCGAAGTTCGTATTCTCCGTCTGCTTCGCAGGGTCTTCATAGCTGTGTCCGTTGACTGTCACGATCCCGTTCGTATTCTCATTTACCACAATTCCGTACGGATTCATACAGAAAGTCCGCACCCGGTCCTCGAACTTCTCCGTACGGTATACAATCTTGCTCTCATACAGTTCATCTGTCAGATGGGAGAAAATCTCAGCCGGGATCTCAACTCTGACGCCGATGTCCACCCTGTTTGACCTCGTCGGGATGTCAAGTCCTTCGCAGATCTTTTCCATCCACTTGCTCCCGCTTCTCCCGACAGACACAATACACTGCCCGCACTCGTACACCGTGTCCCCGCAAATCACCCGGTATCCATCCTGCGCAAGCTCTACATTGTCCACATGGCAGTTAAACCTGAACTCTGCTTTGTCCTTCAGTTCATTGTACAGATTTTCCAGAACGATATAGTTGATATCCGTCCCCAGATGGCGCACCGACGCGTCGAGAAGCTTTAACTTATTCTGCATGCAGAGCTTTTTAAACTTTGTCCCCGCAGTGGAGTACATCTTCGTCCCTTCTCCGCCGTAGCGGACATTGATCTCATCCACATACCGCATCAGACCGATCGCGGTCTCCTTTCCGATATACTCATACAGTGTGCCGCCGAAGTCATTGGTAATATTGTATTTTCCGTCCGAGAATGCGCCCGCGCCCCCGAATCCGCTCATGATCGCGCACGTTTTGCAGTTAATGCAGCTTTTTACTTTCTTTCCGTCGATCGGACATTTTCTCTTCTCCAGCGGGTTTCCGGCCTCAAAAACCGCCACTTTCATCTCAGGCGCCTTTTTCGTCAGCTCATAGGCCGCAAAAATCCCTCCGGGTCCTGCTCCGATTATTATCACATCATATCTGCTCATTTTTTCTTTCCTTTCTGAAATGATAAAAGGCTGCCGCCCACTGATCTGCACCTGTGGGACGGCAGCCTTCTGATCTGCTGATCGGCAGCCTTTTTATACTTCTGAGAACTGGTCTTTTCCCACGCCGCACAGCGGGCAGAGGAAATCTTCCGGCACGTCTTCCCATGCTGTTCCCGGCTCAATTCCGTTGTCCGGATCTCCTGCTGCTTCATCATAAATGTATCCGCATACGTCACATACATATTTTTTCATCGTTTTTTACCTCCTCAAAATTATCGGATTTCTTTGTTTTTTAAGGCGTCTCTGCCCGTGACTATCATATCATACCGCCGTCTGTTTTTCAACGATCATTTCGGCTTCTCTCCATCTTCCCTCAGTCCCAGTATTCCCCTTACAAGTATCTTCACATCGTCGATGAGATAGTCAAATGCTCCCGCCTGACACATATTGATCAGAACCATTCCGATGGGTACCGCAAGAATCATCCAGAGGATGCCTCCCATCCTGTATCCGATATACAGAAGCAGCAGCGTTACAAGAGGATTAAGCCCCACGCTGTCTCCTACCATCTTCGGCTGCAGGAGCTGATGGACAACAAGAGTGATCACATAGATGATCACAAGCGCGGCAGTCATCTTGTAGTCCCCCATAAAGAACTTGTATACCGCCCACGGTATCAGAGCCGTGCCGGTTCCGAAAAACGGAAGAAAGTCAAGTATCGCAATCAGCATGGCGACAAGCACGAAATAGCCTGTTCCGAGGAATCCCAGTCCTGCCAGGAGGATCAGGAAGATCACTCCCATGATTTTCAGCTGGGCCTTGAAATAGCCGCCCACCGCATAACGGAGGTTGTCCATCACAAGCTTCATCCTCTTCTGGACCGCCTGGGGCGACACCTTCTTAAGCCATCCAAGCACTTCTTCCCTTTCCACAATGAAAAAGTACGCGGAAATCACGGTCACAAGGAAATAGAGCAGATAGGACGGCACCCGTCTGGCAATGTTGCCCGCTGCCATCACGGTCGGTTCGCTGATTCCCGACACCAGATTGCCCATGTACTGATCCAGATTCTGAGCCACCGTGTCAATACCGTTCTGCACTCCGTCAGGCAGCCGGTCAAAGATGCCGGACAGCGTGTTTCCGATCTGCCTTAACCCAGCTTCCAGCTGAGCGTACATATCCGGGAAATCCCGCACAAGCCCGCGCACCTCCGTGATCAGCCGGCTTGCTCCAAAATAGATCACGAGCACAATGGCCGAGAGAACAAGAATAACGATCAGGGCAGACCCGAGTTTTTTCACAATTTTCAGACGTTTTTCAAGCCAGTTGACAAGCGGGGCGGCGATTGCGGCAATAATCCATCCCACCACAAACGGGGCGAAAAAACGGATCATATAAACACCGATCACGATAAACGCCGCCGTCGCCAGTATACTGAACAAAAGACTCAACGCCACCTGCCAGTACGGCCGTCTATTCTCCATCCTGCGCCTCCCCGCCTTGTTCCAGACATTCGCTTTCAATGAACTCCCATATCTCGTCCCGTCCCTGCTTCGTCACGGAAGAAAACGGGATCACCTTTGTTCCCGGGACAAGCGAGAGTCCTTCCCTTAACATTTTCACATGCTTCTGTATCTGACTCCGTTTTATTTTGTCCAGTTTCGTCGCGATTATAACAGGTTCAAATCCCTGATTTACGACCCACTCGTACATCAGCCTGTCATTTGCCGATGGTTCGTGCCGGATATCGATGAGAAGGAACACGGCTTTCAGCTGTTTTGAGCCGTGCAGATATCTCTCGATCATCTTTCCCCACTGCTCTTTCTCCCGTTCTGACACCCTGGCATATCCGTAGCCGGGAAGATCCACAAGATACATCTCCCCGTTGATATTATAGAAATTGATCGTCTGCGTCTTCCCCGGAGTGGCGGAAGTCCGCGCGTACGACTTCCGGTTTACCAGCGCATTGATCAGGGAAGATTTGCCCACATTGGATTTTCCCGCAAAGGCAACTTCCGGCCTGCCGTTTACAGGCAGAGTGCTCGTCACCCCGCACACTGTTTCCAGATTGATACTTCTGATTACCATATTTCCTCCTGTCATCTGCACAGTCTTTTCCTTTTATTCGGCGAACGCCGTCTCAAGCACTTCATCCATATTTTCCACCGGGAGAATTTCAAGCCCTTTCGTAATCTCCTGGGAAAGTTCCTCCACATCCGCCCGGTTCTCTTTTGGAATGAGCACGGTCTTGATCCCGGCCGCTTTGGCCGCAAGAAGCTTTTCTTTGAGCCCTCCGATCGGCAGCACCCGCCCTCTCAGCGTGATCTCTCCGGTCATGGCCAGGTCTGAGCGCACCTTTCTCTCCGTGACTGCCGAGAGCATGGCCGTGGCCATGGTGATTCCGGCGCTCGGTCCGTCTTTCGGGACCGCCCCCTCCGGGATATGGAGGTGGATGTCATGCTTTTCAAAGAAATCATCCGCCACATGATACCTGCGGCTCACCGAGCGTATGTAGCTGATTCCGGCCTGAGCCGACTCTTTCATCACATCGCCCATCTGTCCTGTCAGCAGCAGCTCCCCGGATCCCGGCATGACGTTGACTTCGATCTGAAGGGTGTCTCCGCCCACGCTCGTCCACGCCAGGCCGCGCACGATTCCGACTTCCGGAGCCGGGTTGGCCATCTGATAGCTGTATTTCTCCTTTCCGAGGAACCGGTGAATGTTGCGGTCTGTCACACTGATCTTCTCCCGGTCCGTGGTGAGGATCTCTTTTGCCGCCTTTCTGCACACATTGCCGATCTCCCGCTCAAGCTGGCGCACACCGGCTTCTTTCGTATAGTTCCGGGCCATCTTCCAGATGGCATGTCTGCTGAACGTAAGCTGTTCCGGCGTAAGTCCGTGCTTTTCAAGCTGTTTCGGGATCAGATGTTCCATGGCGATATGCAGCTTTTCATTTTCCGTGTAGCTGCTGATCTCGATCACTTCCATACGGTCGAGAAGCGGACGCGGTATCGTCTGCAGCGTGTTTGCCGTTGTAATAAACATAACCTCCGAGAGATCCAGCGGCACTTCCAGATAATGGTCACGGAATCTGCTGTTCTGCTCACTGTCCAATACTTCGAGAAGAGCGGAGAACGTATCCCCCTTATAATCCGTGCTCACCTTGTCGATCTCGTCGAGCAGCATAACCGGGTTTTTCACGCCCGCAGTGCGGATGCCGTTGGCGATCCGTCCGGGCATGGCGCCCACGTACGTCTTCCTGTGTCCCCGGATCTCCGCCTCATCCCGCACTCCGCCGAGAGAAATCCGCACATAGGGCTTTTTCAGCGCCCTTGCAAGAGACTTTGCGATGGAAGTTTTTCCGGTTCCCGGAGGTCCTGCCAGACAGAGAATCGGGCTGTCTCCTTTCTTTGTCAGTGTACGCACAGCCAGAAATTCCAGGATACGCTCCTTCACCTGTTCCAGACCGTAGTGGTCTTCCTCGAGAACCTTTTTCGCGTATTCGATGTCATTGTTGTCCCTGCATGCCTTATCCCAGGGCATCTCCAGCAGTGTCTCAATGTACGTGCGGATGACGCCGTTTTCAGCGGGTGAGTTCAGTGAGCTCTTGAACCGGTTGATTTCTTTCTGGAGTTTTTCTTTCACTTCTTTCGGCGCCTTAAGTTTTTTCAGCGCGTTCTCAAACTCTTCCGCGTCCGATATGGTGGACTCTTCTCCCAGTTCTTCCCGGATCAGCTTTAGCTGTTCCCTGAGGATATATTCCCTCTGGTGTTTGTCCACGCGCTCTTTTACTTTTCTCTGAATCTCTTCTTTGATGCCTATGATCTGTACTTCGTTCACAAGGGTAAACGCGAGTTTCTCATACCGCTTCCAGAAATCCGTCTCGCTTAATATCGCCTGCTGCTCTGTATAGTAGAGCGGGATATTCGCCGCGATCTCATCAACCAGTTTCTTAAGCCCCTTCACTTCCATGAGCTGAGAAACCGTCTCTCTTGACATCTTCCCGTTCTTCGCGGCATAGTCCGCAAGCATATCCTTGAGTCCCCGCTCCATCGCCTCAGCATTCAGATCATCCGGAATGGTAACGGAAGAATCATCGATAATCTCTACTTTCGCTCTCAGATACGGGTCGGAAAATTCCAGGCCGCGCAGTCTTCCTCTCGTCTCACCGGAGACAAGCACCCGGACAATATGTTTCGGCAGTTTGATGATCTGCCGGATCGTCCCGACCGTCCCCACCTCATACACATCCTCCACGCCGGGATTCTCCGTATCAATTGACTTCTGCGCGGTCAGAAAGATTTTCTGCTCCTCTGCCATCGCCTCCTGAACAGCAGCAATAGAGCGCTCCCGGCTCACATCAAAATGCACAACCATCTCCGGCAGGATCGTCATCCCTCTCAGTGCCACCACAGGCAGGCTTTTTATCTCATTGTCCATTTATATTCCTCCTAAAAAGAGCGGGTACATATGGCCGACAAAAGACTCCATTGCACCCGCCCCTTAAGCCCTGTCCGGGCCGTCTTATGCGCTCTCTGATGTAAGGAACGATCTGCGTTCCTCGCCATCTCTCAGATACAGCGGACTTCCGCTGCCTGTAACCGCATCCTTCGTGATACGGCATTCCTTGATTGTTTCATCTGACGGGACTGTAAACATCGTATCCATCATGATTTTCTCCATGATCGCTCTTAAGCCTCTCGCCCCCGTCTTACGCGCGAGAGTCGTCTCAGCGATCGCGACAAGCGCATCCCGGTCAAACTCCAGTTTCACCCCGTCCAGCTCAAGCAGCTTCTGATACTGCTTTACAATTGCGCTCTTCGGCTCCGTGAGAATACGGATCAGCGCCTCCTTGTCGAGGAGATTCAGCGACACCGTAATCGGCAGCCTTCCAACGAGCTCTGGAATCAGTCCGTATTTCACAAGATCCTGGGGAAGCACTTCGTGAAGAAGCACATCCATATCGTACTCGTGCTTTGTGGCGATCTCCGCGTTAAAGCCGATGGATTTTCTGTCAAGCCGTGTCTCGATGATCTTGTCGATTCCCTCAAAAGCTCCGCCGCAGATAAACAGAATGTTCGTCGTATCGATCTGGATCAGCTCCTGATGCGGGTGTTTGCGCCCGCCCTGCGGAGGCACGGAAGCCACCGTTCCCTCGATGATCTTGAGCAGCGCCTGCTGAACGCCCTCTCCCGATACGTCGCGGGTAATGGAGGGATTCTCTGATTTTCTCGTAATCTTGTCGATCTCATCGATATAGATAATCCCGTGCTCGGCACGCTCAATATCCCCGTCCGCCGCCTGGATTACCTTGAGGAGAATGTTCTCCACATCCTCGCCCACATATCCGGCCTCTGTCAGCGCCGTCGCATCCGCGATGGCAAAGGGCACATTGAGAATCTTCGCCAGAGTCTGGGCAAGCAGAGTCTTTCCACAGCCGGTCGGTCCCAGCATCAGAATGTTGCTCTTCTGGAGCTCAACACCGAGATCCTGCCCGGCCATGATTCTTTTGTAATGATTGTACACTGCAACCGAGAGAACTTTCTTCGCCTCATCCTGACCGATCACATAATCGTCAAGAAACGCTTTGATCTCCTCCGGCGTCAGAAGATTGATATCGTCAAACGCCTCTCTGTCATCGTAATCCAGTTCCTCCTCGATGATCTCGGAGCAGATTCCGATGCACTCGTCACAGATGTAGGTGCCGTTCGGTCCGGCGATCAGCTTTCTCACCTGCGCCTGCGTCTTGTTGCAGAAAGAGCACCTCACAATATCATCCATCATTTTTCCTGCCATGTTATTCACCTCATACCGGTATTAGTGGTTTGTGATCACTTCGTCGATCAGACCGTATTCTTTCGCCTCTGCCGCGGACATGAAGTTGTCACGCTCTGTGTCGGCTTTGATCGTCTCAAGAGGCTTGCCTGTGTTTGCGGCGAGAATCTCGTTTAATTTCTGCTTTGTCTTCAGAATATGCTCTGCCGCGATCTGGATCTCTGTCGCCTGTCCCTGGGCTCCTCCCGACGGCTGATGAATCATGATCTCCGCGTTCGGAAGCGCGAATCTCTTGCCCTTCTTTCCGCCTGCAAGCAGGAACGCACCCATGCTGGCCGCCATTCCGATACACACGGTGGAGACGTCGCACTTGATATACTGCATGGTGTCATAGATCGCCATTCCCGCAGTGACAGATCCTCCCGGACTGTTGATGTAAAGCTGAATGTCCTTGTCCGGATCATCCGCCTCAAGAAAGAGAAGCTGTGCCACTACCACGCTGGCCGAAACATCGTTGACCTCTTCCCCGAGGAAAATAATTCTCTCTTTAAGCAGCCTTGAATAGATATCATAGGACCGCTCTCCGCGGCTTGTCTGCTCAATGACATAAGGTACCAAACTCATCGTCATTCCCCTTCTTTCTTCTTTCTTCTTTCTCTTTTCTTCTTTTTATCTTGCTTTGTTTTTATGAAAATGTCTCTTTTCTGACAAAAGGTGCGCCGTCCGGCACACCTTTTTAGAATACTGCCTATTCTTCTACTGCCGCATCTGTAATCAGAGTCACCGCATCCTGTACCGCGATGTCTTCTTTCATCTGCTTCTTCTCGTTGTCGCCCATGAACTCTTTGAGCTTGTCAACTTCCATCTGGTAGGAGTCAGCCATCTTCTGAAGTTCCTCATCGAGACGCTCGTCTGTCACCTCGATGTTCTCCGCAGCTGCAACTGCCTCCAGCACGAGTCTTGTGCGGATGCGCTTCTCAGCCTGGGGACGGAACTCCTCCATCATCTTCTCCTCAGACAGTCCTGTAAACTGGAAGTACTGCTCCAGTGTCAGGCCCTGCTGCATGATGCGGCGCGCAAAATCATCTGCCATCTGTCTTGTATGCAGGTCGATCATCGGCTCCGGAATATCGATCTCTGCGTTCTCCACAGCCTTCTCCACAGCCTGATCCTCTTTCTTCTGCTTGCCCTCGCGCTCTTTGCGCTCTTTGATCTTGGCCTTTACCTCAGCCTTGTAGTCATCTACTGTCTCGCTCTTGTCGGATACGTCGGATACGAACTCATCATCCAGCTCCGGAAGCTCTTTTGCCTTGATCTCATGAACTGTGCATTTGAACACAGCTTCTTTTCCGGCCAGATCTGTTGAATGATAATCCTCCGGGAATGTCACTTTGACTTCCATCTCTTTGCCGATCTCAGCACCGATTAACTGCTCCTCGAATCCCGGGATGAATGATCCGGAACCGATTGTCAGCGGATATTTCTCGCCTTTTCCGCCCTCAAAAGCCTCGCCGTCCACAAATCCTTCAAAGTCAAGCACAACCTGATCCTTGTCCTGTACGGCTCTGTCTGTCACATCGACTGTTCTTGCGCTGCGCTCGCGCTCTCTGTCGATCTCCTCGTCAACTTCTTTCTGTGTCACTCTTGTGGAATACTTATCCACTTTCAGTCCTTTATATTCACCGAGTGTTACCTCCGGCTTCACGGCAACTTCCGCTGTGAAAATGAACGGCTTGCCCTTCTCAAGCTGTGTGATCTCGATCTTCGGCTGGGAAGAGATCTCAAGCTCACACTCGTCGTAAGCTTTTCCATAGGCCTCTGAAATCATATGATTTGCAGCCTCATCATAGAACACTTCCGGTCCGTACATCTTCTCGATCATCTGGCGCGGAACCTTGCCTTTACGGAATCCCGGAAGGCTGATTTTGCTGCGCTCTTTCAGATATGCTGCCTGAAGCGCTTTCTCCACATCCTCAGCCGACACCTCGATCGTCAGCTTCGCCATATTATGTTCTAATTTTTCTACCTGTAAACTCATTTTCTTCCTCCTTGAATGCGCAAAGTATTGAATTGCCGCGCTCGGTCACCGCACAGCATACATTTGCAGTCATTGGAATAGTATAGCACATAAATCCCCATATTTCCAGTACTTTCTGCCTTAAACGTGCGTCTTACGCCTGATACACGATAGATTTTCCGATTTCCCCCGCTTTTTCCTCTCCGCAGAGCAGTGCGGTCAGCTTCAGTGCGAACGGAATCGCCGTTCCCATGCCGCGGCTCGTCGTGATATGTCCGTCTGTTACCACCGGGTCTTCTGACACCTCCGCGCAGTCAAGATCCCCCTCGCATGAGGGATAACAGCACGCCTTTCTTCCTTTCAGTATACCGAGTCCGCCCAGTACGGTCGGAGCCGCGCAGATCGCCGCAATATATTTTTCTTCTCTGTCAAACCGTTTCAGAAGTTCTCCCAGTTCCCTGTGTTCTTTCAGATGGAGCGTCCCGGGCATTCCTCCGGGCAGCACGAGCATATCCGCATTCTCCGCACCGGCGTCTTCAAAAACGCAGTCCGCCTTAATTCCGATACCGTGGGCGCCGCTGATCTGTTTTCTTCCCATGACAGACACTGTCTCTGTCTCCACGCCCGCACGCCGCAGAACATCCACAACCGTAAGCCCTTCAATCTCCTCAAACCCATCTGCCAGAAAAACACATACTTTCTTCATCTTAATTCAGCCTCCTGTTCTGCCTCCTGACGCTCCGGCACAGACATTCCGTTTCTCCGGAAACATACACGGCCTCTGCCGGATCCACGCCGGAAAATCAATGTTCCCTGTCCAGTTTAGCAGACGGAAATATCAATTGCAACGGTTCATTTTCAGTATGGTATATATTTGAAAAATAATTTATAATGTTGCCATAAAAAACGCATCAGGGAGGCATACAGTCTTATGGAAATCGAAAGGAAATTTCTTATCAGCACAGATCAGCTTCCGTTCCGGCCGGAGGATTTTCCCTGCCGGCGGATCGAACAGGGATACCTGTGCACGCGCCCGGTCGTGCGGGTGAGACGGGATAACGACGACTTTTATCTCACCTATAAGTCCAGCGGGCTTATGGTTCGCGAAGAGTACAACCTGCCGCTGTCTCCGGAGGGCTATGAGCATCTGAAATCAAAAGCCGACGGCCGGATCATTCAGAAGAAGCGGTATGAGATTCCTCTGGAGGGCGGGCTGACGCTGGAGCTGGACATCTTTGAAGGCGATCTGGCTCCGCTTGTCATCGCCGAGATTGAGTTTCCCGACGAAGAGTCAGCGAAGTCCTACCAGGCTCCGGACTGGCTCGGCAAAGATGTCACCTATTCGCCGGAATACCACAACAGTACACTGAGCAGAATGTAGCTTTGCCCCGCGTGCGTCTCCGCTCCTTCCGGTCAAAACGCACGCAGGCAGTCCGCAACGTTTTGTTGCATTTTTCTGTTTTTCTCCCTTTCGTGGCATATCCCTTTATTTGCAGGAAAAATTGTTATAATGAGAGCTAATTTCAGAAGTTTCTTGTAAATGGAGGTGAGCCCGTGCCGAATATTCAACTTTCAGCGAATTTGAAAAGACTGAGATGCGACCACGACTATACGCAGGAACAGATCGGCAGAAAACTGAATATTTCGCGCCAGGCATACTCCAACTACGAGAGAGGAATCCGCGTGCCCGATGTCGACATCCTGATCCGCATCGCCGACATCTATCAGATCCCGCTGGAGCAGCTGATTACACAGAACTGCACGGGCGCGGGCATCATAAACGAGAGTTCCGGCCCGTATTTCACCGGTATGATTGTGGAAAGCGCGGATACCATCTATCTGTCCCGCGAGGAGCTTACTCTTCTGACACACTACCGGAACGCGTCGGAGGATGACCGGAGACTGACAAGGAAAGTTCTCGGAATCAGCAATCCTCCGGAATCCGAATAGATCTTAAAACAGAATTTACCGGCAAAAGCAGATTTTACAGACGCCGGCAAAAAGCCGGCGGGCCGGAAGCTTACCTTCCGAACCCGCTGGCTTTTTTGTATTTCCTATAATATATGTTTCTTCTTGAATATCACAATACATCCCACAATGACTACAATACTCAGGACCACAACCGCCGGATAACCATTCTCCATGCCCGGCATGTCCTTAAAGTTCATGCCGAACCAACCCGTGATCACGGTCAGCGGGAAGAAGATGGTGGAGATCACGGTCAGAAACTGCATATTGCTGTTCTGCTTCGCGTCGATCTGCGCCTGACAGGCCTCCTTTACCTGCTGGGCATATTCAAGCAGATGGCTCGTCTTGCTCATAAGCCGGTCCGCCCTGTCCGTCAGCGTGCCGAAATATTTCAGCTGCTTTTTCAGGAAAAACCCGTTTTCATTTTCTTCCAGCTCTTTGGTCAGGTCCATGATCTCATCGTAATAGCTTCGCAGATTCAGAAGTTCTCTCCTGATCGGCATCAGCTTCGTCTGAAAATTGGTGATATGCTCCTGGCTTACATCTTCCTCCATCCGCAGCAGCCTTCTCTCATACGCGACAAGCATCTCAAGATCCCTGCTCATAAATTCAGAGACATAATTGTAGATAAACCGCTCTTTCGTCTCTCCCTGATGTGTTTTCTTCTGCCGGATGCGCCGAATCAGCCGTTCGGAAAAATCGTCGTCGTCCACAATAACCACATTGCTTCTGTTGACAAAAAAGTACATCCTGTATCTGCTGCCGAGTACATCCAGAAGCTTCGGAATGCAGAGTGTCCCGGCCACACAGTCCTGCTGGTTTTCCAGTCTGCAGAATCCGATCTTTGCCACCTGGATTTCATTTTCGTAGATAATCCCCGCCTTTGCCAGCGTTTCCTCCGCATGTCTGGAATCTGTCAGGAAGACAGCCGGCACCTGGTCTGTCTCCCATTCCTCCCCGCTGATTGGTACAAGCTGTTCGCCAAATTTAAAAATCATCCTATCACCTTACGCCTGTTTTTTGTTTCCTATTTTTCTTCCTCCGTGCTTTCCGCCGCACTTCCGGCGTTTCTCACCGCCGCGCGGTCATAGGCCTCCTGGTAGAGCGCCTCCTGGGAATTCACCGGCTCGCCCTCGCACTTTACAAGCTCATAGCTGCCGTCTGCTTTCTCCTCACGCGCCTTCTTGTTGTCGTTTAACATAAGATCAAACATGGCGCGCAGTCTCGCCCGGATCGCTTTCGAGTATACCGGAGCCGCAACCTCAACACGCTTCACTGTGTTTCTCGTCATAAAGTCCGCGGAAGAAATGTAATATTTCGTTCTCTCCCCGCACCCGAAAATATAGATTCTCGAGTGCTCAAGGAACCGTCCTACAATACTGATAACCCGGATATTCTCCGTCTGCCCCTTGACTCCCGGAATCAGACAGCAGATTCCCCGGACGATCATGTCGATGTGAACGCCTGCCTGAGACGCCTCCACAAGTTTGTCAATGATCTTCTTATCCGTAAGAGAATTCAGCTTCAGCCCGATATACGCGTCTTCTCCGTTCTTTTTATGCTGAATCTCTTCCTCGATCATACGGATCACCGGAGCCTGCAGGCACTTCGGAGCCACAAGAAGGTGCTCTGACTCCTCCACAATCTCTCCCTTTGCCAGTGCCTGGAACACAAGCGCCGCGTTGATGCCGATCTGCTCGTTGGACGTCATAAGAGACAGATCCGTGTAAAGGCGCGCTGTCTTTTCGTTGTAGTTTCCGGTTCCGATCTGTGTGATATACTCGATTCCGTGCTCTCCCTTTCTTGTGATGAGACAGAGCTTGGAGTGAACCTTGTATCCCTCCAGGCCGTAGATAATCTGGCAGCCTGCCTTCTCGAGCATTCTCGACCAGCGGATATTGTTCTCCTCGTCAAAACGCGCCCGAAGCTCCACAAGAACGACAACTTCCTTTCCGTTTTCCGCCGCCTCGCAGAGAGCCTCTATGATCTTGCTCTGCTTTGCAAGACGGTACAGCGTCATCTTGATGGAGATGACACTGTCATCCTCCGCCGCCTCGTTCAGCATGCGCAGGAATGGACGGATCGACTCATACGGATAGGACAGAAGCTTGTCCGCCTCCGCAATCTGCTTCATAATGCTCTCCCCGTCCCGGAAGGAAGCGGACTTCTGCGGAACACGCTTTCCGTAGAAAAGCTCCGGGTTCATGCGGAGAAGATCCTGGATCTTATACACAAAGGACAGATCAAGGGGCGCCTCGCTGCGGAACACCCGCTCCGGGGACACATCCAGATATCTGCAGAGCGCTTCCACCACAGATCCGTCGATCTCTCTTGAAAGGTCGAGACGAACCGGGGAGAGTTTCTTCCTCTCCTTCATCAGATCCGCCATGAACTCTCTGTAGTCCAGATCCTCATCGTAAAGCGCGTCCGCGTCGATATCCGCGTTTCTCACTACACGGATCAGTGATTTTCCCTTGACTTTATATCCCTTGAACACTTTTCCGATATAATGAAGCACAAGATCCTCGGAAAGCATGTATCTTCCCTTGTTTCCGGGAAGCTCGATCAGTCTTTCTACCATATTATTCGTACAGGGAATGATGCCGATTCTCTCTTTGCCGCTTCTTGTCTCCAGCACAACAACAGCGTAGATTTCCTCATTTTTAAGGAACGGGAACGGCTGCCTTTTCCCTACAATGGTCGGAGAACTCAAAGGAACAATCTCGTGGTTAAAATACTGCTCCAGGAATTTCTTCTCATCGGATTTTGCTGACGCAAAGTCGATCAGACGGATGCCGTACTCCGCAACTTTCTCCATAACCGATTTATACGCGGCGTCCTTTCTCCTGTTCAGGCGCTTTACTTCCTTTAAGATTGCCCCGATCTGCTCCTCCGAGGTCATCTTCGTCTTATTGTCCTTGATTTTCTGATTGACGAGCATCTGGTCCTGGAGAGATCCCACTCTCACCATGAAAAATTCATCCAGATTGCTCTGATAAATGGAGACAAAATTCATCCTCTCGCAGAGCGGCACCTCGTTATTTTCCGCCTCTTCCAGTACTCTCTCATTAAACTTCAGCCAGGACAGTTCCCTGTTCATATAAATATTATCCATTTTTTCCTCCTTTGTCTTAACGCGGACAACGCAGACGCCCTTTTTCGCGCGTCTGCGTTCCTCCGTTTTTCCTGCCGGCACGGCACATGCCGGCACATTTTCCTGCCGGTGCGGCACATGTCAGCACAGCTTGCTTCCGTTTGCCACCAGCTTGAATTTGCAGTTCAGATGCTCCGCCGCCCTGCGGCACATGATCATTCTGTTTAAAAATATCTCGAAATAGTCCATCACCGTGCAGATGGAATCGTCCAGTTCAAGCTCCATCTGTATAATACGCTTTTCTTTCTGAATAATCAACTTTGACGATAAAGCCGCGTAATTCACACGGTCATGAATGTCGAACGTCGCCTTGTTCCGGTTCTGCACCCGGTTGCGCCTGACATCTGTTTTGTCCGCAAGAATCAGAGCCGCCGACACTCCGTCCACCGCCGTACCTGTAGCCTCGTCGTGATGTCCGATTGCCGTCGTCACAACAAGAATATCCTTAAGGGGCATATCCGTATCTTTCAGGATCTGATATGCGAGTATTGCCCCGCTGTGGGCGTGATCGCAGCGGTTGATGCTGTTTCCGATGTCGTGCATGTACCCCGCGATTTTTGCCAGCTCAATCTTGTGCTTTCCGTATCCGAGTTCTTTTAAAATCTTTCCCGCGGTCTCCGCCGATTTCGACGCGTGTTTCTTCGAGTGTTCTGTATAGCCGAGCTCACACAGCGTGCGGTTTCCCTGTTCAATCAGGAGGTTGATCTCCTCATTGTTCCTGATCGACTTGTAATCCGTTCCCATCAGAGCCTCCTCACTGCTTCCATTGCAAGAGACGACCGCTCGCACTCTTCCGTTGTCATCGTGATCTGCCAGCAGAGTGTGCTTCCCTTCATGTGCTCGGAGGCATAGCTCAGACCGTTCGTCCGCTCGTCAAGAAACGGCCTGTCGATCTGATTCGGATCTCCGAGAAGGATGATCTTCGTATCCTTTCCCGCTCTTGTGATAATTCCCTTGATCTGGTCCGGCGTCGTGTTCTGGGCCTCATCGATGATGAGGTAGGTCTTGACAATAGAGCGTCCCCTTATGTAGTTGAGCGCCTCGGCCTGGATGATTCCTCTTGCGAAGATCTCATCAACCTTTCCCTTCAGTTCTTCCTCATCCTTATAGCGCTCTTCCTCGCTGGAATCGATGAGCTGTTCCAGATTGTCAATGACCGGGCGCATCAGCGGCGAGATTTTTTCCTGCTCGTCCCCGGGAAGAAAACCGATGTCATCGTCAAACTGGGCGTTGGGACGGCAGATCAGAATCCTTCTGTACTCTCCGGTCGGATGGTTCAAAAGTTTTTCCAGCCCGACCGCAAGGGAATAGAATGTTTTGCTCGTTCCCGCGATTCCCTTGACAATGACAAGGGGCGCTTTGTCCGCCGGCTGCATGAGCGCCTCCTGAAGAAAATACTGTCCCGCGTTTCTCGGAGAGATCCCGTAGGGCGAACTCTTCCGGTATTCCAGTTTGCGGATCGCGCCGTTCTCCACACGCCCGAGCTGCGTCTTCTTCGCCGACTGGTCCGCCTTTAAAATCACAAACTGATTCTCAGTAAGCTGCGGTACATAGCTTTCCCCGTTCTCATCCATCACATACACCTGATCCACGGGAACGCCTTTTTTCTTAAATCCCTTAAACACTTCTTCCGGAACAAAGACTTCGCATCTTCCGCTGTACTGATTCTCATGTTCAAGCACCTGGTCGGTTGTAAAGTCTTCCGCACAGATGCCGAGAATCTGTGCCTTGATTCTCAGCAGAAGATCCTTTGTGACGAGAATCACCTGCTCTTCATTTTTCCCGGCAAGACCGATACAGACTTTCAGGATCCGGTTATCCGCCAGATCTTCCGAGAGATCCTCCGGAAGGACTTCGTTTACAAAGTTTTTCTCCACCCGGAGCGTTCCGCCCTTTTCCAGCCCCACCCCTTCCAGAAGGCTTCCCCTCTGGCGGAGCTGTTCCAGGTAGCGGATGACCCTGCGGGCGTTGGCTCCGGTTTCCCCTTCTGTTTTCTTGAAATGGTCCAGCTCTTCAAGCACAACCATGGGAAGCACGACCTGATTGTCCTCAAAGCTTCCAAGTGCATACGGAGCCTGGAGAAGAACATTTGTATCGACAACATAAATTTTTATCATCTGGTTTCCTCTCAGTTTCACATATTTATACTTCCCCTGCCCGGGCGGGAAAGTATGTAATTTTATTGTACATGAAAGACAAAGGACGTTGGATGATAAAAATGTTAAATATGTGTAAAACAAATCCGCTCCGGTCTCTGCCCAAGCCGGCTTAACAGTTCGTTCGAGATCGTCCCCGCGCACTCTGCCATCTCCGCCGCGCCGATCTCTCTTCCGCCTGATTTTCCGATAAATACCGCCTCGTCCCCGGCTCGCACTCCCGGCACTTCCGTCACGTCAAGAGTCAGCTGGTCCATGCAGATTCTTCCCACAATCGGCGCGCGGTATCCCCGCACAAGGGCATACCCCCGGTTCGACAGACTCCTCGGAATCCCGTCCGCATAGCCGGCGCAGACAATGGCCAGCTTCCGCTCTCCGTCCGCCGTGTACGTCAGTCCGTATCCCGCCGACTCTCCTTCTTTCAGCATCCTCACGCAGCCCACGCGGGCTTTCAGCGACAGCACCGGGGACAGAGTCACATCTGCCCGGACCCGGTCTGACGGAAGACTCAGCACACCGTACAGGGCAATTCCCGGCCTGGCACAATCGAATTTTTCTTCCGGATAATTCAGGATTCCGTAGCTTCCCTGAATGTGACTCTCAAACCCGCGTATTCCCCTTCTGCGAAGCTCCCCGATCACCTTCCGGAAATCGGAGATCTGTTTTTCCGTATACCGCCGCTCCTCTTCCGTCGTCCCGTCGGACACGCACAGATGGGAAAACATGCCTGTGATCTTAAGATTCGGAAACCGCCATACCGACGCCACCGCATCTGCGTCAGAAGCCGGGATTCCGAGCCGGTGCATGCCTGTGTCCACTCCCACGTGTACACGCAGTTCCCGGCCGTATGCGGAGAGCTCCTGCGCGTAGGAGTCTTCCACCACGGTCTGGGTAAGGTCATACTCTCTCAGCGCATCGAACTGCGCCGGGAGCGTATACCCGAGGATGAGAATCTGTCCTGAAATCCCGGCGGCGCGCAGGCGGATCCCTTCGTCCGCAGACGCCACGCAGAAATCGGAAATTCCCGCTCCTGCGAGCAGGCGCGCAGTCTCCACATCCCCGTGCCCGTAGGCATTTGCCTTCACCGCGGGCATCAGCCGGCAGTCTCTTCCAACCACCCGCTGAAGCTCCCGCACATTGTGAAGCAGGCTGTCTTCATCCAGCTCAATCCACGCCCGCCTTTTCTCAACGCTCATCCTCTCACCTCCCGTACCTTCATCTCTGAATCCCTCCAAAACGCTGTTTCAAATGTTCCCGGATCAGCCGGATCGCTGCTGCCGCGGCAAAAGATGCGCCTGTCACGCTCAGAAACTGAACCAGCGTGTTCTCCACCAGGATCCCGTCGAGCCCCGCCGCGCCTGAAACTCCTCTCAGGCCGATCAGAACCGCCGGGTGGGTGACATAGACAAGCATGGAAATGTCTCTCGCCCATGCCGGCGCATTTCCCGGAACGATTAAAAGCAGCCGGAACAGGAAATACATCAGCGGGACAAGCGCAAGGTACATGCTGTTGTGCCGCTGCCAGCCGCAGGCATATGTCAGCGCTCCCTCCGCCAGCACCACTGCCGCGCTGACCGCGCTACCCGTCCAGATGCGGGTCTGCTCCTTCCGTTTCTCTTGCGCACTTCTTTTACCCGCGCTTCTTTCTCCCGCTCTTTTTCCTTCCGCCGCGGGATCATTTTCTCCGGGCAGCTCTCTTCGGCGGATCAGCACTCCCAGAAGAAGAAAAACCGGGGCATAGAATATCCCGTTGCGCGTGTAGCTGCTGAAAGCAAATACCGCGTCATACGCCCGCCCCATCCCGGGCAGTTCCGCCGCCAGACCGTACCAGCTGTCGCCGCCCGCTCCGAAGACATACGCAGCGGCAGCCAGAACAAACGCCAGCTCCGCCGTCATGCACCGCAGAAGCGCCATGACGATCAGGCAGCCGAGAATCACCGCCGGGAAATACCACAGATGGTAAAACGTCCCGTCAAAAAAGATCTGCTTTGCAAGGGCTGCCCCGTCCTCCGGCGCACCGCCGGAATAGACAACAGCCGGAACATAAAGGACGGTGGAAACCAGATAAAGAAGCGCCGTGCTTTTCAGGAAACGCCGCACTTTGCGCCGGTCTTTCTCTCCTCCCCGGATCCAGGGCGCAAGCACGAAATATCCGGTCGTCATGAAGAAAAAGGGCACGGCAGTGCGGAAAAGGCAGTAAGTAATGACAAAATCCAGATCTTCGCTGATCCCTGACAGCGGCGCGGTGTGGATGGCAATCACCATAACCGCTGCCGCGATCCTGAATCCGTCGATCCCTGCGCTTCTCCCCCTGCTCATGCGGACTGTTTCCCTCCGTCTTTCTGCCCCGCCGTTTTCGTATTTTCAGCAATCAGCCCCACATACTCTTCCAGCACAAGTCCGAGTCCTGTCATAATCAGGGAATGGGGCAGCCCCACATAGCGGAAATGCCACGGCTCAGCCCCGATGCCCGTCACACTTTCCTTTCCCTTTGGATAGCGCTCGATAAACCCGTAGTGAGGCGCCCGCTCCCGGAATTTCCCGCAGATTCCCGTTCTCGGAAACTCCGGACAGATAAAGTCGATCTCCGGCGCGTTTTCGGCGAGATCGATGGCAAGTCCCGTCTCATGCTCGCTGCACCCCGGAACCGCAACATATTTCCTCGTAAACAGTTCTCCTTTTTCTGCGATTGTGTCATCCCATATCTTCTGCTGCTCCCGGTGGGACCGCCATCCGCTCACAGGCACAATCCGGTCTCCGCTTCCGATCTCCTCGAGCAGAGCTTTCAGCGCCTCCGCTGCGGTCCGCTCCATCAGGACGTCGGGGAAACTGTCCATCACAGGCGCAAGATCCTCTTCCCCGGGATACCGCTCAATCGGGCTGGACGCGTTCACAAGCACCGGGATCTCCATTTCTGCTATCCTCTTTTTTGCCTCCCTCTTTTCTGTATCTCTCTTTTCTGTATCTCTCATTTTCCCACCTCCATCTCAATCAGTCTGCGGACGAGTTCTTCAAAGGAAATACCCGCCGCCTTCATCATGCCCGGATATCTGCTGTGCGCCGTGAATCCGGGAATCGTGTTGACCTCGTTAAAGAAGATCTCTCCCTCAGGCGTCAGGAACATGTCCACCCGGGCAAAATCCTCACACTTCAGCGCCCGGTAGATCACAGCCGCCATCCGGCGGATCTCCTGTGCCTTCTCCGGAGATATCCGGGCTGGTACATGGATATCCGAAGTCTTCAGAGTGTACTTTTCTTCATAGTCAAAAAATCCTTCCGACAGCTCGATCTCGTCAACCTCGCCTATGATCAGATTTTTCTTCCCAAGCACCGCACATCCTACTTCAAATCCGCTGATCTGCTCTTCCAGCATAATCTCCGAATCATGTTCAAACGCAGTCTCCACGGCCCGGAGCAGTTCATCCTCCCCGCACACTTTCGTGATTCCGAAGGAAGACCCGGCACGGACCGGTTTTACAAAAAGCGGATACCCCAGTTCTGCGGCATACTTCTTCAGTTCTTCTTCGTTTCTCCCTTTCTCCTCTCTTCCAACCGTCACCGCCCGGGCGCAGCGCACGCCCGCCGCTTCTGCAAGCCGGTGGGCAATGTCTTTGTCCATCCCCACGGCAGAGCTTAACGTCCCGCATCCGATCACCGGGATTCCCGCCAGTTCCAGCGCCCCCTGTACGGTTCCGTCCTCCCCGTATTTTCCGTGAAGCACCGGAAATGCGGCGTCCAGCGAAACGGTTTCCACTTCTTCGGGAGTATGAATGTACAGGCCGTGGATATTTCTGTCCATGGAAACGGAAACCGGCATGCACGTTTCCTCGGAAAACCACCTGTCATTTAAAATATCCTCCGGATTGCCCCGGAACAGATACCACTGGCCGCTGTCACGCCGGATCCCGATCATCACCGTCTCATATCTCTCCCTGTCCACGGCCGTAATGACCGCGTGCGCTGACTGAAGCGATACTTCATACTCGGTCGAATGCCCTCCGAAGAGCACTGCAATCTTCTTCAATTCTCTTTCCATAATTCCACTCTCTCCTTTTCTGCTCATGGCATCAGTGTTTTTTACTGATATCTTTTTTGATAATCAAAGGATAACAGGGAAAAATGAATGTTTTCTGATGATTTGAGACATAAATTTTTAAGATTTCAGTAAGACTGATTTAACATTTCTCTGTACAGCGGCCGCTTCCCGCTATAAAATAGTTTTATTAAGGAGGACCACACATGAATCTGCAGAACATATGCAAAAACCTCATATATAACGGAAGCCGCCAGAGACTTCCCGAAAACCTGGCGCGGTTCCGCATCATCTGCCCGGAATACTCGGCCAACGACGCAGAGCGGAAGCCCTGGCCCGTGTCGGAGGGCGAACCGCTCTTCGCCCTGCTCTGGGATCTGCGCGGAACACACTCTCTTTCCGCGACAATCATGCCGAGCATTCCTTCGTTCACATACAGCACCGTGTACACTCCGCCCATGCGGACACAGACGCATTCCCACGAGTACCTTGAACTTTTTTATATTATCGGAGGGGAATACCGTCAGAAAATTCTCGGAAGCGAATTTACATTCTCAAAAGGGGAACTCTGTCTGATCGACTGCGGCTGCGTCCATCAGGAGATACTGGACGGTTCGTCCGCAACCGTTCTCTTCCTCGGCATCATACCGGAAGCTCTCGCAAGCGCGGCTGAGCACCTCGAAGGTTCGAGAATCTCTTCTTTCCTGAGCATGATGCTCTCGGGACAGAAAAACATACAGCAGTACCTTCACTTCCGCCCCCGCACGGATACGGCGCATGACATCGAGTCCACTCTCGGCTCTCTTCTCATGGAGCTTACGCGCAATGACAAAGCGACACCCATCATCAGCCAGGGACTGCTTCTCCGCATTTTCCAGGTACTGAACTCACAGTACAGCTTTTATCTGTCCAAGATGCCGAAGAAGGAGACAAACTGGGTGCTGTTCGAGCAGATCTCCGCTTTTATCAAAGAGCATTTAAACGATATATCCATCCGCATGCTGGCGGAGGAATTTCATTTTCAGGATGACTATTTCAACAGGATGTTAAAGTCCCGGACGGGAATGACATATACAGAATACCTCCAGAGTCTCCGCATAAAAAAAGCGGAGGAGCTCCTCCGCGAAACCGATATGCAGATCGATGATATCGTAAGAAAAGTCGGATATCACAACAAAGGTTATTTTTATAAAATATTCACGGAACAGCACCGGATTACGCCGGCGCAGTTCCGGAAGAAACTCAAAAAATAGCAGAAAGAACTGCCGCGACGGCAGTTCTTTCTTTGCTGCAGGGATTATTTATTCTCCCATTTCCAGTCTCTGATTTCAGGCATATCAATACCGTACTCATGAATGTACTGCTTGTGCTCAACAAGCTTGTCATTCATCTTCTGGATGAGGTAAGCTCCTCTGTTGCCAAGCTGCGGCAGGAACTTGATCGCATTCTTCACAAGGTGGAATCTGTCGATCTCGTTCTGGACGCGCATGTCAAACGGAGTTGTAATTGTACCTTCCTCTTTGTATCCGTAAACATGGATATTGCGGTTTGTACGTCTGTATGTCAGCTCGTGGATCAGTGTGTGGTATCCGTGGAATGCAAAGATGATCGGTTTGTCCTTTGTGAACAGTGAGTCATACTCTGCGTCTGTCAGTCCGTGCGGATGTTTTGTATGCGGCTCAAGCTTCATAAGGTCAACCACATTGATCACTCTGATCTTCAGCTCCGGAAGGGCCTCTCTTAAGATTGTAACGGCTGCCAGAGTCTCCAGCGTCGGTGTATCACCGCAGCATGCCATAACGATATCCGGCTCTTCTCCCTGGTCGTTGCTTGCCCACTCCCAGATGCCGATACCCTGTGTGCAGTGCTTTACAGCCTGCTCCATTGTCAGCCACTGCTGTCTCGGATGCTTGGATGCAACGATTACGTTGACATAGTTTTTGCTCTTGATGCAGTGATCGAAGCAGGAAAGCAGACAGTTCGCATCCGGCGGAAGGTAGAGACGTACTACGTCTGCCTTCTTGTTGGAGATGTGATCAAGGAATCCCGGATCCTGATGTGTGAATCCGTTGTGATCCTGCTGCCATACGTTGGATGAAAGGATCAGGTTCAGTGAAGCAATGGACTGTCTCCACGGAAGCTGGTTGCAGACTTTCAGCCATTTTGCGTGCTGTGCGCACATGGAGTCAACGACACGGATAAACGCCTCGTAGCTTGCGAAGAATCCGTGACGTCCTGTCAGCAGGTATCCTTCCAGCCATCCCTCGCACATATGCTCACTTAACATAGAGTCCATAACGCGTCCGTCCGGAGCGAGGAACTCGTCTGTATCATATTTCTCGTTGTTCCAGTCACGGTTTGTAACCTCAAATACCTTTCCAAGACGGTTGGACATCGTCTCGTCCGGTCCGAAGATGCGGAAGTTATGAGCATCCTCGTTGAGTTTCACAACGTCTCTTACATATCCGCCAAGCTCAATCATATCCTGAGCCTCAACAGAACCCGGCGCCGGCACATCTACTGCGTAATCGCGGAAATCCGGAAGTCTTAAGTCGCGCAGAAGCTTTCCGCCGTTTGCGTGCGGATTGGATCCGATTCTTCTGTCTCCCTTCGGAGCCAGCTCTTTGAGTTCCGGAATCAGCTTGCCGTCCTCTGTGAACAGTTCTTCCGGATGATAGCTTAAAAGCCAGTCTTTGAGCATCTGAAGGTGCTCCGGCTTGTCCATCATGATCGGTACCTGGTGTGCGCGGAAAGAATCCTCGATCTGCTGTCCGTCCACTACCTTCGGGCCTGTCCATCCCTTCGGTGTGCGAAGAACGATCATCGGCCACTTCGGTCTTGTCACGTCATGATTCTCTCTTGCGTTCTTCTGGATCGCCTTGATCTCGTCCATGCAGGCGTCAAGTGCTTCCGCCATCTTGCGGTGCATATCCATCGGCTCACTTCCCTCTACGAAGTACGGCTTCCATCCGCATCCGTCGAAGAAGTTCACAAGCTCTTCGTGAGAGATACGCGCAAGGATTGTCGGGTTGCTGATCTTATATCCGTTCAGATGGAGGATCGGAAGAACCGCACCGTCTGTCTCCGGATTCAGGAATTTGTTGCACTGCCAGGATGTAGCCAGCGGTCCTGTCTCAGCCTCTCCGTCACCTACGATACATGCGGCAACGAGATCCGGGTTGTCAAATACAGCTCCGAATGAGTGAGCCAGAGAGTAGCCGAGCTCTCCACCCTCGTTGATGGAACCCGGTGTCTCCGGAGCAACGTGGCTTGAGATACCGCCCGGGAATGAGAACTGCTTGCACAGTTTCTTCAGTCCGTCCATATCCTCTCCAATGTTCGGATATACCTCGCTGTATGTTCCCTCAAGATAAGTATTTGCAACAAAGAAGTTTCCGCCGTGTCCCGGACCGGAGATAAGGATCATATCCTGATCGTATTTCTTGATCACTCTGTTAAGATGAACATAGACAAAGTTCTGTCCCGGCACTGTTCCCCAGTGTCCTACGATTTTCTTCTTAACATGATCCATCGTCAGCGGCTCGCGCAGAAGCGGATTATCCAGCAGATACAGCTGAGCAGCTCCGAGGTAGTTCGTAGCACGCCAGTATGCATCCATCTTCTTCAGGTAGTCTTCTGTAATCGGCTGTCTCTCGACAACATTGTGCTCTGACATTCTGAATGTCCTCCTTCATAAATTTTTCTTTAGATTAATTTGTGACTGTGGAAAAAAGTGTCCTTCCCTTTCCCATTGTTATATTTTAAACAAAGTCATATGCCCGTACAATTTCGTGAGTCTGCCTGTTTTTAAAAAAGTTACCTGCGGCGACTTCATTTTGCATACATCTTACTCTTATATTACCGGAAACTAACACAGGCCGGAGTTTCCGGTGCAGACTGCCCCGAAAGTTCCGGCCCGTATCAGCTATACGCCAGTACGTCAATGCAGATTTCTTTAAAGATCGATCTTCAGATTCTGCTTTTCAATATTGTGTCGGTTCGCATATCCCGAGAGAATCATCGTAAGCGCACCGTCCCCCGTGATATTGCAGGCTGTCCCGAAGCTGTCCTGCAGCGCGAAGATCGTAAGCATCAGCGCCGTTCCCGTCTCGTCAAATCCGAGCACGCCCGTGATCAGTCCAAGGGACGCCATCACTGTTCCTCCCGGCACTCCCGGCGCTCCGATAGCGAAGACGCCAAGCAGCAGGCAGAACAGGATCATCGTTCCCACAGACGGAATCGATCCGTAGAGGATCTGCGACACAGTCATCACAAAGAACACTTCCGTCAGCACCGATCCGCACAGATGGATGTTGGCAAACAGCGGAATACCGAAGTCCACCATATCATCCCGCAGCGGAGGCACGGACTTTTTCGCGCAGCGCAGCGCCACCGCAAGAGTCGCTGCGGATGACATCGTTCCGACCGCTGTAATATACGCCGGTCCGTAATTTTTCACCACATCCAGCGGATTGCTCTTTGAGTAGATTCCGGCCGCAATGTAAAGCACCGCCATCCAAAGGTAGTGTCCCACCATCACGATCAGGACAATCTGGATAAACACCGGAAGCTGCTTCGTGATCGTTCCCTCATAGGAAAGACCGCAGAATGTGAATCCGATGAACACCGGCAGAACCGGGATCACCACTCTTGTCACGATCTGCAGGACGATCTTCTGGAACTCCTCGAGAAGACGTGTCGTTGTCTCCGCGTTCGTCCACGTCGCGGCAAGCCCCAGAAGCACAGACAGCACAAGCGCGCTCATTACGCTCATGATCTGTGGAATCTCAAGCTGGAACACAACCTCCGGCAGTTCCTTTAAGCCGTCCACCTCTGACACGATCGACAGGTGGGGAATAATCGCATACCCTGCCGCTGTAGATAGAAACGCCGCAAGGATCGACGACGCATACGCGCAGATAAGGGCAACTCCGAGCATCCGGGACGCATTTCTTCCCAGTCTTGTAATCGACGGAGCGATAAATCCGATAATAATCAGCGGAACACAGAAATTGATCAGTTCGGACAGGACAAAGCGGACAGTGACGACCACATTCATGACAGCATTTCCCACAGTCTCCATGGATTTCACACCGGCAAGCTGTCCTGCGACGATTCCGATGATTACTCCGAGAAGGAGCTTAAACGGAAGGCTTCCAAACAGTTTCTTCATAATATACAGTTCCTCTCTTTCTCTCATAATGTTTCCCCATTATAATCGATCTGAGCGGGACTGGCAAGGGAAGATTCTGGCAATGTGAGAACCGGCGGATCACCTTACTTTTACCATGCATTCTTTCCGGTAAAATGCGATTCCAAATTTCAGAATATCCCGGTATCCTTCTGTGCGAAGCGAAGCCTCATACTTCCTGTCCTCAATCTGCCGAAGCGCCTCATCGCATTTTTCTTCCAGCCCTTCATAGGTTCTGGAAACTTTTATTTCCAGTATCACAGCTTTTCCCTTTACGCTTGGATATTTCAGGACAATATCAGGTCTCCCCTGCCCTGCCTCTCTGTTTGACAGGACGATATATTTATCAATGAATCTCCGCCGTCTTTTCCGCATCTCCCGACAAAATGCTCTCATAGAGCGGGGACAGTTCTTTTTTCTCCGTCCTTTCCTCAAACCAGCGCGTCACTGTCGTTTTGTAAATATAGCGTACTTCCCTGTTCGGAATGGCCAGCTCCATATAAATCGTTTCCTCATCCTGATACTCACTGATTTTTTTCAGATATCCGGTAAAAAAGAGGAAATTCCACAGATTATCCTGCGTTGATTCCATGTCTTCATACGTAATGTCCTCGTGAACCGGTTTTGTAATCGTCTTACCCTCTATGAGCGTTTCGATCTCCTGTTTCACTGAAGGATCCGCATTTTCCACCAGCCGCCGGATAATGCTGTTTGAACTGGTATTGGACCAGTACGGCTTCATCAGCGCGTCCGCATTTTTGCAACAGGACTGCACATAATTAATCACGCTCCACGGATTATAAACCTCCGTCTTTCCGAACTGATATCCGTCGTACCACTCCCTGACCCTGCCGATATTTGCTTCCAGTCCGTAAAAGCCGAGCATTTCTTCCACTTCCGCCGGCGTAAAGCCGAAATACTCCGCATAGAGCTCCGAAGTGATCGAATTGATCTTCAGGTTGTTCAGTCCGGTAAAAATGGATTCCCTGCTAATCCGCAGGCACCCTGTCACTACCGCAAACGCAAGGTGTTCATTTGTCTTCAGCGCGGACTCAAACAGCGATCGGATCACACTGACCATATCATCGTAAAACCCACCGAAATATGCATTTTCCAGCGGCACATCATACTCGTCAATCAGAATAATGACCGCTTCCCCATGGCAGATGCTCAGACATTCCGACAGGAATTTCAGTGCGTCCGCATAATCAGCATCGCTGCCCTTCTGGTCGCGAAGCTTCACAAAACGTTCCATCTGCGCGTCCGTCAGTCTCCCGCACTCTCTGACCTCTTCCCAGTGCCGCAGAAATTCTTCTCCAACTGCCTTTTTCAGCATTTCAAATGCCAGTGCATATGAAAGCTGTTTCAGTGATTTGAGAGAAAGGCTGATAACCGGATATTTTCCCATATGGGAAAGATATTTCTCTCCCGCATCCATAATCTTCAGTCCTTTAAAAAGTCCCGAACGGTCTTTTCCGTTTTTTTCAAAAAAGAGGCGAAGCATGCTCACGGTCAGCGTTTTCCGAATCGCCGCGGGCGTGTAAAGAGATTCACCTCGCCCTTCATATCAATCAGTTCTTTTATGAACAATGTTTTATCTGCAAAATAGTATTCGTTTTCAATCAGTTTCGCAAAATCATCCACACCGATCGGCAGTGGTTTCCATGTCATTAAACCTCCCCCTTTCTGATGAGTTTTCTGACATACTTTCTGACTTTTATCTTATCACAGCAATGCCTGTTTTACGAGGAAAAAATGCGGCAGTGCCGGCTCGGTAATCCAGATAATCAAGGAATTTCTTCACCGCCAGAGGCGCTGACCTTTTATTCCGAAGAGCGACCCCGATGCTTCGGTAGGCGGGGATCTCCAGCTCTTTGACCACGATCCGGTACGGAACTCTTTTTAAAATCAGCTCCGGCAGGATGCTGATCCCGAGACCGCTCTCCACCATTGCCATGATGGCGTAGTCATCCCACGTGGTAAAATGCACCTTCGGCGTCAGGCCGCATTTTTCAAAAATATCGGACACTTCCGCCCTGGCGCCTTTTTCCAGAAGCATAAACGGGTCTTCTGTAAGCGCATTGACCGGAAACTTCTCACATCCGGCAAGCCGGTGATTCTCCGGAAGGACGACGAGGAGGCGGTCCTGCTCGAGAAATTCCGTCTCCAGCTCCCCGTGAACCGGAAGCCGCAGGAAACCGCAGTCTACTCTTCCTTTCCATATCCACTCCTCGATCTCACTGTAGTCCCCCAGGAGCAGTTCATAATCGATATTCGGATAATCTTTCTGAAACTCCCTGATAATATTCGGGAGCCACTGGGAGGCCACACTGGAAAAGGTGCCGATGCGGATCAGGCCGGACTGCATTCCGTTGATTCCGTCCACCTGCGCCTGCAGCTTCTCATATTCCCTGCACACATTCTGGGCGTAGGGAAGGAGCTGCTGACCGTCACTCGTAAGGCGGACGCCTCCGCGCCCCCGCTCGAGCAGCGTCACTTTCCACTCCTTCTCCAGATCGTGGATCATGCGGCTGATCCCGGACTGGGAATAATTCAGAAGCTCCGCGGCCTTCGTAAAACTCCCCGACTCCACCGTCTTTACAAACGCCATATATTTCTGCAGGTTCATATCCATGTGGATTGCCTCCTTTTTCATCTGGTTTTATCATGTTTTGCATGATAAATATTCGCTTTTGTAATTTATAATTCTATGGTACGATATCCCGGTGAATGAATCAAGTACAAAAGGAGCAGATCATGGGACTTTATAATAACAGAATCGTAGTAAAAGTAGGTACATCCACTCTCACAAACGACGCGGGCAAAAGTGACCTGCGCGCCACGGACCGGCTTGTCTGCACGCTGGCAGACATCCAGAACATGGGGTACGAGGTCATCCTCGTCTCATCCGGGGCCATCGCCGTCGGCAGAAACAAGCTGAACATGCAGGGAAGGCCGGACAGCATGCGTATGAAACAGGCCGCGGCCGCTGTGGGACAGTGCAGCCTGATGTACCTTTATGATAAATTTTTCGGAGATTACGACAAGACAGTCGCTCAGATTCTTCTGAACGCGGAGGATATCGAAGAGGAGGAGAAGAAAGAAAACCTGACCAATACATTCAACGCCCTTCTCGAGATGGGCGTGATCCCGATCGTCAATGAAAACGACTCTGTAAGCTACAAGGAAATTGAGTCCGAGGACAGGCTGTTCGGCGACAATGACATGCTCTCCTCCGTTGTGGCAGTTCTCTGCCGGGCGAAGCGGCTCGTCATCCTCTCGGATATCGACGGGTTCTTTGACAGCGACCCCCGTCTCCATCCGAACGCGAAGCTGATCGAGCAGATTGACCGGATCGACGAGAGCGTCTACTCTCTCGCAGGGGGCGCCGGCTCCCGCAGAGGCACCGGCGGCATGCGCACAAAACTTCAGGCCGCGCAGCTCGCCACCTCCCAGGGCATTGACACAATCGTGACAAACGGAAAGCGCCCGGAGGCGCTCTATGATATCGTAAAGGGCGGAAAAGCGGGAACGCTCTTTACGGGGAGGATCTGAATTGCGTGGAATTTCTGAATTCACGTTTAAACTACGGTTCTGCTGCAGGACTCGGTAAAAGGCGGCAGCCATCCGAATGGAAGTCAGATTTTCCATTCGGATGGCTGTTTCATTTAACTTAATCCGCCCCACGGTTCGATCAGGTCTGAAAGAGAAAAAACATTTCCTGTCATTCCGTTATAGGAAACAGGATTTTCAAATTGTGCCGGGTCATATAAAGAATCAAAACCATAAACTTCAAGCTGCCCGTAAGAGGATGAATTTCCATCCTGTGCCCGTGAGATTCTGAAATAAATATGACTGTTTCCATCGTCAAATTCGTATATGCCATCGCCTGTGTAGTGAGCCATGCTTCTTAAAAAGATCGGTTCAACTGAAAATGTACCCTCTGCAATCTGCCCGTTTTCTACCGGGAGAGTATAACGCATTAAATAAAATACAAACTGTTCATTCCCCTGGGGTTCCACACCGAGCATCAGCATTTCGTTTCCTTCAGAGACACTCATATCCAGACACCTGTAGCCTCCCGCAGCCGGCGCTATATAAAAATTTTCACCTGTAAAATCTTCATGTGTTTCCGCCGTATCCACTTCCTGAGTTTTCGTTTCCTGCGTCTCTGATGCCGCAGTTACATCTTCTGTCTGCGCCGGACTTTCACCTGTTTCCTCCGTCTCTGCCTGAACTTCCTCCACATCCTCTCCTTTTGCTTCAATCTCTTCGCTCTTTACTTCTTCACTCTTTGCCGCCATCCGGCTCCCGCTGCCGTCTCTGCTGTCGGCGAATCTCATGCCTGCCAGAAAGGCAAGGATACCGACGGCAAGGACGGCAATGATAACTACCGCCGGGAGCATCCACTTTGCGGTTTTTCTCTCCGAATTTCCGGAATCATTCTGATGGAATTCTGACATAACTTTCACCCCCTGATCTGCTGTTGAAAAATGATTCCTCTCTGTAATTTCATCATAGCAGATGGATGTGCAAAAGAAAAGTAAAACAATTCTGAAAATTCAAAAGTTTTTTTGTTGTATTCAGACAATTTTATAAAGCCTGCGTTTCATTTATTCTGCTGTAATCGTCACACTGTAACTCTTTTCTTCTGCCCGGAACGTCACTTTGACAAGCCCTTCTCCCTTGGCTCTGACTGCCGCGCGGATACGGCCTTCATACGTCATGGCTTCCATATCGTAATAGTTTTCCCCGCTCTTCGGATCCGCGGAGCCGTACCCGATCACTTCTCCCGGCCCTTCAACGGATACGGACACTTTCATTTTTCTGTCCATATTCAGAACTCCGTTTTCATCGACGACAGACACATCCACATAGGCGATATCCGTACCGTCTGCCGGAAGTTTTGCATCGGCCTCTGTGCCCGCCAAAGTCCTGACATCGATTGCAAGTTTCACGTCATCCCCTGCTGTGGTCAGAACGTCGCGGCCTGTCTCCACACCGTTTTTGTATGCAACCGCCTCGACCCGGCCCGGCTCGTATATGGTGTCAAATACTGCCATATACTTATGCGGCTCTCCGGTCCTCTTTCTGTCGACGGACTTTCCGTTTACGAGAAGTTCTACCTCATCGGCTGCCGCATAAACTTCAACTGCAATCTCCTTCCCTGTATATTCCTTATGGTTCCAGCTTCTGTATGCATCGGAGAAGCACCACTGGGAACCGTGCTTTGTCTCGCCGTAATGCTCAGGCGGCTGAACCGCAATGTACGGCTCCGTGCGGAATCCCCAGATCATTTCTCTCCAGTAACTTACAGGGCGTCTGTCCCCGATCAGGTTCACATCCCCGCAGTAGGCTGCTTTCCACGGATACGGGGAGTACATCGCCCCCATCGGATTCGCGGCATCATCGCCGTATGTATATCCGCCGATGCCGTTCTCCCCGAGATAATCCCAGGCTGTCCAGTCGAAATCGCCGATCACATAGGGAAGCCTCTCCACTGCCTCCCAGTTCTTATCAAGATCCGGCGGGTTTGTCTCAGAGCCTACAATGATTCTGTTCGGATACTCGTTTCCCCCCGGTTCATATCTTCCCAGCGCGTAATTGTAACCTACGATATCCACCTGCGAAGCAGCCTCCTCTGTAGCCTTTGCCAGCATCGGGCTCTGCATCAGCTGCGCCATAACGTCTCCCATATTATTCATCATGGAATTGATCTCACCTGACGGCTGATCCGCTCCTGCTTCTGCTTCCTGCCCCCGGGCACCGGAAAACATCTGCGCCAGCATGTCCATCCCTGCAAGCAGCAGATTCATGCAGTTTGTCACATATCTCGTGGGATCCAGTTCGCGGATCCGGTCAGCAATCTTTTTCCCCCAGCCGGCATCGATTTTATTGCCCACTTCAGGAATTTCATTTCCGATAGAATACATAATTACACACGGATGATTTTTATCTTTTCTCACAAGGCTGGCAATGTCATGTTCCCACCACTCGGTCATATGCATACTGTAGTCATACGCAACCTTTGAGGATGTCCACACATCCGCGTACTCATCCATGACATACATACCGTATTTATCACAGGCTTCGAGCAGTTTTCTGCTCATGGGGTAGTGAGAGCTTCTGACAGCGTTGAATCCTGCCTCCTTCAGCGTCCGGATCCGTTCTTCTGCCGCGAAGGTAAATTCCCTTGTCCCGATGATTCCGTTGTCATGATGGATACATCCGCCTCTGAGTTTTACGGTCCTGCCATTTATGCGCAGGCCATTTACCGGGTCAAGCTGCATTTTTCTGATACCGAATGTTCCGCTCTCTGTATCGAGTACTGTATCTTCCCCGTCTTCCCCGCATACGGATACTTCATATGTATACAGATTCGGGTTTTCTGCATCCCAGAGCTTCGGACTTTTTACAAAGAGCCTCAGCTTATATGTATCAGCAGTGTTGCCTCTCAAAGTCGCCGGCATGTTTCCCTCAGCCGCGAGATTTCCGTCCTTATCAAAAATCTTTGCTTTCAGGACAATGCTTTTCATGGACGCCTCATCATTTGCCACCTCTGTACATACGGCAATCTCCGCTATATCGGTATCTGCGTTTTCCGTCCTGACGAAAACCCCGTCCGGCATGATGTGGACAGGATCGGCAATCATAAGATTTACATCGCGGTAAATTCCTCCGCCTGTGTACCACCTTCCGCTGGGAACACCGTTCTTCACAACCACTTTTACCGGATTGGGCTGTCCGATTTTCACATAGTCCGTAATGTCCAGATAGAAATTGCTGTAGCCATAGGCGCATTTGCCCGCAAATGCATTGTTCACATAAACAAACGCATTCTGGTATACGGCCTCAAATTCCATCCATATCCGTTTGCCTGCCGCACTTTCATCCAGATTTAATACTGTATTATATACCATATCTTCTTCGTGGAAGAACCCATTTCCCGGGCCGTTTGGTTCCTGCGGGTTGCGTGGAATTTCTACCAGATGATCATGTGGAAGAGTGATCTGCTTCGGCGGATCCGCCGCGCCGCCAATTAACGCTGCCAGCGAACTTCCATCGCCGGCACTCACTGTCCATCCCTGATTAAAAAGTCTTTTTTCCATTGTAGCCGCTCCTTTCCGGTTGCGACCTCTCTCCGGTCGCAATATTGAATACTTGTAATTTTTTTGCTATATTCATATTAGTACATTTAAATCCGATATAAAATGTCCATAACAATAGATTTATACCACAATTTATATCATTTTCAAGAAAGAGAGGTCCTATGTTTTTTCTTTCCTCAAACATTCCGGAAACACCTTTTGAAGCAGATGTCGCTCCAGTATCACAATTACCCGAACTCGCCCGGGCAAACGCCCATGACATGACCGGGCCTGTCGAGATATTGCAGTTAAGGAATTCAGCAGATCATACGGATAATGCATTCATCATCTATGAAAATAATATATCCGGTACCTCTTATGCATCCTTTTCCTCTGCAGAAGAAATCAAAGTACTGTCCACTTTCAACGCAAACAGCATGAGCCCTCTGCATTCCCATGAATACTATGAATTTCTGTTTGTAATAGATGGCGAAATCTATCAGAATATCGAACATGACAGACATTATTATCCAGCCGGCGGATGCTGCCTGGTCAGTCCTTATGTTCTGCATACGGAGGAATATGATACAGATTGCCGTGTTTTATTCTTTAAAATCAGCAGAGAGTTTATGCAGAGACTTGTAAGCTTCCCGAGATATTTCTCTGCGGAAAACAGTCCCGCCTGCAGCCGCCTCAGAGAATATCTCGGCTCAGAAAGGCACTATATTGATTTTATTCCCGCCAACGGTTATGAATGGATACAGAATCATATCCACGACCTTTTTGAAAAAATGATCATGGAATTATCTGCGCCTTCTGACAGTGCATCGCTTAAACTGGCGTTCTTTTCCAGTCATCTCATGATGGAATTGTTTGACGATACAAAATTCAGCAACACTCCCGCCGCCTCCGGCACAGCAAAAGAACAGGAGCTTTTTTACAGCATCCGTGACTATATGCTGTCCTCCGACCGGAAAGTGACCCGCTCCGATCTGGAAGCGCATTTCAACTATTCCGGGGACAATCTCTATAAAATTGTCAGACAGTACACCGGGCTGAGCATCCATGACTACGGTTCTTATATCTGTATAAAAAAGGCCGCTGAACTGCTGATGTCCAGCGACCGGAATATCAATGAGATTGCCGGGTCTGTCGGCTTTCATAATTCCACTCAATTTTATAAGGAATTTAAAAAATACTGTCAGATGACGCCCAGGCAGTACAGACTGCGCAAGTCTGACAGAAAGGAACTCCAAAAAGAACCCGTACCGACTCCTTTTACATGAAAAAGCCCTGACAGACTGATATAATACCAGACTGACAGAGCTTTCTCTTTCCGTTTATTTTTCTTTCAGTTCTTTTTCTATCTGAGGCAGTCTCTTTTCAAGGTTATAGAATGCAAGGCAGAGAAGCCCAATCGCCATAAGGGCTGCAGGAATCAACGTAAAGAGCATTTTGATGGTAAAAACAGCTGAAGCGCTCTGTACAGCCTGCATTCCGTCATAACCGCCCAGTTCAAGAATTGCCCCCAGCGCGAAGCTCCCCAAGCCAAGCCCAAGTTTGTCAGAAAGACTGTTGACTGTGGAATATGCCGCCTCGACGGAATTACCTGTTTTCCATTTGCCGTATGTCATACAGTCGATTGTCATAAGCGGTTTCATAAAGCTCAGCGCCATAATGCCGCATGTAGAGACAAACTGCATCAGTACAAGCCATACTATATTTGTAGGCATAAGCAGTTTTGCCGCCTGGCAGATCATCGCCATAAATAATCCGATTCTTAAAGTATTTACCTTGCCGCCCTTTTCTATAAATTTGGGTATTACAGCAATAAAAATCAGTGTGAACAGTGTCGGGAAGGACATGATACTCTGCGCTTTAATGTCTCCATAAACGAACTGGAAATAGTATGTCATATTTCCGGCACTCATCGTATTATACATTGCCCAGCATATCATTACACCGCCGTACAGGAGAGCGTATTTGTTCTGAAAAAGCGCTTTCAGGCTGTCGAACAGAGTAATTTTTTCTTTCTTTTCTTCTGAATTCTGTTCCTCCGGAAGCTCAGGCAGGAGGAAGAAACGGCACAGTCCGCAGATTGCGAAAGGAACTGCAAATATCATACTTATAATCGTCCACCCGTGCGGCCGGGACGCGAACCTGTCGATCAGTACAGGGAGCGTGAAGCTGACCAGAAATGAAAAAAGTGTTGAAGCCATGGAAGTTATTTTCATTACCTGCACGCGCGCGTCTTCACGAAAACTCCGCTGTAAACGAAGCGGCTCTGCTATATTCATAAAGGTAGCAATTCCGGACTGAAGCAGATTGTAGAACACAAAAACCCATATAATTTTTGCAGTAAGTCCTACGTCAGGGACACTGAATACAAGTACCAGACACACCCATAGCGGAACATGAAGCAGATCATAAACTCTGGCTTTGCCCATTTTAGGATTCAGGCGGTCTATGACAATACCCGCAATTACATCTGTAACTCCGTCAAACAGCCTGCTGAACAGGAAAATACTTCCTGAAATTATAGCGCTAAGTCCATAACTGTTCGTAAGTGCATAACTCAAATATGAAACAACAAGATATTCTGCATTGTAGGAAATCATTCCAAGCGCATACGCATATTTTCCCTTTATTTTCGAATTGTTCATATACTCTTTCACCTGCCTTTACAGTTTACTTATCTCATACACATTTATACTGTGAGACGAAAGAAGGACCTCAAGTACGTGGTCTTTGCACAGCAGCTCATATGTTTCCGGCGTAATACGATAGACCGGTGTCCCTGTAAAGGTCAGTTCATTGGCGCATTCCAGATCGTCACTGTGCATACTGGTACAGGAAACCTGCCCTTTAATCTTTTCATCGAAATCAATTCGGATATTTGCGTCACCATCTCCGGTATTGACAATCTTTACATAATATCTGTTTTTATCGGCCGTCACTGACAGATAAACACCTTCCGGAAGCATCCCCTTATAGTCAATCACGTTCTCTCCAATGTGCGCCGCAAACATCTGCTGAACAAAATAGTTTGGTGTTTTTAAGATGTATTCCGGGTTAAACCAGATCAGATTGTGAGACCACTGCATTCCCTCACTCATGGCAAACAGAGGAGCATAGCTTGTCATTGCAACGACATCACTGTTTTTCTCAACACCTGTAAGAAAGGCCGCCTCCGCCAGCGCGGAACCGAACGTATTCATTTTATGTTCCGTCGTCAGATCATTTGCAGCATACTCTCCGATAAAAACCTTTGCTCCTTCACGGCTGTAAGAGTCATATCTGTGAATCTGGCTGTAAAACCATTCGTTGCTCTTATAGAAATGTTCATCGATGCATACGTCCGGGAATTTTTCATTGGCTGTTTCCCACGTATCGTCCAAATCCTTTCCATCCGGGAAAGCACCGGATGACATGACACATCTCATTTCAGGGTATCTGGCCTGAATTTCTCTTTTCACGATCTCAAACTTTTTATGATAATCCGCCCCATAATTCTCATTTCCGATCCCGATCATCTTCATGTTAAAGGGAGCCGGATGACCCGCATCTGCCCTTAATTTTGCCCACTTGCTGACTGCGGGATCCCCGTTTGCATATTCAATCAGATCAAGCGCATTTTGTACTACCTTCTCATAAAAATCCGTACTTTCCGTATCAATCACTTCGTTTGAGCGGAACTGGCAGTTAAGTCCGGCCCATACGATCGGCAGCGGCTCAATTCCAAGATCCTCACAAAGCAGGAAAAATTCATAAAATCCGATCTGGTAGGACTGGCAGTATCCCTTGTCCTCTGTGAGCGCCGCCCAGAGATTAACCTGCGGCGACCGGTCGATAACCGGGCCGACTGTATCTTTCCACGCATATTCATTTCCCGGGTATGCCCCCTCTACAATACATCCGCCGGGGAAGCGCATAAACCTGGGTTTTAACTCTTTAAGCGCTTCTACCATATCTTTCCGGAAATGTCCTCCACTCCAGCGCTCATCATCCTTTCCCCATACATCTGTGTCTGAAAAGATAATACAGTCGATGTCAATAACTCCTTCCCCTGAAAAAGCAATCTCAAGAGCTCCCCGTCCGGCTGCGGTTCCCTGTAAGCGGATCGTGCACTTTTTCCATTCCGGGCCTGAAAGGAGCTCGCCGGAGTCTGTCAGGAGCCTTCCGGAACTGTCTTTTACCGCAGCAGTGATCGTCCCTTCATAGCTTACATTCCTTAAATATACCGACATCTCATAGCAATGTCCTTCCCGTATGGAAAATACATTTTCCTTTCTGCCATGTCCTCCATTGTATCCTCTGTTTTTTAAAACACCGCCGGATGAAATATCAAGTCTTGCGTACCAGGGATTCCACTCTGAAGCGGGCTCATCTGACATGCTTACAATCTTTCCTCCCTCAAACTCCCAGTAACGCAGCCGGTCCGGAAATACGTCCGGTGCTTTTTTCTCCTCCAGAGCAGCCAGCTGACTGTAGGATGAATCCATGTAAACACCGTCAAAACTGTGATTGATCACCATATTGGTGTTCAACCCTCCGTCGCACGAAAAGCTGATATCCTCCAGAAACAGCCCGTACAGAAGCGGTGACACCTCATGTGTACTTTCCTCAATTGTTACTGTTGTTTGTTTCATCTTCAAAACCTCCTGTATTTTTGATAAATTCATTTTACTCTGACAGGGGGTTATGTTATACTAAAATAGTATCGTTAATAACAATATTGTACCAAAAAGAAGGCTGAACAATGGATAACTCTGTTTATAAATTACTTTACGGCACCACAGGTGTTCCGCTGTGCACAGTTGAAGACGGCAGGATCTCTTTTCGCATTCTCGGAATGGATGCGGAATTTTTCACCGATCGTTTTGCAGAAATCTGTCTTTGGGATTTCCATATGCAGGAGCTTCCATCGGGGACTCCTGTCGTGCATTTTCTGAATCCCGGATTTTTTCTCGGGATCTATCAGCTTACCGAAACGAAGGGGCTTATATACGGACCATCTGTCCCATGCAGATACTCCTGGACAGAGATCGCTCCCTGGCTGGACAGCTCTCTTTACAGCGACAACCGGGATGCGGCGGGACGTCTTCTGATGAGCCTGAATCCGATTACTGAGATAGAATATATCAACGGTTTCTGTCTGGCAGTTTATCTGTATGCCGGAGTGACAATAAAACCTGAAGATATCTATATGAAACAGCCGGTATATTTTCGAAAAGAGCTTCGGCCGAGTCTGGCTTCCTATATTGTAGACAGCCGGGAAAGTTCCGGTTTCCATACCCCGCAAAGCTGGGAAAATCAGCTTTTAGATACGATCGAGCATGGTAATACTGTCATGCTTAAACATCTTCTTCATCAGACAATTGTAGGCCGTCTGGGCGTACTGTCATTTGATTCCGCCAGACAGAAACGCTATATGTTTGTAACCTCTGCGGCTGTTGCCGCCCGTGCGGCAATACGCGGTGGAATGAATTACGAAACCGCCTGTTCTCTGGCAGATATTTACTGTCAGCACATGGACAGTATGACTGATCTGAAACATTTGGATGAACTTATACATCAGATGTTTTTTGACTTCTGCGAACATGTATCCAGGATAAAAGCAAATGATTACTCATATCCTGTACAGATATGCTGTGATTATATCCAGAAGCATACACACGAGAAGATCCTGCTGAAGGATCTGGCTAAAGTAAGCGGATACAGCGAACGGCGGCTTTCGAAAAAATTCTTTGATGAAACGGGAATTCGGATAGTAGATTATATCCACAGAGTAAAAATGGAAGAAGCCAGATTCCTTCTTCAGAACAGCAGTTATACGGTGAATGAAATCGGAGAATACCTGGGATATGCAAACCAGAGCTATTTTATTGCGAAGTTTAAAGAAGTATACAGCAAAACCCCGTCTGAATTTCGAAAAAAAGCTGCTCTCGGAGCTGATATATAACCGGCTCCAAAAGCAGCTCTCTCCGGAAATTTCCAAAATCCCATCTTCATTCCGGGAATTCCCCGGACAGCCCTCACTCCAGAAATTCCGCCACCGCCCGGTTAAATTCCTCCGGGTTTTCCTTCGCGATAAAATGACTCCCTTCCAGCACCCGGATCTGCGCATTCGGCAGACTCGCGTAGATCAGCCGGGTGTGCTCGTCTTTGATCATGTCTTTATTTCCGGCAATCACGAGCTTCGGCATGTTTACAAAATCAGGATTCTTATTTTCCGAGAGCTCCTCAGGGCGGATATTAGGATCATTCACCATCAGCCCGAGAATCTCCGCCTTTCGCACCGCGGATCCGGCGGTATCATGGCTGCGTTCTCTTTTTGCCAGGAACCTGCAGATGCGGTATCCGACTTCAACGGGGATCTGTACGGACGGCTTCACGCCGGATGCATCCAGATTCGCCCCGTTTAAGATCAGATGATCCACCCTCTCCGGATATTTCAACGCAAACACGAGGGCGATATTTCCTCCGTCTGAAAATCCGAGAATATGCGCTCTGTCTATTCCTTTTTCGTCCATAAAGTCATGAAGATCCTCCGCGAACTGGCGGATTGTGAACGGAATCTTTTCACTTCCTCTGGGGGATCTGCCGTGTCCTCTCGTATCAAGGGCAATCACCCGGTATTTTTGAGAAAAGTATTCTGTCTGATGTCCAAAATAACTGCTGTCTTCCCCATTTCCGTGGAGCAGAATCAGCGGGGTTCCGTTTCCTTTCTCTGTATAGTAAAGCTGTATATCCATGTCGGTTTCTCCTGTATGATTTTTCCTCTTTGGTTTCCACTCATTCTTCTATTATAACATGCTTGCCGTACTTTTGCTCGTCGGATGCACGCTCGTGCAAGCACGGCCGCCCTCCGGGCGTATCGCACAAAAACCGCAGGAAATCCACGCATACATACGCACATTTCCTGCGGTCTTTTATAACTTTTTTCACGTTCAGACAGCTGAACTGTTGCTCTATATTCTCGCGATATCGATCAGCGTCAGCTTCCTGATATCTGTATTCTCAAGGCTGGTGATAAGTGCTTCGGCCGTATCAATGGCAGTGAGCACGTTCACGCCTGTCTCAATTGCATTTCTCCGGATGACGAAACCGTCCTTTGAATGTTCCGCACCCTGAGCCGGGATGTCGATGACAAGGTCGATCTTGTGTCCCAGAATCAGGTCAAGAAGGTTCGGTGACTCCTGCTCGATCTTTCTCACCGGCGTCGCTTTCACTCCCGCCGCGTTAAGAGCTCTCGCCGTTCCGCTTGTGGCAAAGATATGGTAGCCGATAGCCTCGAACCTGCGGCCGATCTCCACCGCTTCCGGCTGATCCTCGTCGCGCACGGTCATAATCATGTTTTTGAACTTCGGCAGTTTGATTCCCGCGCCGATGAATGCCTTGTAAAGCGCCTCATCGAACGTCTTCGCAATACCGAGGCACTCGCCTGTGGACTTCATCTCAGGCCCCAGGCTGATATCAGCGCCGCGGATCTTCTCAAAGGAGAATACCGGCATCTTGACTGCCACATAGTCAGCCTCCGGCTGAAGTCCCGGCGTATATCCGAGCTCTCTGATCTTCTTCCCGATGATCACCTGCGTCGCAAGCGGCACGATCGGGATGCCCGTCACCTTGCTGATATACGGCACAGTACGGCTGGAACGCGGGTTCACCTCGATGACATACACGTCCTCGTCTCCGCAGACAATAAACTGAATATTGATCATACCGATGACGTGAAGCGATTTTGCAAGTCTTCTCGTGTACTCCGCGATCTTCGCCTTCGCTCCGTCCGTCAGGCTCTGGGCCGGGTAGACGGAGATACTGTCTCCGGAGTGGATTCCGGCGCGCTCGATGTGCTCCATAATTCCCGGAATCAGAATATCCGTTCCGTCGCACACCGCATCCACCTCGATCTCCTTGCCCTGGAGATATTTATCCACAAGGATCGGGTGATCCTGTGCGATCCGGTTGATGATGCCGATGAACTGGTCGATGTCGTTGTCGTTGATGGCGATCTGCATTCCCTGTCCGCCGAGCACGTAGGACGGGCGCACGAGCACCGGATAGCCAAGGCGGTTTGCCACTTCTTTGGCCTCCTCCGCCGTAAATACAGTTCCGCCTGTGGGGCGCGGGATCTCACACTCTTCCAGAATCTCGTCGAAGAGTTCTCTGTCTTCTGCCTTGTCCACGTTCTCCGCGGATGTACCGAGGATCGGCACGCCCATCTTCATAAGCGCTTCGGTCAGCTTGATGGCCGTCTGTCCTCCGAACTGAACGACTGCTCCGTCCGGCTTCTCAATGTCTACGATACTCTCCACATCCTCCGGAGTGAGAGGCTCAAAGTACAGCTTGTCCGCGATATCGAAGTCAGTACTTACCGTCTCCGGGTTATTGTTCACGATGATCGTCTCGTACCCTTCTTTTGCAAATGCCCATGTACAGTGCACAGAGCAGAAATCGAACTCGATTCCCTGTCCGATACGGATCGGGCCGGAACCCAGGACAAGGACCTTCTTCCTGTCCTTCGTCTCTTCCACCTCGTTCTCACTGCCGTAAACGGAGTAGTAGTACGGGGTCTCCGCCGCGAACTCTGCGGCACAGGTATCAACGATCTTGTACGCTGCCACAATGCCGTTTTCATGGCGCATGTCGTGAATCTCTCGCTCGCTCTTTCCTGTCAGGCGTGCGATCACGTTGTCCGGGAACTCGATCCGTTTCGCCTCTTTTAAAAGCTCCGGCGTAAGTTCCTCGTTTTTAAGCGCATTTTCCATCTCCACGATGATAGCGAATTTATCAATAAACCAGCGGTCAATCTTTGTAATATTGTAGATTGTATCATAGTCAACGCCCCGGCGGATAGCCTCCGCGATCCTCCAGATGCGCATGTCGTCCACGATCTCAAGCTGCTCCATCAGGTCATCCATGGAGAGCCCTGTAAAATCATAGGACATCAGGCTGTCCACATGCTGCTCCAGAGAGCGGATCGCTTTCATGAGTGCTCCCTCGAAATTGTTGCAGATACTCATGACCTCTCCTGTGGCCTTCATCTGTGTTGTCAGCGTTCTCTTGGCGCTGATGAATTTATCAAAGGGCAGACGGGGAAGCTTTACAACCACATAGTCCAGCATGGGCTCAAAGCTTGCATACGTCTTCTGTGTGATAGCGTTTTTAATCTCATCGAGCGTGTATCCGAGCGCGATCTTCGCCGCCACTTTGGCGATCGGATAACCTGTCGCCTTGGACGCGAGCGCGGAGGAACGGCTCACACGGGGATTTACCTCGATGACACAGTATTCAAAGGAATCCGGGTTCAGCGCATACTGCACGTTGCACCCGCCTGTGATGTTAAGCTCACTGATAATGTTGAGCGCAGATGTACGCAGCATCTGATACTCCTTGTCGCCCAGCGTCTGGGACGGAGCCACAACGATACTGTCTCCGGTGTGCACGCCTACCGGGTCGATATTTTCCATGTTGCAGACCGTGATGCAGTTTCCCTTGCTGTCGCGCATCACCTCATACTCGATCTCCTTCCAGCCCGCGATGCAGCGCTCTACAAGCACCTGTCCCACGCGGGAGAGACGGAGTCCGTTCTCCAGGATCTCCACAAGCTGGTGGGAGTCATGGGCGATGCCGCCGCCGCTTCCGCCGAGCGTATAAGCCGGGCGGAGCACAACCGGATAACCGATCTTATTTGCAAAGGCAAGGCCGTCATCCACGTTTTCCACGACAAGGGAGGCTGCCACCGGCTCCCCGATCTTCTCCATCGTCGCCTTGAACTCCAGCCGGTCCTCCGCCTTTTTGATCGTCTCTGACGTCGTACCGATCAGGCGCACGCCGTTCTCCTTTAAGAAACCGGCCTCCTCAAGCTCCATGGCAAGGTTGAGTCCCGCCTGTCCTCCAAGCGTGGGGAGAACGCTGTCCGGTTTCTCCTTTTTGATAAGCTGCTCCACCACTTCCACAGTGAGGGGCTCAATATATACGCGGTCAGCGATATCTTTGTCCGTCATGATCGTCGCAGGATTGGAGTTTAAGAGAACAACCTCAATTCCTTCTTCCTTCAGGGAGCGGCATGCCTGTGTTCCCGCATAGTCAAATTCCGCGGCCTGGCCGATGACAATCGGGCCGGACCCGATAACAAGTACCTTTTTGATGCTTAAATCTCTGGGCATTATTTCGCTCCTTTCATCATGTCAATAAATCTGTCAAAGAGATAGCCGGAATCCTGCGGTCCCGGGCACGCTTCCGGATGGAACTGAACCGTGAAAATGTTCTTTCCAACATAGGCGAGTCCCTCGTTTGTCCCGTCGTTTACATTCTTAAACGCCGGCACCGCCACTTTCGGATCAACCGACTCCTCATCCACCACATAGCCGTGGTTCTGAGAGGAGATATACACTCTTCCGGTTTCCAGATCCTTTACCGGGTGGTTTCCGCCGCGGTGTCCGTATTTCAGCTTGTGGGTGGACGCCCCTGTGGCAAGCGCCATAAGCTGATGTCCGAGACAGATTGCAAAAATCGGAATATCCGTTTCATAGAGTTTTCTGATTTCTTCGATCACAGATGTGCAGTCCGCCGGGTCTCCGGGGCCGTTGGAGAGCATGATGCCGTCGGGCTTCGATGCAATGATCTCCTCTGCGGATGTGTAGGCCGGATAAACGGTCACTTCACAGCCGCGGCTGTTTAAAGACTTCGCAATATTATTCTTGGCTCCCAGGTCGAGAAGCGCCACCTTCAGGCCGTCTCCCTCAAGCACGTATTTCTCCGGGCACGTCACCTTTGTGACCACGTCCCCGACTGTATAACTCTTAAGCTTCGGAAGGATCTCGTCAAGATCATAATCCTCGTTCGTGGTAATCATGCCGTTCATGGTACCCTTCTCTCTTAATATCTTCGTGAGAGCGCGGGTATCAATTCCTGCGATCCCGGGAATGTCCTGTTCTTTTAAGAAGTCCTGAATCGTTCCCTCACAGCGGAAATTGCTCGGCATCCTTGAGAGTTCCCTCACAATATATCCGTCCGGCCACGCCTTCTTTGATTCCATATCCGGGGTAATTCCGTAATTCCCGATCAGGGGATATGTCATGACAACCGCCTGTCCCGCGTAGGACGGGTCTGTTAAGACCTCCAGATAGCCGGTCATTGAAGTGTTAAATACGATCTCGCTGATACAGTCGCGCGAAGAACCGATGCTTGTCCCTGTAAAAACAGTACCGTCTTCCAAGATTAGAAAAGCCTTCATCTGTTCACCCTTTCCCTTCATAATTCCGTGGTATCATCCTTTGATCACACACCGCGCAGTGCTGGCCCGCACATACATCCGCGGCTCTGCCTATGCCATTGCATAGCAAAGGCACTCTTGGAGTCTTTTGATCCAGAGCGCCCTCGTTCTCAAATTGTAAAAATTATACTACAAGTTTTTGCATATTTCAACAGTGAGTTTCCCTGCAAATACGCATTAAAACTTATTAATATTCATAACATCTGCTGATAAGCAGGCGCAAAACTTCGCCGTTCACTGCCCGTAATCCCAGAAAATCATAATTTTAAAATGCGTTTCATCCTCCACATAGGAGTATGTCACCCGCTCCAGCCCGTACGCGTACGCCAGATTCTGTGCCGCCTCCGGGAGGAGCTCTCCGATCACGCCCTCATATGCCTGTTCATAGACAGATGCATCAGAAAATTTACACACAAACATGGACTCCTGCGCGTATACACTGTCATTCATGGCGCTCAGAAGCATCTGCGGATCATAAGACTCATAGAACATCCCGTTCATCCGGTAGTAGTTCAGATCCTCCGAGACACAAGCCGGATACGCAATTTCCGTGCTCTGCTCGTGATCCGCCGCAATCTCCGCATCCGTACAGCAGAGATAGTCATAGTTGATCACATTCTGCGGCAGTGCTTCCCCGTTCTCCGCCGCCAGGAACACCGGGTCGCCGAAGGTCACATCCATCTGATAATATGCCCCGCCGCAGTTTACAATATTCCACGCGTGAGCATCCTGCCCCTGTGCCGTCCCGATCACATAGATACACTCGATCCCCTGGTTTTTCAGAAGATACTGGGCTGCCCTGGAGTAGCCCGCACACACGGATCTCTGCCCCACGAGCGCACTGTATATATTCTGATTGTCCGGCGCGCTTTCATCGTAATCCACCGTATTGACAAGATATTCAAAAACATAGCGGATCCGGTCATAATCTGAAGCTCCGTCCGAAATTCCCGAAAGGCAGGCTGAGACAGCGCTGTCAATCTCACTCTGCCGTACTGCCTTCTCCTCCGCCGTACATGTGTACTCCGGATAGAATTCCGTATAATCGTCATAAACCGTCATCTGGGAGCTGCCGCTGCACCAGAAGAGCTCCGGGCGGTCGTAAATCAGATACTCATACACCCGCGCCGGAGAATCCTCTCTCCCCGCATGGAGCAGGATCCGCTCTTCCATCGCGGTTACGCCCTGCAGAAGTTCCCGGTATACTGTCTGCTCCTCCGCGCTTAACTGCTGAAAATAGAAGTCGCCTGCGACCTCCTCTTCCGTCACGGTCAGCTCCGGAAAATCCGCCTGCTGTTCAAGCGCGCTGCTCACCGTGCTTCTCACCGCGGTACTGATCACTTCCTTTAAGCTGCCGCCGTATTCGGATACCGCCCAGGGCACCGCGTAAGCGCCGAAAGCTCCGATCAGTGCCAGGGCAATCAGTGCCCCGGCGCATCCTGTCCTGCGTCTTCTTCCTCTCCTTCGTTTTCTCCGCGCCATTGATTCTCCTCTCTGCACACCGCCGTGTCGGGCTGTTCCTGCTGCCGTGTCACGTCAGCTCCGCGATCCTCGATACGCCCACATAGATCTCCGATATTTTATACCAGGTCGGATAATCCACAATTCCCGTCGCCGGAAGTCCGAACACTGACTGAAATTCCCGCACCGCCTCTTCCGTCGCAGGGCCGTAAATGCCGTCTGCCGTAAGCTTCGGAAGCGCGGGGTATGCATCGGCGATCACATTGAGCTGTTCCTGCATCTGCCGGACCTTGCTGCCGCTTGATCCCGCTTCAAGATTGTAGCCCGGCCAGGAGGACGGTATGCCCGAGATCTCCTCTGCCGTGTTGATGTACATATCATCACCGTAGAAATACCGCAGGATCTCGATGGGCGACATTCCCTGATCGCCCAGCTCCTTTGACCCCCACTGAGTCATCCAGTTCGGGCAGCTCACCCTTCTCCCATCGCAGTACTGCGTCAGGATCGGCTGGCGCACGTTCGGCCGGGAGAGATAACTGGCGAAAAGCTCATCCACGATCACGGAGATCGTGTCATAGACGTTCCGCTCCGGAATCCATTTGTGGTCAAACGCGGTGGATGAAGTAATCGTGAAGTCATATCCACGGTTCCTGTACCACTCCGTATACACCCGGTTCAGCGTAAACGACATGATCGCCAGCACATTCGCCCGGATCGTGTTCGACGGCCAAGTGGCGTAGATCTCGCTGGACGCCACATTTTTGATATAATCCTTGTATTTCACATAATAGTTGTTCGCCGTCGAATCCCGGGGCGACCCGTTGTGAACGACGATATACTCCGGGACTACAACGCGGCTTAAAACAATCTCCCCGCTCTCATTCACGGGCTTGATCTCATCCTCCGCAATCTTCGGCGGATAATCCCCATATAAAGTATGGGCAGGGATGACGAACACTTCTTCCTCCTCCCTGCCCGTATTGCTCGGCCGCATCCTGACGTTCTGGATCGCCTTCACATTCGCCAGGATCTCCGCGCCGGCTATACTTACCGGCTCATATCCCGGAGCGCTGATATCCAGCGTATACTCCGAATACGGCTGCCGCTCATTCTCCGGATTCAGGCTCCACTCCTCGGGAGGCGCATCCAGCTCAAGTATCTCTGTCTGTCCCGACGAGTCTGTCGCCACTCTCTCCAGCGTCTGCTCCGGAACTCCTGTGTACGAAATCGAGATCTGAGCATCTGAAACAGGTCTCGAATCCTCCGCATTCGTCACATTGATCTGAAGCTTGCCTTTTTCAGCAGCTTCCTCCTGCATTGCCCGTATATACCTCATATCTGTCTCCTGCATAGAATAATCTTATTAATTATATATACAGGAATTTCTCTTTAGAACAGCTTCATAATATCATTATACATGACAACTACCATAAGAACCATCAGGACGGCAAACCCGGCAAAGTGTACCATTCCTTCCTTTTCCGGAGGAATCCGCTTTCTTCTGACCGCTTCGACGATCAGAAATACAAGCCTTCCGCCGTCAAGCGCCGGTATGGGAAGCAGGTTTACGACGCCCAGGTTCGCCGAGATCAGCGTACCGAAATTCATAAGGCTTAAAACAACTGCCATCGTTCCTGCCGGCGCAGCGGTCCGGTACACATCGTCCACAACATCCACGATTCCCACCGGCCCGGACATATCACGGATTCCGACCTGCCCGGTTATGAGCATCCGGAGGCTGTCAAGCGTGTACTGCATCCAGTACTGCAGCCTGTAGAAACCATACTGCAGAGTACCGAGTACACCTGGCTTTTCAAGATTCGAAGACAGGATTCCCAACTGCGGGGATGTATCCCCTTCAAGCTGTCTGGGCTTCAAAACGGCCGTATACTCTTCTCCTTCCCGCTCATAAACCACCTCATATTCAGTCTCATCTGGATGGCTTAAAATATACAGACTGATCTGATCCCAGATATGGACATTTCTCCCGTTAATTTCTACAATTTTATCTCCTGCCTGAAGCCCTTGTTCCTCAGCGGAATACCCTTCCTGCACACCGGCAATCTCTGTTGGCCTGTATCCCGTCATCCCGATTAAAACGACACAGAAAATCCACGCCAGAATCAGATTGAACAGCGGTCCCGCCGCAATAACGGAGATCCTGGCCCAGACAGATTTGCTGTTGAAACTCCCCTCTGACGTGTCGTTTTCATCGTCCTCCCCCATCATGCAGGCTCCGCCGAAGGGAAGAAGCTTGATGCAGAAAAACGTCCCGCCGATCTGTTTTCCGATCAGCGTGGGGCCAAGTCCGAGGGAGAACTCATCCACACGGATTCCATTGGCCTTCGCAAGAAGGAAATGTCCCAGCTCGTGAAAGATAATAATAAAACTGAAAAGTAGGATTGCTATGATTATGCCCATGTATTACCACCTGTTTTTAATAAATTCATATGTCTCCCGCTCTGTCTTTAGTATCTCATCCACTGTTGGATTTTCTATGTTTCTGTGTGCTTCCATGCAGCTCTCTATGATTTCCGGTATCTGAAGGAATCCGATCTTCCGGTCAAGGAACATGGCAACTGCTCTCTCGTTTGCTGCATTGAACACAGTCGGAAGCGATCCTCCTTCACGTCCCGCCTTTAATGCCAGCTTCAGTCCCCGGAACGTCTCCATATCCGGCTTCTCAAATGTAATCTGCCCGAGATCCGCGAAATTAAGCCTCTCCCCGGGAAGATATCTGCGCTCGGGATAATAGATCGCGTACTGGATCGGCAGCTTCATATCCGGTGTGCCGAGCTGGGCGATGACCGCGCCGTCTTTGTACTCCACCATGGAGTGAATGATACTCTGAGGCTGCACGACCACCTGAATCTGATCCACGTTCACTCCGAAAAGCCATTTGGCCTCGATCACCTCAAGCCCTTTGTTTATCATGGTCGAGGAATCGATCGTGATCTTCCGGCCCATTGCCCAGTTCGGATGCCTGAGTGCGTCCTCCACTCTGATCTCTGTAAGTTCCTCCCGCTTCTTTCCCCGGAACGGTCCGCCGGATGCGGTGAGAAGAATTTTGTGGAGTGCCTTTTCCTGGCCTCCCTGCAGCGACTGGAAGATCGCGCTGTGTTCGCTGTCTACCGGAAGAATCGACACATGGTTTTTCTCTGCGAAAGGCATAATGATATGCCCCGCAGTCACAAGCGTCTCTTTATTCGCAAGCGCGATGTCCTTCCCGTTTCGGATTGCCTCGATCGTCGGCAGAATACCGATCATTCCCACAATCGCCGTGACAAGAATCTGTGCTTCCGGCTCCGCAGCCACTGCGAGAAGTCCGTCCATGCCGGACATCACCTTCACGTCCAGGTCGCTGATCCGGGTTTTCAGCTCTTTGGCGCGGTCTTCGCTCCACACGGCGGCGATCTTCGGCTTGAACTCTCGGATCTGCCGTTCCAGCAAAGCAATGTTTGATCCCGCTGCCAGCGCCGTCACCCGGATATCGCCGTTTGTCCTCACAATCTCCAGCGTCTGTGTGCCGATGGACCCGGTGGATCCGAGTATTGCAATCTTCTTCATATGTTCACTCCTTTTGCTCCGCTAAGTTTACAGAATCACTGATTTTATAGAAGAACGGCAAGATAATATATGATGGGTGCAGTGAAAATGACACTGTCAAACCGGTCCAGTATGCCGCCGTGTCCCGGAATCAGCTTTCCGTAGTCTTTGATGTTGTGGTATCTCTTGATCGCAGATGCGGCCAGGTCGCCGATCTGAGAGATCGCGCCCCCTGCCGCGCCGATCACCGCATAGGAAAACACGCTCGTACCCGCGTCTCCCCAGTGGTTGATTGCCAGTGCATAGATCACGCCGATGAGCGCTGCTCCGACGATGCCGCCAATCCCGCCCTCCACGGATTTCTTCGGGCTTAAGACAGGCGCCATCTTATGTTTTCCGATAAGCATCCCCACACAGTATGCGCACGTATCGCATCCCCATGCGCAGATAAACACGAGCCATACCGTGAACATACCGTCCGGAAGACATCTTGTCTGGTAGATATAAGACAGCATCACCGCCACGTAAAACACACCGAAAAATGCGGCAAATATCTGCTGCGTATTATATTTCGGATATCCGAATACAAGCGCTGCCATCAGACAGATCAGGAGTCCCATAAACAGAAGCATAAACCAGACATGCTGCTCCCCTTCCATCTGCGGCTCGAAATAGACAAGCCCATAATAAAGCACCGCGAAAATATAACCGATGATTCCCGGCGGTTTCTTCTCGATCCCGAACACTTTATAGAGCTCTGTCATTCCGATAATGCTGATCAGAAGCAGAACCGCGAACAGGAGCTCCCGTCCGGTAATAACTGTCACCAGCGCAATGATCACTAACAGTATTCCACTCAACAAGCGTGTCTTAAACATTTTTTACGCCTCCTCTACCCCGCCGAATCTCCTGTGCCTGTGATTATACTCTTCAATCGCCTTCTCAAGATCCTCTTTTGTAAAGTCCGGCCAGGGAATATCTGTAAAATAAAACTCCGAGTAGGCAAGCTGCCAGAGAAGATAGTTGGACAGTCTCTGCTCGCCGCTTGTGCGGATCATCAGATCCGGATCCGGAATCCCGTGGGTATCCAGATACGACTCGAAGACAGATTCGTCGATATCCGCCGCGTTCAGCTTTCCGTCCGCGCAGTCCTGCGCCATCTTTCTGGCTGCCCGGGTCATCTCGTCACGGCTCCCGTAATTGAGAGCGATGGTAAAATTCAGCCCTCCGTTGTTCACAGTGGCAGTCTCCAGCTCCCGGATTCGTTTCTTAATGTCATCGTCCAGCGGCGTGATATCCCCGATCACACGGATCTTCATGTCATTTTTTGCCGCCGTCTTAAGACAGGTCTTCATATAATTCCGCAGCAGCGTCATCAGCGCCGCCACCTCCCCCTCGGGTCTGCTCCAGTTCTCCGTGGAAAAGGCGTAGACCGTCAGATATTTGATTCCCATCCTCCACGCTTCCTCACAGATCCGCTCCACATTTTTGCTTCCCTGGGCATGCCCGTAGTTTCTCGGCATTCCTTTCGCCTTCGCCCACCGGCCGTTTCCGTCCAGTATGATTGCGATATGCTGAGGTACTTTCATTTTCTTCTTCCTTTCCGATTTTTTCAAGGTTTGCCGGTCTGGTTCCGATACAGCCCCATGACCGGCATAAAAGGGGGCTTCTGTGAAAAAGCCCCCTTTTCTCCCGCGCTTTCCGGAAATGCCTTCCGCATCTCCTCCGCCGCTATACAGTCATAATCTCTTTGGATTTTGCTTCCACCATTTTGTCGATCTTGTCAATATACTTGTCCGTAATCTTCTGAAGATCGTCTTCCAGATCCTTGATTCCATCCTCGGAGATCTCCGTTCCCTTCAGCTTCTTGAAAGCCACGTTTCCGTCTCTTCTGATGTTGCGGACAGCCACCTTCGCAGCCTCACCCTTCTTCTTTACATCCTTTGCCAGTTCTTTTCTTCTCTCTCCTGTAAGCTCAGGAAATACAAGACGGATCGACGTGCCGTCGTTCGTCGGGTTGATTCCGATATCGGATGTGAGAATCGCTTTTTCAATCGCCTTTAACATACTCTTTTCCCAGGGCTGGATCTGGATCATCCGAGCTTCCGGAACAGATACGTTTGCCACCTGCTGAATCGGGGTGGGCGCTCCGTAGTAGTCGACGAACAGCTTGTCCAGCACATGCGGATTTGCGCGACCTGCGCGGATCGTCGCGAGTTCGCTGTCAAGGTTGTTGATTGTTTTTGTCATTTTCGCGTCATACGCTGCCACTTTTTCATTCATAGTGAAAGTCCTCCTACACTGTTACTTTTGTTCCTGTAAAATTGCCGCTCATCGTTTCCACGATGCTGTTTTCCTCATTCAGCCCGAATACGAGCATCGGCATCTTATTTTCCAGGCAGAGAATGGATGCGGTCAGATCCACTGCTGCCAGCTTTTTGTCGATCACTTCCTGAATGGAGATCTCGTCATATTTCACCGCCTGCGGATTTACCTTCGGGTCACTGTCATAGATACCGTCGATCGCTTTCGCCAGGAGCATGGCGTCTGCTTCAATCTCAATTGCTCTTAACACCGCACCTGTATCTGTTGAGAAATAGGGATGCCCCGTACCGCCCGCAAAGAAAATCACCTTTCCTGCATTCAGCGCTTCCAGCGCCGCGTCCTTTGAGAAAAGGCTCGTGAACGCCCCGCACACAAAGGGAGTAAATACTTCTGTCTTCATCCCCACATGCCGGAAAATATCTGACACGTAAATACAGTTCATCACTGTCGCAAGCATGCCGATCTGATCTGCCTTTGTCCGGTCGATCGTCTCACTCGTCCGGCCTCTCCAGAAGTTTCCTCCTCCGGTCACAATTGCAACCTGTATTCCGTCGTCGGTAAGCTTTTTTACCTGCTCAGCCACACCGATACATGTAGCCTCGTCAAAGCCGGTCTTTTTTTCTCCTGCAAGAGCTTCTCCGCTCAGCTTAAGTAGTACTCTTTTCATTATAAAACAGCTCCTTGTGTTTTTCTAAAATGAAGTATAACATAAGTTTTCCATTTTGTCATGTATATATCCGGCATCGCGCTCATCTGTCATAACCGTAAGCCGGTCTCCGGCTTTAAGCCGCGTTTTTCCGCGGGGTATCATCTCTTTTCCATCACGCTCGAGAGAGACGAGAAGACAGTTGTTCGGCCAGTTGATCTCCATCACGGTACGGTCCTCCAGTACAGAACCTCCCATAATAACAAACTCGCTTAACACCTTCTGTCCCCCTGCCCTGACTTCGCTTTTCTTCTTCCCGCCGCTGTCCAGTATACGCCCCAGAAGGCTCTCATAGATCGGCTCGGATTTGAGAAGCGTCGCCGTGATGTACGCCGTCACGGAGACGACCGCCAGGGAAAGCATCTGGCTGACGGAGCCCGACATCTCAAACAGCAGAATGATTCCCGTAATCGGCGCCCGGACAATGGCGGTAAAGTACCCTGCCATGGACAGCAGGACAAAGTTGTTGATGTACACCGGATCAAGGCCGAACAGCTCGACTCCGGTCATGGCAAAAGCCGCGCCGATAAACGCTCCCAGAATGAGCAGAGGGAAGAAGATTCCTCCCGGTGCCCCGGAGCCGAAGCTCACCGCAGAAAAGAGAAACTTCACCGCAAAAATCAGAATTACCGTTCCAAGGACAAACTCTCCCCCCGTCAGATCTGTGATCAGATCTCCGCCGCTTCCAAGCACACACGGAAACAGAACCGCCATCACCCCGGCCGCCATAAACGCAATGACAATCCGTCCGGTCACACCGAGAAATTCCGGCTTTTTGTACAGATCCTGTGCCAGAAGCATTACTTTATTATAAAGCGCGCCCATGACTCCGAGTACTGCTCCGAGAATCACCAGAATCCAGTAATAATCCTGCGGAAGCACGTGTTCCAGCTCAAACTGAAACACCGGGTCAATCCCCATGATATGCGACGCGATATAGTCCGCTGTCACAGACGCGGTCATCACGGACATGAGAAGGCTCACCGAAAATCCTTTGTGGATCTCTTCCAGCGAAAACATCATGCCCGCCAGGGGCGCATGAAACGCCGCCGCAAGTCCTGCGCTGGCCCCGCACGTCATAAGGTATCTCTCCTCTGTCTTTCCCCGGTCAAGAATCCTTGAGACGCCCTGACCGCTCATAGCCCCCAGCTGGATGGACGGGCCCTCCCGTCCGAGGGAGAGTCCTCCCAGAAGGCAGAGAAAGCCGCCCAGAAACTTGGCCGGAAGAACTCTCTTCCAGTTTTCTTTGAGTTTTCCGAGCACTTCTCCCTCTACCTGGGGAATTCCGCTCCCCGATATCATGGGCTCCCACTTTACGAGACGCCCCACAATCAGCGCCATGACAAGAAGAATCACAAACCACACGGCAGTCTTAAACAGATCTCCTTTTATGGCCGTCACAATTCTGTTCAGCCACTCCGCCGCAAAAGTAAGTGCGATCCGGTAGAACATGACCACAAGTCCTGCCGCCGCCCCGACGAGCAGGCCCTCGCCGATCAGAATAACAGGAAATCGCTGCGCCCTCTGAATTGTATGTGATACATCCTTTTTCATCTCTCAACCCCCGAAAACTGTTGACATTCTTCAGCGAATGTTTTATGATACTACTGAATTTCCCACTTTAAACAACTAAAATTTTACAGTGTGAAGTTACTGTTGATAGCGAATTATCAATATATTATCAGTTATTCTTCCTCTTCGCATACAAGGAGGAACCTATTTAACAATACATGCATTACCGGAGGAATTCAACATGATTATTGTATTAAAGCCAAACACAAGCGAAGAAAATATCAGCCGTGTGGAAAATCTTGTAAAAAACCGCGGACTTGACACTCATATTGTACGCGGTACGGAAATGACCATCATCGGCTGCATCGGCGACACGACACTGATTGACCCGAGGCTTTTTGAAGTGGACAGCTGCGTCGACAAAGTCATGCATGTCCAGGAACCGTATAAACTTGCCAACCGCGCATTCCATCCCGAGGACTCGGTCATCGACGTATCCGGCGTGAAAGTCGGCGGCGGGCACCTGGCTCTGATCGCCGGCCCGTGCTCGGTGGAGTCATATGATCAGGTACTGGAAGTGGCAGAAGCCGCGAAAGCTTCCGGCGCCAATGTGCTCCGCGGCGGCGCGTTCAAGCCGCGGACAAGCCCCTACTCTTTCCAGGGGCTCGGGCTTGAAGGCCTGAAAATTCTCTGTGAAGTCAAAGAAACGGTAGGGCTTCCCATCGTTACGGAGCTTATGTCTCCCCAGTATCTCGACCTCTTCAACGAAAAGGTCGACTTAATTCAGATCGGCGCCAGGAACATGCAGAACTTTGACCTGTTAAAACAGCTCGGACAGGTGGACCGCCCTATTCTCTTAAAAAGAGGATTAAACGCGACCTACGAAGAATGGATTATGTCCGCAGAGTACATCATGGCTTCCGGAAACGAGAACGTCATTCTCTGCGAACGCGGAATCCGCACCTTCGAGACATTTACAAGGAACACCCTGGATCTTCAGAGCATTCCTGTCCTTCGCAAGAAAACACACCTTCCTGTTGTTGTTGACCCGAGCCACGCAGGCGGAAAATGGTGGCTTGTCGAGCCGATGGCTAAGGCAGCTGTTGCCGCAGGCGCGGACGGACTGATGATAGAGGTTCACAACAATCCGGAGTGCGCGCTCTGCGACGGAGCACAGTCCTTAAAACCCGAGAAGTACGACTCTCTTCTCGCACAGGTAAAACAGATCGCACAGGTTGTCGGAAAGATCGTATAAGGGAGGTCGCACAGATGAAACTGACGGTCAGCCTCGGGGACAATTCCTATCCGATCTATATTGAAAACGGGATTCTCTCCGAATGCGGAAAATATATCTCTCAGGTGTTTAAGGGGACGAAGATTATGATCATCTCAGATGACAATGTCTTCCCCCTCTACGGGCAGAAAGTCATGGATACTCTTGCAGACTACGAGTGTGCAAGCCTTGTTCTGCCCCACGGGGAAACGACGAAAAGCTTCTCCTCTCTTCCCGGGATTTACAGCGCCCTTCTGGACGCGAAGCTTACAAGAAGCGATCTGATCATCGCCCTGGGCGGCGGCGTCATCGGCGACCTGGCCGGATTTGCCGCATCCACCTATCTCCGCGGCATCCGCCTTGTGCAGATTCCGACGACGATCCTCGCACAGGTAGATTCCTCCGTGGGAGGCAAAGTGGCGGTAGACCTTCCCCGGGGAAAAAATCTCGTGGGCGCCTTCTACCACCCGAAGCTTGTGCTCATCGACCCGGATGTGCTCGACACACTGCCGCAGCACTTTATCAGCGACGGCATGGGCGAGGTGATCAAGTACGGATGTATCTGGGACAGAGCGCTTTTTGACCGGCTCTGCTCCCGCTCTTCCTTTGAGGAATTAAAGCCGGATCTTACCGAAGTGATCACCCGGTGCGTGGATATCAAGCGGATCGTCGTGGAAAAAGACCAGTTCGACTTGGGCGAGAGAATCCTCTTAAACTTCGGCCACACGCTGGCCCACACCATCGAGCAGCACTTCCACTACGAGAGGGAGAGCCACGGCGAGGCGGTCGGCATCGGCATGTACCAGATCACAAAGATCGCGGAAGAAAAGGGCCTGACCGCTCCCGGATGTGCGGAACAGATCCGGAAGGCGCTTGAGATCTACGGTCTCCCCTCCGAATGCGGTCTGCCCATGACCGATCTGACAGGGGCCATGTCACTGGATAAGAAAAATTTAAACGGGCATCTCAATGTGGTGCTCTTAAAGGAGATCGGCGACAGTTATGTCTATCCGACAGATCTCTCCTTTTTCGACAGCAAAGGGACGGTTTAACCCGTCCCTTTTGTCATGATGCTTTTTACTGCTGTTCAGCCTTCTTCATTTCCATATATACTTTTTCCGCTGTCATCGGCAGGTCTCTTAAAATCACTCCCGTCGCGTTCTGAATCGCATTTGCGATAGCCGGAGACGGCGTGTTGATCACGATCTCACCGATGGACTTCGCACCGAACGGCCCTGTGGGCTCGTAGCTGCTCTCAAATTCCACCCGGATCGTCCCCACATCAAGGCGGGTCGGGATCTTATACTGCATGAACGAATTGCTGTAGTTCTTCCCTTTCTCACTGTAGACAACATCCTCGAAAAGGGACATTCCGATTCCCTGGGCGATGCCTCCCTCTGTCTGAATCCGCGCAAGCGCCGGGTTCACCACAGTTCCGCAGTCTACCACAGCGGCGTAGTCCACCATCTCCACTTCTCCGGTCTCTTTGTCGATCTCCACCTCCGCGATGGCAGCCATGAACGGCGGCGGCGACGTCGGGGAGGAAAATGCCCCGCTGGCCGAGAGCGGCTCATTGCTGCTGCACATTACACGGTTTCCTATCTCTTTTCTGCTGATGGATTCGCCGTTCGCAAGGCTGAGCACCTTCTCGCCGTCAAACTCCACATCCTCCGGGGAACATCCCAGATACTCCGCTCCCCTCTCACAGATCTTTTTCCGCAGACTCTCGCACGTCTTCACGACAGCCCTCCCTGTCACATAGGTGGTGCTGGACGCGTAGGACCCCGTGTCATAAGGAGAGTTGTCCGTATCCACTCCGTGTACGACGATGTCGCTCATCTCGCAGTCCAGGCACTCTGCGGCCATCTGCGTCAGAATCGTATCACACCCGGTTCCCATGTCAGTGGCGCCGACCATCAGACTGTAGAATCCGTCATCGTTGACCTTGATTGCCACGGAGCCGGTATCCACGCCCGCGATTCCCGAGCCCTGCATGGCCATGGCAACGCCCACGCCGCGCACTTTTCCATTTCCCATATCCCGGCAGGGGTACTTTTCTTCCCAGCCGATCATCTCTTTGGCCCGGGCAAGACACCGGTCAAGGGCGCAGCTGTTGGCCCGCTCGCCGTAGTACGCCGGCATGATCTGGCCTTCCCGCACCATGTTCATCTCTCTTAAAACAGTCGGGTCCATGCCAAGCTCCTGCGCCAGTTCATTTACTGCGGACTCCACGGCGAAAATCCCCTGGGTCGCGCCGTAACCGCGGTACGCTCCCGCGGACATTACGTTTGTGTACACAACATCGTAAGTAAACCGAAACGCCTCCGCCTGTCCGTAGAGCGGAATGGACTTGTGGCCGGAAAGACCCACGGTTGTCGGGCCGTGCTCTCCGTATGCCCCGGTGTTCGACAGAGTGTAGAGATCGATTCCACGGATATGCCCTTCTTTGTCTGCGCCGACTCTCACATGCATCTCCATCTCATGTCTCGGGGAAGAAGCAATCAGGGATTCCTCCCTTGTATAGATAATTTTCGCCGGCTTACCCGTCATCCACGTCACAAACGCGGGGTAGACTTCACACACTGCCGTCTGCTTTGCGCCGAATCCGCCGCCGATTCTCGGCTTGATCACGCGGACCTTCGACTTCGGAATATCGAGGGCGTTTGCCAGGATACGCCGCACATGGAAGGGCACCTGGGTAGAAGAGACTACATTGAGCCTTCCGTAAGTATCTGCATATGTGTACGCACGGAACGTCTCCATCATGGCCTGCTGATTCGCCTGAGTGTGGTAGACGCGGTCGATCACATAATCGCACGACGCGAGGACCGCCTCGATATCTCCGCTTCCGCTCTCCTGATGGGCGCACAGGTTTCTCTTATTGTCCGCACCCACAGGGGCCAGGCTTCTCCAGTTGTCCTCCGGATGGACAAGAACCGGGTTGTCAAGCGCCTTGCGGAAGTCAAGCACCGGTTCAAGCACCTCGTATTTCACCTTGATCAGCTTCAGCGCCTTTTTCACTGCCTCCTCAGAAGTCCCCGCCACGATCGCGACGGCGTCTCCGACGAAACGCACCCTCTGATCCAGAATCAGCCGGTCGTAGGGGCTCGGCTCCGGATAGGTCTGCCCTGCCAGTGTAAAACGCTTGTCCGGGCAGTCTTTATAGGTAAAAACACACTCGATTCCGGGCACTGCCTTCGCCTTTTCCGTGTCGATACCGCGGATCAGCGCATGGGCGTGAGGGCTTCGCAGCACCTTCACGATCAGGCAGTCTGACGGAGCCAGGTCGTTTGTGTACACTGCCTTTCCTGCCACAAGAGATCCGGAATCCACCTTCGGCACCGAGTGATTCACGACGCGGAGCTTCGTCAGGTCGCACCTGCCGCTTTCTGTGTTTGTTCCCGTTTTCCGGGTATTCACTGCTGTCTGTTCCTTTTCGCTCATGCCGGCACCTCCATGCACTGTTCTGTCTGTTTTGCTTCCATATATTTCTGAATCGCCCGAAGCTGCGACATATATCCCGTGCAGCGGCAGAGGTTGCCTGCCAGGTACTCTTTGATCTCATCCAGATCCGGGTTCTCAAGCTCCCTCATCATGGCGAGCACGTTCATGATAAATCCGGGGGAACAGAATCCGCACTGCTCCGCCCCTTCCGCAGCAAGGAACCGTCCGAGCTCTGCCGCTTCCTCTTCCACGCCTTCCAGCGTCGTAACCTCGTGGCCGTCCACTCTTGCCGCAAGAACAGAGCAGGACAGACTGGATTTCCCGTCGATCCACACGGTACACAGACCGCAGTTGGTTGTCTCGCATCCGCATTTCACACTCTTGCATCCGAGACCGCGCACCACATCGAGAAGCACGGCATCAGGCTGCACGTCCGCCGTGACTTTTTTCCCGTTTAAAACAAACTGTATCTCCATCTGTCTTCCCCTCCGATCAGTCCGAAACCTTTTGCGTTCCGCTTTTTTCTTCCAGAATCGAGCGGATCTCTCTTTTCAGCAGCACTTCTGCCAGATGCTGTCTGTATTCTGCGCTTCCGCGCATATTTGTTCCATATGTAAACTCCGACGCCGCCTTACCGGCATACTCTGTGATCTGCTCCTCTGAAGCGTCCAGCGGGATCTCCCACTGCTTCTCGAGCAGAGCCGCCTTCATGGGCCTTGCGCCGACAGAAAAATACCATGTCTCCTTGCCGTTCACGATACCGGTCACGACCGCGCAGGCGATCACGGGGAAATCCGTCTTTGTCCGGCGGACGGAATCATAGCGGAACATTCTTTTGCTCTTCCTTACAATCACCGAGAGAAGAAGGTCTTTGTCCGGTTTCCTCTTTACGAACTCGGAGAGCCGGATTGTGCCTCCATTGTACAGTTCCACAAACGTATCCAGCGAAAGCAGCGCGGTCAGCACATCGGAGAATCCGTATCTCCCGAAAACGCTTCCCCCTACGGTTGCCTGGTTTCTGAACTGCACTCCCACAATATGGCGGACGGATTCTCTGATTCCGTCCCCGTAAAGCTCTCTTAAGCACTCACACTGTTCCAGCTGCCTTAATGTACACATTGCTCCGATCCGGATCACGTTGTCCGTCTCCTCGATCTGATCGAGCCCGAGACCGGACAGATCGATGACCGTCTTCACGCGGGCGTTTCCGAGGCGCATCCACATCATTCCTCCCATAACTCTGCTGCTGCGGGCCTGGTTGAGCTCATACGCCTCCTCCAGTGTCTTTGGTTTCACATAGCTGCCGATTGTAATCACTGCGGCTCTCCTTTCTCTGCTCTCTGCCTGTCTTATCGCACAAAAAAAGTGCAAATGAGAATTCTGTCATTTACACTTTAAGCGTATGTATTCTAGCATATGAGAAATGGAAAGTAAACATAAGAAACACTTGAAACAACCGGTTTACTTCTTATTTATTCTTATTAATACTTATTAGCCGAGGCGTTTTAATACTTCAGAATACAAGCTGAACAAGCAGCATATAGCACACGGTCCCGCCTGCGATGGACAGAAGCATCTGCCCTCTCCAGAGGTGCAGAGCGACGACCACGGCGATTGCGATCATTTCCGGGATGCCTCTGCTCCCTGTAAAGATGCTCACATTTCTCAGGCAGTAGACAATGAGCAGGCCGAACACTGCGAAAGGAAGTACTCTGCCGAGATACTGCATATACTTCGGCGTCTCTTTCCCCGCAGGGAAGAGAAAAAACGGAAGAAAGCGGGTGATCATTGTCCCCAGCACAACCGCTCCTACTGTGATGATCTGCTGCGTAAGTGTCACTGTACCTCTCCTCCCTTCTCAAGCGGCCGCCGCAGCACTGTCAGAACAAGGGCAATGGCAATCATGGCCGGAATGATAAACCCGTCCGCCCCGAAGGCGATCAGACAGATCAGCGAAATGAAAAGTCCCAGAATGCCGCATAACGGACTCTTCTCTTTCTTCCACTGCTCGATAAAAATTACAACAAACATGGCGGTCATGACAAAATCCAGCCCCTCCGTGTTGAAGTGAATAAAGGAGCCGAAAATTCCGCCGAGCGTGGCGCCGGATACCCAGTAAAGATGATTTAAAAGTGTCACAAAGAACATGAACCATCCCCGGTCCACATCCTCGGGAATGTCTGCAGTATAGTTGATGGAAAAGCTCTCGTCGCACATGCCGAAGATCAGATAGATCTTCTTTGGGCCCAGTCCCCTGAACTTGTCCAGCATGGAGATGCCGTAAAAGAGATGCCGGGCATTGATCATCAGGGTCATGGCAAGCGCCTGCAGCGGATTAAACGCCCCAAGGAGCAGATTGACCGCTACAAACTCCATGGATCCCGCGAATATCGTCAGGCTCATCACCATCGGATACCAGAAACTGAAGCCTGATACATTCATATAAATTCCATATGTAAGACCGATAAACCAGAATCCGGCGAAAATCGGTATCGTGTACGGGAACGCTGTGACAAAAGCCTTCTTTAACATTTTTGACTTCGGCTCTGTCGGGCCTGATGCCGGCTGTCCTGTACTGTCTTCCGGCTGCATTGTTTCTGGTGTTGACTGCATGGTTCTTTCCTCCCCTGATACCGGAACAATGTGAAAAGATGCTCCGGTGTCATTCGTAATTGCACCAGTTCTGCCCTGTAGCTGAACCGTTGTCCGTATACAAGATTATCATTGTATTTCCATACATTCAACTGTATTTTTCAGTAACTCTCCAATATCCCCGTCAATACAGACAGCCCGCTCCGCGATCTCCTGCGGCGCTGCCGCGTCCCCATAGTTTACGCACACGTAAACCGCCTCCGGATTCTGATACGTCATCTGCCAGAAAGGATATTTGATAATCACCGGAGTATTGTACCCCACCCCGAGCTCCAGGAAAACGATCTTCCCGCCCTTCCTGCTCTCCATAAACTCTGCATACCGTTCCGACGCCCGATGCCATCCCGCATCCTCCACAAAAGTACTGTCCGCGCGCAGATTTGTCGTCAATGGTTTCCCGCAGTGGGGACAGTGCGGGACAAGTTCTGAAGGCACACACATCCGCGGCTTTCTGCCGGAGGGCAGGGTAAGCGTGCCGTCTTCCCCGATCAGAAATCCCTGAGACTCCACCATTTTCCGGATGATTTTCTCATTGTCATACGTCTCCTGCGTGCACGGTTCGCTGCACTGCAGAAGTCCGTAATCTCCCTGAGTGTAGAAGAGCCGCTCTCTGTCAAATCCCGCTTTCTGAAAACAGTGATCCACATTCGTTGTGAGAACGAAGTAATCCTTATCCTTCACCAGATCATAGAGCCTGTCATACACCGGTTTCGGCGCATTCTGGCAGCGGTTGATCCAGATATACCTGCTCCAGTACGCCCAGAATTCTTCCAGCGTCGCAAAGGGATAGAATCCGCCCGAATACATATCAGAAAATCCGTATTTCTCCGCAAAATCCGAGAAATACCTGTCAAAACGTTCTCCGGTGTACACAAACCCCGCCGACGTGGACAGTCCTGCCCCTGCTCCGATGACAACCGTCTCCGCTTTATCAAGCGCCTTTCTTAGGCGCTCTGCCGGACTTTTGTTCTCCTTTCCTTCTCTGTCCTTCCCTGTATAGCCCCCGTTTTTTCTCATGGAATGTATCCCTGCAAATTTTCCGGCAAACATGATTCCTACCTCCTCTGAACCGCCGACACCGGGCAGTGCTCAAAGCAGCTTCCGCAGTGAAGACAGTGCTCCTGCTGTATCGCAAAAGGCTGTCCCGGCTCGATGCAGCCCTGCGGGCAGTTCTGAACGCATGTGCCGCAGCCGATACAGTCCTCTGTGATCTGATACCCTTTTAATGTAACATTTCCCTCACCGATTGTATAGCTTTCCCGGAAGATGGGCCGGACCCCGAGATTGAAATACTCGATCTGCGCGTCCCGGATCACGAACACGATGCCGATCTTCCTCGTATCTCCCGGATACACATTGGCAAGATAAGGCTGTTCCCTGAAAATGTTATCAATCCATTTCTTCTGTCTCTCTTCCGGCACCGGAGCCGCCTTCCCGGAGAGGCGGATCATTTCCTTATATTTCGTATACCCGAGCACCTGCACCCGCCCGTCTGAGAGCAGTTCTCGGCAGAAGTCCTTCCCTCTGGCGGTAAAAAAATAAATCTCATCCTTCTCATAATGAATGGCGCTGATATTCCGCACCTGGGGAGCTCCCGTCTCATCCACCGTAGCAAAGGAGAGCACTCCCACATACTGAAGTTTTCTCAGACATGTCGCTGCGTCCATTTTCTTTCCTCCTGATTGATCTTCGTATCCGTTCAGACAACTGAACTGCTGCTGATTTTCTCTCATTTTCCGAATTCACACACGAATCACGCGGCCTGCCTTCCTCGGCTTTGCCTCCGGATGCCGGTCTCCTTCTCTCGGATACCCCAGAAGAAGCTGTGCTACCCCGTAATAATCTGTGCGAATCTCCCATTTTTTCAAGATTTCCTGCCCGTACGGATCAGCGAAGGCGGTCCAGCCCTGGCCAATATAGCAGGATCCCACGCCGATGGAGTCCGCCGCAAGCATCATGTTCTCTGCTGCCGCCGCACAGTCCTCGGCAGAAAAGAGAAAGTCCTTCGGCGCAAACAGATAGATTACTGTGGGCGCACTGTAGAAAGCATCCGTAATCTTCGGATCATCGGCGATGCTGGGCTGATCTTTTGAAATATAGTTTCCCGCAGTCGCCATATGCGGATTGGAAATAGCCCGCTTGATCTTTCCCAGACGTACGTTAACTTCCCGATCCTGACAGACGGCGAAGACTGCGCTCTGTCTTCCTCCTGCGCTGGGCGCGTAAACCCCCGCCTGCAGGATTTTGTGAAGGTCCGTCTCATCGATCTGTCTGGAGTCAAACCTCCGGATCGATCTGCGGTGAAGGATTGTATCCAGTACGATATCCGCTTTCTCGTGTTTTGTACTTCCCATCTTACCCTGTCCCCTTTCTTATGCTGTCTCCTTTTCTTACGTTACCCCTTTCTTACGCTGTCTCCTTCCAGCACTGCGGATCCGCCGCGTAGAACTCCCCGTCTTTTCCGCTTGCCACAGCCGGACATCCGCGGCACCACGCAAGCAGTTCGCATTTCGCGCATTTTTCAAATTTCGTATAATCCCGGTACTGCTCCATCTGGCAGATCCATATATCGGCCAGCCTGTCTTTAAACACATTTCCAACCCGGCTGTTCTGTACTCTGCGACAGGCGAAAACCTCTCCTGTGGGAAGGATCGTCATATGGCAGTTCCCGCAGTTGCAGCCGCCGTAGATCACGCCCTCTTCCGCATTCTCCGGAATCTGAAATTCTCCTGTCTCATACTCGTACAGTGTCCAGAGATGGTCTTTCTTATTGAAATAAGTCTCGCATCCCGCCGCCTCATATTCTTTAAACTTCCGGTCACAGTCCGCAAGAAGCTTCCGGTATCGTGCCGGCGTAATCCCCACGTCCTTTTCTTCGCTCGTCGGGCAGTACCGCGCAAAGGCAAACACATCCGCCCTGTGGGCCACAACCGTGTCGATGATGTCCGGGATCTCGTCAATGTTCGTGCCGGACACAGTCGTCATGATCACAGCACGGATTCCCGCATTTTTAATGCATTTTATTTTCTCGACCCCGGTAATATAAAAATACGGCAGGCGGTCATACGTCTGACAGAAGTCAAGGCAGTTGTAAAACGTATCCTTCATCTGCTCCCATGTCATGGAATCCAGCTTTTTGCAGTTGTCTTCCGAAAATATATAACAGTGCTTGCACCTCTGATCACATTCATCTGTAATATGCCATTGAAAAGAAAAATATTGTTTCATCGGTTGATTCCCTCTTTTCTGCTTCATTTCCTGTTTAATACGGATTCTGTCTGATACGGATGTTCCTGTGTCTCACGGTGCTGACAGAGGCAGCCCCGTGAAGTGAATCTGCGGCAGCTTAAGCTCCTGTTTTTCTGAAAGCCCCGCTGCCATGCTCCATCTCTTACTTGTCTGCTGCTCCACATGCAGAACCGCATGCCGCCGGTTTCTCCTCCGGTTTGTCTGCCGCTCCGCAGGCCGTTCCGCACGCTGCCAGCTTCTCCCCCGGCTTGTCTGCCGCTCCACAGGCTGTTCCGCACGCGGAAGCGGAACCTGTCTCCATCTTTTTCCTCCAGCCAAAGAGATTTGAAAGTGCCATAATTTTTACCTCCGTATCTGTAATGTCAAACGTCCTTTTTCGTTTGCAAGTTTATTGTAATACTCATTGTTACATTTTAAAAGTACGCACTTTTTTATAACCAGGTTACCGGAAAGTAACCAGGATTTTTATATATTACAAGAAAAAATTTTCTTTATTCCATAAGTTTTTTTCGTTTTATACGGAAAAACTTTTGATATTTTTGTAGTTTTTGGATATACTAATAACATAAGAGGAGGTGAGCAATGTGATTATTCGTCCACAATATATGAATGCACTAAAAACCTACCGAGACATTCCTCTTGTCAAGATACTGACGGGAATCCGGCGCTGCGGCAAGTCCACAATTTTAGAAATGCTGCGTGACGACCTGCAAAAAAGCGGGATCGCCAGAGATCACATCATCAGTATGCGGTATACGTCAGAAGAATTTGACCGCAATATGTCTGACAGGGATATGTATAACGATATAAAAAATCAGATGAACGCTGACGGCCGTTACTATCTTTTGTTGGATGAAGTCCAGGAGATTGAGGGATGGGAAAAGGCCGTAAACAGCCTGCTGGAGGACTTTAATACCGACATATATGTAACCGGCTCCAATTCAAAACTGATGTCAGGCGAAATTTCCACATATTTAACTGGACGGTACATTTCCATTCCGGTCTATACCCTTTCCTTTGCCGAATATCTGGATTTTAAAAAAGGAGACTCCCGCTCCCAAAAAGAACTGCTGACCGAGTATCTGCGGGTGGGCGGTTTCCCGATTATAGCTCTTGGTCGTTTTGACGAACGCTCGGCCTATCAGATCGTGGAGGGAATTTACAGTTCTGTTATTACAAGCGATATTACAAAACGTCACAACATTACAAACTTTGATTTATTCAACCGGGTTGTCAAATATATTCTTGAAAATGTCGGCAAAACATTTTCCGCCAATGCCATTGCCAAATTCCTGAAAAGTGAAGGACGCTCCCTGTCTGTTGAAACAGTTTACAACTACTTGAACTGGCTGGAAAAAGCCTTTGTTATATACCGCTGCCAGCGATATGATCTGCAGGGAAAATCTGTGCTGAAAACGCAGGAAAAATTTTATCTGGCTGACGCATCCCTGAAATACTGTATGATGGGATTTCATCCAAAGTCTGTCGCCGCCATGCTGGAAAACATTGTGTATTTTGAACTTCGCAGAAGAGGCTATGAAGTCTATATCGGCAAGAATGAAACAAAAGAGATTGATTTTGTCGCGGTGCGGCGCGACGAGCGGATTTATGTTCAGGTATGCCGCAGCCTGCCGGAGGAATCGGATCAGGAGGTCGCTAATCTTCTTGAACTCAAAGACCACTATCCTAAGTATGTGGTAACATTGGATGAACTGGCTGCTGGAAATATCAACGGTGTAAAAATTGTGTATCTGGCAGATTTTCTGCTTGATTTTAGTATATAACATTCTATTTTAAACTATTGGGATTTTATAACGAAAACCAGACTCACTGAAATGAGGTGAACCAATCATGATGACAAAAGAAGAAATGCCGGCATGCCCGGTGGCAACTACCGTCCAGCTTATCGGAAGCAAATGGAAACAAACCTGAAATTCATCACTTCCCTGACTTCCGTGGGCGAGACCTATGACAGCGTGGCAGGCTCTGGTTCCGTTGGGAGAAAAGATCGTGGAACTGGCCAATGTGGTGCTGCCGCCTCTGGTGGCGATCATCACCGCGGTGAGCGAGGTCTTTGGGATGCTTCCGGAGCCGGTGCAGAACTTTGTAATTATCCTGGGTGCATTGTTGGTGGCTTTTACGGCATTGGTGCCGATCATTGCAGCTCTTGCAGTGTCCTTTGGGGCACTGAATATTTCCCTGCTTCCCATCATCGGAATCATTGCTGCGGTGGCTGCGGCGATTGCGATGATCATCGCTGTGGTGAAAAACTGGGGAGCAATTACCGAGTGGTTCGGGCAGCTGTGGGAAACCGTATCCGCCAAGCTGATGGAGCTTTGGGACAAGGTGGTGGTCTTCTTTACGGAGACAATCTCTGCGGCAGCTCAGAAATTCGTGGATTTCTTCTCCGCTATCCCTCAGTGGTGGAGCAATCTGTGGTCGCAGATATCCGCATTTTTCGTCAATATCTGGAACAATATCAAAAATACAGCGCCGCAGGTCTGGAACGCCATCAAGCAGACGGCGGTCAATGCGGCGAACGGGCTGAAGCAGGGAGTTCAGAATATCTTCTCGGCACTGTCCCAGTTCATTTCCCAGATCCGCCATCTTGTCCGGATGGCTCGAATTTACCTTTTCAAACATATCGTTATCCTTTCCTCGCTCTGAGCAGACGCTCCATCAAATCATCCTGGGGAGAGACTTCCCCGTAATCCGTGCTGCAGTTTTCCTTGACAATCTGGAAAATCTCATTCCAGAGCCGCACCGCCTGGTTCATATAGTTGATGCCGATGTTGATAAACGGCGATGGGATCGGCTTCTGGGTGATAGGGTGCTTGGAGAGGAAGCCCATGCGGTTGGTCATTTCCTCGCACTGAATCCAGCGAGCGCTGCACATGGCGTACCGCTCTAAAAGCTGTGGGGACACCTTTGCGGCACAGCCGATCTTCTTCAGCCACTCCCAGGTTTCTTTGTAGATTTCCTCCGCCTGGAGCGTACTTCCGTCACGCTGCTCTGCAGAGAGAAACTCATGGGGCTTTGGCATATCAACACCCTCGACTTCGGGAATGTCCAGAACTTCCAGTCTTCGTCCGCCTGGATTGCCGTTCTCGGCCTTCTCCTTGACGGCAGACTTTTTCCTTCCCGCACCCGTTCCCGTGGGACAGAGCCGCAGAGATTTTGACCGCCCCTCCCGTCACAAAAATGCAAGAAATAGGTTGAATTTCTCCTATTTTCGGATATAATAAAAGTAACGAAAGCAACGAGGAGGTTTTCCTATGAACATTAATACAAACAATCTGGTTTCCATTACGGAAGCAAACCAGAACTTCTCCAAGGTCGCTCGCCTTGTTGATGAGAGCGGCGCAGTAGTCATCCTGAAAAACAACGTTCCACGCTATCTGGTTATGGAATTTTCATCAGCTGAACAGGAGCAGCTTGCTGCTGATGAAGATGTCATGTCTATTTCCCGCCGCTTGATTGAGAAGAACCGTCAGGCCTATGAGGTGCTTGCCAAATGATACGACTAACCAAATCACAGGTACTTCTTATCCATGACCAGCTGATTGCCGAAACTGGCGGCTCATCCGGTCTGCGTGATGAGGGAATGCTCGATTCTGCACTAAGCGCGCCGTTCCAGACATTTGGCGGAGAAGATGTATATCCATCACTGCAACAAAAAGCTGCGAGACTCTGCTTTGGTCTTGTTAAAAGCCACCCCTTTGTGGGCGGCTTTTGCCATGCCACCTGTCACCACGCTTCGCATGGATTTTTGCGTGGCACGAAGAACAAAGAGACATCAGGTTCCCATCGCTGTGGTCACCTCCTTCTGCTAACGGCTTAATATGATGCACCTGCTCCGCCTCGGTAAGTCTGCCTTCCTCCAGACACTTCTCACAAAGAGGGTGTGCATGCATGAACCTGTCTCTGATTCGTTTCCACGCTCTTCCGTACCTTTGTTTGGTTTCCGGATTCCTGTCGTACTTCTCGTAGCGTTTGGCCTCCAGCTTCTCATGTTCCTCGCAAAACCTCCCGTCCGTAAGCCGGGGACAGCCGGGGTGGGAACAGGGCCGCTTTGGTTTCCTTGGCATCGGCTCACCTCCCTTTGGGCATACAAAAAGCCCTGCAGGATTTCTCCCGCAAGGCTTTGCCCACATCTTCACGATATCAGTATAGCATGAGTAAGCAGGAACATCATCCGCGATATTACTCACGCCTTTCCAAACAGCAGGATCACCAGGTGGCTCAGCGCCCTGTTCTTTTTGTTATAAGCAGAGGAGCGCTCCTCACCGGCCTGCGGATTGTGGGCATGGGGCATGCCGTCCCATCTTGGGCTGCCTGTGCTGCTCATCCGATCCCGCTCTGCCTTGATCTCCTCAGCCGTGTGGCTGATGATAAACTGCATGCTGCTGTAGTCCTTGATGGCGGCGATGGTAGCCGACCTCTTATCCAGATACTTCCACATAATGCTCATGGCTCTTACCTCCGATATTTTTTATTTCTCGGATTGCCATTAGATTGACTCAGATTGTCAGATGCGCCTTGACTGCGGCGATCAGGTTTTGCTGCGTGGTGTCTTTATGCTCCAGTGCCTTCAAGACATCCTCATCCACAGTGTCACGGCAGACGATATGGTGCGCTGTCACCACCTCCTTCTGTCCCTGCCGCCAAAGCCTGGCATTGGTCTGCTGATACATTTCCAGCGACCAGATCATGGAAAACCAGATCAGGATATGGCCGCCTCTCTGGATGTTCAGCCCATGTCCGGCTCCGGCAGGGGAGATCAGCCCAACCTGGATATGTCCGGCATTCCACTCAGAAATATCTGCCTCCGTTTTGATATCCCTTGGCTGGTATCCCTTTTCTGTCAAAAACTCCAGAATCCGGCTGCGGTCATGCTGATACCAGTACGCCACCAGAACATTCTGGCCATTGGCCTGCTCAATCAGGTCTTCCAGCATCGGAAGCTTCTGCCTATGCACCGGGATGACCTCCCGGCTGTCACTGTAGATGGCTCCGTTTGCCATCTGCAGAAGCTTCCCGGAAAGCACCGCCGCATTTGCGGCATCAATGTTTTCCCCGTCCACTTCCACCAGAAGCTCCTTCTTTAATTCCTCATACAGCTTCCGCTCCTGGGGCTCCATATCCACCCGGTGCACCACCGGCACAAACTTTGGCATGTCCAGATAGTCCAGTGCCTTCATGGACACGGAAATGTCGGAGATTTTATGGTAGATGCGCTCCTCCGCACCCGGCAGCGGCACATAACTGTACACCACACCGGTATAGGGATTCATGCCGTCCGCCTTAAAATAAGCTTCCCGGTATCTGCCGATGAACCGTCCCAGCCGCTCCCCATTGTCAATGAGATAGGTCTCCGCCCACAGATACATCAGACCGCCTCCGGCAGGTGTGCCGGTCAGGCCCACCATGCGCCTGATCTTAGGCCTTACCTTCCGCAAAGCTTTCCACCTCTGGCTGCTGTGGTTCTTAAAGGACGAAAGCTCATCGATCACCACCATGTCAAAGGGCCAGGGGATGCGCCTCTTCTCCAGATAATCCACCAGCCACTTGATATTCTCCCGGTTGATCACGTACACATCCGCCGGAGATCCAGCATATGGAATGCGAACATATCGGATTTATCCACTTTGTTTCCGCTGACACATCCTGTGCGATCCGCTTTTTTCAGCATTGCCTCATCCACGATATTTACTGTCAGCGCCCGTGTTTCCCTGATTCCCTGATCGGTGTAATGGGGCTTCGCAAGGCTGACCATGATCCGGAGTCACATCCACAGTCTCCCGTATCATGATCTATGTAAACCAGCCCAAATATGCCAACAGCGCAATTCCTGCCGGATATTACGCAGAAGCCTGCGGAAACGGCGGGCTGGAAGATGCGGACACCATTTACCGCAGGCTGTTTCAGTTTATCGAAGAAAACAATTACCAAATCAGAGGAAATTCCTGTGAGGAGCGTCTGATCGACGAGGTTGGAAGTTCGGAAAAAGAAGGACAGATTCTGCGGGTAAGAATACCCGTATCAAACCTGCCCTGATTGTTCCTTATGATTTGTCCGCGGCTTTTCAGAAGAGCTTTGACATCACCGGCACGATCTCTTTGATCTTCGTGCGCGACGTGTTGATGCACAGATCAAAGTTAAGCCGGTCGCCCCATTTGTGCCCGGTGTAAAATTCATAATACTTTGCGCGCTTCCTGTCGATCCCGAGGATATGCTGCTTCAGCTCTTTGTCCGTCATCTTCTCCTCTTCCGGGGCTTTTTCACGGCATCGTTTCATCCTGCTCTCCAGATCCGCATAGATGAAAACGCGGAACGGCTCGTATTCTTTTAAAATGTAATCCGCGCACCGTCCTACAATCACGCAGTCTGACTTCTGTGCCATCTCGGTGATGATCCGGGACTGTTCCTGATACACTGTCATGCTCTGGTCAAAGACCGGCATGGCTGTCGGATAGAAACTCCTCCCTACATGAATGGGGAAGGAGATCTGCGGCTTGTGCTCCACGATAGACCGCACATACTGTTCGGACATCTCTGTCCTCTTCGCGATCTCACTTATGATCTCCTGATCGTAATAGGCAATCCCCAGCGTCTCAGAGAGCCGTCTGCCAAACTCACGTCCCCCGCTTCCGAACTCACGCCCGATTGTGATGATCCTGTTCATGCTCATCCCTTCCTTTCTTCGCTAATGCATTCTTATTAAATGTATTCTTATCAGTTTACAAATCAATTCATAAGCTGATTTGTACACTTTTTCATATTATAAGCAACATAAACAGCAACAACCACTTCTGTGATCGGAACTGCAAACCAGATCATATTTCCTCCCAGTACGGCCGGAAGCAGATAGATCAGAATACCGCTGATCACAAGCCCTCTCGCAACGGATGCGACAAAGGATATCCTCGGCTTCATCAGCGCCTGGAAGTAATAGGTCGAAAATACGTTAAACGGCAGGAACAGAAAGGCGATGGCATACGACCGGATGATCGCCGGCGCAATGCTCAATACTTCCTCCGTAGGCGCCATAAAGACCCGGATAAACCCGTTCGGAACCAGCATGGCGGCTGCTGTCCACACAATGCTGAAAAACGCTGCTGTCCCAAGCGCATATTTCAGCGTCTCGCGGATACGTCCGCCCTTGCCTGCGCCGAAATTCGTGGAGATAATCGGCTGTGACGCCTGCCCCACACTGTACGCGCAGCACTGGACAAATGTACTGATATTTACAATAACTCCGTAGACGGCCAGTTCGTTCGTCCCGAGATAAATCACAATCTGACGGTTGAAAAGAATCGTCAGAATTCCCATTGCCACATCAATGAAAAAGGTAGAGAATCCGGTCACCGTAATCTCTTTTAACTTGCCCGGCAGGTTTTCCGGCTTTACAAGTCTCAGCGTGTTCTTCTTCATGAAGAAATGAGACAGCATCACCAGGAAACTTAAAGCGGAGCCGATCGCCGTCGCAAGTCCCGCGCCGAACGCTCCCATATCACATGTAAATACGAAGAAATAATCCCCGAATATGTTGAATATTCCGCCCGTCAGCACGGCTCCTGTGGCCAGCGCCGGATTTCCGTCATTTCTCAGATATGCGGCAAGCATCTGATTGAAAAGGAAACACGGGATCGCGGCCTTGATCGGACGTACATACTCTCTCGCCAGTGTCAGCGTATTATCCTGCGCTCCGAACACAAGAAGAAGCTGTCTGTCGAAAAAGATAATGACCAGCCAGATGACCAGCGCCAGAATAATCGCCCCGATCACGGACGATGTAAAATATTCGTTTGACTTTTTGATATCCCCGTCCGCCTTTCCGCGGATTGTGCTGAACAAAACAGAGCCTCCAATTCCCATCAGAAGCCCGAGGCTGTATATGATGTTCCAGACCGGCGCCACCACCGCCAGGGCTGCCGAGCCTTCGGGCCCGTGGTACTGACCTACCATCGCAATATCCACGATGGAATAGATCGAAGTAATCAGGGCACTGCCGAATGCCGCTGAAAGGTATTTGAAGTAGATTGTTTTGATTTTGCCATTCAGAAAATCCATGCTCTCATCCTCCGATACTTTTTGCCGGAACTATTCCCGGCTGTTTCTGTGATAACACAGCACTGAATAGTATACTCTGTATAGTAAGGGGACAGTCAAGAGAAAAAGCATATTTTTTACTGACATCTGCCGTATGCGTATGCTATAATGCGTACAAAGCATTGCATATATCCAAGCGGAGGCGAAGGAAATGAGTATTTTTGAATATAATCAGGAGCGTCATATGATGCAGGAGCGCGCAGTCGCATTAAAAATGATCCGCCAGGGGTATACCGACGAACAGATTATTGCTTTATGCGAGATCAGTCCGGAAGAAATCACCGAATACAGAAAATCCATCCTGTAAAGGCAGGACACTGCCTGACAGCAGAATCAAAGGATACAGGCAGTACGGGAAGCCGCAGCGCCAAAAGGCAGCGGCTTCCCGTATTTTTTTCACAAAACCTTGACTTCTTCTCTCATCGCGGTAAAATAAATTCCATGTGCAGATTTAAGGAGGCAGCAGTACATGTGGATTGCAGACAAATATATCGATTACGTGAAAAAACAGACTGTGGAGAACCCCGGTGAAACCTGGAATCAGATCCTTCTCGGCTTCAAGGCAAACAAGTTCCGCATGAAGCTGATCCCGGGCAAAGGACTCTCAAAAGGATATCAGAAGCTTGAGTCCATGATGATGTCTTTTGTGGCTGACTCACTGGCGCGCCCGGACAGTTATGTCTGGGGAAATATTTTCTCGCCCTGTGAACTCATCGGATGCTTCGGGCTTAACACGCTCTCCATCGAATGTCTTTCCTGCTATTTCAGCGGATATCATCTGGAAGATTTTTTCATAGACTATGCGCAGAATGAGGGAATTGCTCCCACCTTATGCTCCTACCACAAGACATTTGTCGGAGCGATCGACAGCGGCGCCGTGCCCGTCCCCCGTTATGCGGTCACAACGTCTCTCTCCTGCGACGGAAACCTCAATACGTTCCGCTATCTGGAGAAGAAAAAAGGAGTTCCCTTTACTTTTCTCGACGTCCCATACCGGGATGATGACGCCTCGGTCGATTACCTGGCAGATCAGTTAAAAGCGTTTGCCCGGGAGCTTGAGAGCCGCTTCGGCGTGCCCTTCGACGAGGAAAGGCTGAGGGAATCTATCCGGATTGAAAATGAGACGCGGAAGGAACTGATGCATTTTTTCCGTCTGCAGAGTGAACGGTACTACCCCGGCGAACTCATCAGCCACCTTTATATGATGATGGGAATGCATCTGCTCATCGGAACCCGGGAGTTTTTAGACCTGATCCGCTTCATGGTAAAGGACATTCAGACATACCCGAAATTCGAGGGAAAGAAAATCCTCTGGATTCACCTGCTTCCCTTTTACCAGGAGACGCTTAAGAGCTATTTTAACTCAAATGAGAACTATCAGATCATAGCAAGCGACATCATCATCGACTCCATGGAGAAGCTGGACGAGTCAAGACCCTTCCACGCCCTTGCAGGGAAGATTATCCGCAACCTGTACAACGGTTCCTACTCCCACAAGGCGGAGATGGTCAGCCACCTTGCAAAGACGCTTCACCCGGACGCGGTCATCCAGTTCTGCCACTGGGGCTGCAAGCAGTCTTCCGGCGGCAGTGTACTGCTGAAAGAAAAGCTCACAGAACTGGATATTCCCATGCTGATCCTGGACGGGGACGGCATCGACCGGCGCAACAGCCACGACGGACAGATCAAGACCCGTCTGGAAGCATTTCTTGAGATGCTTAAAAACGGGGAAGCAGGCGGGCTTACCGAATACGCGGCGGAAAATGATACTTCAGAGAGGAAAGAGAAAAAGGCATGCTAGGATATATATGCAAATACGCGCCTGTGGAAGTGTTTGAATCCATGGGTACAGAAATGAAACGGATCGAGCCGGACGTGACGAATTTTAACCAGGCGGAAATCCGGATGCACCCGAACATGTGCAGTTTTGCCAAAGGGGTGCTGGAAGAAATGATGAGCAGAGACTACGAAGGCATCATCCTGACGACATGCTGCGACAGCATCCGCCGGGTGTATGACGTTCTCAGAGAAGAATTTCCCGACCGGTTCATCTATATGCTGGATACGCCCCGCATCACAAAGGAAGCCGGAGTGATACTCTACGCACAGCGGATCCGCGATATGATCCGCGAGTACGAACACTGGAGAGAAGACGCACGTTCCGCCTCAGGCCAGACCGAAGATCTCCCTTCCGGTCAGAACAGCGGCTCTCTTACTTTCAGCGGGGAGACTTTTACCCGGTTCAATGAAAAGACTTTTGCCCGGTATCTCCGCAAGAAAGATGCCGAAGATCCTTGCTCCGTAAAGAGCGGAGCACTCAACATCGGAATCATCGGCGCGCGGGCAAACGACAGCATCAAGGCCATCCTGAAAGAAAACGGAGCAAACGCCGCCTTTGACCTGACCTGCACGGGCGTCGGAAGAAAGCTTCTCCTTGATGAAAAGGACGTTATGGGCGGATATGTGAGAGGGCTTTTAAGCCAGTTTCCCTGTATGCGGATGGAGCAGGCTTCCAACCGTGACGAGCTCATCCGGCGTTTCGCAGACAGTGTGGATGGGGTCATCTACCACACGGTGCAGTTCTGCGACAACTATTCCTATGAATACGCATGGGTGAAAGAATGGCTTCAAAAGCCCATGCTTCTGCTTGAAACCGACTACACCCGGCAGAGCGGCGGACAGGTAAGAACAAGGATCGAGGCCTTTCTCGAATCACTCTCCGCACAGACACGCCGGCCGAAAATACAGAAAAAAGGAGACAGTACAATGTATGTGATGGGAATCGACAGCGGATCCACATCGACCAATGCGGTCATTATGGACCAGGACAGAAAGATACGCGCTTTCTCCGTCGTCCGCACGGGCGCAAAGTCCGGAGTCAGCGCGGATAAAGTGCTCTCGGACGTGCTTGAGAAAGCAGGACTTAAAAGAGAGGATATCTCCTGGATCGTCTCCACCGGCTACGGCCGTGTGAGCATTGATTTTGCCGACGAAAACGTCACCGAGATCAGCTGCCACGGCAAGGGAGCCCACTATTTCAATCCGAAGATCCGCACAATTCTTGACATCGGCGGCCAGGACAGCAAGGCGATCCGCTTAAATGAAAACGGCGAGGTAAAGGACTTCGTCATGAACGACAAATGCGCCGCAGGCACCGGGCGCTTCCTTGAGATGATCGCCCGCACGCTGGAAGTGTCCCTTGACGATCTGGGCGCCATTGCCCTGACGTCTCAGGAAAAGATCGAGATCACAAGCATGTGCTCCGTCTTCGCCGAGTCCGAGGTGATCTCCCTTATCGCGAACAACAAGGAGAAGGCCGACATCGCAGACGGCGTATGCCACGCCATTGCGTCAAAGGCGTCCGGCCTTCTCAAAAGAGTCGGAATGGAACCGGAGTTTATGATGACCGGAGGCGTTGCGAAAAATCCGGGTGTTGTCCGTGCTGTTGAGGAAAAGATCGGCTCGAAACTGTATATATGCGAGGAACCCGAGATCGTGGGCGCGGCGGGAGCCGCCCTTTACGCCCTGGAAAAATGTGCAATGTAGGAAATGTGAAACGCAGGAAATGTTTTATGGATAACAGAAATAATTTTATAGATATAGGAAACAAATTAATGAATATCAAAAATAATTTTTCAGATAACAGGATTGATTCCGCGGACAACAGAGAAGGGCTTGCCATTCTCGGAGCCGGGCAGTTCGGTGAAGCCTGTCTCAATCTGATTAACCAGTCATGTACAAAAGTGCTTGCATTCGGAGACAACAGCCCCTCTCTCCAGGGAACGGCCATCCGAAACATCCCTGTTCTTTCTGTGGAGCAGGCCGTGGCAAAAAATCCCTGTATAATCCTCATCGCAGTAAAAGGGACTGACCGTGCGCAGTCATTAAAAAAGCAGGCGGCAGAGGCGGGATTCCACGGAAGTTTTCTCCTGCTTGATGATCTTATGAACCGGTTTGATATCCGCAAAGCCTCGGTTATACGCATGGCGGAAAGAATAAAAGAGCTGGACATTCCCGGCGACATTGCGGAGCTTGGCGTCTTCCGCGGAGAACTCTCCCGTGAGCTTAACGCTCTTTTTCCGAACCGAACTCTGCATCTGTTTGATACCTTCGAGGGATTTGACTCCCGGGACATAGACAGAGAAAAGGCCGGAGGTTTCTCTATGGCCCGGGAAAACGACTTCTCCGACACAAGTATGGAAGCAGTGGAGAAAAGGATGCCCTTTCCTGAAACTGTCAGATTTCATAAAGGATACTTTCCTGAGACGGCAGAGGGCCTTGAGAATTGTCGCTTTTCCCTTGTCAGCCTGGACGCGGATCTGTATGCCCCCACTCTGGCCGGAATTGAATTTTTCTATCCACGGCTTTTAAGCGGCGGCATGATCGTACTGCACGACTACAACAGCAGGAGATTTCGTGGCGCAAAAAGGGCTGTGGAAGCCTATGAAGCCGCACACGGCCCGCTGCTTCTTGTGCCGTTAAGCGATCTCCACGGTTCAGCGGTGATTATCCGGACAGATTCCCGGATCTTGTAAAACAAATGTCCGGCCGGACCAGCCCGTTCTTTTTCATCTTCGCCAGCTCTCTTGCAACCGTCACCCTGTGTACGCCTGAGAGCATGGCGATTTTCTCCCGGGATATTTTCACGCAGATACGCGTCATCCCGTTTTCTTTCTCGCCGTAAACCGCAGCCATCTCAATAAGCACATTGCAGATCTTCGCCGATACTTCCCTGATCCCGGACAGATATTCCTGTCATAATCCCGCTTCGGGAAGCTATATAATCGGTTCGATGACAGCGCGGAAATACCGGTCTAATTCTTCCGGCGTTTTTTTCATATGCCCCTTTATCCACCACAATACCATTTCGACAAAGCTGCCCGAGATATGATTCACTAAAAAATCCTGTGGTATATCCATATTGATTTTTCTGTTTTGATTTACAAACTGGCTTCGAATCAGCTCATTTAAACTATCTTTAAAGTACCGAAGAAAAAGCCCGCTGCTTTCACAGGACAGCAATTCGAGGATATTATTTTCGTCTTCCTGCAGATGCTGAAGCAAATGACAGAATACAGACTCCGGCGCATTTTTGTCAGAATATAATCCGTGAGTGTGGGCGCTGTCCTTTGCGCTGCTGATAATATGGCCGAAAAGTTCTTCGCATAGGGCCTTCAACAGATCATCTTTTGTTTCAAAGTGAGCATAGAATGTTGTCCGTCCGACATTTGCCTTATCAATGATATCCTGTACCGTAATTTTGCTATAACTTTTTTCTGCCAAAAGCGTACTAAACGCATTAAAAATAGCCGCCCTTGTTTTCCGCTGTCTTCTGTCCATAATAACTCCTTCCGTACAATTTCTAAAAAGTGTTCCGTAAAGAACACGGGACCGATATTATCCGTTGAATAATAATTCTCCGCTGACTACAATAAAAGAGAACAAAATGTTTGTTATCAAACTCATTGTATGGCACGCTCAGACGAGTGTCAAGAATGAAGCCGTTTGAAATGCCTTGCAGATTGGAGGAACCATTATGTTAAAGAAACTTGAGTGTTTTCTGGCCGGACTTCCCATGACGATCGTGGCCGGTGTATTCCTTCTGCTTGATCTAGTCCCGCATCTGATGGAAGAATTTAGCGGTACACCGGTGCAGCTTTCCTTTCTGCCATTTGACCCGGCATGGGTAACTGTCGTGATCAGCGGTATTCCTCTTTTGTATCTGGCGATATGGCGGATAATCCACAATACGGGTATCAGCAAAATATCTTCGGCCCTCCTGATCTGTATTGCCATGTTTGCCGCTATTGCGATCGGAGATTTGTTTGCGGCGGGAGAAGTCGTGTTTATCATGGCGATCGGCGCGCTTTTAGAGGAAGCTACGACAAACCGGGCGAAAAAGGGCCTCAAAAATCTGATCAGCCTCGCGCCGTCAAAGGGACGCAGACTAAAGGACGGAAAAGAAGAAATGATACCGGCAGAGGAAATCCGGCAGGGAGATATCCTGCGCATCCTTCCCGGTGAAACAATCCCGGTTGACGGAACAATCATCAGCGGTGAAACCTCGGTTGACCAGTCGATTATGACAGGAGAATCTCTGCCGGTTGACAAGGGCGTGGGGGAAGATGTGTTCTGCGGAACTATCAACCGCTTTGGTTCGATTGATATTTCGGCGACAAAGGTAGGAGAAAACAGTTCTCTGCAAAAGCTGATCCGCATGGTGCAGGACGCAGAGAACAAACAGGCACCTATGCAGAGAATCGCCGACAGGGTGGCAAGCTGGCTGGTTCCTGCCGCTCTTCTTATCGCAGTTTCAGCCTATGTATTCAGCGGAAATATCGTCACCGCTGTAACTGTATTGGTTGTGTTCTGCCCATGTGCCCTTGTATTGGCAACGCCTACCGCTATTATGGCGGCAATCGGCCAGGCCACAAAGCACGGCGTGATCATCAAGTCCGGCGAAGCCCTTGAAAAAATGGGAAAAGTGGATATGATTGCTTTTGACAAAACCGGCACTTTGACCTATGGCCGTTTAGATGTCAGCGATACGATTTCTTTTGATGAAACAATCAGTGAAACGGACCTGCTCTCTCTGGCCGCTTCTGCTGAAGCTAAGAGCGAACACCCGCTGGGGAAGGCGATTGCAGCGTATGCAAAGGAAAAAGAAGTACCGGTGATGGAAACAACTGCTTTCAGAATGACAACCGGAAAAGGCGTTTTTGCGGAGACTGACAATCGCAGCCTGCTTTGCGGCAATGAAAAATTCCTCATTGAAAACGGAGTTTCGATTAACAGCACGGTCAGATCCGCATTGGAGCGGCTTCGCACACAGGGGAAAGCATCCATTCTTGTAGCGGAGAGCCAGAAATGTATCGGTGTTATTGCGCTTTCTGATGTGCTCCGCCCCGAAGTAAAAGACATGGTATCCCGCCTTTCAGATATGCACACCCGTACTGTTTTACTTACCGGCGACCATAATAAAACAGCCGCTTATTTTGCGCAGCAGGCTGGTATCTCCGAAATCCGGGCAGAATTGCTGCCGGAAGAAAAAGTGCGGAGCATTGAGAAACTGCAGGCAGAAAATCACACGGTCTGCATGATTGGCGACGGCGTCAACGACGCTCCGGCGCTGAAAACGGCTGATGTAAGCGTAGCCATGGGAAGCATGGGAAGCGACATTGCCGTTGATGCCGCAGAGATTGCGCTTATGAGCGATGATATTTCAAAAATTCCGTATTTGAAGCGCCTGTCTGACGCAGCAGTCAGGACAATCAAAACAAGCATTACTCTGTCCATGTGTATTAACTTTGCAGCGATCGTGCTGTCACTCATGGAAATATTGACACCCACTACCGGGGCACTGGTGCATAATGCAGGCTCCTGTTTCGTTGTGCCGATTGCTGCGCTGCTTTATGACAGGAAATTTGAATAATTTTGGTTTCGGCACGGGACCGATCCCGCTGGCGCTATAAAAAGGATTTCAGCAGTCTGAGCAGGAAGGGCTTTGTCAGTTCATAAATGGTGCAGTCACCCCCCTTTACGCCCGCCTGTCTCATCGCTTCCAACTGCTTTTCCGTATGGGAAGTATACGGATGTACCCCAAACAAAAAGGGGAAAAAGGCGTAAAGGAACTCCTTTCTGTCTTCCTCTGTCATGGAAGGGAAAAACTTTTCCAGACACTTATCCAACGTCTCAGAGGCTTCTGCATAAGATTTCTTAAAATCCACCAGGTTTTCTATCCGGCTGTTTACTTCCATGTCGTAAATGTTCATGGACATCAGTTTCAGCATACAGCTGCGCTTCTCCAGAATCCGGGCCAAAACCTCCGCAAATGCCTCCGCTTCCATGGCAGTATTCTGATGTATCATTTCATCCATGTCTGCAATCCACGCATCATGTTCCTGTTTCAGAAGCGACAGAAAGATTTCTTCCTTTGTCTGAAAATAGTTATAGATCGATGTCCTGGTAAAAGAAGTCTTTTCCCCGATATCCCGGAGGGTGATATCCTTAAAACTCATGGTTTCATAGAGAGCGGCGCAGGCATTTACGATTTCTTCTTTTCTCGCGTTCGTTAATTCTTCAGAACCCTTTGGCATAACCGCCTCACACTCCCAGGACAGACTTTGCCCATGCTCCTGCCCCGCTGTTTACTAATTTCCCCTGCTTCCAGTCTGCCTTCGGGCAGTGTTCACGCATACTTTTCTCCGCTCCGCCGATACCGCTTCCCCCGGACGTTGCAAAGGGGATCACAGTCTTGCCGGAGAAATCATAGCTTTCCAGGAAGGTATCCACAATTCTCGGCTCTACATACCACCAGATGGGGAAACCGATCAGAACAGTATCATACTGCTCCATATTTTCTACTGCTCCCGCAATCTCCGGACGGCAGGCAGGATCATTCATTTCCGCTGTACTGCGGCTCTTCTTGTCTGTCCAGTCCAGATCCGCAGCCGTATAGGGCTGTGCCGGAAGGATCTCATATAAATCAGCTCCCGCCGCCTCTGCAATCTCTTTTGCCGTATGTGCCGTTGTCCCACTGGCAGAAAAATAAGCCACTAATGTCTTTTTCATTTCAAACTCTCCTTTAAAATCTTAACAATTTCATCGTGTTCCAGAACTTTATACCCTCCGGGCAGGATAATCGTACCGTCTGCTATGCCTTCCAGCATATCCTCTGTAGCTCCCAGGTCAGAAATGTTCATTACCAGCCCCAGTTCCTTCATCCATGCTTCCATGGCATTCAGTCCTTCCCCGGCAATCTGCTCATCGGTTTTGCCCTCCGGATCTACATCCCACACATTCACGGCAAACCGTTTAAACTTCTGCACACCGTAAGGAAGGATATAACGGTAGTAGGGGAGTGAGACAGCCGCCAGCGTCATGCCGTGTGTTGCGTTGGTATATGCTCCTACTGACTGGCCGATCATGTGTACCATCCAATCCGTAGATTTTCCACGGGAAACCAAGGTGTTCAGAGCCCAGGTTGCCGCCCACATCAGATTGCTCCTTGCCTCATAATCCTGAGAATCTTTGTTGGCGATCCGGCTGGCATGAATGACAGAACGCATCAGACCTTCGCTGATATAGTCGCTGGTATTGTCATCCTCACCGGAGAAATACTGCTCGCAGATGTGGTTAAAAATGTCATAGATTCCTGATACCATCTGGTAATGGGGCAGAGTCAGCGTATACTTCGGATTTAAGACGGCAAATTTCGGCATGATCTTTTCGTCCGCAAATACATGACCGATTTTCTGATGGGTGTGGGGATTCGTTATCACTGCTCCGGCGTTCATCTCCGATCCGGTTCCGGCCATGGTCAGGACACAGCCCACCGGAATTGTCTCGCAGGAAGGCTCCTCAAAGCGCAGATAATATTTTTCCCGTATTTGGGAAGTTCCGTGTTCAGATAGTTCAGAGATTCATCGCCAAAATACAGTTTCGTAGGGTTGCAGAATGAAAAACTGCCTAACATAATAAAAACCTCCTTTTTTTGATTCGTATTGTTTTTCGGTTTCAAATCTGTATTCAAGTTCCTGCTGACACAGTGTCAGCACATTTAATATAACGCTATTCTGACACTGTGTCAATATATTTTTCCTGTTCGCCATGTAAAATGTTATGTCAACCGTATTGTCTCCTTGTACACTGAATTCGAAATCAGAGAAGGCATCCCGGATATCATATACCGGAATGCCTTCTCTGATTTTATGACTCTTCCTTACGGATACATTCTGTCACATCGCTCATCACATCCTCAAGTGTGATGGCTTTCAGTTCTCTCTCCATGGCTTCCTGTACGCGGTACAGCTTGTCGTCCAGGGCATGGTGAATATTCCTTCCAACCGGGCACGCCGGGTTCGGATTCTCGTGAAAATGAAACAGCGAGTTTCCCCCGATGCACTCCACTGCACGGTACACATCGAGAAGAGGAATCTCTCCCGGTGACTTTTTAAGAGCCGCCCCGCCGGTCCCACGCTTCACTTCGATCAGTCCGGCGTCCTTTAGCTGAGAGAGAATCCTCCGGATAATAACCGGATTTACATTGATACTGGACGCCAGGAATTCGCTCGTTATTTTATACTCATCTTTAAACACTTCCATACATGTCATCATATGTATGGCAATGGTGAATCTGCTTGAAATCTGCACGGTCCCATCCTCCTTTGGGTTTCATTTTACCCGAACGGAGTTGTAATGTCAACCGTTACATTCCCGTTTTCCTGTCAGCTCTCCGGACGGATTATGCAGTTCTTTCTTTACACTTGTTCTTCCCTGTTTCCGAAGATATGTATCGCCCCGTTTTTCTCCATATTCACAAAGATTACGACGGCCATCGGGAACAGGATCAGTCCGGGCAGTCCGAACAGGCTCACCCCGGTAAACATGGCGATCAGAGTGATCAGCGGATGAAGGCCGATCTGTTTTCCCACGATCTTCGGCTCCACAGAATTTCTCACCACCGTGATGACAATATACAGAATCAGGATTCCCGCTGCCAGAGGATAATTTCCTATGAGCGCCAGAATAACAGCCCACGGCAGAAGGATTCCCCCTGTTCCAAGAACCGGCAGGATATCAAACACGGCAATCCCCAGGGCCAGCGGCACCGGATATGGGATCTGCAGTATAAAAAATCCGATCGTCAGCTCTGTAAATGTCAGAAGGAACAGAAGCGAATAGGACTTTATATAGACTTTCAGCATGTTCAGCCCGTATTTCTTAATATCGCTGCACGTCTTCTTCACCTTTACCGGGAGATGTTTCCATACTGTTTCCATGATTCTGTCATAGTCAGAAGCAATATAGAAGGAAGTGACAACCGTAATCACAATCCGGATCAGCATCGCCGGAATTCCGGCAATATATTCTGACACGGCACTCAAAAGATTTACTGACAGCGTGGAAACCATCTGCCCGATATTCTGAACAAACTGATGCAGGCTGTCCTCGATCTGTCCAGCCACAAACGGGTCTGTTCCGGAAAGCATATCGCTGATCTCTTCAAGAACATAGTTCAGGAAAGGAGCGATATCCAACTGGTACATTCTCGGAAGACTGATGACAAAATTTCTTACCATGGAAAACGTCTTCCCGCCTCCCAGAAATACCCCGCCGAAAACCACCGCATAAACAAGAATAAGCAGCAGAACGGACATATACCTCTTCGGAAGGCGGATCAGCTTCGACAGTTTTACCGCCGGCTTCTGAAGCAGAAACGCCAGAATAAATGCTATGATAAACGGCATCACTACCGGGAGCAGATATTTTCCTGCAAGGAACAGCAGGATAATAAAAAATCCGTAGTAGCCGATGTTAATTAAAAATGCTCTTTTTTTCTCCATAACCCCTCCGCCGGGACAATATCTGATATTTACCTTTTCAGGCATCTAGTATATTATAGCGCCCTGCGGCAAAATCTTCTATCATTATTTGAAGATTAAGCACTTTTTTTATACAGGGGCATCCCTCATTCTGCTTTTTGACTCGGATTTTTATAAGCACACACCTATTGACAAATGTCATTCCGCACCATATAATAACATTGTTATATGACACTGTTATATGGAGGATACTATGGAGGAAAAATCATCTGTCACATTGGAAAATATTTTACATGCTGCCATGGAAGAATTTTCTGACAAGGGCTTTCTCGGTGCTTCCCTTCGTCAGATCGTAAAAAAGGCCGGCGTGACAACCGGCGCCTTTTATGGCTATTTTTCCAGTAAAGAGGCTCTATTTAACGCTATTGTGGAGCCTCATGCCGCTGCCCTCATGGGGAAGTTTATGGCGGCCCAGACCTCCTTTGCCGAGCTCCCTGAAGAACAGCAGCCGGACCACATGGGGGTGGAATCCGCGGACTGCGTCCACTGGATGGTGGAATACATCTGTCAGCACCGGGAACCGGTAAAACTGCTGCTGTGCCGGTCAGAGGGCACCAGCTATGAGCATTTTGTTCACAACATGGTCGAGGTGGAGGTAGAATACACGATGAAATATATGGAAGTTCTCCGCCGCCTTGGACATGATATTCCGGACCTGGATGAGCAGATGTGTCATATCATTGCCAGCGGGATGTTTAACGGGGTATTTGAAATCGTAGTACACGATATGCCAAGGAACAGGGCCCTGCGCTATGTGGATCAGCTGCGGGATTTTTACACAGCCGGATGGCTGAAATTAATGGGGCAATAACCCCCATCTTTTTTGCGTGATAGTTAGTTTCATCTAACTTCATGATAAATTTCTTAAGCAAAAGGAGGTATTCTTTTGATGCAAAAAAAGCAAAGCAGCCTGTCCCGCATTCTAAGTTATGCAGGCGGGCACAAAAATCTCACTCTGCTGGGCTGCATCCTCTCCGCCCTGTCTGCGGTACTGGGGCTGGTTCCTTATGTGTGCGTCTGGCTGGCGGCAAGAAATGTACTGGAAGCCTGGCCCGGTCTTGACGGGGGCTCCGGTCTGGCACACTGGGGCTGGACGGCGGTATGGACCGCCATCGGCAGTATCGCCCTGTATTTCGCGGCGCTCATGTCTACTCATATCGCTGCTTTCCGTACCGCCCGGAACATCCGGCATACTGCCATGGCCCACGTACAGAAACTGCCTCTGGGATTCTTTACGGGGAATCAGACAGGACGGCTAAGGAAACTTATTGATGACAACGCCGGACTTACGGAAGATCTGCTGGCTCACAAGCTTCCTGACCTGGCGGGGACCGTGGTCACGCCGGTTGCTGCCATCGTGATGCTTTTTCTCTTTGACTGGAAAATGGGGCTTCTATGCCTGCTCACCATGGTTCTTGCGCTTCTCTCCATGTGCCTGATGATGGGAGGAAAGAATGCGGGTTTTTTCCATCGGTACCAGAAGGAAATCGAGCGCATGAGCGGTGAGGCGGTGGAATATGTCCGGGGCATCCCCGTTGTAAAGATGTTCCAGCAGACCGTCTACTCCTTCAAGGCTTTTTATAACGCCATCAAAGATTACAGCGATCTGGCCAGCCAGTATGCCATGAGCTGCCGCGTGGGGCAGACCTGTTTCCTGACTTTTATCAACGGAGCCTTTGCCCTGCTGATTCCGGCGGCACTGCTGCTGTCCTCCGGCGGGAATATACGCACAGTGCTTGTCAACTTTATTTTCTACGCCCTGTTTGCTCCCGCCTGCGGCCAGATGATCAACCGGATCATGTATATGAGCGAAGCTGTCATGGAAGCGGACGAAGCCGTAGGGCGTCTGGATGAAATCCTCGGCCAGAAGCCCATGGAAGAACCAGAAGTACAGAAACATCCGGTAAATGCCTCCGTATCCTTTAACCATGTGACCTTTACTTATCCAGGCTCGGACCGGCCTGCTCTGTCCGATGTGTCATTTTCTGTCCGCCCTGGCCGGATAACGGCGCTGGTGGGCCCGTCCGGAGGCGGCAAAACTACAGCCGCCAGCCTGATTCCCCGCTTCTGGGATACAGACAGCGGAACCGTCGCAATCGGCGGAATCAATGTCCGGGAAATGAATACAGAAAATCTTATGAGACAGGTAGCCTTTGTCTTTCAGGATACCCGTCTGTTTAAGGAGAGCCTTCTTGAAAATATCCGGGCCGCCAGACCGGAGGCTTCCAGAGATGAGGTTCTGTCTGCCGCCCGCGCTGCACAGTGTGATGACATTCTCGAAAAACTGCCGCAGGGTCTGGATACCGTGGTTGGGACGAAAGGCATTTATCTCTCCGGCGGTGAACAGCAGCGGATTGCTCTGGCGCGTGCCATCCTGAAAGACGCCCCCATCGTAGTGCTGGATGAGGCAACCGCTTTTGCCGACCCGGAAAATGAACATCAGATTCAGAAAGCATTTGAAGCGCTGATAAAGGACAAAACCGTATTGATGATTGCCCACAGGCTGTCTACCGTACAGAACGCGGATTCTATCATTGTCCTGAGCGGCGGGAAGGTCATCGAACAGGGCAGTCACGAAAGCCTGCTTGCACTGCACGGTGTTTATGCCTCCATGTGGGAGGATTACCAGCGCAGCGCCCAGTGGAAGGTTGGAAAGGAGGAAGATGTATGACAAAAAAATTACAGCACTTATTTGCGCTCAGTGAAAAAGGAGCAAAAGATCTGATAAAAGCAGTGTTATGGTGCTTTGTGTGCAATTTAAGCCTGATGCTTCCGGTGGGAGCCGTCCTGTTTACAGCGCAGCATCTTTTGGATTCCATGGAAAACGGGAACGATCCTGTGGATGGTTTCTGGATTTATGCAGGCTTTGGCGCGGCTGTCCTGATCCTGCTGTTCATTCTTCACTGGTTCCAGTACGCTTCGCTCTATCTGGCAACTTATAAGGAGAGCGCCAACCGCCGGGTAAGCCTCGCAGAAACTCTGCGCCGGCTGCCATTGAGTTTTTTCGGAAACCGGGATCTGAGCGACCTGACCTCCACCATGATTGCGGACTGTTCCAGCCTGGATCAGATGTTTTCCCACTATGTACCACAGTTGTTCGCATCCATTTTCTCCACTCTTGTGATTGGCATCGTCATGTTCTTTTGCGACTGGCGGATGGCGCTGTCCGTACTGTGGGTAGTGCCGGTGGCGGTTCTGCTCACGGCAGGGAGCAAAAAAATTCAGGATTCCTTCGGTACAAAAAATATTTTAAACAAGCGCGCGGTAGCCGACTGCATCCAGGAGGGACTGGAAACCATACGGGATATCAAGGCATGCGGCCGGCAGGAAACATACATGGAAAAACTGGATGAAAAGCTGGCTGCCATGGAGAAGGGCTCCATCCGCTCAGAACTGGCAACCGGCGTGTTTGTATGCTCCGCACAGGCCTTCCTTCGCCTTGGTCTGGCCACTACTGTTCTGACCGGAGGAGCGCTTCTGGCAGCCGGAGAACTTTCTTTCCTTTATTTTCTGGGATTCCTCTTTGCCGCCGCAAGACTTTATGACCCCCTGGGGCTGGTACTGCAGAATATTGCCGCCACCTTTAATACGAAACTGCAGATCGAACGGATGCGTTCCATTTTGGAACAGCCAATACAGGAGGGCACAAAAGAGTTTACACCTGATAACTACAACATCGCCTTTGATCATGTGTCCTTCGCCTACAGGGAAGGGGACGGTGTACTGGAGGATGTAAGCTTTACCGCCAGACAGGGAGAAGTGACCGCCCTCATCGGCCCCTCCGGAGGCGGAAAATCCACTGCGTGTAAATTAGCTGCCCGTTTTTGGGATGTTACCGGGGGAAAAGTGACCCTTGGAGGCGCAGATGTGTCCGGTGTAGAACCGGAGACACTGTTAAAATACTATTCCATGGTTTTCCAGGATGTGGTTCTGTTCCGGGATACGGTAATGGAAAATATCCGTCTTGGACGCCGGGAAGCTGCGGATGAGGAAGTCATCGCTGCAGCTAAAGCCGCCCGGTGTGATGAATTTATCAGAAAGCTCCCGCAGGGCTATCAGACCGTGATCGGAGAAAACGGCTCCACCCTCTCCGGCGGTGAACGCCAGCGGATTTCCATCGCCCGTGCCCTGCTGAAAGACGCACCTGTGATCCTCCTGGATGAAGCAACCGCCAGCCTGGATGTGGAGAACGAAAGTGCTGTTCAGGAAGCTCTCTCCCGCCTGCTTCAAGGCAAGACAGTGCTGGTTATCGCTCACAGAATGCGTACTGTAGCCGGTGCCGACCATATCGTGGTACTGCAGGACGGCCATGTGGTCCAGCAGGGTACTCCGGAAGAACTGATGGAACAAGGCGGTCTTTACCGGCGTATGGTTGAACTTCAAAGCGAAACATCACAGTGGAAGCTGGAGATGTAACAGCAATTCTCACGCTGCCTTCACCTTCAGATTCTGCTGGCACTTCTTTCTCACAAAATAAAAGCACACTGCCTGCATAATAATTGTAATGATCCACGATCCCGGATAGGAGATAAAGAGGAAATACAGTGACCTGTGATGCGGAAATATTCCGTAGATCCACACGATTCTTGTCCCTACTGTGCCGATCACCGACAGGATCATCGGAACCGCGGAATGTCCCATTCCGCGGAGCGCTCCGGGCAGAAGATCCATAATGCCGCACAGGAAATACGGCACCGTCGTGATCGACAGAATCTCAAGACCGCACTGAATCACGCTGGCATCCGACGTATAGATCGTCAGAAGCCGGGAACCGAACACATAGGCGCCGACTCCGAGCACAACCGCCGCTCCGGAAGAAAGAAGGATACAGTCCAGAAGCACCCTGTCCATGCGCTTCGCCTTCCCCACGCTGTAGTTCTGGCTTGTAAAGCTCATACACGCCTGGGTGACAGCGTTGACTGACACGTAGAGGAATCCCATGATGTTGTTCGCCGCCGTATAACCCGCCATCGCCGTCGAGCCGAACGAGTTCACGGATGACTGGAGCAGCGCATTGGAAAAGTTGATTACCGTGCTCTGGATTCCCGCCGGGATACCAACCTGGAAAATCCGCTTCAGATACACCCATTTAATCGAAAGTCTGGAAAATCTGAGCTGGTAGCTTCCCTCTGTCCTGTGAAGGCACCAGATTACAAGAACCGAGGAGACCATCTGGGATGCCACTGTTCCGATTGCAACGCCCGCAACTCCGAGGGGAATCACGATGACAAGCAGAAGATCAAGGCCCACATTGGCCAGTCCCGCTGCCGCAAGGAACAGAAGCGGTCTCTTTGTATCTCCCACTGCTCTTAAGACTGCCGCTCCGTAATTATAGAGCATGAAAAACGGCATTCCGCAGAAATAAATCCTCATATATACCGTTGACAGGCCGATCACATCTGACGGCGTATCCATAAGTTCCAGCGCAGTCCGCGACATTCCCACTCCGACAAACGCCATAATGATGCCGCTTATAATTGCCAGCGTAATCGCCGTATGTACCGATTCCGACATTTCCTTTTCCTGCCCCGCCGCGTAATACCGCGCAGCCAGAACGTTGGCCCCAAGGGAAATGCCGATAAAAAGATTAGTGAAAATATTGATCAGTGCCGTCGTCGATCCGACCGCCGCCAGCGCTTCACTTCCGCTGAACCTTCCCACAACAATGATGTCAACCGCATTGAACATAAGCTGAAGGATGCTCGAGAGCATCAGGGGAAGGGAAAAAGAGATCAGCTTGTCCATAATTGACCCATTGCACATATCTATTTCATATTTACTGCTTTTCAATTTCTTTCGCCTCCGCAGAAATTCTTTTATGCGCACCGACGATATATTAGCTCTTTCCTGTCATTTCGTCAAGAGTGCGGATCTCCTGGTTTTCAAAAAGAACAAACCGCAAAAAACGCCTCAGACATTGACACCGCACTTTCCGTCCAATACAATGGACAAAAACGGAAACCGGAGGTCAGATCGATGAACGAAAACAGGAACGCAGAAGAACACATGAACAGACACATTAATAAGCTTAATATGATTGATAAGATTAATATAAGAAACGAGCGGGAGTCCGACTATGAAACCGTGGAAACGATCACCCGGAAGGCATTTTACAACGTCTATATCCCGGGCTGCATGGAGCACTATCTCGTTCACATCATGCGAAACCATGAAGATTTTGTGCCGGAACTGGACTTTGTTCTGGAGCTGGACGGCGAAGTGATCGGGAATATCATGTATACAAAATCAAAACTGGTAAGTGAAAACGGGACAGAGAAAGAAATTCTCACATTCGGCCCCGTCTCCATTCTGCCGGAATACCAGAGAGCCGGGTACGGAAAAATGGATCTACTCTGAAAGCCCGGCCATGGCGGTCAGCGAAGAGAACGCCCGGAAATTTGACGACACGCTTGAAAAGATGGAAAAGAAACACCTCCCGAGTCAGGAGGCGTTCTATATCATGAGCAATTCTTTTGTTGAATAAGTTTTGCTGAATCGTCAGACCACTTTGGTCGTCCACTTTGAGCAGTCCCATACCGCCTGCACCACATCCTGATAAAACTCCGGCTCATGGCAGATCAGAAGCACGGTGCCGCGGTATTCGATGAGCGCTTTTTTCAGCGACTCCTTTGCGTCGGCGTCCAGGTGGTTTGTCGGCTCGTCGAGCATCAGCACGTTTGTCTCTCTGTTCAGAATTTTGCAGAGGCGCACCTTCGCCTGCTCTCCTCCGCTTAAAACGCGCACCTGGCTCTCGATATGCTTTGTCGTCAGGCCGCATTTTGCCAGGGCGGAGCGCACTTCATACTGGGTAAAAGACGGGAATTCCTTCCAGATTTCTTCGATGCATGTCGTCTGGTTCTTCCCGTCGCCCTCCTGCTCGAAATAGCCGACCGCAATATTCTCCCCGAGCCTGCAGCTTCCTTTCAGCGGCTTTACAAGTCCCATGATGCTGCGGATCAGCGTCGTCTTCCCGATGCCGTTCGCCCCGGTGAGCGCGATCTTCTGGCCCCTCTCAAGGGTGAGATTAAGCGGCTTTGAGAGGGGTTCGTCATATCCGATCACAAAGTCTTCTGTCTCGAAAATATATTTTCCGGGAGTACGCCCCATCTTAAAGTGGAGCTCCGGCTTCGGCCGCTCTGCGGCAAGCTCGATGACGTCCATCTTGTCCAGCTTCTTCTGGCGGGACATGGCCATGTTCCTTGTGGACACTCTCGCCTTGTTGCGGGCGACAAATTCCTTAAGCTGGCTGATCTCCTGCTGCTGCCTTTTGTACGCGGCTTCCAGCTGCGCCTTCTTCACCTGATAGACTCTCTGGAAGTCGTCATAGTTTCCGACGTATCTGTCGAGATTTTTGTTTTCCATATGATAGACAATGTTTACGACTTCATTCAGAAACGGAATGTCGTGGGAGATCAGGATAAACGCGCTTTCATATTCGGTCAGATACCGCTTCAGCCAGCTGATGTGCGCCTCATCCAGGTAGTTCGTGGGCTCATCCAGAAGAAGGATGTCCGGTTTTTCCAGCAGAAGCTTCGCCAGAAGGATTCTCGTCCTCTGTCCCCCACTCAGATCGGTGACGTCTCTGTCCAGTCCCAGATCCGAAAGTCCCAGCGCCGCAGCGACCTCCTCCACTTTGGCGTCGATCACATAAAAGTCATGGAGCGTCAGCGTATCCTGGATGGTCCCAAGCTCTTCCATCATCTGTTCCATCTCTTCCGGATCAGCGCTTCCGAGCCCGTCACAGATCTCATTCATCCGCTCTTCCAGCTCAAAGAGACCGGAAAACGCTGATTTCAGCACATCCCGGACTGTCATTCCTTTTTCAAGTACGGTGTGCTGATCCAGATATCCGACGCGGACATTTTTCGCCCACTCAATCTTCCCCTCGTCCGGCTGCATCTTTCCCGTAACAATGTTAAAGAACGTCGATTTCCCCTCTCCGTTGGCGCCCACCAGGCCGATATGCTCCCCGCGCAGAAGGCGGAAAGACACATCCTCAAAAATCGCCCGGTCGCCGAATCCGTGGGACAAGTGTTCCACATTTAAAATACTCATTCTTTTTTACTCCTTTTTTCATACCACACTCAGACTTCCTGAAACGCCGAATCCAGCGCGGCGATCAGATCCTCCGCCTTCTCGATCCCCACGGAAAGACGGATCGTATTCGGTCTGATTCCCTGCTCTTTCAGCTCCTCTTCCGTGCACTGGCTGTGCGTCGTAGTAGCCGGGTGGATCACGAGTGATTTCACGTCCGCCACATTTGCAAGCAGGGAAAAGATCGGCAGGTTATCGATGAACTTCCTCGCCTGTTCCGCGCCGCCCCGGATCTCAAATGTAAAGATCGAGCCGCCCCCTTCCGGGAAATACTTCCGGTACAGCTCATGCGTCGGCTCACTTTCCAAAGACGGATGGTGCACTGCCTCCACCTTCGGATGGGCTGCCAGATATTTTACGATTTTCAGCGCATTCTCGACATGCCGCTCCACCCGCAGGGAAAGTGTCTCCAGCCCCTGAAGGAGGAGAAATGCATGGAAGGGTGAAAGGGTGGCTCCCGTATCTCTTAAAAGCACGGCCCGGATATAGGAGGCAAATGCCGTTTCCTTTGCCGCATCCGCAAAGGAAACTCCGTGATAACTCGGATTCGGCTCTGAGATCCAGGGGTATTTTCCCGATGCCTTCCAGTCAAATGTCCCGCCGTCCACAATCACTCCGCCGAGCGCAGTTCCGTGCCCGCCGATGAATTTCGTCGCCGAATGTACGACAATGTCCGCGCCGTGCTCAATGGGACGGACCAGATACGGCGTTGCAAAGGTGGAATCCACCACGAGCGGTATCCCGTGCCTGTGCGCAATTTCTGAAAGTGCTTCCAGATCTGCCACATTGGAGTTCGGATTTCCAAGTGTCTCTGTGAAAACCGCCTTTGTATTTTCCTGAATGGCCGCCTCAAACGCCCCTTCTTCCTCCGGATCCACGAACGTGGCCGTGATCCCGCTCGTCAGCGGAAGCGTGTGGGCCAGCAGATTATACGTTCCCCCGTAGATTCTTTTGGAGGCGACAATGTGCTCTCCCGCCTTCGCCAGCGCCTGGAAGACATAGGTGATGGCCGCAGCCCCCGATGCGGTCGCCAGTGCAGCCGTGCCGCCCTCCAGCGCGGCGATCCGCTTTTCAAACACTTCCTCCGTGGGATTGGTAAGTCTTCCATATATATTTCCCGAGTCTCTGAGTGCGAAAAGATCCTCTGCATGGCGGCAGTCATCGAACACAAACGATGCGGACGCATATATGGGCACAGCTCTTGCCCCGGTCGCCGGGTCCGCCTTTTCCTGTCCGATGTGAATCTGTTTTGTCTCAAAGCTCCAGTTCTGTGTATTTCTGATGTCTGACATGATGTTTTCCTCCGTTTTGTCTCTGCAGCGCGGATTGTTTTGATCCGCTTTTACTTCTGTGTCCCGTCTATCCTATCATGTCTTTCTTCCGTCAGCCAATACACAAAAAAGATATCCGGTTATAGGATGAATCTATAACTCAAGGCACCGTTCCAGCTCCCGCACATACAGCTCGCCCATCTCGCTTAAAAATGTATTCTCCCTCACAACATATCCGATCTCCATGACGCTGTTTCGGTTCTCCTCATCATCCTGAAACGGTACCGCCGCAAATTCATTTCCATTGAGCTCCTCGCAGATAATTCCGGAGCACAGCGTATATCCGTTCAGCCCCTTCATCAGATTGAGCATGGTCGCCCTGTCGTTTGTACGGATGACCTGCGGATATTCTTTGTCTGATAAAATTTCCTCCGCCAGATAAAATGAGCTGTCATCTCCCTGTTCAAACATCAGGCACGGATAGTCCGCCAGCTGTTCAAAGCAGACATAAGGCTCTCCCGCAAGGGGATGCCCTTTCCACAGATACACATAGGCCCGGCAGTCAGCCAGATGATGAAACACAAGTCCTGACAGGCGTATCATCCTCTCCAGCCCTTTTCTGTTAAAGTCGCACAGATACAGGACTCCGATCTCACTTCTCAGCGTTCCGACATCACGAATCACCTCCGCTGTCCTCGTCTCCCGGAGGGCAAACTCATATTTGGACATGTCAAACTTCTTCGCCATCTCCACAAACGCCTTCACCGCAAAAGAATAGTGCTGGGTCGACACGCCGAATTTTTTCTTTCTCGATCCGTCTTTTCCGTACCGCTCCAGAATACTCTCGTACTGGCCGAAGAGCTGTCTTGCATAGGGCAGAAAATCCGCCCCCTCTCCCGTCAGCGTCACCCCTCTGCTGCTTCGCTGAAACAGCGTGATTCCAAGCTCCTTTTCCAGCTCCTGAACCGCGCCTGTCAGAGACGGCTGGGATATGTACAGCTGCTCCGCCGCTTTGTTGATGGAGCCGGTACGGGCAATCGTGATAATATATTTAAGCTGCGTCAGTGTCATTTCTCTTCTCCTTCTCCGAACGGATGTATTCCACATGATACCATGTTTTCCCCTTTTTGACCAGCCGGTTAAAATATTCCATTTTCCTTCCTCTTCTTTTATGCTATATTTGATACAGACCGGGGACAGCGAAGCGCGGATACTGAGCGACGCCAGTACAGAACGCGCAGGGGAAGCGAGTCGCTTTCCCTTCTGACATTTACCCGGGTGATCATGGCTCTGCCATCCCTGCACCCGCTTCTGTGTACTGCTGCACACTTTCATGTGCCTGGCCGTGCCTGCGGCACTGGTACACATACGCGGGTTCCGGTATCACCATATCGTGTCCCCGGTTCCATTTTTGAATCCTTCATCAGCGAACAGGAGGACGATTTGTCATGAGCGGTGACCTCTGGAAATACAGCACAAAAGAACACTGGGTCAGGTTTCTGTTAAGCCTCGGCCTGACAGAGCCTCTGCAGCTTTCAGAGAGCGGAGCGCTCCCGCTTCTCTATGAGCTTTCCAACCATCCGGAAGCCCACTACACACTGCACCGCATCCCGAAGCGAAGCGGCGGCGTCCGTCTCCTCCACGAGCCGGACACACTGCTTAAGACAGTTCAGCGGCAAATCCTGAAAAACGTCCTGAAACCGCAGTCTGTCTCAGACTGTGCCCGCGCGTACAGAGACGGCGTCTCTCTTAAGGACAACGCCTCTGCACATACGGGGAAAGCGCTCATCTTAAAGCTGGATATCCACGACTTCTTCGGAAGCATTTCCTATCTGAACGTCTTTCAGCACGCGTTTCCCGGAACACTGTTTCCGCCCGCCGTGCGCACTATGCTCACTGCTCTGTGCTGCTGTGACGACGCGCTTCCCCAGGGAGCTCCCACGTCACCGTATATCTCGAACCTGGTGATGAAGCCTTTTGACAATTATACGGATATCTGGTGCAGACAGCGCGGGATTTCCTACACGAGATACTGCGACGACCTGACATTTTCCGGCGATTTTGATCCCCGTGAAGTGCAGTGCAAAACAGAAATGTTTCTGCTCCGGCTCGGCTTTGAGCTGAACCGGAAAAAGACAAAAGTCATCCGCAGCTCTTCCCGTCAGGAAGTGACCGGGCTTACCGTAAATGAAAAAGTCAGCGTACCGAAAGAATACCGGCGAAAACTCCGGCAGGAATGGCATTATATAGAAAAGTTCGGACTGGAAGAACATCTGAAAAGGACTGCCGGGCCGGATACTGCATCGCCGGAGCTGACTAAAAAGTATCTTCTGAGCCTTTCCGGACGGATCGGGCATGTGCTTCAGGCAGATCCTGAGAGCGCATATTTCAGGGAAATGGCATCGAATGTAAAGACATTGCTCCAAAACGGTTGACATCCCCCGCATGCCGGTGTTATGATTGCTTTAAATACAGAAACGGAGATAGAGGTCGCATTTTTCATGAGTAGGATGACGGATGTTTCAGGAACAGATGAACTTGTCCAAAAGGGGAAAATGCCGAAAGGATGAGGTTCCTGAGGCCTCATACTTGGGCATGACGTGAAGAACGGCATGACTGTCATCGCAGGATGGAGAGCTATCTGATATACGAAGGAGTATATTTCGAGACGGCGCATCTTGCCGTTTCTTTTATTTTACAACCACATTTCATAAAAGAGGAGGAAAAAACAATGGCAATTTTCAAAGGCGCAGGCGTAGCGATCATCACTCCCATGAAGGAGAATCTTGAGATCAATTACGATAAGCTTGATGAGATACTGGAAGAGCAGATTGCCGGCGGCACAGATGCTATTATCATCTGCGGCACGACCGGAGAATCCGCCACAATGACCGAGGAGGAACACAGCGAGGCGATCCGCTTCACTGTGGAAAGAGTAAAACACAGAATCCCGGTTATCGCAGGAACAGGCTCCAACTCCACACGGACAGCCATCGACCTGTCGAAAGAGGCGGAAAAGGACGGCGCTGACGGACTGCTGCTCGTCACACCGTACTACAACAAGGCAACGCAGAACGGCCTGATCGCACACTACACTCAGATCTGTAATGAAGTCAGCATCCCGGCAATCCTGTACAACGTACCGAGCCGTACCGGATGCGCGATCCAGCCGCAGACACTCGCAACACTGGTTAAAACAGTAGACAACATCGTCGGTGTAAAGGAAGCGTCCGGAAACATCGGCAGCATCGCAGAGATCATGCACCTGTGCGACGGAAACATTGACCTGTATTCCGGAAACGACGACCAGGTCGTACCGCTTCTCTCACTGGGCGGAATCGGCGTGATCTCCGTACTTTCCAACGTGGCTCCGAAATACGTGCACGATATGGTATACAAATATTTCGAGGGCGACACCGCAGGCAGCGCAAAGATGCAGCTCGACGCAATTCCGCTTTGCAGCGCTCTGTTCTGCGAGGTAAACCCGATCCCGGTAAAGGCAGCCATGAACATGATGGGCAAAAATGTCGGATCGCTCCGCGCTCCGCTGACTGAGATCGAAGACGGACACAGAGAAGTTCTGAGAAAGGCAATGGCAGACTTCGGACTGCTGTAAATTGTGAAAAAAGTGTGAAAGGTGATCACCTTTCACACTTTTTTCACATTTATTTCCCTTCCGGACACGCAAGACTGTTCGCCGCATTGATTGCGCTCTCCTTGTCTGCATACCCCAATCCGTACCTGTCACTGAATGTCTTAATTGCTCCCGAAAAATCAATTCCTGCCGGAACCGTTCCATAATGCAGATGATAAATCTTGCAATTCTGACATTCCTGCTTATTAGGCGAATATTCCCTGCCCAGCGAACACACTCCCGTTCCGTCTCCGCTGGCAGCAATGTTTTCACTCATTCTGAGTGACATTATTTTCATCTCCGGTCTCATAAATTTTTTCATACACTCTTCTCCCTTAAATCCTTCACAGAATTCTTACATCTGCTCAGTGCTTTTCAAAGCTTCCGTCTGCTTCTTTATTCTACCGCCGTTTTCCATAGAATACAAGTCCTACAACCCCCGGCCCGGCGTGAGTTCCGATACTAGGACTTACATCGTTGATAATCACATTTGTAAATCCCAGATTTCTCACCATGTCCGCCACGCTTTCTGCCTCTTTCAGACAGTCCCCATGGATAACAGCCACCAGACGCTCCTTGCCATACAATTCAAGGTCAAGCGATGACTCCATGCGTGTCACAAGCGTCTTCAGTGACTTTTTGCGTCCCCTGACTGTTCCGTCTGATTTCAGCTCTCCGGACGCTGTCACCGTCAGAATCGGTTTGATATTTACAAGGCTTCCGACTACTGCCGTCGTCTTTGAAACACGCCCTCCTCGCTGAAGATGATAGAGGTCGTTTACTGTGAAGGACACATTGACGTGATCTCTTTCCTCCATTAATATATTGTACACTTCCTCCATGCTTTTGCCCTCTTTCCAGAGCTCCACTGCACGGTACACGGAAACGCCCTCGCCCAAAGATGCATTGAGCGAGTCAAACACTGTGATCTTCCTCTCCGGATACTTCTCCATCAGTTCATTCGCCGTCATAACCACATTGCTGCAGCTTCCGCTTAACGCGCTGGAAAACGCGATGTGAAGGATGTCCTTCCCTTCTTTTAAAATGTTTTCGAAGCGCTCTCTTATAACCTCCGGGTTATTTGCCATCGACTTCGGAAGCTCGCCGTTTCTCATCGTCTCGTAAAATTCATGCGGTTCCATATTGAGTTCGTCCCCGTACACTGTATCGCCAAAGGCGTAATACTGGGGAATAATCGTGAGATTGTTCTCCTTTATAAACCCGGGAAGCACATCTGAATTGGAATCTGTCGTAATCATATAGTCAGCCATAATAATCCTCCTGAAATATTTCCATACTTTCTGCAATTATAAAGCGGGCGCTCCTTTCTCCGGTATCGTTTTATGAATAGGAAACATCAGGAGTACCCGTTTTTCATTCCATCCGGCGGCGATCCGCCAAACATAACTATTGTAGCATCAGTAGGGTATATTTTACAAGTATAAAGGTGTTTCATATGCAGATTTAGTATCTTTACAAATCAATTTCAAAAGCAAAATTTTTATTGATCGGTATACCGGTATACTGTATAATATTAATAGAATATTTCTAAATTTAAAAGGAGGTAGCAAAATTGAAAAACATAGGATTTATCGGACTTGGTATCATGGGAAAGCCAATGGCATTTAATCTTCTTAAAGCAGGTTATACGCTTTATGTGAATGATCTGGATAAGGAAGCTGTAAAAAAAGTGTCTGCCATGGGCGGCATACCCGCAACGTATCAGGAAATCAGCGAACAGTGCAATGTAATTATTACCATGCTCCCAAATGGCTCTGTCGTAAAAAAAGTTTTGTTTGATGCCTCTGGTATCGCCAAGTATTCTTCCCCCGGCACAATCATATGTGATATGTCCAGTGTTACTGTTTCGGAAAGCAAAGAATGCTTTGAACGGCTTAAAAAAATGAATATCCGTTTTATGGATGCACCGGTATCCGGCGGGGAAGAAGGAGCCGTAAACGGTACTCTCGCAATTATGTGCGGGGGAGATCAGAAAACATTCGACGATCTAAAATTCTGCTTTAACATACTTGGCAATTCTGCCGTATTAGTAGGTCCAAACGGAAGTGGAAGTACAGCCAAACTTGTAAATCAGATTATTGTAAATCTGAATATCGCAGCAGTTTCTGAAGCATTTGTACTTGGAGCAAAATCAGGTGCTGATCCCGAAAAAATCTATCAGGCAATCCGCGGAGGTCTTGCCGGCAGCGCTGTACTTGACGCAAAAGTTTCCAGAATGTGCAGCCGCAATTTTGCTCCGGGCGGGAAAATAAGTATTAACCATAAGGATATTAAAAACGCTTTAGAAACTGCCCATTTTCTTGACGTACCGGTACCATTTACCGCACAGTTGTTTGAAATTCAGCAGGCGCTGAAAGTTTCCGGCCATTCAGAAGAGGATCACAGTGCTTATGTGAAATATTTCGAGCAACTCGCAAATATCACTGTATAATTTATTTTATTGACGGTGCCGGCATATGCCGGTGCTGAAGGAGGTGCAAAATGAACACTTTAACTGTCGACATTCTGAATCATTTTCCACATATAGACGAAAGTCAGATCGACTCTGAACTGCATGAAGCTATCAGAAATGATCCTCACAAAATCGTCGTGCTTGATGACGATCCCACTGGTGTCCAAACCGTACATGACATTTCTGTATATACGAACTGGTCAGTCGAAAGCATACGTCAGGGTTTTCTGGAAAAAAGCAAAGTATTTTACATACTCACAAATTCTCGCAGTATGACCCGAGAAGAAACGATCAAAATTCATCGTGAAATAGCGGCCGGACTTTCACAGGTTTCTGTTGAAACCGGCATCCCATATCTTATTATTTCCCGCAGTGATTCTACACTCAGAGGGCATTATCCCATTGAAACTATGGTTCTGCGGGAAGAAACAGAAAAAAACTTCATTACTGTAGATGGAGAAATATTATGTCCATTTTTCAAAGAAGGGGGTAGATTTACAATCGGGAATGTTCATTATGTAAAAAATCAAAATTTCCTGATCCCTGCTGCAAAAACAGAGTTTGCCCAGGATAAGACTTTTGGCTACAGCCATTCGTCTATTCCCGAATATATTGAAGAAAAGACAAATGGACGCTTTAAAGCTGACTCTGTGACCTGCATTTCTCTTGAATCTCTAAGGGCTGTTGATCTCCCGAGGATTGAAGCGCAGCTGATGAATGTAAGACACTTCAACAAAGTTTGTGTTAACGCCATTGATTACTGCGACCTGAAAGTGTTTACCATTGCTCTTTACCGGGCAATCGCAAAAGGGAAGAAATTTCTCTTTCGGACAGCAGCCGGGCTTGTAAAGGTCATGGGAGGGATTTCGGATATTCCACTCCTGTCAAAACAAGATCTGCTCGGAAATTCCGCGCATGGTAGCGGCATTGTCATTGTAGGAAGCCATACGGGTAAAACAACTGAACAGCTGAACAGGCTTCTGCAGTTGGATTACACCGTACCAATTGAATTTAATTCTGATAAAGTACTGGAAGGCGATATAGAATTTTATACGGAAGTCAACCGTTGTATAGACATGGAAGAAAAGATTCTTCTGTCCGGAAAAACGGCGGTATGCTATACATGCAGAAAGCTTTTATCGTTGGAAAGCGATACAAGCGAAAGCGCACTCTTAAGAAGCGTAAAAATCAGTGACGGCGTTCAAAATCTGATAGCAAGACTTAAAGTCCGCCCCGCCTATATAATCGCGAAAGGTGGGATCACATCAAGCGACATCGGGACAAAAGCACTTGCTGTAAAAAAGGCCCGTGTAATGGGACAGATCCAACCAGGAATTCCGGTATGGCAAACCGGACCAGAAAGCCGTTTTCCATATTTGCCTTACATTATTTTTCCCGGAAATACCGGCGAAGAAGACACGCTAAAAGACATTGTGAAAGAGCTGTACAACTAAAGATCTTCTGCTACACAAAAAGGGTGCACCGTATCTGATGCACCCTTTCTAATTTATCTTATTCGATTTGATATTTTATAAAATATAATCCCCAGAGCCATCCATACGGCAAAAGCTGTCAGTCCACCGATTCCCATATACCCGGGCATTCCCGGAATAATGCAGTTAAGAAGCATCAGCACACAGAATACAAATGCAAATTTGGGAATAACAGTCCCTCCCGGAATTTTGTATGGTCTCTCCAAATCAGGTTCGGTTTTTCTCAGGCGAATAAGCGCCAGGCATGCAATTCCCCATCCGATCACAAATCCGGAAGATGAAAGTACACTAAGTATATCAAGGACTCCCGCCCCAAGAAACGGACCTATAAACATAGTTACAGCAACAAACAGATTTGCTATGTACGGGGTTTTATATTTCGGATGTTCTTTTGCAAAAATCTGAGGCAGCACCCCTGCCTTCGCCATACCGTAGAGGACACGGGAGCCTGCCATGTAAAATCCATTCCATGTACCAAACAGCCCTGCGAGAGTCGCAACAATGCAAATATACCATAAAACTGTTCCTAAAATGCCCGGATAAATCTCTGCAAACAAATTCGAAAGAACCGGCCTGTTCATATTAATTGTATCCAGCCATGGATATGCCGCTCCTGCTGAGAGAAAAATTGCCACGTAAAATACTCCCGCTGAAATCAGTGCGATCACAATCACTTTTCCCAATTTCTTTTTATTCACGTCAGACGCTGATTCAACGCTCTGCGGAATCGTATCAAACCCGGAAAAATATGATGGCGCCAATCCGAACATTGTAAAAATCCCGGCCCATATTGTAGTATGGCTTTTTCCTTCTACCTGGGAATAAACGGGCAGAAGATTTGAAAGATCCGCATGTGCAAGCGCAAAAATCACACAGATCACACTGCCTGCAAGAAGGCTGAACGTCATTGTGCTTTGAAATGCCGCGCCTTTTTCTATTCCCCGCCAGTTTATGACAATCACGACAAGCGACAATGCAATCCCCACTATAATCGTACTCCCGTAAATATTTTCTCCAACAAGCGAATGCATCGGACTCCCACCCTTGATTGACGGAAATATATAACCTATTATGTCGTTAATAGCAATAGATTCCCACAGAACAATACTTATGTAGGCCATTGCCATAAACCAGCCGGCAATGAAAGTTACAGGTTTACTAAAAACCCTTCTGGCGTAGGCAACCACACCTCCGGAAACCGGTATGGCAGGTGCAAGCTCTGCGAAACAAAGTGCAACCGGTATGAATACCGCCGCCGCAAATGCAAAACCAAGCGTTGCCGGTATTGGGCCGCCTCCATTTTTCATCAGATTGTTGAGAGTCGCTGACCACCCAACTCCCACCATTGCCCCGAATCCCAGGGAAAATAAATCAAAAAATGAAAGTCCTTGTTTTTTTCTTTTCATATAATACCGCCCCCTGCGAGCCATTCAGTCAGGATATTTCACTTTTTTTCTATATGAAGACAGATAAGAGGCCCGGTATATCTCTCCAGAATATTGTTTCATATCCTCCTCTATTTTTTTTGTAAGCTTATTTACCAGATCTGTCACTTCATCCAGACATTTATCTGTAAGACCGTTTAACAGCCCGCACGCCTCATCATTCCTTCCTGCCCGAAGCAGATCCTCCGCCTCTTTCTCGGCTTCTGCCGCCATCTCTCTGAATCTGCGTTCAACCGAAGGACGTACTTCATCAAGCATCAAATGATAACGTTCATAATTTGATTCAATATCAGACACCATACGATTAATCTTCCACCAAAGAGAATCTTCTTCATAATAGTTTTTCCCTCTGCCCACAATCTCCGGTATATATCCAGTATTATAAAATGGGATGATAAAGCTGCAGCATGGCGGACAAAGCGATCCCCAGTAAGTAAACAGCAGTTCTTTGTATGGTGTTCTGTGATATTCAACCACCATACTCGCAGCTGTCTGCGTAAAGGTAGGCGCACTGCCATGCATGCAGACACAAGGGACACATCCCCCGACAGCGCTCCAGTTATTTTCAATAAACGTTCCTTCATAATGTCCCCTTAAAATATCCAATACATTTTCCGCATCTAAGCTTCCTTTCTTTTCCCTAAGCATTTTACCGGCCCACCGGGTTCTATAAAATCCGCCCATAAAGTGATAGTTCAAAAGCATGAAGCTCTTTGCGAAATCAAATGTCTGGTCTGGATTTTGGAGTCCTTTTGACTGTGCGAACATTTCAATATCCTTAGACAGTCCGTCATAATCTCTTCCTATCGTATATATATTGGATACAGCTGCAACGTCATCTATTTTCTTATATACCCAGTGCTCTCTCACTGTTTCAAGAAGGTATATCTCTTCCGGATCCGCAATTACAAATGTATTATGATAAGAAGATTCCGAACGTGACGTGCCATATTTACAGGAGCCTCCCTGCCCATATGTCTCCAACAGATCCGTGATCACTTTCAGGGCTTCGAAAGCTGTTCTTGAACGCTGCAGGCCAAGGCGCACCAGGTCCATTCCCAAAAGCGCATCCTCATCTTTCACCTGCACATTTGCCCATTCCGCTTCATTTCCAATTGATACTCCCCATTCATTTATTCCCATTTCAAATCCCCATATCCACCATGGCTTTGAGCCGATAACAGCATAAGTATGAGGAACCTGTTTAATTTTTATATATGTGCACTGCTCTTTTTCATCTTCTCTATGATCTCCAGCCGGAATAAATACCAGCTGCTGAGATTCTGTGACCTCTCTGTCGCTGTTCTTTGCAAGTATATTATTTCCTGACAAAGTATATTCTCCCGGTATTGCCAGTGTATCGCAAGATGGACTATAATTCATACGACTTACCTCCTGTTTTTGCTTTCTTAATAACTGTATTTCTGAGACATCTGTATTAAAATCACTGGCGAACAGAATAAATTCTGTCCGCCAGATAGCAGCCTGTTTGATACAGTGTACTTTTATCCTTCCGGATGTGCCTTTTCCCATTCTTCATCAAAATAGAGGTCATAGCACTTCGGATCCGGTGCCGGTGTTAAAGCTGAAACTACTATCATTGCAACGGCACTTGCCGGAAGAGACACAAACAGAGGCGGCCAGCTGACAGTCAAGCTCAAAATCAGGTAAGAGATACCGCCTACCAACATTGCCGCAAGACATCCTGCCGATGTAGCACGTTTTGAGAAATAGCAGGCGAAAAACGGAACCAGAAGTCCTCCAACTCCTAATGCATATCCCATTGTAATCAAACTGATAATATCCTGGTTTACCATTGTAATCAAAAGAACGCCCAGACCAATCACTGCCATTGAAATTCTGCTTACTCTTAATACTTCTTTATCCGTTGCATCCTTTTTAATAAATTCTCTGTAAATATTTGTAAAACATGTTGCACTGCAAAGAAGGCACGTGTCAGATGTAGACATTGTCGCCGCAATACATGCAGCAAACAGAACTCCTACCAGTCCCTGCGGGAGCAGGCTCAGAATCATAGTCGGAAGCGCATCATTGCTTGATGCGAGATCTGGATAAAGTACAACAGCACACATGCCGATAATAACAACTGCCATAGCAGGGAAAATGTAAAGGAATCCCGCCTGTACACTTGACTTCCACGCCGCTTTTTCATCTCTGCAAGATGCAAGGTAACCATAAAACGCCTGCATCGTAACCGTATTCAAAACTGTTGGTACGACAATAACACCGATAATCGTAAACCATCCCATAGCCCCGATATCCATAAAAGAGGCTGGAAGAGATGAAATCAGTGCGTCAACTCCACCCACTTCGGATACAGACTTTGGTAAAAGAATAAAAATCATACCTAAAAACAGTACAAAAAGCTGCATGTAATCTGTATAAACAACGGCTTTCAATCCTCCCGTACATGTATAGAGAATTACAACTACCGTCGTAATAACCATCGCAAGATTCAAATCCCATCCAAGAAGCGCATGGCAGATCGTACCTGTAGCAACAACCTGAGAAGCAACAAATCCCATATACGCAAACAAATTCAGTAGATTTGCAATCAGATTTGCCGGACGTCCAAACCGATATCCAAGATATTCGCCGATAGATATGAATTTTCCTCTCTGCATTGCTTTCCATATTCTTTTACAGAAGGGAGCTGCCAGCAGGCTGGTTACCAGATTTGAAAGCCCATACCACATACCGCTCAATCCGAACGTATAACCATATCCGGTTCCACCAACTGACGTCGAACCTCCCGCCAGATTCGCAGCCTTTCCGACCGCTGCTGTAAAACTCTTGAAACTTCTTCCTGCTACAACCGCATCTTCATTTGTTTTTACACCTCGTCCGGCAAAATATCCTATCAAAACCAGAACAACAAGATAAACAACGACAATAACTGTATCAAGAACTGACATATTATCCCTCCTATTTAATCGTTTACACTTTCATAAACAATTACTCCACCCTTTATGGTTTTTTCCACTTTAATTTTATGAATTTCCTTTTTCGGAATAGTAAATATATCCTTGCTAAGCACAATGAAATCCGCCAATTTTCCCGGGGTAATCGTTCCTCTCACCTTTTCCTGATCTGTACAGAAAGCTGCATTTTTTGTAAACATGGATACAGCCTGGAAAACGCTGATACATTCTTTTGGAACAAGTGCTTTTCCACTCTCTTCTCCCGGTACCGTCCGTGTAACGGCACACTCAATTCCTAGCAGAGGATTTATGTCCTCCACCGGTGCATCAGACCCTCCTGTCACAACCATTCCAGCATCCATGTACGATTTAAGCGGCATAAAATGCTGCATTCTCTCTTTTCCAATACGTTCCTCGCAAAGATCAACCCAGTTTCTGAGAAAAATCGGCTGTACATCTAATATTACCGGAAGTTTTTTCATTCTCTCAATATGTCCCGCTGCCGGAAGCATGGCATGGATAATACGAAAATGTTTTTTAACACCGCAAACTTTCACCGCATTTTCCGCCGCTGTAATCACCATTTCCATAGCCCTGTCTCCAATTGCATGAACAGATACTTCCATACCATACTGATAAGCTTCCAGAACTTCTTTATTCATCTCCTTTTGATCATGAACAAGAACCCCGTACGTCTCAGGTTCGTCGCTGTATCCTTCAAATAAAGCTGCCGATCTCGAATTCAGCGAACCGTCTGAAAAAAGCTTTTTTGCTCCAATCATAATATTTTCATTTCCGATTCCAGTTACAGCTCCTATTGATTTTGCCAGCGGCGCTGACGAATTTAAAATGATTCTAACAGGCAGGCGTCCTTCATCTTCCAGTTCTTTATACTGATATAGATACTCTAGAGGATCGCCCGAATAAGACGTATATGTGGATGCACATACAATCCCGTTTTTTACGCATTCTTTCAGTTCTCCATAGAGTGCTTCCTTTTTTATATCATATGTTGGAAGGATCGGTCCCATAGCCGGCAAAATGCAGTCATTATAAATTCCTTCTCTTACAATACCTGTTGGTTCTCCATCATCGTCAAAATCTACCAGGCCGTCGATATGCCATTTAAAACCTTTTCCTATGCCGGCTTTTTCAAGCGCCTTGCTGTTCAGCATAAAAATATGTCCGCAATAACTCTGAACCAGAATAGGAACATCCTTCGCTATCTTATCCAGATCATGTCTGTCAGGAAATCGCTGTTCCTTTATATGCTCAATATGCAGTCCTGTTCCCTGTACCCATCGGCCATGTGGAATGTTTTCAGCCTTTTCTTTCATTAGCTTCAAGACTTCACCGATTGAACATGCTCCTTTTAAATCGGCTCTCTGCCTTGCTTCGCAGTCCATTACCAGATGTATATGAGTATCAGTAAAAGCCGGAAGTACAGGAGCGCCCTGCAGATCGATAATTTCTCCCTTTGCCAGCTCCACAGCTTCTTCTGTTGTTCCGACAAAGATAAATTTTCCATCCTTTACAGCTACAGCTTCGGCATATTTACCCTCGCTTTCCATTGTGTAAAACTTTCCATTAATAAACACTTTATCCGCAAAATACATTTACCTCCTCCTCTCTTCAAATATTTTAAAAATAATCGATTCGCACATCACTTCGGATCCACTGTGATGATTATATTATTGCAGAATACCGGTATACCGGTCAAGAGATAAATTTTCTAAATTTTATATTATTTTTTTATGCATAATATATAATTACATGATAATTCAGCATAAAATACATATCTGATAACTCTTTTATTATTTTTTCAGAAATTAAGATTGATAAAACTCATTTGGAATGCTAGGATTATTGTATACAAAGGTAATAATATCCAATTTCACCAATAAAGGAGTACACAATAACATGTATACACACCGGCCATTGCAGGAAAAGGCATATCACCATTTAAAAAAACTTATCACGGAATGTAAACTTGAACCTAATGTTATTTATTCGGAAACAAAAATGTGCAGTGAACTCGGAATTTCAAGAACCCCTTTTAAAGATGCACTCGTACGCTTAAGTCAGGACAAATACATAGATATTATCCCAAGTAAGGGATTTTGTCTGCACCAGATGTCTTATAACGACGTACACAGTACATATCAGGTCCGTGTTGCGATCGAAACATTTTGCGCTATAAATCTTTCTGGCAATATCAATAATTCAGAAAGCCAAAAATGTATCAAAAAAATGTATGGAATACTCGCATCTATGAAAGAAGCGCTGAAAGAGACCGAAGATATAGCTGTATTTTCTGAGTTTGATTTTGAATTTCACAGATCATTGGTTAATTCTGCAAAAAATGATGAATTCGATGACCTCTTTGCTTCTTATCAGTATCGGATTTCATCATTAACCACAAAGAATCTGATCATTCCGGGCAGCCTCTCTGAGGCTTGCAATGAACATGAACAGATCCTTAAGGCAATATCCACAGGGGGAAATGTGGGCCAACTTTATGGACTGATAGAAACTCATCTGGAACAGCAGAGGAATATTGTTCTTTCTTATCTCTCATCAGTCTCATCCGACTTATAGCCGCATACATGTTTCTGTTTTATATCATGAAATTTTTATCTTGAAAAAATCCCTTTTTACAGAATGTATATTTCCTGCAAAAAGGGATTTTCTTTAAAAAAGAACCCGGCAAAGAAGCGGAATCGTAACCGCTGACAAAAGCGTTGTGACAAAAATCGCCGATGAGGCAAGCTGCTGGTCGTTTCCATACCTGGCACAGAACATTGTTGTGCTGGCGGCCGTCGGCATAGCCGCGATAACAGTCACCACTCCGTTTATCATAAGCGGAACGCCGAGCGCCTGAAGGATATAGAAGCACAGCACAGGGAACAGAATCATCCGCAGCGCAATCGCCAGGTGCACTCTCCACGCACTGAGCACTTTCTTCGCCGGTATTCTTGCAAGAGAACACCCGACACAGAGAAGGCTTAACGGACTCGTCACCGGGTCGATGAACCCGAGCGTTTCCGTTATGACCGCCGGGAGCTGAAGGTTCAGGAGATACATGATATAAGCGAACACAGAACTTATCATTACAGGAGTCAGTATCATTTTTATATTAAATCTGTTCTTATTCTCCCTGCTCTCCTCCCCGGAGATCAGCACAATTCCGTAAGTATAGGACAGAATCATGGAAACCATATTATAAACAGCCGCATAAAATACGGAATCCGGGCCGAATACCGCTTTGAGCACCGGAAATCCGATAAAGGCAGAATTTGAGAAGATCATCATATAGCGGCATAAATTTCTCTGTGTCAGGGGCACTTTTAAAACAACGACCATAGCCTTCGAGAACACAATCATCGCAAGCGCAACAGCGATCCCCAGAAATGTCAGGGATACAACCTGAAGATTGTCAAGAAGACGGTCACTGTTTACAACAGAATATAGAATCGAGCAGGGCAGCGTGACAGAGATCACCAGATCCGAGAGAGCATCGTTTGTCTTTTCATCCATCACATGGAATCTCGTCGCCGCTGCCCCGACTGCAATTACTATCAGAAGAAGCAGCATCTTCTGAAAGATCTCGAAAAAGTCCACGCGCTACTCATACCCTTTCCATGTTCTTCGTGACAATCACGTCACTGCCGAGCCCGCATACATCCTGTATCACAACATCTCCCGCGCTCACCGGCGCTTTCAGATGAACTTTATTAATTTCCTCCATCACCCGGAAGATCTCTTTCTTCGGTACGGGTTTTGTAAGCCGGACACTGCACAGAGGGAGAAATGAACCCTCGATCAGCACTGACGAGGAGATCGTCCTTCTCGGGTCAGTCAGCTCCTGGACGACGTATTCCTCTCCTTTTTTACACTTGTTTCCCGAAATGGCCTGTATTTTCCCGTCCTCCACAGACGCCTCGATCTCGCAGCTGTTCGGACAGATGATACACACAAACTTTCTACTGTTCATTTACCAACACCTCGATTTTCTCTCCGGAATTTATCTTGTCTGACGGAACCTTAAACTGGATCATTTCTGCCGGAATCGCTTTGGGGACGACCTTTGACACAACAGTATTCTCTCCCTGCCTGAGCGTAATCCTGCATCTTCCCATAGGTCTTCTCACGCGCATGGACACCTGGAAATCGCGTTTTCCGCTGACTCTCTGGGGGATGACATGGCCGATATTTCTGTCCGGGACAACCTCAATCTCACAGTCTTTCTGAGCCTCTCCGTTTAAGTATCTCACGACTCCGTCAGCCAGGGCCTCCGCCTCCAGAGATACAAAGTCGACAAGGTCATGAACATGGAGCACATTCCCCGCGGCAAAAATTCCTTCCGTGCTCGTCTGATAATTTTCATCCACAAACGCGCCCTTTGTTCTTCCATCCAATTCCACACCTGCGGCAATGGATAGCTCGTTTTCCGGTATAAGCCCGACAGAGAGCACAAGCGTATCACACGAAAATTCTTTTTCTGTCCCGGGTACAGGCTTCATATTCTCATCTACCTGTACTACTGTAACGCCCTCTATGCGCTCCTCGCCTTTGATATCGACTACAGAGTGGCTCAAATAGAGCGGGATATTGTAGTCATTTAAGCACTGTTCGATATTTCTCGGAAGCCCGCTCGGATAGGGAAGCACCTCAAAAACGCCTTTCACGTGGGCGCCCTCAAGCGTGAACCTTCGCGCCATGATAAGCCCGATGTCTCCGGACCCCATAATAAGGATCTCACGCCCTACCATTGTATTGAACAGATTCATATAGCTCTGTGCCACCCCGGCATTATAAATTCCCGACGGGCGTGTTCCCGGTATGGCAAGTGCTCCCCGTGTTCTCTCCCGGCATCCCATCGTAAGGATCACCGCTTTTGCCTGAATCTGTACAAGTCCTTCTCTTGAGTCATAAGTCACAACTCGGTCGCTGCTTAAGTCGATCACCGTAGCGTTGCAGATCATTTCCACATGATACTGCGCGGCCTGGTCGATAAACCGCTGGGCATACTCCGGGCCGCTTAAGGTCTCTCCGAACCGTGTCAGCCCGAACCCGTCATGGATGCACTGCCTTAAAATCCCGCCCGGCTGCTTCTCCCTCTCGATAATCAGGATATCCTCTATCCCCTTTTTCTTAAGCTCCACAGCCGCGGCAAGTCCTGCCGGGCCTCCTCCGATAATTACTACGTCCCTCTTTTCCAACTTTACTTCACCTCCCCCGTAAACATCCAGGCGCCGTTCTTGTTCAGAAGCACCTCTTCTCTTTTCTTTCCAAGTTCCTCCTGAATGGACGCCGTAAGACGTGTCTCACAGTATCCGCCCTGGCAGCGCCCCATCGTCGCTCTTGTCCGGTACTTGATTCCACTCACTGTAGAGACGCCGAGCGGATTATGGATCGCCTGTTTTATCTCCGCCTTTGTGACGCACTCGCATCTGCAGTAGATTTCCCCGTAATCAGGATCTTCCTTAATGAGCTGCCTCTGCGTCTCGATATCCTGCTCCGCGAAACGGACAATGCCCTTTCTTGTCGGATCAAACGAACCATTTTCAGCCAGTTCTTCCTTCTGCCGTATCTTCCGGACCACTCTTCTCGCAAGCGGCAGGGCGCTTGTAAGACCCGGGGATGTAATACAGGTTAAGCTCACCGCGTTCGGGACCTGATCGTCCGCGTCGATCTGGAAGTCGATCTCTTCGCCTGTCTCTGGATCCTCGATCGTCGGGAATACGCCCACATAGTTGCGGATAAAAAATTCCCTCTTCACATAACCGAATACCTTAGAGCCGTTCTCTGTCAGGTGATCGATCATCTTCTGCGTCACCGAATAATCCACGTTGTTTCCGATCTTTTCAATGGACGGCCCTACAAGCACATTGCCGTCCACCGTCGGCGTCACATGGATATCGAACGCGCCGTATTCATTCGGCGTAGGATAAATCGGAAGGGAAAGAAACGCCCCCGCCTTCTTGTCCAGAATCTCATACTCTCCTTTGACGCGGTTCGGATAATACGGGCCGAACCCGAGCATTTCCGCGATTTTATAAGAATAGAGCCCTGCGCAGTTTATCACCCATCTGGCATAATATGTGCCGCTTTTTGTCTCAACCCGCCATCTGCCCTCTTCCTCTTTTTCACCTTTTTCCCTTGTAATCCCGATTACCTCAGAGTCAAAATGATATTCCACTCCGTTTTTCACCGCGTTTTCCGCAAGGGCTATCGTGTATGTAAACGGACATAAGATGCCGGCAGACGGAACGTAAATCGCGAAATCCCCGTCCGCATTCGGCTCAAGCCGTTTGATTTCATCGTGATCAATGATCCGGATACCCGGCACATTGTTTTCGAGTCCCCGCTGATACAGTTTCTCAAGTCTTTTTCTCTCCTCGTCTCCGAAGCCCACAATCAGTTTTCCGCAGCGTTTAAAAGGTACGTCAAGCTCTTCTGCCACCTGCTCAAACTCAGCGTTTCCCTCCATGCTGCACTCGGTCCTGAGCATATTTTTCTCATACAGAATTCCCGAATGGAGAAGTCCGGTATTTCTTCCGCTCACTCCGTTGCACACGTCGAGTTCTTTCTCCAGAACACATATTTTCAGCTGATACCGGGACAATTCCCGGGCTGTCGCGCTGCCGATGACACCTCCACCGATCACGGCCACATCATACAGCGACGCAGAATTATTTCTGTCTTCATGTTCCGTACCGAAGTCCTGCCCGGCACCATTTACTGTCTTTACACTCATAGCTTCTCTCCTTTGCCTTCTGCTGCGTTATTGGTCAAGCCTTCCGATTGATACCGCTCCCATCGGATAGATGGCCACAACGGGCTTTCTTCCCTCATACTTTTTCTCAAGCTTTTCAAGCACTTCTTCCCAGGAAGGGTACACCGGCGGCGTTTCTCCCGTGTAAAACTGACGGATGTCCGTCTGCTTTACTCCGTCGGAGAGAATATAAAGTTCCTTGTCTTTCAGCTCCAGCGGCGGCATGTTGTCGTCATGGGGTGAGAAAAGACTCATCCCGGGCCCGAACAGGGCGTGGAACCCCGCCCCCTCACTGGCCGCTGTCATGGCCACAAGCGTCCCGTCTTTCGCCACGCACTGCTCTTTATAATGCCCCAGTACAGCGAAGCATGTCGCTATCTGGGAATATTCCGTATCTTTCGGATATGCGGATGTAACCGTAATATCCGCGTTTTTCACCAGCTTTGTCCCGAGACGGTCCATCGCCCGGACGCACGCTGCCCTGTGCGCTTTCACAAAATGTCCCGTGAACACTTCAGCCACCTTCATCCTGGAATTCAGGACTACATTTACAATAAAATCCAGCCCGACTTTTCCGACGATCTCTTCCATGTTTTTCCTCATCGCATTGTCGGGATCACATGTGCTTGTCTTAAACGACATACTCTTGCTCTTGTCCGCGAACACAAGCGTGTGGTTGCTGCGAAGCGTCTCTATCCCGCCGATTCCGGGGATGACGGCCTTCGCCCCGCCGGAAAATCCCGCGAGAGTATGGGGGACGATACAGCCCACCGCTATTTTCAGGTCAGCCTCTACATAGTTGCGGTTGATCCGGATCACCTGGTCTTTATCCGGGATCGTCACAAGATCCGGAGAAAACGCAAAATGATTGATCACCTGTACATGGTCAAGCACCCAGGCCCCGACTTTAATCTTCATCTCCTGACGCGTCATCGGCCGGTGTCCGCCGAGAGCCACAAGCACTTTGATATTCTCATAGGCGAGTCCTGCCGACACAAGCTTCCTGATCACAATGGGGAGGAGCCTGTCCCCCGGCGTGGGCCTGGAGATGTCGTCAATGATAATGCAAGCGCTTTTCTTCCCCTCCGCAAGCTTTTCAAGTTTCTCTGTCCCGATCGGACTGTCAATCGCTTTTATAATCCCCTCATCGGAGATTTCTTCACAATATTCCGGCTCGCAGAAGTGAACCTCCCACTCGTCGGGAAACGTAAGAGTCCGGTAAGACTGTTCGTACCACTGCCCCCAGGGCACTTTAAATTCCTGCATTTTATTTTCCCCTTTCCAGATAAACCGGTCTTTTCTCTCTTGCCGACCGGTAAATTGCTTCTATAATCTCTGCAGTGACAAGCGCCTGCGGCGCATATGGATCTTCCGTTTTCCCGTCAAACAGCAGATTCATATAATACCTGTGTTCTCTCTGAGACGGACTAATCCCCTCTTCCTCCGGAGTAAGAGACCGCTTTGTTTTCTGCAGATCATTCCCGGTAATGCACATCCGCCCGCCCATCTCATGAACCAGCGTGACAGATTCTTCTTCTCTTAGCTGCGCTCCCGCGTCTGCCCCGAACAGATCCACGCTCGCCTCCTGCTCTTTCACCGTATTCAGCGCGTAACTCGCATCCACGGTAAGAGTCATTCCGTTTTTCATGACGATAAAACCAAGCGCGCAGTCTTCCACTTCCATCTTATTCGGATCCCACGGCCCCCAGTAATTCGCCATGCTGCCCTTTTCCGCAATCTTGTCATATGTCATTCCCGATACATAGGACGGTTCAAAATTGTCTGCAAGCCAGAGAGCAAGGTCAATTGCATGGGAACCGATATCAATCAGCGGTCCTCCGCCCTGGTATTTTCTGTTTGTTGTCACACCCCAGGTCGGCACCGCCCTTCTGCGCACCGCGTATGCTTTCGCGTAATAGATATCGCCGAAAAAGCCCTCTTCTGCCAGACGTTTTGTATACAGTGCCTGATTTGTAAAACGGTTCTGATACGAAATATGGAGAAGCTTTCCGGAATCTGACGCTGCTTTGAGCATCTTCCGGGCTCCCTCTGAATCCAGCGCCATCGGCTTCTCACAGATCACATGCTTTCCGCTCTTAAGCGCCCGTATGCTCTGTTCGGCGTGGAAACAGTTGGGCGTTGATACAAAAACGACGTCAACATCTTTTCTTTCGTATATTTCCGTTATATCCTCAGCTGTCTCTGTATCCGCATCCCCATAGGTTTCCCGGCACTTTTCCGCTGTCTGCCGGGCCGTATCGTACAGAAGACGTATGCGCAGGCGCGGATCCTGCGCGCAGAGAGGAAGATGCTTTTTCTGCGCGATCGCCCCGCAGCCGATAAACGCCGCGTTCATCACGGAATTTTTGTCCATCTCTTTTTATCCCTTTCTGTTTACTATCCCTTCACAGCCCCGGCTGTCACTCCCTGTATGATATATTTCTGGAAGAATGTAAAGATCACAACCGGCGGAATAATGCCGATCAGGGAAGCCGCGCCGACGATGTGCCACCGGATCGTCGTATCACTTAACAGACTGTACACCGTCAGTGTCAGCGGATATTTGTCCGAGTCCGAGAGCAGGAACAGCGGAATCACAAACTCATTGTATGAGTTTACGAATACGAAGATCGCCCCTACCGCGATTCCCGGCCCGCTGATCGGAAGGATAATCCGGGTGAGAAGCTGAGCATAATTGCAGCCGTCCAGTGCGGCAGCTTCTTCCAGGGACTGCGGCAGAGTGGAGAAATACCCCTGATGGATCGTAACAACAAGCGCCAGGTTGACACCCGTATATACAATCACCACTGTCAGAGAAGAATCCAGAAGCCCGAGCTCATTGAACATCTGATACAGTGTAGGCAGGATAACGATTCCCGCGATCATCTGTGAAAGGAGAAGAACGAACGATACCGCCGTGCGTCCCCTGAACGGATATCTGGCAAGTGCATAAGCTGCCGGCACAGAGATCAAAGTGGTAAGAACCGTCGCTGCTGCGGCATACAGAAAACTGTTGAAAATATTGTGGGCAATCAGGCCGAACGCATCCAAAAAGTTCGAAAACTCATGGTAATGCGGCCAGAGCTGAGCCTCCAGCATGTTTGCATACGGAGTCAGAGCTATAATAACCGCCATGTAAATCGGTATAATCGCAAACAGGCAGAAGATCACACTTAAAACAGTCCTTACAATCCTGCCCGGCAGTGTTCCTTTACTCGACATAGTCATCCTCCTTACTGTTCATCAGTTTCCAGTACAGAATCGTAATCAGAGTGAGAATGAAGATCGCGATCAGAGACCATGCGGAAGCCGTCCCTGTATTCTTCATACTGAACATTTCTCTGTAGATTCTCATGGAGATTGTCATCGTTGCGTCAATTGGACCGCCTCCGGTCATACCGAAAATAATGTCGAATACAAGGAATGTCCACACAGTAAGTACAATAATCGTACTGGATGTTGTGGCCCTTAAGTTCGGCAGCGTGATATACCGGAATCTCTGGAACGGTCCCGCGCCGTCAATGCTTGCCTGTTCGTACTGTTCCTGGGGAATCGTTGTCAGCGCGGAATAATAATTCATAAAAGCAAACGGAATCGCTCTCCAGATACGGGCGACAATCACCGCAATCAGCGCAGTATCAAAACTTAAGAAACTGATCGGCTCGTCGATAAGCCCGATTTTCTCCAGAAAGACATTGATCAGGCCAAAATCGGAATTATAGACAAACCTCCAGCAGGACGCCACGATAATAAGCGGAATCGCGTACGGAAGAAGGTTGATCGCCACAACCACTTTCTTTCCTTTAAAGCTTCTGTTGCATATCATGGCAATGACAAGCCCGAACACCATAGCCGGCAGCACAGAGCCGAACGTCCAGATCAGCGTTGTTGTAACTGTCTGCGGTATGTCCTCGCTGATTGTCATAAAATTTTCAAGACCTACAAACTGTCCGTCAGAACTGCCTCCAAACCCTCTGAACGCGCTGATACAGACGCTGGCAAGCGGGTATCCGTATACGAAGCAGAGGATAATGGCAAGAGGAAGCAAAGACAGAACGATTCTTTTTCTTTTACTTGCAGTCAAACACGGCACCTCCTTTAATCCCCGGTTATTTAAGAATGCCTCCGGCAGTCACGCCGGAGGCTTAAGCATCTGCAATCAACTGTTTCGTGCGGTCACTCCTCTTGCCGCTTCAGCCGCTCCTTCCAGAGCAGTCTGCGCGTCAATCTGTCCGAGGATCAGCTGCTGCCACACTTCCTCCATCGCCGTATAGTACGCGGAAGGCGTCGGGCTGTTCTTTCCGATCATTCCATAGAGTGTAAAGTTCTGAGTATCATCGTAGAATACTTTCCAATAGTCATACTGGAATGCCGGATTTTCAAACTCGGACTCCAGAAGCGGAGCAGAACCATATGCAATGTGATGCGATTCCAGAATCTCCGGGCTCATCAGCCAGTCAATCAGCTTCGCGGAAGCCTCGGCTGTCTCTTCCCTTGTCGCTACCCAGCCGTTTGTGCCTGCCCAGGTGATCTGTTTTCCATTCGGAGCGAGAGGTATGGATGTAATACCGATAATGCTCTCATCCAGATTCTCCCCGAACGCCTCCGTAAATGTCGGAACCGCCCACGGAGCGTCAATCAGCATACCGATCTGTCCGTCACGGAGAAGCGGGCGAAGCTCTCCACGGCCATACTCTGTCGGAGATGCCTGCATGTACGGAACAAGAGATTCCACAAACTCAACCGCTTCCATTCCCTCATCCGTCTCAAAGAGCGGCTCGCTGTTTTCATCGAGAATCGGCGCATCCGTTGCCTGGTTGATAAACATGCCCACAAACTCTTCCAGCACTTCCGATCCCGTAATTGCCGGAACTCCAATTCCTGCCGCATCCGTATTCTCCGTAATCGCCTTTGCTGCCTCATAGAACTCATCCCATGTTGTCGGCGGTGATTCAGGATCGAGTCCTGCCGCTTCAAATACATCTTTATTGTAATAGAGAACCATTGTATCTACTGAACTGGGGATGTAATATAGTTCTTCATCACCGGTGTCCACAAGACTCCACACGCTTTCCGGGATCTGGGAAACCGTTTCCTCGCTCAGAAGATCCGTAAGATCAACAAAGTGTTCTCTCGCCGAGGAATCAAACATCTTGTTGTCCCACCAGAAGATTACATCCGGCTGCGTGTCAGCCTCAAAGTATGTAGGATAAGTCTGAATCCATCCGGTCCATGACTCATACTTGATCTCTACCTCGATGTCCGGATTGTCTTCCATGAACTGCTCTACCGCAGGCTCAAGAAACGCCTGCACCTTTTCCTGGTCACCGGGGCGGATCACTGTGATTTTCGTCTTCCCGTCACTGGAAGTGCCGGAAGAACCCGTCTCCTCTCCGGAACCTTCACCGCCGTCAGATGATGAAGAACAGCCCATCACTAATGTACCTGCCATAGCCACACACAGAATCAAACTTAAAATCCTTTTCTTTTTCATCCTTTCACCCTCTTTCTCCTTGTCATTTATCTGTCGGAAATAAACATTTCCTCTCAGATATCCATCGCACCACACTGCATAAAAATTAATCTCAGTTCAGATATCCGTACTCTTTGAGAACTGCTTTCAGGCTGTCCATAACATCTGTCGGAAGCTCAGAGATAACCGGTTTGCGGCAGTATCCTGCGTCAACGCCGCGAAGCTTGAGTCCTTCTTTAATGATCTGAAGCCACGGAGTCGGAAGTCCGTCTTTTGTCGGTTTTGTAAACAGAGGCAGATACGGACGAATCTTTTCAAAGTGAGCTTTCATCGCTTCTTCCATCTTTCTTTCCTTTGCCAGATGGAACACTTCTGAATTCTCCTTCGGGAAAAGGTTTCCTGTTCCGCATACCCAGCCGTCAGCCCAGCATGCGCAGCTCTCAACCGGGCATACATCGTAGCCGTAGAAGATTGCGAATCCGTCGTCTGTTAAGTATCTGAGATCCTGCTGTCTGTAAACATCTGCCTGGCGCTCTTTCACTGCGTCGATAAATCCTTCATTGTAAAGCTTTGCCATAAACTCGTCTGTCATAAGGCAGGTTGAGTAGTACGGATTGTGATATACCATGATCGGAATATCGATTGCCTTGCGGATTGTCTCATAATGTTTTAAAAGTTCGTTCTCATTGGGAGCCATATACCACGGTGTAACTGCCATTACGCCGTCAGCGCCTGCTGCCTGAGCTGCAATAGACATTTCAACAACATCCTTTGTACGGTATGCGCCTGTGGAGCACACAACTTTGATGCGTCCGTCAGCGGCCTTTACAGTTGCCTCGTTTACAGCCATCTGCTCTTCCGGAGTCAGCGCGATCATTTCACCTGTGCTTCCTGCGGGAATTACACCTGTAACGCCGTTGTCTGCCAGAAAGTCCGTACACTCTTTGATACCGTTAAAATTAATACTCTCATCCGCATTGAACGGAGTTACCATAGGAATATAGATACCATTCAGTTTTTCTTTTTTCATTTTCAGTCTTCTCCTCCTTGACCCAATCAGTTCATCGCATTTCTGAAATAGCTATTTCAATAGCATAATACCCCTCCCCGTAAAATTTGTCAATAATTTATTCGATAATATTTTTATTATCATATATTTTTGTTATTTTGTACAAATTTTTAGTATTTTCTTCGCTTCACAGCTTATTTTCCAGCCTTATTATTCGTCTATTTTTCATGGTTTTCCTTTTTATCCACTTGTTTTTTCATTTCTGGAATACCTATTCCATTCGATTTTTCGGCATTTTCCCGTTGACACCGGCTTGTTCAAATGATATTTTATACTTATAGAAATATACAGACATTTTAATATATTGTTTTTACAATTATCGAAATGCTCATTTCACCTATTTTATAACTAATATTTTATCTACAGAGAGGGGGATTCACTTGGGTAAAGAAGCACCGGAAACCATCAAAATGATTGAACACGCACTGAAAGTTCTGGATATTCTCCGCGAACGCAATCAGAAACTGGGCGCGAATGAACTTGCCAAAATATGCGAAATCAACCCTTCTACAGCCTTCCGCATACTGAAAACTCTTGAGGCGGACGGATGGGTTTATCAATGCAGCGACAAAAGCTACATCATTGGAGAAAAAATAAGTTTTGCACTGGAAAAGGATAATTTCTATCTGGCTGCGAAAGAAATATCCGCTTTTACAATGCAGAAATATACAGAAAAATACAACCACGCGATGAATCTGATCGTAAGAGACGGCAGCAGCTGCTATATTATCCAGCAGTCCAGGACAAGAAACCTGATTGACTATGTGCCCCCGATGTATTCAGAACTTCCGTTCTATGCGTGCGCGGGAGGGAAAATCCTGCTTGCGCAGCTTCCTATTCACCTGATCGACCTGATCATCAACTCTGTGGAAATGGTGCCGTTCACGCAGCACACAATCACAGATCCCGATGAGTTCTGGAAGCAGCTTCGCACAGTAGCGGCTCAGGGATATGCCTTCGACGATAAAGAATCTTCCGTAAACGGAAGCTGTATCGCAGTACCGGTTTATGACCATTCCGGCAATACCATTGCCGCGCTTTCTTTCAGTGGATTTATAAGCGTGGAAAATCCAGAAGACCTGCTGGTCTATCTTCCTCCGCTCAAAGAAGCTTCCGCAGAAATTACGGATAATCTGTTCAAATGCTGGAAAAAATAACCCGGCAGAGAACCTTGTCTGTTCCCGCCGGGCCGGCTTAACAGTAAACGTTCGCTTCCCGCTCACCGCGAAAACCTGAAGCAGTGTTTTCTCGGTGACCGGGAAGCGAACGTTTACATTGCGATATTTCCGACAGCTTACAGTAATAACTGTCTCTGCCTTTCTATAACCGCGTCCCGCAATGTCATTTCTGTTTCTGTTGTCTGGGACATCACGTTATCATAAGACGAAAATGCGTGGTCGTGATCAAACAGCGGGCAGAACCCGATTATCTTCCCCGTACTGTTTTCCATCAGGAACCCCCAGTTCTGTTCGTGCCTGTCAGTATTGTTCAGCAGATAATCCGCAATCTGCATTTTCAGATAAAAGGTATGGTCAATCGCCCTGGCTTCCTCATAAGGATTCATTCCATAATAAGAACAGAATATCTGAAACTCTTCGAAAGTAACAAGCGATGTTTCTTCTGACGTAAAAAGTTCCGAATGAACTACAGCCTCCCCGACTCCTTCAATCCACTGATATCTTTCCGGCGTCAGATAAGACTCAATTTCTTCTTTTTCCGAAACAGAATAATGAATATGCGGAATATCAAACAGCGTAAGAATCTGGTCCGCCGGGATTTCGTATTTTCCTATTTTGTGAAGATATATTCTGTCCCCGCGCCTGATCCATCCTTTCGCGCTTGCTCCAAGCGTAGTAAGTTCCGGCGTATGAATATTTCTCATCGCCGTCCTGCCTGATCCAGTAAGAGTCCTCAAGACTTAAGCCGCGGCATGCTTTACACACTGCGTATCTGTTTGTCTGAGACAGCCTGAACGAATTTAAAATTTCTTTCGCATAACTGCGTCCGATGGAAAGAGTCCTGTTCGATGCCCATTCAATAAAATCGACAAATTGTACATTTTCCCTCCGAAGTGCGAACGGCAGCCTGTCCAGATCAAGCACTTTGCATGTTCCATTTTCCCGTATCTCCAATACCGGCCGGTTTTTCAACAACAACTGCATACCCGTCTTTCCTTTCCAACATCTGTTTGTATCTGACATGCTTATCTTACAGCAGTTTTCAGCTTCCTGCAATTTGTTTTGATCTGGGGTTTTAAATTTTAATTATGCCGCCTTGCATTACAGCATATACAGAAGGGCATTGCATATACATGCGGCAATATTGCTCCCACCTTTTCTCCCTTTTGCCACAATAAAAGGAATATTCTCAAGCTTTAGAATCAGTTCCTTTGACGGTTCCACATTGACAAACCCAACGGGTACACCAATAATCAGTTTCGGAGCAACCTTTCCTTCCTTAATCAGTTCATAAAGACGCGCCAGAGCAGTCGGAGCATTTCCGACTGCAAAAATAAGGTTTCCATGCAATTCTGCCGCTTTATCCATACATGCAGCAGCCCTTGTAATTTTCTTCTCACATGCAGCCTCTGCGACATCGCCATCCGGCATAAAACAGTACACTTCACCGCCAAATTGTGCCAGTTTCTTCTTATTAATTCCGGCTTTTGCCATCTGAGTATCCGTAACGATCGATGCCCCGCCTTGAATCGCACACAGAGCCTTCTCCACCACATTGTCAGAAAAAACCAGATTTTCTGCATAGTCAAAGTCCGCACTGGTGTGGATGCAGCGTTTTATAATCGTCTCTGTTCCCGGAATAAATTTTCTTTTTCCCAGCTCTTCTGTTATAATCTCAAAACTTCTTTTCTCAATCTGAGCAGGCAGCACCTGTTCAAGTTCTGTATTCATTTCCCTTTCCTTCCTTTTCACAATAAGCTTGTTGTTTTCTGGATAGTCTCGTTCTATTTTATTCTCATCCCGATACCGCAGACCACCCGGTCTACCCGCTCTGCCTGGCCCGCAAGCGAGCACATAATCCTTCCCACACTTTCCCGGTATTTCCTTTCAAAAGTATCCACCGGCACAAGGCCGCACCCCACCTCATCACACACGAGAATCAGGTTCCCGTTCTTTTCCAATATGAGGTCTGCCAGTTCTTTCCATCCTTTTCCCTGTTCAAGCCAGCGTTTTATAAATTCGTGAAAGTGGTTCATTGCGCAGCACGACTGTACCTCTTCCAGTCTGCAGGTTTTTCCATCTGTCCATTTTTCTCCGGGATACATCTGCTTTGCAAAAGAGAGTTTTCCCTGTAATGTTCCACCCGTTATAATTCTCAAGCCTCTCCCACCTTTTTTCTCATCTGCCGGACATTTATATTCCCTGCCGTCCACTGCAGATATATTCTTGCCCTGCCTTCCGAATTTCTCGCTGCGCAGCACCGAAAGATCCTTAACCGCACACGGGATCCCGCAAACCACCTCTGTAACCCGGTCTGCCGTATCGGCCAGAGCACAGTTGATTTTTCCCAGCATTTCCTTGTACAACTGCATTTCAGAAGATGCCTCCAAAGATTCACTGAACACATCATTAGTCACAACTATCAGGTTTCTGCATCTTTCCTTCAGACTGACTATGCCTCGCAACACAACACCGGCTGCGTCCCTTTTCTTTTCTTCATACATCTCATTAGCCGTCAGATTGGAAACACATTCCAGCAAAACATCCGCATTTTCCATGGGAGGGCTTTTTTTGCTCTTGAGCTTCCCCTCCAGATCTGTATACCACTCCAATGTCTGGAATCTTCTGCCTGAACGCATGGCGCGGTGTCTCTCGATCTTTTTTTCCGTCTCTTTATCCCATGGCAGCATTGTTGCAATATAATACCGATGTACATCCGCCATACCCCTTTTTTCTTTGTCATCAACGCCGGCTGAAAAAGGATACAGCCTGCACAGCGTCTCTTCCGCATAGGCGGATTTCCCGCTGCCGCTCCCTCCTGTGACAAGCTCCATCATAAATGTCCACCTCCTTTCCCTGGCATTGCTCCGTACTTTTACCCCTGACTGATATCCGCATACCGATATTCCAGCGCTCCGCTTGCCGGGATCTGCCTAAGTCCTGTAATTTGGGGATTAACCAGGTTTACACTCTTCATGGCATAGAGCGGAATAATGTAGAACTGCTCTCCCACCGCCCTCTGCTCTGCCTGATGAAGCAGACTAAAGCGAACCTCAGGATCCTGTTCGCGGCTTGACGACTCCACAAGCGCATCATACTCCTCGTCACAAATTCCGCTGCAGTTATATGTACTGTTAGAAAGAAGCATGGAAAGATATGTATACGGATCAGCAAAGTCTGCGGTCCAGTTCATCCTGCACAGGTCAAAATCTCCTGCATAACGGCTGCTGTAGTTTGCCTGAAGTTCCTGTGCCTTCAGTTCAATATCAATGTTCAGGTTTTCCTTCAGTTGTTCTTTAATAACCTGAGCGGTGTCTGAATCCATCTCAAGAGAAGGATAGCTGTATGTCAGAACAGGAAAACCTTCACCATCCGGATATCCGGCTTCGGCAAGAAGTTCCTGTGCCCGCTCCACATTTTCCTCAAATGGCTGCCCGGCCTCGTCCACAAAACGCTCTCCCGTAGTTTTATTGACCATATATTTTGCTACCAGATTATATGTCGGTTCTGTATCCGCGCCGATAATTTGACACAGTTCTTCCCGGTCAATAGCAAGATTAAACGCTTCTCTCACTTTCACATCGTCAAAAGGCTCTACATTCAGATTGAAATAAATATACCGTGTGGCAATCTGATCCGTCACCATCAGATCCTCTTTTCCTTCATAAAGTTCCATCACCGCAGAGGAGAGTGAAACCGCCACGTCTACCTCACCTGTCTCATAAGCCGATGCCATAGCCTGTGTATCGTCAAAAAAACGGTAGATGATCCGATCCAGATGAACTTCATCTTTATTCCAATAATAGTCATTTTTCTCCAGTACAAAATACTGATCCGGCACATATTCCTTCAGCAGAAACGGCCCATTCGAAAGACTTGTCGCAGGATCTTTATCCCATCCGCTGCTCACAGAATCCGCATACTTTGCGCAGGAGGGCGTATATACCGGAAGCCTGAGCAGATCGAGGAAATACACGCATGACTCTTCCAGATAAAAAACAAGAGTATAATCATCCGGCGCAGTTACACCAAGCGTATCCATATCCGCTTCCTTGTTGTAGATTGCTTCCGCGTTTTTGATCGGGAAAAGGTAAACTGCATACCCGCTTCCCGAAGCCGGATCCAGTGCGCGGCGGATCGTGTTCAGAAAATCCTCTGCCGTAACCGGTGTTCCGTCTGACCAGAGGGCATCCTCCCGTAAATGAAATGTCCAGACTGTAGAATCCTCATTTACCTCGAAGGATTCTGCCGCCCTGTATTCAATTTCCCCGTTTTCATCGTATGTAAGCAGTTCATCTAAGGCCGTTACGGAATAAGAAAGATAGGTAAGCGCAATAGAACCTGCCGGATCCAAAGTCCCGGTCTCACTGTTGACTGCCACCGTAATCTCCTTTTCTCCGTCCGCTCTCGCAGCGTCTCCTCTGCTTTTTCCGTCTGATGCGCATCCGCAAAGTACAGTCGCACACAGTACAGCTGCCGCCAAGAGCATCACAATCATCTTTTTTCCAATCAGCCGTTTCATTATCCGTATTTTTTTCTTCATCCTTTTTCTCCTTCTTCTGAACGTTTATATCTGTGATGTCATCCTGTACCCGTCGGCACGTTTTCCGGTTTGTTCTTCTGAATAGAGGAAACAAGCCGTTTCCCTGGTGCCAAAACGAAATGTCTCCGGCCGTTTTTCGTGGCAGCATTCTAAGGCATAGCCGCAGGATCCCACAAAGGGACATGCCTTCTCCCTGTCTGCCTTCCTTTCATTTTCTTCAACAAAAACAGGAGTAATTTTCCTGGCTTTCAACGGTTCCGGAGGCAAATCCGACTGTAAAAGCATCTTTGTATATGGGTGCCAGGGATTCGTACAGACATCCTTTGTCTCTCCTGTCTCCGCCAGACTTCCTCTGCAAAGGATGCAGATTCTTCTGCTGACCTGACGGATCAGCGACAGATCATGGGAGATAAAAAGACAGGCAATCTTTCTGGTTTTCTGGATGTCCAGAAGCAGTTCCATCATCTGCTTTCTCGTAGAAACGTCAAGAGCGGAAAACGCCTCGTCACAGATCAGAAGCTCGGGTTCCATGATAAGTGCCCGTGCAATCCCGATCCGCTGCCGCTCTCCCCCTGAAAGCTCATACGGGTACCGGTCTGCATCCCTGGGAGAAAGTCCTGTCAGACAGAGCACTTCCTCCACTTTCTTCCTGCGCTCCCCTGCCGCAGCTTTTCTGCCTTTTTCCTTCATCCGCAAAGCCTCGTCAAGAGCCTGTCCCGTTGTCATGCAGGGATTCAAAGAACCATATGAATCCTGAAATACCATCTGGATCTTTCCACGCCATACGTTCTTCCCGACCTCTGTTTTCTTCCCGTTTCCCGTATACATAAGTTCTCCTCTGTACCGGATTTTCCCCTGATCCGGCGTCAGTATTCCGGTTAAGACTCTTGCCAGAGTCGTCTTCCCGCTGCCGCTTTCCCCTGCAAGGGCGTACACCTCCCCTGTACGGATTTCCAGAGAAATATCCCGTATTCCCTCTTTCGTGCCGAACATCTTTGTCACATGCTCCAGCTTAAGCAGCGGAGGTTCTTCTGCCGCATCAGCCGGGAAATAATTCGTTCCCTTTGTATCTTTTAATAACTTTTTTGTATACTCCTGAACAGGTTCATAAAAGATTTGTTCCGCTGTTCCATGTTCGATGATCCGGCCGGATTTCATCACATATACTCTGCTGCAAAGCGCAGCGATCACCCCCATATCATGGCTTACAAGAAGAAGCGAGGCTTTTGTCTCCTTCACCACCCTCTTCAAAAGGTGGAGAATCTGTACCTGAACCGCCGCATCCAGCGCAGTTGTCGGTTCGTCCGCGATAATGACACGGGGTTCACATGCAAGGGCAACAGCAATGGCGGCTCTCTGCCGCATTCCTCCCGAAAGTTCAAAAGGATACTGTCTCATCCGAAGCTTTGGATTGTGGAACCCGGTCAGATCCAGCAATTCTTCCGCCCGTTCTTTTGCCTCTTTTCCGGTACACTTTCTGTGAATACGGATTGTTTCCACCAACTGACGGCCAATTTTAACAGAAGGGTTCAGGCTGTTCAGGGAATCCTGAAAAATCACGGCGATATCCCGTCCCGGCTTCGCCGGCTTGCCGCAAACGTCAATCTTCTCTGACAGAACACACGCACTTTTTTCCAAAAGCCCCGTCACAGCAAGAACCGCCGTACTCTTTCCTGAACCGGACTCTCCTACGATACCCGCAATTTCTCCTTTTTCTACGAAAAAAGAGACCCTGTCAAGTACCTGTTTCTCCCCGTTTCCGGTATGATATTGTACGCTTAAATTCTTTACCTCCAAAATACTCATTCGCTTTTTCCTCTCCGCATCTGCTCTTCCGCTGCAGTTCCTATTGTATTGAGAGCCAGAAGCATCACACACAGCACGATAAGCGGACAGATCATCTGATTCGGGTATAAAATCATCTGGCTTCGCGCCTCCTGTATTATTGTCCCCAGACTGGCCGCAGGAGGCTTAAGCCCAACCCCCAGAAAACTTAAAAACGCTTCCGTAAAGACTGCCTGAGGGATCAGGAAAATCATATTTACAACTATCGGTCCTGCCGCGTTTGGAAGCAGATGCCTCCACAGAATCCTGATGCAGGGGATTCCTTCCATTCGGGCAGCCGCTGCAAAATCTGTCTCTTTCAGCCTCCTGATTTCTCCGCGCACAATCCGCGACGTATCAACCCAGCCTGCCACACAAAGCCCGAGGATGATGCTTCCCACTCCCGCTCCCGCTGCGAGTGTAATCAGGATTACATAGAGCATGGACGGGATAGAAGTGATAAGATCCGCGATACGCATCAGAACTATATCTGCATATCCCCCCGCATACCCCGCAAGCGAACCGTAGAGAACACCCACGCTTCCGTTGATCAAGGCGCTGACTGTCCCAACCAGAAGACTGATGCCTGCGCCGTACCACACTCTGGCAAAGATATCTCTCCCGAATTTATCCGTTCCGAACAGATGTTCCATGGATACAGCCTGATTGCAAAGCTTAACATTCTGTTCCGAATAGGACCAGGGCCAGAACAAAGGCACAAGGACTGCGAGCAGTATCCAGACCAGCAGGACAATCCACCCTGCAAGAGCCTGTCTGTTTCCTTTGACCAGCCGTATTATATCTTTTATGCCATCCACAGGCCATCCTCCTTTCTTTTTTCCTCCTATGCGCCATATCCCCGTCGCGTCCCCGGATCCATCCACGCACACACAAGATCTGTTATGAGATTTACTGTAATTACTACTGTTCCCATAAAAACCGTCAGTCCCAGAATCAGAGTATAATCTCTGTTTGTAATGGAGCTTACAAACTCGCGTCCGAGTCCCGGAATGGTAAAGATGCTCTCCGCCACAAAGCTTCCGGTAAGCAGGGATGCAGAAGCCGGCCCCACATAATTCAACACCGGAATCCATGCATTCTTCAGGGTATGGGTAAATAAGATTCTGACATTTCCCAGTCCCTTTGCTCTGGCAAACAGTACATACTGTTTTTCCATCTCTGTCGCAAGAGCGTTTCCTGTCAGGCGGGAAATAACCGCCATGGGATAAAGCATCAGGGAGATCACCGGAAGTACATAGTGCGCAGGAGTCAGAAGCCCTGCCGACGGGAACCATCCCAGCTTCACGCTAAATACAAGCAGAAGGAGGATAGCCGCGGCAAAATTAGGAATCCCCGCAAAAATCATTCCTACAGCCGCTATGCCTTCACGGATTGCCTTATACTTCGACACTGCCCGCAGGATTCCAAGCCCTGTGCCGAAAATTACCGCGGCCAGAAGAGCTGCCGCCCCCAGAGAAGCCGTGACCGGCCATGTCCTTTTGATCACCTCCGCCACAGATGTTCCCGGCTCCTGATACGAGACGCCCAGATCTCCCCGGATGAGATTTCCCATATAGGTAATATACTGGTCTAAAAGCGGTTCGTTCAGTCCATACTCCTCCTCCACCGCCTCTACAACCTGTGACGACACCCCTCCGTTCTGGAAGGGGCTTCCCGGTATAAGCCGTACCAGAAAAAAAGTTGCTGTGGCAAGGACAAACAGGGAGACTATCCCTGCCGCCAGCCGTTTTAACGTATATGCAGCCATCCCCTGTCCTCCTTTTGTCAATTTATATCTTTTAAACCTGAATTATTCACGGCAATGTAATCACTCATGAATGAATCGAAGAAATTGCCGCAGTAGTTACAATAACCACATTTGCTCTTTCTGCCTATCGGTAAAGACTTAAAAAAGGGCAGACTTCACCTGT
>NZ_JAJEQX010000059.1 GCF_020687545.1 Ruminococcus turbiniformis | reverse complement strand
AGATCTGGCACCTTGGAGTGAAAAACTCCAATCTATCAAAAATCGCATGTGAATTATAGTGAATTACTCCAACTCGCAAAGGGCTGGGGTAATTTTGTATCTGACCGCATTAATATTTGGCGCTTACATTGGTTTTGTGTTATCGCCCTACATTGTGCGTAATATTGGTGTAGAAGCAAATGGATTTGTTACATTGGCAAGTAATTTTGTAACGTATGCTTCACTGATCGTTACAGCACTAAACAGTATGGCTGCACGGTATATCACAATCTCATATGTTCAAAAAGACTTTAAGAGAGCAAATTTGTATTATAATTCGGTTTTTTGGGGAAATTTGTTAATTGTTGCGGTATTAGTTTTACCGGCATTATTCTTCATAGTAAAAATGGAGACGATTATTGACGTTCCTCCTGATATTGCGATAGATGTCAAAATTTTATTTGCTTTTGTCTTTTTTAATTTCTTTATATCTACAGGGCTTCCCAATTGGGATTGTGGTACATATGTAACCAATCGATTAGATAGAAGCTATATTCCAAATGTGTTTGCATCTGTGATTCGATGTGCTTGTATTTTCCTAATGATGTCATTACTGACACCAAAGGTTTGGTATGTCGGGTTTGCGGCAACTATTCTTACGGTGATCACACTGATCGTTAATTGTTACAATACACATACGCTGACTCCAGAACTGCGGATTCGACTGAGTGGCGGCAAGCCAATTTATTCGCTGAAAGCCATTTGGGAATTAGTTGGCAGCGGCATATGGAATTCTATTTCCAGCGTTGGTAATATGCTGCTAAGTGGACTTGACTTAATTATTGCGAACATGGCATTAGGCGCAACTGCAATGGGAGTTCTCTCCTTATCAAAAACACTGCCCCATCTTATGCAGCAATTATCGTCATCAATCTGTAATGCATTTGCACCTGAATTAACTATAAATTATGCCAAAGGAGACATGAAGGCTGTTCTTAAAGATATAAAGCGAGCCATGAAACTTACTTCCGTGATTATGACAGTTCCATTTGCCGGCATCGTTGTACTATGTGATCGCTTCTATCAACTGTGGGTACCTTCTCAGGATGCCGCTTTATTGCAAGCGCTAACAATTCTTTCGATTTTGGGATATATGTTTACTAGTGGAACACAAATTCTGTATAATGTCTTTTCCACTGTAAATAAAGTGAAAGAAAATGCAATCGCAATGCTATTAAGTGGTGTGGTTTCGACAGCTCTGACACTTCTGCTTGTGCATTACACGCAATTGGGAATATACGCAGTTGCAGGAGTAAGTGTATTTGTATGTCTTGTCCGCAACATGGTGTTTACAGTTCCTATGACGGCGAAATACCTAGGCTATCATTTCTTCCAGTTTTATCCGCAGGTTGGCAGAACCATTTTATCTTCTGGTTTGTTAATAGGAGCAGGGTTTGTCGTAAAGCCGTTTTTGCCGCAGGGATCTTGGGGATCTTTTATTATCTCCACAGTAATCGTAGGGATCTTGGGGCTTTTAATAAATGTATTTCTGCTTTTAAATCGAAGTGAAAGAGCATTTCTCAGCAAGATAGTATTGAGAAAACTGAATATACGAAAGAAGACGAGGTGATATAAATGAGAATTAAGCGACAGATAATGCGATGGATAGTTGCGATGCTGTCTTTCCCAACTGTTTTCATGCGTAGCCAAACAAGAAAGCAGTATTTCAAGAAAAATGTGGAAAGGTTTGTGGGTTCCTTCTCAAAGAGTACCAGACATGTTTTTCAAGAATTTGATACCATGATTGAACAACTGCCCTATTCAGATTCGGAGCGAAGGAAGGCAAGAATGCAGTTCAAGCTACTGTATCATTTTACGGGTTTAGAGGTAGAAGATTATCAAACAATTGGTGGACTGCATAGAACCAGCTTTTTTACCAAAATGTTTTGCAATGTATCTAGGTGGAGACAAAATACTTTTCAATATAGTGTTAATAAATATTGAGGAAACAATAAAAACAGAGCATTACTGGATAATAAAGCGCAATTCAATACACTGTTTGGAGATTTAATAGGTAGGGAATGGATTACATCCGATGCAACTGAAGAAGAGATTACTGAGTTTATTCAGGCGAAAGAGAATGTGATTGTCAAACCATTGGGGGGTTCGTCTGGAAAAGGCATTTTTGGTCTGGATTATCATACATTTGTAAAACATGGGGGGGGGAAAATTATTCTCTGATGGACAATTTATTATTGAGGAAATAATCTGTCAAAAGGGACTCCTCTACGAAGTGAATCCATCTTCCGTTAATACGATACGTGTAAACACACTAATAGATCATGGTAAGCCAGAGGTATTATGTGCTTTTTTGAGAACAGGCAGAAAAGGGAGTATAACAGATAATCTTCACTCAGGAGGTATTCTCTGGCAAATAAACATTCAGACTGGGGAAATCATGTTTGGCACTCAAGCTGATGGGCAGATTGTTGATACACATCCAGATTCCAATATTCGTCTGTCCGGTAAAAAGTTAAAAGGTTTTCATGAGGCTCTGCAGATATGTTTAGAAGCTCAAAAGAGAATACCGGAGGTTCCACAAGTAGGTTGGGATGTTGTAATCAGTGAAGATGGTATTTATCTAATCGAGGGGAACAGTGGACCGGGCTTCTGGAATTGTGAAAAAAACAATAATTGCTGGAAGCGTATGAAGAAATATTTGATAGATAATCATATTCAGATCGTTAGCTCATTATCTGAATAGGGCGGAAAAAAGCATTTCAAAATAGAGGAGGGCGATGCAGGAATATGAAAAAGATTCTAGTCAAATTTTTGAAAAAGTTGAGAGCGAAAAATGAAATGCGATATTTTTCAAAAATCCGTAAAAAGAACAACAACCTAAATCCAACAATCATATGTAATAATTGCATTGGGGGGGTGATTTACCACAATCTTGGCCTCAAATTTCTGTCTCCCACAGTCAACTTATTTGTAAAGAGTGATGACTACCTGACCTTTTGCAAAAATCTAAAATATTACAGTTCCTGTGACATCGTTCAGGTTGCTGATATAGATAGAGAATATCCAGTTGGTCGCATCGTGCCCTTAGATCATAACCACAAGGAAATTACGATATTCTTTCAGCATTACAAGAGCTTTGACGAGGCAAAAAGGAAGTGGGTTGAAAGATTTCAAAGAATTAACTGGGACAATATGTTCTTTATCTGGGAATTTTACGACACGCTTTACGATAATCAGCTTCTGTATGATTTCGACCAAGCTGAATTGCCGGGTAAAAAAATCCTTTTGCTGCATCGAGAAATACCAGATGTAAAGAATAGCTTTGTATTCTCCTGCTACAAGGAAGATTTACCAACAGCGAAAGCTTTTGAATACAAGGGTATTTCAGGAAAACGATATTTAGATGAGTTTGACTATGTTAGTTTCTTGAATACATAAGGTGAGATACAGAATAATTTACTCCTAACATTTGAAAAACTTTGGATTACTTGAAAAATTCATTAAGCAGAAAATAGGGGGGATTGCCTAATGAACAGACATGCCTATCTCATCCTTGCTCACAAGGATGATTATACTTTTTATTCTCTTCTAAAAATGCTTGATCATGAATAATGATATATTTATCCATATGGATGTAAAAAACCGCACCTTTGATGAAGTTCATGCGAAAGATATTATAGACCAGATTGTTGCCAGATATGGTAATGAGTGAGAAAAGAAATTAGAGAGAAAAGGTTGAGGAGAGATAGAATGAACAGAAAAATTGTAGTCGCAGGAACAGGCTATGTAGGTTTGTCCATTGCAACGCTTTTAGCCCAACATAATCATGTTGTGGCAGTAGACATTATTCCTGAAAAGGTGGAGATGATTAACAACAGAAGGTCTCCCATTCAGGATGAATACATTGAGAAATATCTGGCTGAAAAAGAGCTGGATTTAACCGCAACGCTGGATGGTGAAGCGGCATATAAGGATGCGGAGTTTGTTGTGATCGCAGCTCCTACCAACTATGACAGCAAGAAGAACTACTTCGACACTTCTGCGGTAGAATCTGTCATTAAGCTGGTTATGCAGGTTAATCCGGATGCTATCATGGTCATTAAGTCCACGATTCCGGTTGGTTATACCGCAAGCATCCGTGAGAAGATGGGCAGTGAGAATATTATCTTCAGCCCGGAGTTCTTACGGGAATCCAAGGCGCTGTATGATAACCTCTATCCGTCCCGTATCATCGTTTCTACCGATGGAAGCGAACGACTCAACGCAGCAGCAAAGGCTTTTGCAGAGCTTCTGCAGGAGGGAGCAATCAAGGAAAACATAGATACCCTATTCATGGGCTTTACCGAAGCAGAAGCGGTCAAGCTGTTTGCCAATACATATCTTGCGCTCCGTGTGTCCTACTTCAATGAACTGGATACCTATGCAGAAATGAAGGGACTGAACACGCAGGACATTATCAATGGCGTTTGCCTTGACCCTCGCATTGGTTCGCATTATAATAATCCAAGCTTTGGATATGGCGGATACTGTCTGCCGAAGGACACCAAACAGCTCCTTGCCAACTATGCAGATGTACCGCAGAATATGATGTCCGCTATTGTGGAGAGCAATCGAACCAGAAAAGATTTCATTGCAGATCAGGTTTTGAAAAAAGCTGGCTACTACGCATATAGTGATTCGGTTTCTTATGACGCTTCTCAGGAAAAAACGGTGGTTGTGGGCGTGTATCGCCTGACCATGAAGTCTAATTCCGACAACTTCCGTCAGTCCTCTATCCAAGGGGTTATGAAGCGTATCAAAGCCAAAGGCGCAACGGTTATCATTTACGAGCCGACTTTGGAAGATGGCACGACCTTCTTTGGAAGCAGAGTGGTAAACAATCTGAGTGCATTCAAAGAGCAGGCACAGGCGATTATTGCAAACCGTTATGATAGTTGTCTGGACGATGTGAAAGAAAAAGTATATACTCGTGATCTGTTCCAGCGTGATTGATTGAAAAAAGTGGCGGAGAGCCAGTCTCTCCGCCCTTTTATGGACATAATAAATTAGATTGAAACGAAAACTATATCAGGAGGGATAGCATGGCAAGACCAAAAAAGAAACCAGAGTACGATTCTGATCAGATGGCACAGCAACTCATGGAAGCTGTGACGGATGCGTATTTGAATCCACCGCAGGGAACGGAGGATGATACCGGGCATATGCAGCTCAAGCAGTTAGCAGAGGAATTTTCTATGACGCCGCTCAAGGTGAGGAAGCTGCTGATTACAACCGGCGCATATCAGACCGCAATCAGTAAAACGGTTAATGCGCTGTTCAGAGAGGGAAAAAGTGTAGCGGAAATCCAGGAACTGACCAACCTCAGCCGTGCTTCGGTGCAGAGTTATTTACCATACAGTAAGACGGTATATAAGATGGAGGAACGGACGCTTTTGGCAGAACGCTTACAGAAGTACCGCACCCGAAAAAGTGAAGTGGAAAAGATTGCGGAAGCAATGGCATCAGAGGTAAAAGAGGGATTGGAGGAGCTGCTGTGGAGTACTCTGACCGCATTTGAGGTTTATCCTTTCCGGACGGCGAAAGGGCTTCGATTCCACTATTCCATTAAGGGCAATGAAATATTTTTCGTAAGCGCTCAATAAAATAATGGCTATCTTTTCACAAGGTATTCCGTTATAGTTGAAGTAAAATACTCCAACTTCAACTTTTCGATTTGATCCGGCATCTCTGCTGTATCATGTCAGACCATGGCATCAGCTCTTCTATACCTTCGGGCTCATTTTTGTAGTCCGGCATATAGAGCAGTACAGTCTCCAGATATGCGTAGATGTTCAGATTGTTGAGTTTTGCAGTTTCTACTAAACTGTAAATGATGGAACTGGCCCGGGCGCCTTTTACAGTATCATGGAACAGGAAGTTTTTCCGCCCTACCGCATAGGGGCGGGCGATATTTTCTGCGATATTGTTCGATATGGAGCACCGCCCATCCAACAAGTAGTTCTCCATATATGGCTTCTGGTTTTTCGCATAGGTCACCGCTTTGGCCAGACGGCTTCCGCCAGTTGGGTTCACTGTTTCAAGCCATGACCAGTAAGCCTCCCATATGGCAGGCTCTGTCTCAAGACGCTTGGCTTTCCGTGTATCGGTATCCAGATCCGCATACTCCTTTTCCAGTTCGAATAACTGGTTGCAGTAATCGAAACCGATCTCTGCCGGAGTCTTATCCGGGGATTTCTTCGATTTCCCGGGAAGTGCATCATGCCAGTACCGTCTCATATGGGCAAGGCAGCCGCAGCGGATGACATCCTTCAGCTTATTATAACCGCAAAAACCATCACAGGTAAGGTATCCTGAAAATCCTTTCAGGAATTCTTCCGCATGATATCCGCCCCGGCTGGGCTGGTAATCATACAGACGGATCGGCGGCAGCCCGTCATTTCCAGAGCCATACAGCCACATATAGGATTTGGACTGTGCCGTTTTCCCTTCTTCCTTCAGTACCTGGCAGGGTGTTTCATCTGCATGGATGATGTCCCTCTCCAGCAGATGCTGGTGAAGCTGTTCATACACCGGCTCCATATAATCTATGCCGCATTTGATGACCCAGTTAGCCAGTGTCGCTCTGGGGAGCTTTACTCCCAGCTGTTTCCAATCCGCCTCCTGGCGGTAAAGAGGGATGCTGTTCACATATTTCTGATACATCACGTAAGCAACCGTGGACGGAGATGCAAGGCTGTGTTTCAGCAGCGGGCTTGGTGTTTCGGCCCCAACAATAACGGAAGCGCCGTCTTTCTTACATTCCGGACAGCCAAGCACTTCCTGGACATACTGGATCCGTTCCACTTTTGCAGGGATGATCCGCAGTTCTTCCCGCACGACCTTTTTCCCGATAACCTCCATCGGAGCATTGCAGTAGGGGCAGCTCCTGTCCTCATCCGGCACGGTGCAGGGAACTTCCACCACAGGAAGCCCTGCAAGGATCTCTTCCCTGGTGGCCTTTGGTTTCTTTGCCTTACGTTTATACCCACCAACAGCCTCCTCAAGAGCTGGTTCCGGGACAGAAGGATCTGCAGTGGCTTCTGCTTCATTGAACAGATCCATCTGTCCTGGGAATGCCTCTTTTTTTGTTTTTTCGCTGGAAGATGCGAACAGCTTTTTCTTCAGATATTCGACTGTCTCATTGAGATTTGCGATCGTCTGGTTCAGCTGTGCGGTCTGCTCCTCATGGCTTTTGGTCATCTGCTCGATCGTAAGACGCTGGCTGTCCACCAGCTGACGAAGGGATTCAATTGTCTCTTTCTGAAGCTGCACGAGCGCTTCCATCTCTGACTGCGGCATTAAAGGACCACCTTTCTTTTTGCTGCTTCCTATTATACCGGAAATCCAGCAGAAAAGCGAATTTTCCGCCGTACTGCCGTCGTCATTTTGACGAAAGGAAAATGTGGAAAACACATAGCTTCGGCGGGATATTCCCTATGAAAAACGTTGGGTTTTCCACACGCAAACAGTAACTCGGAAAAAATGGAAATCGTTATCCCCCTAATCTCCCGGCGGTTCCATTGTTATGTGGATAACCCATCAGCAGCGTTTTTTCCGCCCTATAAGGGAAGAAAAAATTTCTCCCTTTTGCACAAAGGTCAGAAGTCCTTTCTCCCGGCAGGCCGGATTGCTTTGGGCTGATCGATGGAAAGCCCTTCTAAAAGCCAGCGGTATTCCTGCCGGGTAAGATTCCTTACTTCTGAAGAATCCCGGGGCCACTGGAACCGCCCATTATCTAAACGTTTATAATAGAGACAGAATCCATCTTTTTCAAAATGAAGCGCTTTGATCCGGTCACAGCGTCTGCCGCAGAAAAGAAACAGGGAATTGCTGTAGGGATCTAATTCATAGATATCTCGAACGATTGCCATCAAGCCATCAATACTTTTTCGCATGTCGGTATAATGATTATTCCGGGGCTCTTTGGCTCTTCCGCATATTTTGGTATTTATACATTAGGGCGATACATAAGTTTTGCTTCTAATAACTGACGGCTGCATCGGCCATACATTGTACGCTTTACCATTTTTAATTTATTATTTGTTCCTTCAACAAATCCATTAGACAGCGGGCTTGCAACCGAATTTTCGACTGCTTCAATATCTTTTTCAAGCCCCTCTGCAAAGCGGGATAATTCCTGTATTTCTGATAGTTTATACTTTTCAATGAATAAATAAAGCAGCACCATATTTTTTTGATCGTAGATATTCCGGAATTCACGGATACATATATCTAACTGACGGATTTTAGGATAATGCTCCATAATATAAGTACAATGTGCCTTGCTCAAGTCAGAGTTCATCCACAGGAAACGAAAAATGCCTGCTCGTGAAATATGGTCATATTGTTGCAGTTTCTTTCGCTTTTGAATAACCTCTGCAGAAGAACTTTTATAAACAGCTATATCAATATTCTCTCGTTTTATGATTTTATTCATATAATCATAGGCAGCCGAATGCTTACCCATATAACCTCTTTTGAGCAGATGACAATAGACATCTTTTCTGCTCACACCTGCATTCAGCTCTTTTATAATATCATCATAAAATTGATCCATGCCGCTCCGATAATCTCTTTTGCATAGGGATTCATAGTCGCCATTAAGATACTTAGTGACTGTATTACGTCCACAATGAAAAATTTTAGCGATTTCTCTTTTGCTGTATCCGGCAGCGGCGTATTCTCGAATGTTATTATATAGTTGTACACTTTTAGGATTGTATTCTATTGAGTTATCCACAGCCTCAGACATTTTTTTTACTGCTCTCCACGAGAATGTCCGAAACCGCTGTTTCTGCATAAGGTGAAGCAGCATCTTTAGGAATTTTTATGTCCACTGGCACTGTTGAATTTATTACACTCTTTACTGCCTCCAGGAGATTTTGATGCAAGTGGAACCGGTCTGCAATCTGCATACAATCCGGCAGGATTTCTTCCACTGCCTTTGCATACGCAGATGCGCGGTCACGAGTCACTGTTGTTACCTGCTTATTCTGAGTCAGCCATGCTTTTAGGGCAGATCCATCCCGTCCTTCCAGAACAGCAACAGGAATATGGGAATTTTCATCAACAATAATCGTCCCATAAGTATATCGTTTTTTAAAAGCGAAATCATCTACACCAATATGGCTTCCACAAGGTATATGGGATTGCGTCTGGTATCTTTTCAAAAGCATACGGATCACTGTGTCACCACTAATCTTAACATGCATAGCCTGCATAATACGAGCACTTGCTTCACAACTGGTTTCGAGAGCAAGTATTGTAACGAAATCTATAAGCCGCTCTGTCATTCGGCTATAATGGTTTAAGAAACCATGAAATGTTTCGGAAAATGCACCGATTTCACAGATGGGATTTTGGCACTGAAAATCATGTACTCTTATATCCAAAAAAACACGCTTCCCGAGAATCGGCAGATCCTGAACTGTCCGGTGATGGGTAGCATGTAGCTTACGCAGTTCTTCACCACATTTTGGACAGCAAAAAGATTTTGATCTGGAGAGCATATGTAGTCTTATTTCATCAGGATCTTCTTCAATTGAAACTATTTCAAGCTCATCTGGATAAAATCGTTGTAAATCAAGTGAAGAATTTGTGGGCATTTCAAGATTCCTTCTTTCATTTTAATTATATTAATTTTATCAGGTATGAGGCTCAAAATCCATGCTTTATACCAAAATATACGGAAGAGCCTCGCCACACCGGACTGGCGGCTCCGCCGCACCGTAATAATCAGGTATAACCTGTCACAAGGAAAAATCTGGCCACACCGGACAGTTCACCTAACAAAGCTGCCGCAGGGCAAGAAGAGTATTGCGGATCACATCCGCCCCGGCCTGTTCATGGATCTCGATACGGATTCCCTGCATTTCCAGACAGATCGAGGGCGTATGTAAAGCTACGGTATCTGAATGCTGTTCCCTTTCCCAGAGTGGGATCTGGACAACTTCCTGTTTCTGTGCGGCAGCATCCACTGCTTCCGGAACCTCGCAGGCTTTTTTGCGTAAAGCCCGGACGTGATAGTAAAATGTGCTGACAGGGATTCCGTTTTCTATGCACCATTGGCGGTCGGTAAGCCCACTGGATCTGCACTGGGTGATCAGATTTAACCAATGTTCATCATTTAAAGTTGTACTCATTTGATTCATCTCCTCCAACGTGAGATTTTGGAGTAATCAGGTACAACAAAAGCGACTCAGGATGTGAGATTAAAGCATAGCTTTTGCAACTCCGAGAACCGGATAGGAAGTGAATTACTCCAAGTATCTGAAGTATTTCACAAAAGTTGGAGTTTGACTATCCGGTTGGTTATAAAGCGCTTACTATGATCAGTAAAGAATGGATTCTCAGACAGATGTTCAAGGTTGTCTGGTTTTTGAAACTGTATATCAGGCAGTATTATCTTCTGCTTGCATTTCTTGCGGTGTTTGTACTGGGGTATATTCTGTTTATGCACTGGCTGAATATCCGTCTGCTCAACAAACTGCGGCGGCCTGCGGCACTGGCAGGGCTTGTTGTAGAGCTCGCAGCGATTATCGGGTTTACGCTTTTGTTTAGAGAGGCAGGAGCATCCCGCCGGTATGAGCTGGAATTGTTCTGGTCATATAAGCAGTGGATTTTTGGGAAAAATGCTGCACTTGGAATGGAGATTATTAATAATATTCTGCTCTTTTTCCCTTTGGGCTTTATTCTTACAGACGCCTTGCGGAGATGCTCGGTATGGAGGTGTTAGCGTCGGGCGATTTTCGCCATTCGGGGATGCGGACATTTTCTTGGACCATTAATCCTCCGTTATCCCCATTTATCATGCTGCTATAAGTCCTTGGCTCTGTCGGTATTGAATTGGACTCAACCCTCCGAGGGAAAGCTTAATTC
>NZ_JAJEQX010000058.1 GCF_020687545.1 Ruminococcus turbiniformis | reverse complement strand
AACGATCAATACTGATCAGTAGGGCGGAGTACCCTCTGCCCTGCTGATATCTCAGGCTGGCCGTTTAATATGGCCCTGACTGGCCGGGAAATGCGGCCCTGCTGGCCGCGGAAAGTGGCTGTTTGCAATGTCTAACAAACGCTGAGTACTCCTTATCCACAGCACACTCCCTTTTCAATTCGTTTGCCAAAGTTTTTTTGATTGTTGGATCAGTAGCTTGTTGCCATGAAAATAATAACTTGTTGACGGACTGTAAACGTTCATTTCTCCGCACAACCAAATCGCTTCTATTTAGGTCTAGGGTACTTTCTGTTACATACCCACGTGAATTATTGTCTCGTGCTGAGATTATCGTGCCAATAAAAAGAAAAAAATCATCAGGATTATCTATGTATGGATTAATCAGGGGAATCTGAGGATCATAATAGTCTTTTTTATTGATACGATTACACACTTCACAAGCTAAGGTTAGGTTGGTCCATTCAACATACAAATCAGGACGAGCAGTTTTCTTTTTGGGCAGAATATGTTCAATATCTCCAAATTCAATATGTTTAATTTTACTTTCACAATATGCACATTTTCCGTGTGTTTCCTTCTCCAAAGCATTCTTAATTTCTGTATTATTATACCTATGTGCTATAGTATCACTCGGTTTTAGATTTGCATTCAGGCATGTAAGATATTCTGTGGTCCATTGTGATGCGTTATCTACCAAGACCTTTGGTTTTATACCCTTTGATAGTTTAATCATTTGATTTTCCCCCAGCGATTTGAGAAATTGTATCTGGAATAAATTCAGCCAACCCGATTTCTTCCATTTCTCTACGTAAATTATCCAAATTGTCCTGTGTAAAATCTTTAGCTAAGTATTCTCGAATTATTTGTTTTAGGTGATTTTCTGCCCAAAATGGTATAGATGTATCTATCCCTAATACCTCCCGTAGAATAGCATTAGAGGTTCCTGCTCTGTTAACATAATCAAGTTTTGTCGAAAAAACTTTATGTTCTTCATTATAGTCAAGGACATATACGTTGGATTCTTTTACTGCACTAATCATAAAAGGATTATGGGTAGCCACAATAAACTGCACGTTAGGAAATGCTTTAATTAGATTTCCCAAAAAACTTTTCTGGAGCTCAGGATGAAGATGATTCTCTGGTTCGTCAATTAACGCGACAAAGGATTCTGATGTGTCTGCAAACATATAAAGTTGCCAAGTAATATCAATTATCGAAGATATTCCGCCTGAAACAGCATCTATCGGAAAGTTCCCCGTTTTTGTGCATAACATTACTTCCGGAATATTTACCGAGATGTTCTCAAATCCTAACTTGGGTGGTAGAACTATTCTCAGTATATTAACATATCCTTCAAACAACTTACGCGCAGTTTCATTCGGGATCACCGATTGATTTCCATATCCAAAAATAGCCAAAGAGGCCAAGGTTTCTTTAATCAACGATGTTGCTGATACTTCATTTGCGTTACGGTATGTATCAAATACAAAAGTTTTGTTGAATTCATTATATTTGCTATATATCTGCTGTCGTGTTGCAACTGACGTTGGTACAGATTTAACAGCTTTGTATGGGAAATTAGGTCTATGGGAATTCACATAGACTCCCTTTTCTGTTTTGCCTCCCTTAATCTCGATGCCGTATGTTCCATTGGTAATATTATCAGGAAGTACTAGATCGCAGATTACTCCATCCGAAAATTCCAGTTCCCCTAGTTTGTTTTTGATAGCCTGATTATCATTTGTGGATGTTAATTTAATAAAAAGCTTTTGACCAAGAGATTTTAGGCTATTGAAGTATTTGGAAACGCCTTTTTCATCTTTTTCATATGAACTGACAAACTGAGGATTCCATCCCGTACTCTTTGACAGTAAGTTTAATACGGTTGTCTTGCCAGCTCCATTTGCACCTGTTAGAACAGTTAAATGTTCGTGAAAAACAATATCAATATTAGAAAATTGACGCCAATCTTTAATGCTTAATCTTGTGAACATGATTACGATCCTCCGAATATCACAGTAAGGTATCTATTAGTTTTCTATATTCAAAAAGGCGATTTCGTTTGTTCTCGCCATTCAAACAAAAAGGAATTCTGTTATTCTGAAATGCACAAAACATCAATGTACTCACATATTTGCTTCATATATCCACTTTCCAATGAACCACCTTCCACTATATGTTTTTAATTATATCATGAACCCAATCCGTGGCTTCAGCTGACTCTTTCAATAGAAGCACCTTATCTTTTGAATCCAATCTGCCTGAAAGTATTCTAATAATCTCTGGTGTAACATTGTCTTTTCCGAGTATTTTTAGTGCTTGGACAACCAACACAGTTATGTATGACAGCCCTGTGATTTCCCTATTGGCTCTATGTTTAAATTCAATCTTTGTCGAATCCCATTCATATATTCTGTAAGGTCCATCACTGATATAGGACCAAGTGGCTGTTACCTGTGTTGAAAGCCCCAAAAAGTTTAACGCAGTATTTCCACATGGTGCGATTGTCCAGTGATAGCTACGAGCCAAAGCATTTGCCACTGCATTTGGATCAGTTGCTACATACTCTTTGAGAAGGTTGCTGTACTTCGGCTTTTCAAATACACCTCTAAAAACTCGGCGCAATATTCCAGAATTAACAAGACGATTCAGACTTTGGCGCACTGTATCTGAGTCTGCAATATCAGCAAAATCAGAAGTGGTAAACACCATCCCATTTTCTGCCGATAGCACCCGTTCACGTATTTGTTTCATATATCCACTATCCAAAGAACCACCTCCTGCAAGATGTCACGAATATTATATATAATTCGTGACATCTTTTCAATATCTCTATAACCGTTAAAGCACATATTTTTAGGAGAATACGCAAACATGAAAATTTATTAGAGAAAAGAACAGCAATACCTAATAATTGCCCATTTAGAATTTAATCGCCCATTTAACGGTAATATTTTTGTTTGGACATATGATAATCTCATCAATACAGCCCATAATCTCGCTGAGAGCAATTTCTTTGTGACTTGCTTTCAATAATTTGCGAAATACTTGATACTGTCTTTCGTAATCCGTCTTGCTTGTAACCATACCATCTCGAATTGCTTTCTTTTCATTCGCTGCATCTTGAGCTGCTCGAAATTCCTCTTTGCTGATTTCTCCGTCAACAAACCTCTCATAATGACGAATAGCATTCCTAAAAGCCTCTTGATATTGCTGATCAGATTGGGCAATATCATTGTCAATCTCCTTTATTACCTGCTTATACCGTGAATCGGAAATAAAATGCTCGTTTACATATAGCTTTAGTTGATGATAGATAGCATGAAAGACATCTTCCTCCCGCACATACATACCAGTGCACTTGCCAACGCCTAAACGATTTTTAGTAATACAGGTAAAGAAGTACCAATCTGCATGATTGGTTCCGTGCTTACGCTGCATTTTCCCACCACAGCACCCGCAGATAACTTTCCCTTTTAAAACATTTTCTGTCGATTGGCCTTTTGTGGTAAGGTTAAACGCTTTCGCTTGAAATGACCTTTGAATGGCATCAAAGGTATCCGTGTCTACCAAGGGCACATGTGTTGCGGCAACAGCTCTCTTTTCTTTTCCTTGTATGAGCATGCCGGTATAGGTTCGATTGGTCAGGATATACTTGACTGACCTGCTATTCCAATCTCCGTTGCCATCATCATAGTTTCCAGCCAACCCCTTTGATCTCGCATATTGGATTGGTGTAGGAATATTTTTCTCGTTCAAATACCGAACTATGGCGGTCATACCAGTGCCATTCGCTGCTAACTCAAAGATTTTTCGGACAACAATAGCTGATTTAGGATCAGGAATGAGTTTATCGTGGTTAGATTCTGATTTTTGATAACCGAATGGGGCTCTTGGCCCAATAAATGTACCTTGTTGTGCTTTCATGTCTAAGGTCGCCTCCACTTTCTTTTTAATTTCAATAGATGTTTGCTCGTTAAATGCGTTTATTATGGGTACACATATTCTGGAACTGTAAGGATGTTCTTGGTTGGTAATACCGTCAATCGTATCAAATTGATCGTTTACAGATACAAATCGGACTCCGTTAGCTGGGAAAATGACTTCGATATAGTAACCGGTAGTAATGTAGTCCCTTCCCAGGCGAGAGAGATCCTTTACAATAACACAGTTGACTTTGCCCGCAAGTATATCTTCTATCATTTTTTGAAATGCAGGCCGGTCAAATCGCTGACCGCTAAAACCATTATCGATATAGTAATGCGATATAGGAATTTGGTGCTGATCGCCCCAGCGTTCGATAATGAATTTCTGATTTTGCATAGAATTGAATTCTTCCTGATTTGCAACTGAGAGTCGAACATAGCCTACTGCATTGGCAGTAGAAGGTCTAAACATTTCTGTATACTGATGTTTTCTGCTTTTTCGTGCCATGAAAAAATACCCTCCTTCGCCAAAAAAGGCTACAGCGCAACCCGTAGCCTCTAACAATATCATAGCATATGGCATTTTCCGCTTCCACGAGGGAATGTCCATTTGTCGCTTCCACGAGCTTAGTCATTCCCATGTATCGCTGTTGATTAATATGGGATATTCTGCTGTGGCAATTGCAGAGAGAGTAGGGCATGAAAGTGTTGAGATCACATATCGATATGCACATCTATTTCCTACGATACAGAAAGATATGGCAGACAGATTAAATGAGGAAAGAGAGGATTCATGGAATGAGTGAAAAAAATATGGATAAAAAGAATCGCTGGCGTAATGTAACAATTGCTTTTCGAATGTCTCCTGAAGAAAATGAAGAACTGGATAAGAGGGTGAAACTTTGTGGATATCAAACCAGACAAGAATACATTATTGAAAGCGTTTTATATCAAAAAATCACAGCTGTTGGTAATCCGTTGATGCTGGTGCAATTTCGAAAACAGCTCCGGGATATTGAGACAGAATTAAAACGTCTGAACACATTGAATGATGCAGGAGAAGAAATATTTACTCCGATCAGAACCATGTTGGAAATTTTGAATGGATTTGCGGAAGGGAGAAATACAGATGAAAACAAAAAAGATGGTCAACAAAGTTTATGAAATCTTGAATCGCTCTAAGAAGTTAGAAATTGCCTCTATCCTTGTGGATTTTGAGTCTGATCACGTGGTGTTGATTGAATTGATGGATGGAAGTAGGTTTGAGATTATAGTGATTCCAACAAGACGGTTTGTTTGAGAGGTGGAGAAATGAGGGCTGGAAAAAAGAAAAAGCCCAGACAAAACATCTGAGCAAGTTCTCTGATAATCAGATTTAATGATATATCATCTTCGCAGATTAAGTATATCACGGATTGTAAGATACGACAATTCCCAATTATCTGTTCATCAGAGACTTGCCCGGAAGGGCAGGAGGTGAAGTAGATAGAATTGAAGACGATAGAAAATAAGAAGGCAGAATGGAAAAGATCAGAGCCGGAGCTGAAATTGATCAACATGGAATCGGTGAAAGTGGAACAGATCGAATGGCTGTTGTATCCGTTTATTCCTTTTGGAAAAGTTACGATCATACAAGGGGATCCGGGAGAAGGAAAAACAACGATGGTTCTTCAGATCATTGCTAAACTGACCAGAGGAGAACCAATCTTGTTGAACAAGAAATCCCAAAAAGAAGCACAGCAAGATAGCGAAGAGAATCTGAAACAGGAAGTGCTATCGCAAGATAACCCTATACAGCCTGTCAATGTCATTTATCAGACGGCAGAGGATGGATTGGGGGATACGATAAAACCTCGTCTGCTTGCGGCTGGGGCAGATTGTTCCAGAGTGCTGGTCATCGATGATCGAGAACAGCCATTAACCATGTTAGATGTCCGGCTTGAGGAAGCAATCATGCAAACGAAAGCAAGAATGGTGGTGCTGGATCCTATACAGGGATTTCTAGGAACAGATGTGGATATGCATCGAGCCAATGAAATTCGTCCGTTGATGAAGCGGATGGCAGTCCTTGCAGAGAAATATCATTGTGCGATTATTTTGATCGGTCATATGAATAAAAACAGCAATGGGAAATCTTCTTATCGTGGCTTTAGATCCATTGATTTTCAAGCTGCGGCAAGAAGTGTCCTGATAGTGGGGAGGTTGAAGGACGAACCGGAGACAAGGGTAATGTGCCATGTGAAAAGTTCCCTTGCACCGGAAGGAAAATCCGTCGCATTCCGATTAGGCAAAGAAACAGGATTTCAGTGGATTGGAGAGTATGATATCAGTGCAGATGACCTTTTGAGTGGAGATGCAAGAGGACAAAAAAGTCGGATAGCGAAGGAATTTCTGTTGGATATTTTGGCTGATGGCGGTATGGCACAGAAAAAGATCGAGGAAGAAGCGAGCAAACAGGGAATCAAGAAGAAAACTCTGCGGAATGCAAAACAGGAACTGGAAATCGATTCGGTCAAACGGGGAAACCAATGGTTTTGGATATTATCAGAATAAAGGAAGATGGCAAGGTGACCATTTCTTAAGAACAGGGCATCTTGCCACCTTGAAAGGAGAAGCGTATGGAAATAAAGAATGTACAGATTCCATTTACATTATTTCGACAGCTTGTCTCGTATCATTTGCTGGATGATTACAGTTGTTCAGATGAGATATGTAAGGGACTTGAAGAGAAAATGGATCATCTGGTCAATAGGCAATTGTATACGCAGTCGAAAACAGCAGCGACTGAAGAAGAGCGGGAAAAAGCCAGAAAGGAGTATTTGGATAAGAAAGGAATATCGGAGAACTTTCGTTGGTAGGGAATCTTCTTGTTTGAGTTATGACAGGAGCGTGGCACGCACCTGTAAATCACGGACAAAGAGAAGAATCAGATGATGCAGACGGAAGGATATCGCTGAACGGAAACAGCCCCGCAGGGCGCAAGGGTACTTTTGATGGACGAAGGCTGTCAAAAGTGCTTTTGCGTTACTTTCGCCGAAAGTAACAAAGCCTATGCGCTGTATCCGGCGCTGAATACTACCCGGACAGGGAGAAAGGAGAGTTATTGAAGAGAACAATTAGCTTTATGACAGGGAAAGGTTCTGTCAACCACAATAGCAGAAAATTCCATGCAAAGAATACTGATCCGCAACGGAGTCACTGGAACGTAGAATACTGCAATCAGGATATCCGGGAAGTGTACCATGAATTGTTTGACGGAGCGCTTGAACGGTATAATGCAAAGCAGACAAGGAAAGATCGGAAGATTGAAGATTATTACGAAAAGATCCGCTCCGGAAAACAGGAAAAGCCATTCCATGAGATCATCTTGCAGATTGGGAATAAGGATGATATGGGGGCGAAAACAGCAGAAGGGCAAATGGCGGCAAAGATACTGGATGAATATATGAAAGGTTTTCAGGAGCGAAATCCTACTCTCCGTGTGTTCTCCGCTCATCTCCATATGGATGAGGCAACACCGCACCTGCATATAGATTTTGTGCCATATATAACTGGAAGTAAGCGTGGATTGGATACAAGAGTATCTTTGAAACAGGCATTGTCGGCACTCGGTTTTAAAGGCGGTACGAGAATGGAGACAGAATTAAATCAGTGGGTAACGGCTGAAAAGCAGCAGCTTGCCTCAATTATGTTGGAGCATGGGATCGAATGGGAGCAGAAAGGTACACATGAAAAGCACCTGTCTCTGTTGGATTTTGAAAAGCAGAAGCGGGCAAAAGAAGTAGCTGCGCTTGAAAAACAGAAAGCGGAGTTGGAGGAGCATAATGCCAATATGCAGGAGGTCAATGAAAAATGGCTCGTTCAGTTGGAAAATATTGAACGGGAAATATCCTCTGCACATGAAAATCGGGAAGAGGCTGATAAACAGGCAGATCAGGCGAAGAAAAAGGCATCTCAATATGAGAAAAAACTGACAGAGATTGCGCCTATGGTAAAAGATATGGAAAGATTTGCAGAAAAATATTCTGATGATCCAGATGAAGTATTGCCGGAGGCGGGAACACTAGAAACAGGAAAATCCTACCGGGAGAAAAAGGCAAAGCCGCTGATTAAGAAGATCGTGACGGTACTGCGGTCAGTCTACCGGGCTTATCTTGATCTTTCCAGAAGATTTAGTGAAATGCAAAGATCATATGAGAGGGTATGGAGTAAAGTTAATTCTCTTACGGCTCGTGTAGAGGAACTTTGGAATGAAAATAGGATGTTGAGAGAAAATCTCGGAGATTTTGAACGTGTAAAGGGAGCTTTGGGGCATGATACTGTCGAGAAAATAGTTCAGGCGGAGAGACAGAGAGAACAAGTGCTAAAAGAACAAAAACGGGCACAGAAGCGAAAGATAGATAGAGGGGAAAGGTGGCAGAAATAAGCGGAATAGTTAAGAATGGGGAGGATAATCTTTTGTGTTTTTGGCTGTGCGATTAAAGGGATTCTAGTTTACAGTGTTCATGGTAGGGTGTATAATTTGAGGTGTAAATTGGAATTTTTATGAGGGAGATAATTGAAAATGATAATTAATAGAGATGATGCTTTTAAAGTTGTATGTGAACTAAGAACTCCATTAAGCGAATCACAATATAATGTTGGTACAGGAATGTTTGTTAGTTCTCCGGCTGGCGAAAATAAAAATCGAGGATGGATTCTTACTGCAAGTCATGTAGCATGTCAAACAACAAATTTTACACAAATTATAATTGCAACTAAAGGTGGAAAATCAGAAAGTTTGCCACTTTCTATGTTTAGCAAAACAACCGATTGGAAATACCATAAAACTGCTGATATAAGTATACTTCCTATTTATTTTACAGATGAAAATATGAAATTTATGGAAAATAGATTTTTCCCCTTAAATCATTTTAATCTTGAACATAAACCTGTTTCTAGAGATTATGAGTTAACTGCAATTGGCTTTCCTCATGGTTTAGGGGCAGAGGGTTCTTTTTCTCCATTTACCTTTCGTTCATATGCCTCATCTGGATTTGTAACACTTAATCGTGCTGATACAAATACCTTATCTGAATTTTTTTGCTTAGAAAATCCGAGTGTAGGAGGATATTCTGGATGCCCAGTGTTTGATTTAGGATATTCTACAAATGGAGTAATGCAAATAACTAAAGAACGCACTTGGTGCCATGGTATTATGCATGGAACAATGAGCGATAATACAGGTGGGAAAATAGCAATGGTTACACCAGCTTTCTATTTAAAAGATTTGATAGAAAGTATATAAGAAGATAAATTGAAAGTTGTTGAACGGAACTTTGGAAATTATCGAGGGCGCTAGTATGAAAAAATGTAGATATTGTGGCAAAGAACTAAATTCTAATTTTGAATTTTGTAGCAATGAATGCGAAGACAGTTATCGAAAGATAATTGAGAAAGATGGATATAAAATCAAGTATTTTATTTTAGGTATTATTTTAGGATTTTTAGTTATGCTTTATGGCGTTATATCAAACAGCGACCTCATAATAGGCGTTGGAATTATAGTGATGGGTATAGATGTTGTTTCATTGCCATTTACTACTCCCGAAACAACTGCTTTTTTAGGATACCAAAAGTCAAAATTTGTAGGAAGAATATTAGGTATATTACTTATAGCAGTTGGAATATGGGTGGGGCTTATTGGATGATAAACTGGAATTAGTTTAATGGAAGGAAGAAAGAAAATGAGAAATTATACAATAATATCTAAGGTTACAATAGTGGTATGTTTATACTTGATTGTTTTAGCAGCGATAAATAGCTTTACAGGATTTATAAACTCAAAAATAACCTTTAGCGGGACAGTAATCTGTATTGCGGGATTTTGTATAGCGATAGTTGCGATTATTTTTTTAGAGAACGAAAGAAAAAGGAAACACCAATAAATTTCATTCTGTAATGTGATAACAAATTCGTGATAACAGATTGATAACACTAGCAGAAACAGACCATAGAGATATGACAGTAGGAAACAAATAAAATCAAATAGAACCAAAACTCCTATACAAAACTGTATAGAACTAAAATTGATTTTGCGAGTTTGAGTAAGTAAAGAAATCTGAGAACCCGCATAAACAGGGCGTTCGAGACGTATTAGAGTTCTGTTTGATAACAAAATGATAACACTGGGTGAAAAGCATTTATTCACTTTTTTCCGGAGGTTATCAGGTAAATCCAACTGAAACCAATAGAAAAGGTCTTACTGAATTGAGTGAAATCAATTTGGCAAGACCTTTTTTGTTGGCTTTTTTTAATCTGTATTGGTTTCAGCTTTCCGCTTTTCACGCAGAGCGTCCAGATCCCGGCGGGTCTGTTCCCACTCCATTTTGGGATAGGTATAGCGCCACTGATCGTATTCTTCTTTGGTGATCTCGCCGGACTCCAGTTTCTCTGCCTGCTGATACCATGCATTAAACATATCCCACATACTATGGTAGGTCATTCCGGCGTCTTTGTCCAGTCGGAGGCAGAGTTCGCCGTCCAGTTTTCCGATTTTCAGACCACGGGTATCTTCCAGTGTAAAGAGAGTGTGCATAAGTCCAATATCCGTGTCAATATCGGGAACATTCAATAACCAAAGATAGCAGTTATAAGCAACGTTATTTAAAGAAAATTATTGCTGTACTTCTTATTGCGGTGGGAGTATGTGTTATTGTTTTTGGAATCATGGTATGTAATAAATTGCGGCAACCACAAAATTATATAGAAGCAGTAGCACCAGATAGTGTAGAAATGAAAACAGCTGAATTGTTATCTGGAATTGATGGAACCATGATGTTTCGATACAATTCAAAAGATACATTTCAAACATTGTATGTTTACTTGTCAGAATACCAGTCTGGAAAACGAATTTCTCATAAGAAGGTTTTGGAACTTTCCTATGAGGATGTGAAATCTGCAAAAAATGGATTGATTGTTATTACGCCGGATTTTGATAATTTTACTGCAAAGCTTATTGCGGCAGATGAATAGTAAGCGCCAAATATTCCTGCGGATTTCCTGATCCCCAAGTTTTGCCTATAATTGTAGTCGATAGATATTTAGACTATTTCACTACAATTATGGAGGATAGGTTATGGCAGGTACTCGCAAAGCCCG
>NZ_JAJEQX010000057.1 GCF_020687545.1 Ruminococcus turbiniformis | reverse complement strand
GTGCACTAATGATTCTCAGTTCATGAAGCCTCTTATGGTATATATACTGTAAAATATTAAATTTTCAAGGTTCATGCGGAGATTCAAACATAGAAAACACTATGTTTTGACCCCGACATCATGATATCGGTGTAATCAAAGTGGGGAGATCAGTTGAAAACGGGAGAAAAAAGGAATGGATGAACGTTCACTGAGAAAGCGCCTGAACCGTATAACAGCAGTTGCGATTGTAATCAGTCTGGCGATACTGGCCATGGGAAGCGCTGCGTCCGTCTGGCTGAGAAGCACGCTCGGCAGGAGTCTGTCAGCGCAGATGGAGATTGAGACAGAAAAATACAGACTCAGCTTAAGCCGTCTGGTTGAGGCGGATATTCAGACATTGAACACACTGGCCTCATTCGTGGATTTTGAGGAGATGGATGCGGAGCGCTTTGCGGAAAGCCTTCTTGCTTCACGGGAAGACAACAATTTTCAGAGACTGGGATATCTGGGCAAATCGGGGTATAATATTATCGCTACGGCAGATTCCGAGATCCGGACCGATGTTCCCGTGGAATCACTGGAAGAGACGATGATGGAAGCTGTCAGAGCGGCATGGAACGGAGAGACGGTTGTATCAGATATTTATCAGTATTCCGACACGGGAGAAGAGGTCTGTGCCTATGCGGTGCCGGTATTCTCCGGAAATGAGGTGACAGGCGCTCTGGCGGCAAGCATAAGTACGGATGTGCTGGAAGGGATACTGAATGACAGATCCGTGCTCAGCGGCAGAGGGTATATCTACCTGATATCCGAAGACGGCCGGATTCTGGTGAGCTCGGAAAACGGGAAGATCGATCTTGACGGGAACCCGGTGGAGAATATCTTTTCGGACAGCGGGATAGACCCGGACGGACAGGAAAAGATAAAAGAGGCGATCGCAGCCGGCGAGCAGTGCTTTGAGGGGTTCAGGGAAAAAGGTACAGATTACAGGATCTTTCTGGAGCCGCTCCGGATAAACGGCTGGTTTCTTGTCTGTGTTCAGGTGGCGAAAGATGTAAATAGTACTATTTATCAGATTGTCACGACGATGCGGATTGTCACGATGGTTGTGCTTGTCATTGTCATGCTTATGATTATCTACGGTTACCGGCTTGTGTATCTGAGCAACCGCAGTCTGATTCAAAGCGCATATTACGACGATCTGACCGGAGCATACAATCTTGCGTGGTTTACGCATGAAAGCGGAGCGATTATCGAGGAGACCGATGAATACAGCATGGTCGCCATGAATGTGCGCCAGTTTAAATTTATAAATGAGATATTCGGAGTCCACGAAGCAGATCTTCTTCTCTGTCATATTAAAAAAGTGGTGGAAGAAAACGTGGAAAAGGGAGAGTGCTACTGCAGAAGCGGGGAAGACATGTTTTACATTCTCCTTCGGGATACGGACAGAAAGGTGATTCGGACGAGACTGGAGAAAATGATCCGGGAGATCAGCCAGTATGCTATAAGCAGCAACCGAAACTACCGGATTCTTCTCTACTGCGGCGTTGTAATTGGAAGCGAGGTAAAAGACAGAGAGCCGTCGGTTCAGAAGAGCATGACTCATGTCCGCTTCGCGCTTGATACTGCCAGGCAGTCGCTGAAAAACAGCATCTGGTTTTATGATCTGCAGCTCCATGAGGACGAAAAGCTTGAAAACTATGTGGAAAGCCGGATGTACCAGGCGCTTGAAAACCGGGAATTCAAAATGTATCTCCAGCCGAAGATCGGACTTGCATCGGGAAAGACCGAGGGGGCGGAGGCTCTGGTCAGGTGGATACCGGATGACGGGAGAGTGATCTATCCGGGACAGTTTATCCCTCTGTTTGAAAGCAACGGCTTCTGCGTCAATCTGGATATGTATATGGTAGAAAATGTGTGCCGGCAGATCCGGGAATGGATAGATGAAGGCTTAGAGCCGATTCCTCTCTCGGTGAATCAGTCCAAGCTGCTTTTCTACGAGACGGACTATATTGACAACATGAAGGCCCTTCTCGAAAAATACAAAATCCCGGCGGATCTGATCACGCTGGAGATACTGGAGGGACTCGCTTTGGAAAACATCGACGAGCTGAACGAAAAGATCAGCCGTCTGAAAGCGCTTGGCTTCCGGGTCTCTATGGATGATTTCGGCAGCGGTTATTCCTCGTTCAACACACTCGCCTCTCTGAAGATTGACGAACTCAAGCTTGACAGAGCCTTTCTTATGCGGCTGACAGAGTCAGACGAGAACAGCAAACGGCAGAAGACGATCATGAAAGAAATCGTGGAACTGACGAAAAAGCTGAAAATCACCACCGTTGCCGAAGGGGTTGAGACAAAGGAAAACGAAGAGTTTATAAGGTCGCTCGGCTGTGACTTCGGCCAGGGTTATTATTACAGCAGGCCGATCAGTGCTGAAGAGTTTTCGGAGAAGTATTTATAAGCATTGCAGCTTTCGCGGGACTTTTACGGGAAGTAAGGGGACATTTATTGACAAAATTTTGCATTTACCCTACACTGGATTAGGTTGGTATTATGCAGTTTTGTATAAGGAGAATGCGGCCATGAGTGAAAATATCATTGAGCTTAAAAATATAAAGAAATGTTTTGACGATACCGTAGTGGTAGAGGACTTTAATCTGACTGTCAGGAAAGGCGAATTTGTCACTTTTCTCGGACCATCCGGGTGCGGCAAGACGACGACACTCCGGATGATCGCGGGATTTGAGTTTCCCACAGAGGGGCAGATTCTTCTGAATGGAAAGGACATCAGCCATATTCCGCCCAATTTAAGGCCGATCAATACGGTGTTCCAGCGGTACGCGCTGTTTCCGCACCTGAACGTCTATGACAACGTGGCTTTCGGGCTGAACCTGAAACGGCTTCCGAAGCAGGAGGTCGGCGAAAAGGTGAGAAGGGTGCTGGAAGTTGTGGATCTGGAAGGGTTTGAGAAACGGAAGATCTCCACTCTGTCCGGCGGACAGCAGCAGAGAATCGCCATTGCCAGAGCGATTGTGAACGAGCCGGACATCCTGCTTCTGGATGAACCGCTGGGAGCGCTGGATCTGAAGATGCGCAAGGAGATGCAGCTTGAGCTTAAGTCCATGCATGAGCGCCTGGGAATTACATTTATCTATGTAACTCACGACCAGGAGGAGGCGCTTACCATGTCCGACAAAGTTGTAGTTATGTCGGACGGCATGATCCAGCAGACAGGTACGCCGGAGGAGATATACAATGAACCGAAGAACGCTTTTGTCGCGGACTTTATCGGCGAGAGCAATATTTTTGAGGGACGCATGGCAGCTTCCATGACGGTGGAGTTCTGCGGCACAAAGTTCCCGTGCGTGGACAATGTGCCGAGAGACACCCGGGTGGATGTAGTTGTAAGACCGGAGGATGTCCAGGTCACAGCGCCGGAGGACGGACAGCTCAGGGGAATTGTGGACTCTGCTGTCTTCAAGGGAATGTACTATGAGATTACCGCATTGTGCGGGGACAATGAGGTCGTGATACAGAGCACGAAAAGCGCACGTACCGGAAGTGAGATCGGCATGAGAATCGATCCCGACGGGATTCATGTCATGCCGGCCGGAGTTCTTGTCAACGTCTTTGACGGATTCATTACGAAGGAAGGACGTGCCGCTTTCGCGGGAGGAGAATATGAATGTGATCTGACCCAGCTGTACCCGGATTCCCGCATGAGCGGCGAGGCATCCGTGATTACGGCCCAGGGGGAGGAGATCAGCCTTTCCGGACTGGAAGTGACGGTGGAGGTGCCGGTAAAAGCGGTATCTATGAGCGACGAGGAACGGGAATACAGGGCATCCGGAAATATTATTTCTTTTATCTACAAGGGAAGTCACTATAATTATACGGTCCGTACCGCGACCGAGGAGGACTTTGTACTGGATGAGGATGATCTGTGGAATGAGGGCGATCATGTAAGCCTGATGATTCCCGGTGATCAGATTATACTGAAAAGAAAGCAGGGATAAGTGATGGGAATATTCAGATTCAGCAGGAAACAGCTCTGTATACCATACGGCCTGTTTCTGGTCTGCTTTGTAGTGCTGCCCCTTGCGGTGATCGTGTATTATGCGTTCACGGACGGCAGCGGCAGGTTTACGCTGGCGAATCTGCTCAGCTTTTTTTCAAACGGAAATACGATCGGCACGCTTTGCTACAGCATTGCCGTTGCCGCTGCGGTGACGGCAGTCTGTCTTCTGATTGCCTACCCGGTTGCGTATGTCCTGGCACGCGGCGGGTTTAAAAGAGGGCCGGTTCTTCTGATGCTTTTTATCATGCCGATGTGGATTAATTTTACATTGAGACTGACTGCGCTCAAAGAGATTCTGACTGTGCTGGAGGGAAACCTTTCCCTTCATCCGTTTCTGAATACGGTGATCGGCATGACATACGACTTCCTGCCTTTTATGATTCTTCCGCTCTATACGACGCTGCTCCAGCTGGATGAGAGCCTTCTGGAGGCGGCGCAGGATCTGGGCGCGGGGCCCGCGTCTGTCTTTTTCCGCGTGACGCTTCCGCTTTCCATGCCGGGGATTATAAGCGGAATTACGATGACGTTCCTTCCGGCGATGACGAACTATGTCATTCTGGATATGATATACAACAGCACTTATATTATGGGTTCGCTGATCGGAAGTTATTTCAATATTTATGACTGGAACAACGGCTCCATGATCTCGCTGATCCTTTTTGCGGGAATCTGTATCGTATCTTACGTTTCAGGACGGACGGAACACAACGAGGCGGAGAACAGGGGGGCGGTATTATGATGAAAAAGATTCTGTCCTATTCATGGCTTGCGCTTGTCGCGCTGTTTATGTATATTCCGGTGCTGATTCTCGTGTTTTACAGCTTCACGGACTCGACGACCATCGGAGCAGTCCGCGGGTTTTCCCTGCACAACTATGTGACGCTGTTTACGCTCGAAGAGCTCAGAAATATGATTGCGGGCACGGTGCTTCTCGCGCTGGGGGCTGCGCTGATCGCCACGGTTCTCGGAACACTGGGGGCTGTCGGCGCGTTTTATTCCCGCCCGGTGACGAGAACCATGATTGAGACGGCGAACCGGATTCCTGTGGTCAATGCGGATGTGGTGACAGCGTTTTCTATCTGCATCCTTCTGATCGTTGTACTCGGAGTTGAGAAAAATACGTTCATCCCGCTTGTGATTGGACATGTGGTACTGTGTACTCCGTTTGTTTATCTTGCTGTCATGCCGAAATTAAAGCAGATGGACAACGGACTTTACGAGGCGGCTCTTGATCTGGGGGCAACTCCTTTTCAGGCGCTGTACAAAGTGGTGATACCGCAGATCATTCCGGGAATCGTCTCGGGCTTTATGCTGTCGGTTACATTGTCTCTGGACGACTATTTTGTCTCCACGTACACGAAACCTGCTACGTTTGATACAATAAGCACATATGTGGTAAATGCCACAAGAGGAGCGCAGACAGAGATAAAGACCGCGCTGTGGGCTCTGTCTACGGTGATTTTTCTCGTCGTGATTCTCGTCGTTGTGCTTATGAACGTGACAGCCTCCAAAACGGCAAAAAAGCAGGAGATCCCGGGAGGTGAGCGCGTATGAGTATGAGAGCGGGAGAAAGATTCAGACTTCCGGCAGCCATTCTTCTGACAGCGGCGCTGTCGCTCGGATTGCCGGATCTGGTGCCCGATGCGCCGGCAGCCAGCGTGTCAGCGGCATCTCAGGCATCAGAGGAACCGCAGACATCGGAAGCATCCCGGAAAGCGGTGACATTACGGATTGCCAACTGGGAAGAGTATATTGACGAAGGGGACTGGGACGAGGAGGAAGCCATCGATCTGGAAGACGAGAACAGTACCGTTATTTTCGGGGAAAACTCTATGATCGAAGACTTTGAACAGTGGTATGAGGAGACATACGGTGTTAAAGTGAATGTAGAGTATTCCACATTCGGTTCCAACGAAGATCTCTATAACCAGCTCACCCTCGGAAACGACTTTGATCTTGTGTGTCCGTCGGAATACATGTTCATGAAGCTGATTGCCGAGGACAGGCTGCAGCCACTTTCAGAGGAGTTCTTTGACGAAGACACAGAGGAAAACTATTATATCCGGGGCGTCTCGGACTATATCAGAAATATCTTTGATACAAACACGATCGAGGGAGAGCCCTGGAGCAGATACGCGGCGGGATACATGTGGGGAACTACGGGAATTGTCTACAACCCGGAGGAAATCTCCAGAGAGGATGCGTCCCACTGGGCGATTCTGGCGGACCCGCAGTACAAAGGACAGGTGACGATCAAGGACAATGTCCGCGACAGTTACTTCGCGGCGCTCGGAATCCTGCATGAAGAGGAACTCATGGAGCTGAAGGATCTGGATTCCGGAGAACGGCTGGAGCGGATTGCGGAGCTTATGAACCGGACTGATGAGGGGACAGTATCCGCGGCGGAAGAGATCTTAAAACTGATGAAAGAAAATGCGTATTCTTTTGAGTCTGACAGCGGCAAGGCGGATATGGTGACAGGAAAGGTGCTTGTAAACTATCAGTGGTCCGGCGATGCGGTCTACACCCTCGACCAGGCAGAGATCGACGACTATATCCTTGCCTATGCGGTGCCGGAAGAGTCCACGAACATCTGGTTCGACGGATGGGTCATGCTAAAAGACGGAATTGAAGGCGACGCGGCAAAACAGCACGCGGCGGAAGCGTTTATTAACTTTATGTCCAGACCGGACAATGTAGTGCGGAATATGTACTACATCGGGTATACGTCCGTGATCGCCGGCGGTGAGAGCGACATCATCTATGCTTATGCGGACTGGTGCTACGGGGCGGAAGAGGATGCGGAGGATACGATTGAGTATCCGGTCGGCTTCTTCTTCAGCGGAGATAATTCGGACCCCGGCTATATGATCACCGCGGAAGCGGATCAGGCGGATCGGCAGCTCTTTGCCCAGTACCCGCCTCAGGATGTGCTTGAGAGGGCGGTGGTCATGCAGTATTTTGATCAGGAAAACAATCAGAGAATCAACCAGATGTGGGTGAATGTGCGCTGTTTTAACATTGCGTCCCTGACGCCCGCTGACTGGGCAAAGATCATCTGTGCCGCGGTGGTCGTGCTTGCAGGCATTGTGATTACTTCTCGATTGCATTCGGATAGATCCGCTCCATGCGCTCGTCGTCGAAGCGGTCATCAAGGATGTATTCGATGACATTGTCGGCTTTATCTCCTTTTGATCTGGCGTCGTACCGGATCAGGGCGGCGGCGGAGACAAGCATGTCCGCGGCCATGAACACGACAAGAATCCATGTGAGAATATATCCGGTCACCTTCGGGATCTTCTCAATCCAGCCTGAAAACTTCGGATACAGGCCTTTAATCCACACGACGGCGGCAATCCCCCAGAAAAAGCAGTACAGAAGGTTGATGCGCCCGCCCAGGTTAAAAGGAATCTTACTGTAGTCCCAGAAAACCCGTCCGAAGAAGATCTCGGTCAGCACGCTGCAGGCATATTCATAGGCGCCGCCGAGAAGCGTTCCTACAATAAAAATGTGCCGGTCCGCCTTCTCACGGTCCTTGTAGAGAAGAACTGTCGCCAGGACAATTGCCATTCCCCATACAATGCTGAAGGGGCCCCATACGAGACTGCTCCTGCTCATCCATTCACCTGCAGTGATCCGGCAGAAAATTGTTTCTGTGATATCTCCGAGAAGACAGCCGATCACGTAAAGCCAGACAAGTTTGTAAAATCCGCAGCCTTCCGCAAACCGTCCGTCTTTGGAAGCAAGCTCCGCTTTCTGCTCAATGACAGGATAGGCTTTGATCATACGGCGCTCGACGAATCCGATGCCTGTCAGGAAAAAATTCCGCAGACTGTCGATAAACTTCCGCCCGGTCGCGATCGGGTCCGGGGCATCTTTCCGGAGATGAAAGACAGCGAGGAACGAGGTGCCCACATCGAGTGCAATGATGATGCACGCTGCCCAGAGCACGATGGTGCGCACCGGTTCGGGAATCAGGTCAAAGACAAAGACGAGAGCCGGGGTTCCGAAATGGATACAGAACGTACCGAGCGCTGCCCAGAGAAGCGAGTACTGCAGGCAGATATAGCCGTCAAAGTTAAACTTCTTATTCGAGTAATCCCACCATTTGTTGTGGTTTAAACGCTCCAGAAATTTTCCGGTAAACCACTCGATCACAGTCGCCTGAACCCCGCAGAAGACGAACAGGAAGAAAAGATTGCTTTTCAGCTCGGACAGCGTCACTGTCATCAGGACAGCGGCCACTCCGTAGACGAGACAGTAGGGGCCGGTTGAGAATCCGCGGTTGACAAATTTTCGGTTTTTGGCTGATCCTACGGCGGCCTCGATGGCCCAGCCGAGAAACGAGTATATGAGAAACAGCCAGAGAAGTTCTGTGCCGGTATAGTTCATACTTTATCCTCCGTTTGGTGTTGTGTCAGCGACCGTATTGTCCCATTGTACACTGACACTAATGTACAGGGAATATGATACCACAGGAAGAAGGAAAACGTCTACATACAAAAATGAAGAAGAAATTCGGGCGAAAGCCCTGCGCTGAAAAGCGGGATTACCGTGTGAATACAAAATATCGGGCGGGAACGCCCGTGGAAAATATATGATTCGTGAAAATGCACAAAAATGCGAAAGGAAAACCGTCTTTGTTGTAACTATTGACATTACAATAAAGAGGTGGTATTCTGACTATATGAAAAGAAACCGATAGAATACGTGTCAGTATACAGGGCGAAATGCATCGGCCGGGATGTGTCAGCCGGGATGCGCCGGCTGTGAGAGGGAAAGGAAGAAGACAATGAGAAACACAATTCAAAATACTGCCCGGAAGAGAGAACAGGAGGAGAAGCTGAATACCCTTCTTGAAGAATTTAAGGAGGACTCTGTGCAGTACAGAGATCTTGAGACAGGGGATGACTATGAGGAGAAGAGAATGGCTCTTCGGTCTCTTATGAATATCCGGATGCCCGGGCCGATGAAAGAGGATGTGATCCGGATTCAGGATGAATTTCTTCAGGAGGAAGCCCGGGAAAAGGGAATCGTGACACTGGATCAGATACCGACGGCAGCTGAGCAGTACGGATGTACTCACCCGGCGGCAGAGAAGATCTCAGTGTGGCAGGGAGATATTACAAGACTTCAGGCCGGCGCGATCGTAAACGCAGCGAACTCCCAGATGCTGGGATGTTTCGTCCCGTGCCATAAGTGCATCGACAATGCCATTCACAGCGCGGCGGGAATCGAGCTGAGGGAAGCGTGCAGCCATTATATGAACCGGCGGAAAATGCAGTATGGCTCCCGGTATGAGGAGCCGGTCGGGCAGGCAGTCCTTACAAAAGGATATAATCTTCCGGCGGAGCATGTGATTCATACGGTCGGGCCGATTGTGTACGGCAGTCTGAACCAGAAGCTTAAGGACGATCTGGAAAGCTGCTACCGCAATGTACTTGAGTGCTGCAGGGAGAATGGGATTCGTTCTGTGGCGTTCTGCTGCATCAGTACCGGAGAATTTCATTTCCCCAATGAGGAAGCTGCGAAGATCGCTGTGACAGCAGTCGTTCGCTTTCTGGACAGATACGGAAGTGATTTTGACCGGGTAATCTTTAATGTATTCAAAGAGACTGACAGGGAGCTGTATGAAAGAAAGATGAGAAATCTAAGTTTGTGATTGTCAATCATATGGAAGATGAGGAGACCAAAGCTGTGATGCAGGCTGTCCTTGCACGGCGCGACATAAAGCTGGCAGATGCTGCAGTCAGATATACAAAGTGTATTCCGGCACAGATACTGTCTGTCCCGGATCATCTTTCGGGGCAGCAGTTTATGCGTGAGATACTGAACCGGTATGCAAAATATACAGATGTTGAGGATGATATAAAGATACTGTGGCAGACTGCCCTGGCATGCGGCGCAGAAAAGCTGGTATCCCGGCTGCTGAAAGAGACGAAAGATTATCAGTATCTTCCGGAGATCGCCGGAGGCAGGGAGGAGATGTTTGCGCTCCTTCTGCATATCCGCCCGGGTGGAATCCTCGATGAAGTGAAGGCGGAAGTACTCTGCGGAGCACTCAGAAGCGGGGACTGGAAGGGGAGGTTTTCCATACTGACAGAGAAAGGCTGGAAAAAGAGCAGTGTTAACCGCCGGGAGGAAATACGGGTGGCGGACCGGTTTGCCGGCAAACTGGAACAGAAAAATATACCGCCGACAGAAACGGCCGTCTGGAGAAGGTAAATGACAGGACAAAAGTGAGGTTTCTGAGAAAGCTCGAGCAGAAATAAACTTCATCTGTGTAGAAATAAACTTCATCCGCGGCTTGACAGGTGAAAATGTGCGCAATATAATTTATTTATAAATTGTTTAAAATTAAACTATTTATCCTTTGAACGGAAAAGCAGGACAGAGATTCTGATGGAGAGGCAATGAATTATTCACTGGACACACTATTGTATGGGATGCAGTTTCGCAGACTGCTTGAGAAAGAGATGAGGCCCGTTGAAACAAAGTACGGGCTGCAGAAGGTCGACATGCAGGTGATGCTCTATCTGAGGCATGCGGGGGAGCACAACACCTTGAAAGACATCATGCGGCTTAATATGTTTACAAAAGGCCATATTTCTCAGTCCCTGAGCCGGCTCCGGGAGAAAGGCTACGTCAGGATGGAGCAGGATACGGAAGACAGGAGATGCACGCATAACTATCTCACAGAGGAGGCGGATCTCATTATCGGGCAGATTGAAAAGATATCCGGGAAAATCAGGGAGATTACGCTGGAGGGGGTGACGGAAGAAGAGCGGGAGATCCTGGTTTCCATTGCGCAGAGGATGAACGAAAACATCAACAGAGTTCTGTGAGCTGTTTTTGATGTCTTAAGGGAAACATCAGTGTATATCAATGCAGTCTGCAGACATTATTTTCTGCATAAATAGTTTAAAAATAAAATATTTGTAAATGAAAGGTCTAATCCCCCAGCTATGCTGGGGAGAATGGAGTAAGCAGGAGCGTGTAAGATATAAATAAAAAGCCTCCTATGCTAAAATGAGAATGGTGTCGCAAGCCAAACTCAAAAATTAGTAT
>NZ_JAJEQX010000056.1 GCF_020687545.1 Ruminococcus turbiniformis | reverse complement strand
TGTTCGCAGCGGACTTTGTGTGTGATTTTATCCATGAGATAGCCCTCCCTGAAAAACCTTAGTTTTTTTAGAGTAATTATCTCACAAAAACTAGCAAGCGACACGGTACCGGCTATCTACCATTTACCTTTCAGCTTGTGAAAAAGCCGACTGAAATACAGCTGGTTATCATATCCGACGATTTTAGAGATTTCATTGATGGAATAGGTTGTTGTTTCAAGTAACATCTGAGCATTGCTGATCCGGATTCCTACGATGAATTGCATTGGTGTGGAACCGGTGTATTTTTTGAAATTCCGGATAAACCAACTGACACTCATGCCTCGTGAGGCTGCGTAATCCTCTATGTTGATGTCCTGATTATAATTTTCGCTGAAATAGGTAACTGCAGTGTTCATTTCCTGATCCAGGTATTCGTTTTTCAGAATATGTTCTCGTGTCAGTTCTCGGTGGAAAGTGATTAGTAGATGACGAAGCAGAAGAACAAGCATTTCCTCATAGTTGTCCTGACAGCGTTGAAGTTCTATGATAATACGCTTGAAAACCCGTTCATATTCCATAGATGTGCCAACTTGGAAAACCCGTTCTTTATCCGGAAATCCATACTGACGTAAGATATTTTTAACATTGCTGCCTGTAAAATGAATCCAGTATACTTCTGTCTTATCTTCCCCATAATATTCATATTTCTGAAGCTCTTTCGGTCTGTACAGTACAATATTACCGGCGGGAACAATCGTTTCATTATCTACATTGTCAAAATGAAAATGTCCACAACCGGCAGTGATATAGATGATCTGATAATCCAGGCGTCCCCTTGGACGGTAGGTTGGTAATTTTGGATGGCTGGAAAGGCGATAAGTACCACAGCTTCCTACAATCAGTGGGCGACTTTTGCCTTTGAAATCCATATGGGAGTGGTTCAGATAACCAGTATTCATATACATAGGGCAGCACCTCTTTTCCTACTTTTTACCATTGTATCATTTAGTGCATATTTTGTCTAATCCAATTCATAGACATATTTTGCGGATTAGGATAAGCTATGTATAGAAAAACAAAGAAACGTAAACAAAAAAGTAAAGAACAAGACTTGCTGTGGGAGAACAACGTATAAAAAAATGTATATGTATTGAAGGAGAGTTATTTATGATTGTACCACGTTATTATGAGGATTTAAGTGTACTGCATGAAAACACAATGCCAGCCAGAGCCTATTATGTTCCGGCATCCAAAAGAATGGACAACCTGGTGGAACACAGGGAAGAATCAGACCGTATGCAGTTATTAAACGGAACTTGGAAATTTCAGTATTATAACAGCATCTATGATATTCAGGAATCTTTTTTTGAGAAGGATTATGATACAGAAAACTTTGACGAGATTCAGGTTCCGAGTGTATGGCAGATGGCAGGATATGACACACACCAGTATACAAACATCCGGTATCCGTTCCCATTTGATCCACCGTATGTACCACAGGATATCCCGTGTGGAGCATATGCACATACTTTTGACTATCATAAAGATGAAAATGCACCAAAAGCATTTTTAAATTTTGAGGGAGTAGACAGTTGCTTTTATGTATGGGTCAATGGTTCTTATGTGGGATACAGCCAGGTTTCTCATATGACCAGTGAGTTTGATATTACCGACCTTCTTCAGGATGGAAAGAATACCATAGCAGTATTGGTAATGAAGTGGTGTGACGGTTCTTACTTGGAAGATCAGGACAAATTCCGTATGAGTGGAATTTTCCGGGATGTGTACATTTTGAAACGTCCGGAGCAGGCAATCAGCGATTATCATATAAAAACAAAGATTGAGGATATGCTTGCAAAGATAGAACTTGATGTGAAATTCTACTCTCCGGCAAATGTAAAAATTTCGATTGAAGATAAAAATGGAGCAGTTGTCGCAGTAGGAAGTATTACCGAAGAAGGAACAGCGGTGTTAGAGATTGCAAGTCCGGAGCTTTGGAATACAGAAAATCCATACCTGTACAAACTGATCCTTGAAACAGAAAATGAAGTAATTGTAGATCATATCGCACTCAGAAAGATAGAGATCAAAGATCAGGTTATTTACTTAAACGGACAGAAGATTAAATTCCGTGGTGTCAATCGACATGATTCCGATCCGGTTACTGGATTTACAATTAGTGTGGAACAGATTACAACAGATCTTACGCTAATGAAGCAGCACAATTTTAACGCTATCCGTTCCAGCCATTATCCGAATGCACCATTTTTCTATGAAATGTGTGACAAGTATGGATTTATGGTGATAGATGAAGCAGATATAGAAGCTCATGGACCATTTATGCTCTACAGAAAAGAAGACACGGATTACAATCGATTCAAGCGGTGGAATGAAAAGATTGCCGATGATCCGGCATGGGAATCAGCTATCGTTGACCGTGTGAAACTCATGGTAGAACGTGATAAAAACCGTTTTTGTATTGTTATGTGGTCAATGGGAAATGAAAGTGCTTATGGTTGCAACTTTGAAAAAGCACTTGCTTGGACAAAGAAATTTGATCCGGACCGTATCACACAGTATGAGAGTGCAAGATACCGTAATTATGATGAAACATATGATTACAGCAACTTGGATGTGTACAGCCGTATGTACCCGGCAATTTCCGAGATTCAGGAATATCTGGACAAGGACGGAAGCAAACCATTCCTTCTGGTAGAATATTGTCACAGCATGGGAAATGGCCCTGGAGATTTTGAAGATTACTTCCAGATGATACAGGATAATGATAAAATGTGCGGCGGTTTCGTCTGGGAATGGTGTGATCATGCGATTGATCATGGCACTGCTGAGAATGGAAAGACAATCTATGCCTACGGAGGAGATCATGGCGAAGATATCCATGATGGCAATTTCTGCATGGATGGATTAGTATATCCGGACAGAACTGCCCACACAGGACTTTTGGAATACAAGAATGTCTATCGTCCGGCAAGGGTGGTTTCTTATGATAAAGAAAGTGGAGAGCTGGTACTTCACAATTATATGGATTTTGATGACCTGAATGATTATGTAAACATCAGTTATGAACTGACGCAAGATGGTCTTGTAATCGGAAAAGGTAAACTTTCAGAAGTGTCTGTGGCACCACACAGTGAAGGAAAGACAAATCTGAAAGTCAATGTTCCAGAAAGCGGAAAATGCTATTTAAAACTTATTTACCATCTGAAAAAAGAAATGCCACTGTTAGAGGAAGACCACATTCTGGGATTTGATGAAATTGAGGTAAGTCAGAAAGATGCAAAATGTCAGCTCGCAGAGAAATGGATGGAAAAAACAGCAACGAACTCTGAATTACAGGTGAATGAAAATGATACACAGATTCATATCAAAGGTCGTGAATTTTCCTACACCATAGACAGACGTACGGCTCTCTTTACAGAGATGAAATTTGCAGGACGGGAATATCTGAATCATCCGATGGAGTTGAATATTTGGAGAGCTCCAACAGATAACGATATGTACATCAAGTCTGAATGGAAGAAAGCTCACTATGATAAGGCTTACACAAGAGCCTATACGATAGAGGTTGCACAGGGAAAACATGGTGTGAAGATTACAAGCCATGCTTCCGTTGTGGCAGAGACGGTACAGAAGATTCTTGATGTGACGATTACATGGAAAATAGCTGCTGCAGGAAAGATTGATGCAGATATAGCAGTAACAAAAGATGGAGAGTTCCCGGATCTTCCGAGATTTGGAGTGAGAATGTTTTTGGATAAGAAACTTTCGGATGCCAGATACTTTGGAATGGGACCACAGGAGAGCTATCGTGATAAACATCAGGCAGCGAGTCACAGTCTGTACCGGGCAAATGTAGGGGATTTACATGAGGACTATATCCGTCCACAGGAAAACGGAAGCCATTATGATTGTGAATATGTAGAGCTTAACAACAGCCGATATGGAATTGTGGCATCCGCAGAAAAGGCGTTTTCATTCAATGCTTCTTATTATACACAGGAAGAACTTGAGAAGAAAACGCATAATTATGAATTGACAGAATCAGACAGCGTGGTATTTTGTGTTGACTATGCATTAAATGGAATAGGTTCTAACAGTTGTGGTCCGGTTGTATTGGATCAGTATCGATTTAATGATGTATTATTCCGGTTCCAGTTTACTCTGGTTCCGTATGTAAAGGGATAATAAAGTTTTAAGTAACCCGTTAACAAGGAAGGAGAGTCTGGGTGTTTTGTAAAGTCCGGATATACAGAACAATCAGACAAAAACAAAGCAAAAAATTTAGAATTAGGCACCATACTGTTAGGCATCTTGAGATTCTAAGTGCGATGAATATGAGGAGCAAAAGAATTCTATGGAAGAAAAAAAGTATTTAAAATGGTATAACAAAATTGGATATGGTTCAGGTGATATCGCAGGTAATGTAGTCTATGCGTTCCTGACATCTTTTATGATGGTCTATCTGACAGACTTAGTAGGACTTGCTGCTGGTGTCGTAGGTACCCTGATTGCCGTATCAAAATTATTTGATGGTTTTACAGATATATTCTTTGGCTCAATGATCGACAAAACACACAGCAAAATGGGAAAAGCAAAGCCTTGGATGTTGTATGGCTATATTGGATGTGCCATTACATTAGTCTGCTGTTTTGCAGTACCAGTCAGCTGGGGAACAACTGCTAAATATGCATGGTTCTTTATTTCTTATACACTGTTAAATGGTGTGTTTTATACAGCTAATAATATTGCATATTCAGCACTTACATCACTCATCACAAAGAACAGCAAAGAACGTGTGCAGATGGGATCTTGCCGTTTCATTTTTGCATTTTTTACAAGCCTTCTGATTCAGGCAATTACAGTTGGATTTGTAGATAAGTGTGGTGGAGATGCAGCTGCATGGAGAACTGTAGCAATTATTTATGCAATTATTGGTCTTATTGTAAATACAATTTCTGCTCTTTCTGTTAAAGAACTTCCAGAAGAGGAACTTAACGAAGGAGAAGTAAAAAATGAGGATGAGAAGTACGGAATGGTACAGGCATTTAAGCTTCTTATCAAAAACAAATATTACATGATGATCTGTGGAACTTACATTTTACAGCAGTTATACAGTGCCATGATTGGAGCCGGTATTTATTACATGACATGGGTACTGAAAAACAAAAACTTGTTCGGACAGTTTGCATGGGCAGTTAATATTCCACTGATTATTGCTTTGATTTTCACACCAACTTTAGTTGGTAAGTGGAAAGGTATGTACAAACTGAACTTAAGAGGTTATATCTTAGCAGTTATCGGTAGAGCACTTGTTGTTGTTGCCGGATATATGGGTAGCGTTCCGCTGATGATGGCATTTACGGCTCTTGCAGCATTAGGACAGGGACCATGGCAGGGAGATATGAATGCGGTTATCGCATCCTGCTCTGAATACACTTATCTTACACAGGGAAAGAGAATTGACGGAACTATGTACTCTTGTACGTCTCTTGGTGTAAAGATCGGTGGAGGTATTGGAACAGCTGTTGTTGGATGGATGCTCGAGTTCAGCGGCTATGTAGGAACAAATGCAACTCAGCTACAATCAGCACTTGATATGATGCAGTTTATGTATCTGTGGCTTCCATTAATCTTTGATGTATTGATTATGTTTGTACTTTCAAGAATGAATGTAGAAGGTGCAAATAAGAAACTGAAAGCAGAAAAAGGGATTACTGCAGATGAAGTAACAGATGCATCAGACATGGAGTAAGATTTGAAGGAAAAAGCATTGTCTGATTGAATCTTCAATTAGGCAATGCTTTTTACATATTATGAAACAATGAAACAGGCAAAAGAGCGGGGGACAGTATTTTGAATATAGAAGAAGCAATTGGAATGCTTAACGGGATGGCTGCACATGCTGACTGGGCAGAGGAATGGATGCCAAAATACGAGATTGCAGACAGTAATATTCATTCTATCGTACAGAAAGAAATTGGAATTGTATTTACGAAAGTCCTGGAGGATGCAGGAGTTTATACGAGAACAGAGGAAGGGAAAGCTGCATTCAAAAGATTTATTGAAAGTTTATAAAAAAAGGACCACTTCATTTTTGTGAAATGGTCTTAAGAAAAAATATTCAGTTTTCACAAAATAGTCCTTTTAGTATTTATACATGATATGGATGCTCAAAATAGTCAGCGTAGAATACTAAAAGGTCGTTCAGATATTTTTTAAGATTGCTCATTTGCGATTCCTCCTTTCCTTGTTTACAAGTTGATTATAGGATAGATGAAAAAGGATTGCTTGCCAAATCGAAAGAAGATATAGACAAATGTTGCAAAGGGGAGTATTTCATGCAGTTAAAATATGTTGACACAAAAGAGGAGATCATAGCAGTAAATAAAAAGTCAAAACATATTGAACCACATCTTCATAATGCACTGGAGATTGTTTGTGTAACAAGTGGAACATTAGAGCTTGGTGTCGGACAGGAACTTTACCATATGGAAAAAGGAGATATAGGCTTTGTATTTCCGGATATTATTCATCACTATCAGGTACTGACACCCGGTGTAAATAAAGCGACTTATCTGATCGCATCGCCCTTTACGATTGGTAAATTTGCAGATATCATGCAGTCCATGGCTCCTGAATATCCAGTTATCAAAGCGGAAAAGGTTGAGCCGGAGGTATATAGGGTTATCAATGCGATCTTAGAGACAGAACAGTCGGATATTACAGTCGCACAGGCTTATCTTCAAATTGTGTTGGCGCGCTGCATAGGAAAACTGAATCTGGTAGAGAAGAGCCATGTGGGGAGCAATGACCTTATTTACCAGACGGTTTCCTATATATCAGCAAATTTCAAAAAGAAGCTTTCACTGGAAGAGATGGCGAAAGACCTTGGAGTAAGCAAATATGTCTTATCCAGACTCTTTTCCAAAACATTTCATAGGAATTTCAACCAGTATCTTAACGATGCAAGGCTCAACTACGCATGTCATCGTTTGGAAAATACGAGTGATTCTATTACAAATATTTGCCTGGATAGTGGCTTTGAAAGTCAGAGAACATTTAACCGGGTATTTAAGGAAAGATATAAAATATCGCCTAGTGACTATCGGAGTACATGTGTAAAAGATATATTGTCATAAAAGGTTCTGCTGATAGAATAATTTACTTTGATTTCACGCCGTTCTACAACTCATTATTGACACGTAACGACGAAGACGTTACAATTAAAGCGTAAACGGAGGTGACATTATGGAGAAATCAGCAACACTTAATCTACGGATTAATCCCACATTAAAATCAGAGGCAGAGACAGTTCTTTCGCGTCTGGGCATACCAATGTCAACGGCTGTCGATATGTTCCTGAATCAAGTAGTTTTAGTTGGAGGGATTCCGTTTTCCGTTACGCTTCCAAAGGCACCGGCAGATATAGATGCCTCTCAGATGACAGATGCGGCTCTTCATGCGAAGCTTCAGAAAGGTTATGATGATTACAGAGCCGGAAGGACAGAGAACGCTGCAGAAGCATTCAAAAAGTTTAGGGAGACTCATAGGTGATGGGGAAACGGATTGTAGAAATTACCCAGACAGCTCTTGACGATATGGAAGGGATCTATGATTATATAGCAGATGTTCTTTTGGCAGCGGAGAATGCTATGGGTCAATATAACCGTATTGCAGATGCAATTCTCACTTTGGAAAGTAATCCTGAGAGATGTCCGGTTTGATGAGCTGCGGAAAGTATTAGAAAGTTATGGTTACAAGATGAATGCTCAGAGAAGTGGTAGTAGTCATTATACATTTCGAAAATCTGGATGCCAGCCAATTACGATACCAAAGCATGAACCAATTAAGAAGGTTTATGTGGAACTTGTGAGACAGGTTGTAGAAAGTGAGGCGAGAAATGATGAAGACGCTGAATGATTATATGAAGATGTCTTATCGAATGGAAATCGTAGAAGATAAAGAAGAAGGCGGATACGTGGTTTCTTATCCTGATCTGCCGGGCTGTATTACCTGTGGGAAAACGATTGAAGATGCGGTTGTAAATGCGGTAGACGCCAAGAAGGCATGGATTGAAGCTGCATTGGAAGAAGGAATTGAGATACACGAACCGGATAATTTAGAAGATTATTCCGGACAATTTAAACTAAGAATTCCCCGGAGTCTGCACCGGTCTCTGGCAGAGCATTCTAAAAGAGAAGGGATCAGTATGAATCAGTACTGTGTGTACCTCCTTTCTAAGAATGACGCAGTTTATTCAAAATAGAGAAGACTACTGCAGTGGAACATATAAGATGAGTGGCAACATTTTGGCAACAGAAAATCAGTAAACCAAAATAATCGATGTAATTGAAATAAATACTGGCGTGAATTCATACACAACCTAAACAAATACAGTTAATAATCCCAGAGAGCACGCCGAGTTTGAGTAAGTAAAATGTTCCCATACACCCCTTACTATCCCCCCAAAAGGCAAAAATGACTATTCTGAATAAGAAACAAACAGAGGTCCTGGATTTTGGTTATGCAGCCAAAGTCCGGGGCCTCTTTTGTTTTTTTAATTCAAAGATCTAAATGAAAAAATACATATAAGAGCAGCAGCTATACACGAAATAATATGACTAACTAATATTGCGACCCATATTCCATTTAATCCCCAGTGCATAAAAGATAAAAAATAGGCTAAAGGAATACGCACTATAATATAATAGAAAATCATTAACAGCATACTTCTGACGGGCTTTCCCATGCCGTTTAGAGTACCCAAAAAGCAGCTGGAAACTGTATATAGTACATAACCAATACTTACTATGTTGAAATAATGTTTTACTATTGCAGCAGCATCATTACTGGAAACAAACAGTCCGGATAATTGTTCTGAAAAGATTATTACAATTGCGGAAAGTATTGTTAAAGTTATTATTCCATATTTAAGAGAAAATTTTAGATAGGAGCCTGCTCTGTCAGCTCTTTTAGCTCCAATGCACTGGCCAACGATCGAAGTGAGAACCATATTTAGCGCCATGGCAGGATAAAATAAGATTGTTTCGAGCTTTCCGGTTATTCCGTAAGCGGCAATAGCTGAAATACCATAAGTGCTTACAAGAGCCGTTAAGAAAGTGGTGCTTACGGCAGGAATACTTTGTTGAATGACGGAAGGGACTGCATTTTTTATTAGTGGAGCAATCCCTTTTACGTCAAAATCAGTAATATGTATGGCAAACAGTTTCTTTTTGGATATATAGGCAATCATAAATAATAAACACAGACATTGAGAAAGCAGTGTGGCCGCCGCCGCTCCCTGAAAGCCTGTTATCTTGATAAAGACAGGGTCAAGTACGGCGTTTAATAATGTGGAAACCAGCATTGCTATAGCCTGAAATATAGTATCACCTAAACTTCTTAGAACGGCTGTAAAATACAGATATAAATAAACGGTAATATATCCCGCAATATAAATAGCCAGATAACTTCGCGCCATATCAAATATTTCCGACGGCGTATTCAATGCGGCAAGTATTGCCGGAAGAAAAATTTCCAGGAGTATGGTTAAAAATATTGAGAAAATTACTGATACAAAAAAGGATGTCGAAAGAACTTTATTCTTTTTTACATTATCTTTTGAACCGATGGCGCGAGATAATAAAATGGTCACGCCGTTAGTTGCTCCCATACCTATTGAAGTAAGCATAAGGATAACAGGAGTAGAATTTGTCAAAGCTGCATAGGCCTGTTCACCTAACAGATTGCCGATCCAAAGACTGTCTACCAGATTGTATGCCATATTAAGAAACATTGCTGCAATCATAGGCAGTGTCATTGCAAGTAAACATTTTTTCGTGTTTCCGTTAATAAAATCGATACCGGTGTTCATATTGTCCCTCCGAATGAATGAATATTATTCATTATAGCTGCAAAAAGTAACCCTACTTACGTAGGGAAAACTTAGATTTTAAATAAATTAAGTAAAAAAGATTTTATCTTGTCTGCCTTTTCCTGTGAAGATAATGTCTCATCCATTAGTATTCCCAATTGTCCGAATACGCAGAAGCTGGCATAAGACTGCACATCTGGCACGTCTATTTCGTGATTTGCATTTGCGGTTTCTATTATTTCGGATACAACAGGTACTAGCAATTCGCACATACGAACAGACAGCAAATCGTGAAAGTTTTTATTCTGCTTGTCATGAAAGGCGCTATAATAGATATCATCTTTGCTTTCTGTAAATGTAGCCATCGTGTTGAGAATTTGTTTAAGGCTGCTTTGCTTAATATTCAGCCCGGCTGTCATTTTGCTGACCAGAATACTGGCATACTCGTTGACAGCAGTCTGAAACAATATATCTTTAGATGGGAAATAGCGATAACATAATCCCTGAGCTACACCCATTTCTTTAGCAATATCGGATATTGATGTCTTTTCAAATCCATTTATGCTGAATAAACGCATAGCTGTTTCCAAAATTTCCTGTTTTCTTTCTTCTGGTTCTTTAGAAATACGCATGAACATTCCTCCTTTCCAAAAAACATTATAAATCGCATTTTAGAAAAAGTCAATGAATAATGTTCATTCATCGAAAGAGGGTTTTTGATCTGTATCCGGCTGCGAGTTTTGGAGGCAGAGCCGGTAGGTAGCCCGGCCGCACCGTCTGGTGTAAGTAACCCTCCCTCCTTAGGGTCGTCCGTTCTTTGTTCATTAACAATCAATTAAGGAGGAATTGTCATGGACAAAGTATCAGGCAGATTGACAGTATTTTTTGAGGAACCATTCTGGGTAGGCGTTTTTGAACGCATATCAGAGGGAAAGCTTTCTGTATGCAAGGTTACGTTTGGGGCGGAACCAAGAGACTACGAGGTGTATGATTTTGTCCTGAAAAATTACTGTCAGCTGAGATTCAGTCCGGCTGTGGCAGCTGATGTAAAGGAGACTGCCCGTAATCCGAAACGGATACAGCGAGAAGTGCGGAAACAGGTGCAGAACACCGGAATAGGCACAAAATCGCAGCAGGCGTTGAAATTACAGCAGGAGCAGTTAAAAACTGAACGCAAGACTCTGAGCCGTGAACAGCGGGAGGCGGAGAGACAGCGGCAGTTTGAACTGAAACAGCAGAAAAGGAAAGAGAAGCACAGGGGCAGGTGACGAGTATTTAGAGATCTACCATGTGGTCAACCGGTATCAGAATATTATAAGAATTTTTGAGTGATAGCAAATGCAAAAGGGCAAAAATGACTATTCTGAATAAGTACCAAACAGAGGCCCCGGATTTTGGTTAAGCAGCCAAAGTCCGGGGCCTCTGTTGTCGCTTAAAAATATTTGGAAAGCCCGGAAATACGTTGGTTTCGGAAGATGGGGAATGATGGGAACAGGAGAAGGTAGAGGAGTAGGGAGAGGGGAGGAAGAGGATGGGGAAAAGTGTATAGGGGAGGATGGTGGAGGGTGCACGGGAACACAGGGATTTGGCTAATCTACGTTAAACTGCTATAAGAATAATAATGATGTCGGGGTCAAAAGCCTTAGAAATAGAATCTTGAAAATTTAATATTTTACAGTAAATGCAAGCTTTTTTGCCTTTCACGAGTTATACTAAAAATAGTTTTTGAAAGGTGGTATGCTTCATGT
>NZ_JAJEQX010000055.1 GCF_020687545.1 Ruminococcus turbiniformis | reverse complement strand
GGTACACCCTTGTGGTGTTTCATTATTTACTGCCGTGCTTTTCACGGCATTTGGTACACCCTTGTGGTGTTTCATTATTTACTGCCGTGCTTTTCACGGCATTTGGTACACCCTTGTGGTGTTTCATATTTCACGGAGTACCTGAACCGAATTTCTCATCACAAGTTCCGGTTCAAACTCCCGTGTTTCCATTTTTTCCCGCCGCAGAATACTGCCGGTCATCTTTTCCGCCGCGGTAATCCCCAGTTCCTCCACCGGATTTCTGACCGATGTCATGGGAACCGCGCCGAATCTTGCCAGACCGGAATTGTCAATGCCTACCAGCGACATGTCTTCCGGAATCCGGATGCCGGCCTTCTTCAGAATATCTGCAAGTTTATAAGCGATTTCATCATTATAGCAGACACAGGCTGTACAGTCGCCCAGTCTGCGCAATATTTTCGCGCTTTCCTCTTCCATGTTCCTGATTTCCTCAGAATCAAGCCAGATCGTTTTGCCGCCGCGGATTCTGATATCGTTCTCCATGAGAGCATCCATATACCCGGCATAACGCAGGTGTCCCTGGCCGTCGTCTGACTTAAAAATCCCCCCGATGCGGGTATGACCGCATTCTATAAGATGCTTCGCAGCCATATATCCCGCCTTTCTGTCATTCAGGCTGACATGAGGGATATCAAGTTCTTTGTAAAAACTGTTGACGAACAGCACCTGAATCCCGAGATCCTCAAGTTGCCGGTACAGATCAAGGTTCGGATTCGGGAGTCCGCTCTTAACCGTCTCGGCAATCACTCCGTCCACAGACTGGGTCCGGATAAAGTCTTTGAGCACCATCCGCTCCTTTTCCACCGCGTTGTCTGTGACCGCAATCTGCAGGGTACATCCTTCCCGGGAGAGAACCGACTCGATTCCTTTCACAATAGACGGGAAAATGTAGGTATCCACATAAGTAAGCATCACCGCAATCCGGATCTCCCGCTCTGTAAAACGGCGGGTGTTGACAGAGACATACGTCCCGCTTCCTCTGCGGCTTTCTATAATGCCTTTATCTGAGAGTGCCTCCAGGCCCCGCCGCACTGTCTGGCGGCTCACGTCAAAACGGCTCATCAGTTCATTTTCTGACGGAAGTCTGGCCCCGCGGGTCAGCGCGCCTTTTTCGATCTCTTCCTGTACCCAGGAGACGATCTGTTCATATTTTTTCAGTCCGGCTCACCGCCCTTTCTGTTCGTTTTGTACTTATTTCACTCTCTGTAAACACTATACAACATAACAACTTTCAATACAATTCACACTTTTTCCAAATATAAAGATGTTTTTTTGGCATAAATTGAGGAGTTGTATTGTTTTTGTTTTTAAAAAGCAATACAACTCCTCGATGGTTCTTAGGAATCTAAAACAGCTTGCAAAATATTGATTCTCTCCATCAGTATCCTGCAATCTTCCATCCTTCTCTCAAACCACTTTTCTTCGGTCTCGGAAATCTGGTCCAGCCCGATCTTTGATACCTGGCGGACTGCCGCTTCGCGCTGCTATATTCTTTCCGGAAGGGCTGTCTGACAGTTTGCTCTTTAACATCATCACAGGGGTGAAACGCCTGATTAAAATCCACCAGCGGGTGCAGGGAGACCGGGCGGTTCGTACGGTTATCGATAAGCAGTCCTCAGTTTCTCCAGTGCCAATCCATATTTCCGATAAGACAGATATCGATACAGGCAGTTTTCCTGTCTCCGTGCATAATCACGTACATCTCTTTCACTCCCGGCACCGCCTTTCGTCCCTACAGAAGCGCCAGCAGTACAAAGTTCAGAACAAACAACCCTGTGCACACCCACAGAATCGGATGAATTTCTTTTGCCTTTCCCTTACATACTTTCACGATGCAATAGAAGATGAATCCGGCCGCAATACCGTAGGATATGCTGTAGCAGAGCGCCATAAAAATTCCGGCGAAAAATGCGGGAACCGCTTCGCTCAGATCATTCCACTCTATGTCTTTGAAGGAAGAAACCATCATAATTCCCACCGCTACAAGCGCCGGCGCAGTCGCCGCAAACGGCACCGCACTGACAAAGGTAGCCAGGAACGCGGAAAGCGCAAAGCAGATCGCCGTCACCACAGAAGTAAGGCCGGTTCTTCCGCCCACCCCGATACCGGATGCGCTTTCCACAAATGTCGTCGTGTTGGAAGTTCCAAACAGCGCACCGATCGACGTTGCTGTCGCATCCGCGAACAGCGCTTTGTCCAGTCTTGACTTAAAGCCCGCAGAATTCTCCATCAGCCGTTCATCTTCATCGCTGAAAATACCGCTGCGGCGTCCGGTTCCGATGAACGTTCCCAGTGTGTCAAATGTATCGGAAATGCTGAAAGAAAAGATAGTAATCAGCACAAGCGGAATCTTCGCCGGATCCGCAAACAGGCTTGTAAGACCGCCTTCCTTAAAGATTGCCAGAAACGTTGTCGGCAGTGCACGGCACGCTTCAGTAAAGCTTACTGTATCCTGGGGACTTGTTACGCCACAGGGGATTCCCACAAGCGTTGTCACAATAATCGATATCAGGATCGCACCTTTCACATTCAGCACAAGCAGAATAATTGTGAGCGCCAGTCCGAACAGGAATACAAGGAAGGACGCCTGATTCAGCGTCGAAAGTGCCGGTACGCCTCCGTCAAAGTTGATGATTCCCACATTCAGAAGCCCGATGTACGCAACAAAGATACCGATTCCGCCTCCAATCGCATGCTGAAGGCTGAGTGGAATCGACTTGATGATGTATTTACGCACTTTCGTGACTGTGATAATAATATTGATAATACCGCAGATAAACACCATAGACAGCGCCTGCTGCCATGTAAAGCCAAGTCCGAAGCAGACCGTATAGACGAAAAACGCATTCAGTCCCATTCCCGGAGCCTGCGCATACGGAACGTTCGCGACAAGGCCCATCACCAGCGTACCGATAATCGAGGCAATGATGGTCGCAAGAAAGACCGCTCCCCACTCCATTCCGGATTGAGACAGAATGCTCGGATTCACCACAATGATATAGGACATTGCAAAAAAAGTAGTCAATCCAGCCATAATTTCTGTGGATACAGTTGTGCCATTCTCTTTCAGTTTAAAAAATTTCTCCATAGCTCTCTCCTTTTGATAATTATAAACTTTATATAAATAATATCATAAGGTTTTATAAATTTCCATAAAATTGGCGCATTTCTGTCTCTTTTTTCAGTTTTTCAAAATATATTTTTTCTCTACTCCTCAAACATCATATTCTCAGGCCCGTCCGGATATTCTTTTCTGATCTCAAACTCCGTCACCGGAACACTCCGGTCAACTTCCTGGAAGGATGTGTTATCCATCCAGACACATCCTTTTCCCGATAACAGTATCCCGATATTGATCACCTCTGTCTCAGGGGGCACATCCAGCACACAGGAATAAAGATTCCACTCCGATGTCCCTCTGATCGGACGGTTCTGCATATTGTCAAGCTTGAGTGTTACATTGAATTTTCCGTCAAGCCTCATCCACAGCCCCGCCCATCCTTCTACGTCCTGCGCCTTTACAAAAGCGGCAAACCGGACTCTTTTCCCCAGGAACCTCTCCGCGGCAAACTGCTGCATGACTGTATAATATTCATCCGCCTCGTACTCATCCGCCGTTGAACGGATGAACGCGGACCGCGTCCCCACATGGAATACCTGATAATCCGTGCCTGTTTCATATTTATCCTGCACTGTTCCCGTTATGATCCAGTGTTTGATTTTTGTATTCTTGTTCTCCATATTCATACCTCCGTGAATCACATTGCGCAGAGCTTTCCGATACTGCCCCGGAGGCAGCCCGTAGCATTTCTTGAACGCGCGGGTAAACGCCTCCTGGGATTCAAAATACAGACACACTGCAATATCAAGAACCTGCATACTGGTGTTAAGGAGAAGTGCGGATGCCTGCGCGAGCCTTCTTTTCTGAATGTACCCATACACCGAAAGCCCGGTTTCATTTTTAAAAATCCGCTGGAAATGATATTTCGAAAATCCGGCAGCCGCGGCCGCGTCATCCACCCGGATCTCCTGATCCAGATGCTGTTCGATATAATCGATTGCCGCCTTGATCTCTTCTCTGTATTCCACTGTCGTTACCTCCTCCTTACGTAATACAGTATATCAGATCAGAGAAAAGAATTTTTGACTATTCGTGCGGAAAACAGATAAAGAAAACCCTTACAGGCAGTGTAAAATCACCACTCGTAAGGGTTTGGCTTCCTCTCAGAATATCAACATAAATAATATTACATATTCATCTGTTTTGCGACTTCCTCAGCGAAGTTCTCCTGCTTCTTCTCGATTCCTTCGCCTGTCTCGAAGCGGACAAACTTTGTAACCGTAACTTTCGCGTTGTTCTCCTTCGCCACCTTGTCAACATACTTGCCGACTGTGAGGTCGCTGTCCTGTACATACACCTGATCAAGCAGGCAGTACTCTTTAAGCTCTTTGTTAAGACGTCCGATGATCATCTTCTCGATGATGTTGTCCGGCTTCTCCGGGTTCTCTTTCTTCGCCTGAGCGAGAAGGATCTCTTTCTCATGATCCATGAACTCCTGTGAAACCTCGCTGCGGGACACATACTTCGGAGACATGGCTGCAACCTGCATAGCCACGTTCTTCAGGCATGTTCTGATCTCATCGTTTACAACGTCTGTATCAGCCGCAACGAGAACGCCGATACGTCCGCCGCCGTGGATGTAGGATACCACACACCCGTTCTCAGCTGTAACCTTCTCGAATCTTCTGATGTTCAGATTCTCGCCGATTACCGCGATCTTCTCTACGAGAGCGTCCTTTACCGTCTTGGACGGATCAGCTGCCCATGCCTCTGCCAGGAAAGCGTCAATATCAGCTGCATCGGAATCTACTGCCTGATTTACAACAGCCTCTACAAATCCCTGGAAGTCATCGTTCTTTGCAACGAAGTCTGTCTCGGAGTTTACCTCAACGATTGCCGCAACCTTGTCGTCTTTTACAACAGTCTTAACGATACCTTCCGCAGCGATTCTTCCGGCCTTCTTCTCAGCCTTTGCCTGTCCGTTCTTTCTAAGGAACTCAACAGCGGCATCCATATCACCGTTTGTCTCTGTGAGGGCTTTCTTGCAGTCCATCATGCCTGCGCCTGTCATTTCTCTTAATTCTTTTACCATTCCTGCTGTGATTGCCATGATAAATTCCTCCAATAATAAATCTTAAATGAAAAGATCTTACTCTTCTGCTGCCTCTTCCTCAGCTGCTTCCTCAGCGTAATCTGCTGCCTCTTCCTCATAGTACTCATCCTCTGCCGTAGCGCCCTGGTTTGCCTCTACAACAGCGTCAGCCATCTTGGAAACAATCAGTTTTACAGCTCTGATTGCATCGTCATTTCCCGGGATTACATAATCAAGCTCTTCCGGATCGCAGTTTGTATCGCAGATACCGATCAGAGTGATTCCGAGAGCGTGAGCCTCCTGAACGCAGATTCTTTCCTTCTTCGGATCTACAACGAAAATTGCGTCCGGCAGTCTCTTCATCTCTTTGATACCGCCGAGGTTCTTCTCAAGCTTATCCCACTCTTTCTTAAGAGCGATAACTTCTTTCTTCGGAAGCACATCGAATGTTCCGTCTTCTGACATAGCCTCAATCTCTTTGAGACGCTGTACACGGCTCTGGATCGTTTTGAAGTTTGTAAGCATTCCGCCCAGCCATCTCTCGTTTACGTAGAACATGCCGCAGCGCTCTGCCTCTGTCTTGATGGCATCCTGAGCCTGCTTCTTTGTTCCAACGAAAAGGATTGTACCGCCCTCTGCCGCAATGTCAGAAACGGCTTTATATGCATCGTCAACCATTCCTACAGATTTCTGCAGGTCGATGATGTAAATACCATTTCTCTCTGTGTAGATGTACGGAGCCATTTTCGGGTTCCATCTTCTTGTCTGGTGTCCGAAGTGTACACCTGCTTCTAAAAGCTGTTTCATTGAAATAACACTCATGTTTCTTTCCTCCATCTGGTTTTAGTCTTCCGCATGCTTTATTCGCTGAAACCGGCCGTTTTCCGGCTTTGGCACCATCAGCGAGAGCCACATACGTGTTTTTTTGCAACATTCGTAGTATAGCACAGAACGATACGGTTGGCAAGGAATTTTTGCCTTGTTTCCGGCTAAATTATAATAGTGCGTCCTGTTCTGTCCTGACAAAAGAAGGATGCTACGGCGCATATGTACAGAGCAGGTTCTCCACATTCCCCAGATATGCTCTGCCGAACAGGTTTAAATGGTTCAGAAGGTGATAGAGATTATATTTTTCCTTTCTTCAGCACAGCCCCCGGCACATACACGCTCTCCGAAAACCGTTTTTATCCTTTCCGGATCTCTGTCCGAAAGCGTCAATAACTCTTTTCGTTTCTTCCAGGCTCATCCCCCGCTCTTCTGTACGTCCGATAACGATCAGGACTGCTCCCGCTCCTGCAGCCGCTTCCTCTTTCTCCTCAAACCCTCCCGCATGTCCGGATTCCTTTGTGACAAAGTATGAGGCTTCTGTCTGACGGAGAACTGCCAGGTTCATATCCACCGAAAACGGCCCCTGCATGGCGATCAGATGCTTTCCCTCAAAACCGAGAGATACACTTTTTTCCACGGATTCCCGTGTGGAAAGGACACGGGCAAAACACCGTTTTCTATAATCCGGAATCTCCGTGTACATCGCCAGATCTCTGCTTCCCGTTGCGATAAGTATATTCCCTTCTGTCTGTTTCAGATAATCCACCGCCTCTGCGACAGACTTTACTTCCACAATCCTGTGTTCTTTCTCTGACTCGTCCGGATTTTTCTTTCCGGAAACAGCCAGGGACTTTTTTTCTTCATGCAGTTCTCTCACACAGCGCACATACTCTGTGTTCTCCGCAAGGCAGGCTTTCCTGATACACTCCGTTGCCCGCACCGCGAATGGATGTGTCGCGTCGATCACAAGTGAAAGTTTTCTTTCTCTGATGAATGCTCTGATTTTCTCCTCATCCATCCTGCCGCACACGGCCTCGATTCCCGGCAGATTATCCAGAAGGCTTTTACCGTATTCTGTGGCAGTGCTTACCCAGCACCGCATGCCGGAGTCTGCGGCATATTCCGCCAGAAGTCTCCCTTCTGTTGTCCCGGCAAAGATAAGCAGACCGGGATCTGTCCTGTCTGAAATGTATTTTCTGTCCAAATCTTCTTTTCTTTCTGCTGTCACCTGACTGTACCTCTGTGTCTTTCTTTTTGGTAACCATTTTATCACAGCCATAATATTCCTGTAAATATAGCTGATAATTTATGTTTTATTTCTAAATTTTATAGAATTTTTACCAAAAAGCTGTTTTTTCTCGTTTTTTTCTTGATTTTTGAATTTACATCTGCTAGACTTAGCGACAAGACAAAGACGTCTGATGATGAGGCAAAGGAAACGCCCTCACCGATCAGGCGTCTTTTCTTGTTTTAAGCAGAATGTAATTATAAAGCCGGCACATTGTCTTTCTGCTCATTTCAGAATGGGAGGTATTTTTATGGATACAGGAAACACTGGATTTATAATGATCTGTGCGGCGCTCGTCTTTATTATGACGCCCGGACTCGCCTTTTTCTACGGCGGGCTTGTAAGAAGAAAAAATGTATTAAACACAATGATGGCCTGCGTGGCAATCATGGGGCTCTCCATTTTCATGTGGTGCCTCTTTGGATATTCGTTGGCATTCGGTGAAGACCACGCCGGAATCATCGGCGGTTTTGAATGGCTCGGATTAAACGGAGTCGGCTGGGAGGCAGGCCCCTACTCCGACACACTTCCTCATCTTGTATACGCAGGATTCCAGATGATGTTCGCTATGATTACCCCGGCGCTCATTACCGGCGCGGTAGTCGGACGAATGAAATTCAAAGCGCTCTTTGCTTTTATCGCTCTCTGGTCTGTCATCGTGTACTACCCGATGGCGCATATGGTATGGGGGCAGGGAGGTTTTCTCGCCTCTATCGGATCTGTAGACTTTGCGGGAGGAAATGTAGTGCATATCAGCTCCGGTGTGAGCGCGCTTGTACTTGCAGTTTATCTTGGAAGAAGACGGGGATATGAAAAGACGTCATATCGCATCCACAATATCCCGTTCGTCGTACTCGGAGCAGCTCTTCTCTGGTTCGGATGGTACGGGTTTAATGCAGGAAGCGCCCTGGCCGCTGACGGACTCGCGGCACACGCGTTTATGACCACATCCATCTCAGCGGCAACAGCGATGCTTTCCTGGATGCTGATTGATGTCATCAAAGACGGAAAACCCACTGTCGTAGACGCATGTACCGGACTTGTAGTCGGACTTGTCGCGATTACACCCGGAGCCGGCTTTGTACCGATCTGGTCTTCATTCATCATCGGTGCGCTTGTAAGCCCGATCTGCTGTTTTATGATGCATCTTATTAAACATAAACTGAAAATCGACGATTCACTCGACGCATTCGGCTGTCATGGCATCGGAGGTATCTGGGGTGGTATTGCAACCGGCCTGTTCGGACAGAGTTCTATCAACTCTGTCGCACAGTGGGATGGCCTTGTATTCGGTGAGACGCGCCTTTTTGCAGCGCAGGTTATCAGTATCCTTGTTACGATCGCGGTAGCAGTAGCCGGTTCACTTATCTGTATCGGAATTATCCGCGTATTTACAAAACTCAGGGTTGACCAGAAAGATGAAATGATCGGACTTGACCTCTCACAGCACGGCGAAAACGCATACCCGTCATTCAACGGATTCGACTGACAAATAGGCAGAATCGATACATAAACACCGATATATAAACAAAATGCCCGCCAAAAAGACAGGAGGAAAAGTCATATGTTAATAAAAGTGGAAGCAATTGTAAGAGAAGAAAAGTTCGAGGAAATAAAAGACGCCCTGAACAAAATCCAGGTCAACGGCATCACAGTCTCCCAGGTCATGGGATGCGGCGCGCAGCGCGGATATAAAGAGAGAGTCCGCGGCTCTGAAGTTGATATCTTCATGCAGCCGAAAATCAAGTTTGAGATCGTCGTTTCTTCGGAAGAATGGGAAAAGAAAGTCATCGACGCCATTCAGGAGATCGCATACACCGGAGAAGTCGGCGACGGAAAGATCTTCAGCTATGAGATCCGAAGCGCCATGAAAATCCGGACAAAAGAGACCGGATACGACGCGCTCCAGTCTCAGTTTGAATAAAGCACCGGAAGCGCCTGGCTTCATACTTTGGGATTATAATAAAGAAGGAACTGTCACACCGGCAGTTCCTTTCTCTTTCACTCAAATACAAGCCGCACTGCTCTTCTAACCACAGCCGCTGTCATCCCGTCCCCGACGGTTTTTCCAAGTACCAGACTTCCGTCCCTGCACCCGGCAAGCGCGGCGCGCTCACACACGTTGTCCACTCCGGTGGTCCTCTCCACGAAAGAGGAACGGGCTGTGACATTTTCCACTTCTCTTAGCTTTTCCGCAGAAAATGTCTCGAAGGGAAGATGATATTTCTCCGCAAGCGCAAGGAGCGCCGGCTCGTCTTTTTTCAGGTCAATGCTTGTAATTTTCTCTGCCTGAGCAATGTCAAGCCCGGCTTCTGAGAGGATACTCTTTAAGTTCTGTTCAAGCTGCTCTGCCGGGATATTCTTCCGGCATCCGATTCCGACCGTCATATTTCGCGGGGTCAGAAGAAGCACATGTGATGCATCTGTGTGTTCATCTTCAGGCCCCTTCGCAAAACCTCTCTCTCGATCCCCCACCTCAATTCCACAGCCGTAAGTCCTCATCTCCTCCCGGCTTTTGCACATGACAATCTCCGGCGGAATTTTCCCGCAGATCTCATATGCTTTAAAGGCACAGTAAAAACCGATTCTCTCCCCGTCAAGCACAGCGGCTGACATTTCTTTTGCCTTTTTCCGGTCTGTGATGACAAGAGCGCTTTCTTTCGCGAACACATCCACAGCGAACTTTCCCTGCACATCAGTCGCTGTCGTATGCACCGCCTCCGCTCCGGTCATCTCTGCAAGTTCATCCGCCAGAAACGCCGCCCCGCCTATATGTCCCGACAGCAGCGGAATCACGAATCTTCCTCTCTCATCCATCACGAGGACCGGAGAATCCGTAAACTTATCCTGCACAAAGGGGGCAATATAGCGGACTGCAATCCCCGCGGCCCCGATAAAAAGGAATGCCGCGCTGCCCCACCATTCTTTGATCACGCTTCTGATGTCTGGCGGGAACGGAATAATACAGCCATCTGTGGATTCATCCTTGTGCACGCTGTATTTCGCCGGAGCATATCCGGTACGCTTCTGCCCTCTTTGCCCGTACAGTCCGCATATTTTCCTGTTTAATTCTGTCCCCGCACGGGTAAAACTCAGAATGATCATTGTTTCTGCCCTTACGTCCATCTTTTCCTCCTTTTTCCCGTCGGCCGTTTCTTTTTCTTTCTTCTTTCCGGCTTTTCTTTCAGGCTATACCCGCAGCCGGAACGTTTTCGGCGCAAAGTGATATACAAGAATGCATGCGACGGCCGAATAGACAGCGCAAAATACAATACATGCGATCCCGAACACAAATATCGGCATTTTCACCTGTATCACTGCCAGGCAGGCCAGATAAGTTCCCGCCATAATGATCTGGTATGTGGCGCTCTTCATCTCTGTTCCCGCGTTATACGGCTGAAGCAGATAGTAAATCGTCAGGTAATGAATTGAGAAAAAAGTACTCATACAGAGTGTGGCGACAATAAGTACTCCGTAATTAACCGGATTGTCCGTGCCGCCGGAAACATACAGTATCGCCGCCAGTCCGGCACCGATCACCAGAGCAGGCACTGCATTGATTTTTATAATTTCCCGCAGCCTGATCTGAAACAGTTTCAGCACAAAGGCGGGCTGCTTATAAAAAGAATAAGTCAGCAGACTGTGGTCACAGTTCATAAACAGCGCCCGTGTAAATCCTGTTCCCCTGTTTATAGCGTACATCACAAATACAAAATAGGAAAACCAGCTCATAAGCAGCTCATTTGTTGTCTCCCTGACGCCGGGCGAGAGCCTCAGGACAAGGAGGATTCCACAGACGATAAAGAGGCTGACCGCCGCAATTTTGACCGTAGATTTCCAAAGAATCTTCTGGTGGCGTCTGATAAAAAGTTCGTTTAAATACTCAACGCCTTTCCTTCTGCTCGTAATCGATGTATCTGTCTGGATTGTTCTTTCCGCTGACATCTTCGACGCACGTTTTACCGCATCCATCTGATTTGTCACATTGGCAAGAAGTTCACGGCTGATTTCCCGGTAATAAGGAAACGTCGCTATTTTGCGGATTCCGATCAGGCCCGCAGGGATAAAGGAGAGCATAATGACCATAGATGCCGCTGCCGGAAGGGCAACCCCCACAGCCGGAAGGCCATATGCAAGGACAAGAAGGATTCCTGATACAGCCCAAATGGGCGCTCCTATATTATTTTCATTATATACATTCCCATTCTTCTCATAGTCATACAGAGAATACGCCGCTGCCAGAATTTTAATTCCTGCCACCGAAAAAGGAATTGCCGCACAGAACCATACCGGAACTCCCCTTAACGTCCCGAAGATAACAGAGAAAGGCATAATATTTGTCTCTGGAAGGATTGAACAGTTTTGTATTTATATACGATCCGATCAGAGTCAGAAAAAGCAGAATATGCAAAAATGCCTGTTCTGCGGGCACATACCTGTATAAAATTCCGATGCCGCATACCATTGTAATAAAATAGAGCAGCTTTCCGATAAAAGCCGAAGCTGCCTCCCAGAGAAAAGAAAGTATATTTGCAAAAATTTTCAGTCCTTTCACGCGATACAGCGCTTCCGGCAATATTCTTTTCACAATGGGAATCTGTTTGAGAGAATATAAAATACTGTTTACTCTGTATGTATTTTTGAGCGCAAAAGAAATACGAAGTGTTTTATACATGATCCTCCTCCCTCAGCGCTGCTATAATTCTTGTCTTGAACTCCTGATTATCCAGATTGGATTTTTCTACAACCTCAAGTTCTCCATGGCTTAAAAGCACAATCTCGTCGCACAAATCAAGCGCCAGGTCCATAATATGAGTTGAAAAAATCGTAATTCTCTCCTGCTTTAAAGACTTGAGAAGCTGTTTCATCTCCTCCGCCACCACAACGTCAAGAGAGGTCAGCGGCTCATCAAGAAGAAGAAGCTTCGGCTGAACCATAATATTGACAAGCATCTGCATCTTATTTTTCATACCGTGGGAATAGTCCTTCAACAGCTTGTCCCTGTCATCCGGCGCGATGCCCATATACTCAAAGTATTCGTCAATACTTTTCGGATTACGGATAGAATTCTCATTGATATCCAGGAAAAACTTCAGAAATTCACGCGCTGTCAGAAATTCCGGGACAGTCGGAACTGACAGCACGTATCCGATATCTTCACTTTTCAACTCCCTGCGCACACCGTCCTCTTCCAGATAAAAGCTTCCGCCGTCTGTTTTTATATCCCGGTTAATGCAGTTGAACAGGGTCGTTTTTCCCGCGCCGTTCCGTCCGAGAAGGCCATAGATTTTCCCCTCCTCAAAGGTGAAATCAATATCCCGGAGCACTTCCTTTTTCTCAAAATGTTTTGACAGATGTTCGATTGTAAATTTCATGTCTTACTCCTCTTGCTTCATTTTATTCCCGCGAACAACGAACCAGGCGGACATGCTTGCATGTCCATTTGACTCTATGTGAGAACATTATACCTTTCAGCAGACGCAAAGTAAAGAAAAGATAACCGGTGCGCCCATGGGCTGCCCGGTTTTAATACATTAAGGGCGCAGTTTCCCGCGCCCTGATTCTTTTTGCTTTGTAGAATTTTCAGT
>NZ_JAJEQX010000054.1 GCF_020687545.1 Ruminococcus turbiniformis | reverse complement strand
TCCTGGAATCAGGGATTCCTTTCCGAGGCATACAAACTGATCACAGTTTGCGAACCCCAGGTACAGCCGACCGCCGGCAGGCACCAGGCGGCAGACCTGGTTTGTGAAATGGGCGGTTGCCTCCCGCTCCCGAATGTACCCGGGGATCCGGGGTTTTGCCTGATACTTGCCAGGATGTTTTTTCCAGTCTTTAACAGATTTAAAATACGATTTCCAGGAGGCCACAGTCTTCCGGATTGCCTGTTGGTTGACCTGGCTGGTGCAGCTATAGTAGGCAGCGTTTTCCGTATGCTTCAGGATGGCGTCCAGGGTTTCGTAACTCAAGAACCAGTTCTGTGCCGTTGGATAGGAAAAGCGTTTCCCGCATCCATCCAGCTTGGATTTTAAGAAAGCGTGCGCTTTCAGCCCGGTAAGCTTCCCCGAATTGATTTTTCGAATCGCGGAGAAAACAGCTTTATCTTCCATAGCTTCCCGATGTGCATTGGCTTTCTGGATGCCGGTGAATACCAAATGCAGAGCCTCCGTTTCTGCATGCGTCCGTTCCTCCGGCGGTTTGCGGAGCCCGGTCATTGTGTTACGGATCAGGAAGTTGGCCGTATTGCGCACGGCACGGCTTCCTGCCGCATTTTTTCCAAGATAAGGGGCGGCGAAATGATTGGGTTTGATGTCTACCATGACCGTGCGCATACGGATGACCTCCTTTCTGATCTGACTGCCAAGTAATCTTGACTTTATTGTGATTATATCACAAATTCTAAGTATACACAAACAAATGTTCGCTATCCGAGCGCTTTCGAGGGGAACTGGTATCTGCGGAACGGATATGGATCACATCCATCTGCTGGTATCCCTTCCGCCAAGCGCGGCACCATCCGTTGTGGTCCGGACGCTGAAAACCCAGTTGTCACGCGAGGTACGGGAACAGTATACCGATCATGTAAGGAAATATCTTTACGGAGAGAACTGTCCTTTTTGGAGCAGCAGCTATTTTATTGCCACAACAGGCTCGGTGTCGATGGAAACGGTAAAAGCATATATAGATGGACAGCGTACCGATGCACACAAACGGAAATACGAAAAAACGGGACGGTACAAAAAAAGCGGCTCCCGGAGGAGCCGTGGCAATTCATCCCCAGGCAACTAACGTTGGATGGGGTTTTCTTGCTAGTTCATTCATAATTTGCCATTTCATCTACCTCCTGTATTCATTTCATTTTGAAATATGAGAATTCATTCCATTTCTGATTTCATGAAATGAATCCAACTCCAATATTTAAAGAAAAAGCTGCATTTATATTCTGCGCAAACTGAAAAATCTCCCACTTTAGGACTGTAACAAAAACCAGGTGCCTGCAAAAAACAAAGAACTATTAAATCCAATAAAATGATTATGTAATCGAGGAAAAGATGTCCTGAATATGACTCGTAACATAGTAAAGCGAGGAGGCAATAGACATGCAAAATATTATCGAATATGAAGTGTATGGAGATTATGCGTTATTCTCTGAGCCAGGAATGCGGATAGGTGGGGAGAAGACCAGTTATCATCTTCCTACATATGAAGCGATCAAAGGAATCACGGAATCCATCTATTGGAAGCCATCGATCAAATGGATCGTTGATTCTGTTCGTATTATGAATCCTATCCAGACTGAGACAAGGGGTGTACTACTCCAGAAATACGGCGGCGGAAAAGACCTGGCCTACTATACCTACCTGAAAAATGTCCGCTACCAGGTGAGGGCACACCTGGAAATTAACGGCAATTACCCGGAACTTAAGGCGGACTGGAATGAAGGGAAGCATTACAATATCGCACAGCGGATGGTGAAGCGTGGTGGTAGAAGAGATATCTTTCTTGGTACTCGGGAATGTCAAGGCTTTGTTGTCCCCTGTGTTTTCGGGGAGGACAGAAGCTTTTACGATAACATGCCCGGGGAAGTGTCCTATGGGTTCATGTACCACGGGATCACTTATCCCAACGAAGCAGTACTTCCGGAGGACAAGTGGAAAATGACTTTAAATTTCTGGAATGCAGTTATGAAAACGAAAGGAATCCTTGAATTCCCAAAACCTGAGAAATGTCCCCGCCGGCGTGTGATTAAGAAGATGGAACCGACCCCATTTGGGAAAGGGACATTTAGCGGGCTGATGGAATTTACAGATGAGGAGGCATGATATGAACTGGATCAATGAATTACTGGACCTGTACGACAGGAACACGGATGAAATCGGCAAAATCTGTGAAGACAGATATGGGAACCGGTATGCGCTCCTGCCGATGTACCATTCTTCAGCGATGGCAGACATTGAAGTGACCATTACGGACCAGGGCGAATTTATTACTGCTTCGAGGATTGAAAAAGAGGAACGGTATACGGTGATCCCAGTGACAGAGGAATCATGCAACCGGACGAGCAATGTGAACCCTCATCCATTGTGTGACAGTCTCCCCTATCTGGCAGCAGGGTACCGGGATTATGTCCGCAGCCCACAAAAAGGGATCTCTGCATACCATACAAAATATATGGATCAGTTGGGAAAATGGCATTCCTCTGCGGATACCCATGATGCAGTAGATGCATTATATCAGTACCTTTCATCCGGGACGCTTCTTCAGGATCTGGTAGAAGCGAAAGTCCTCCATGTTGATGATGACGGGTGCCTTCCGGAACCTGACTCAAAGCCGTTCCTCCGGTTCCTGATCAAGTATGGGGATTCGGAAGAACCGCAGCCCTGCTGGCTAGACCGTTCCCTTCAGGAAGCATGGATCCGGTATTACCGGAGCCTGGAACGACCGGAAGTACTGGATTACCTGACCGGGGAAATGCAAAGGGAATGTGTCCTCCACCCAAAGAAAGTCCGCAATGACCGGGATGGGGCAAAACTGTTTTCTTCGAATGATACCACCTCTTTTACATTCCGGGGACGCTTCAGTAACCGGGACGAAGCAGTTACGATCGGGGAAGAGACCTCTCAGAAGCTCCACAACGCATTAAAATGGATCATCCGGAAACAGGGCAGGACAATCGACGAAACAACGTTCGTATCATGGGAATCCACAGGGATTGAGCTCCCTTATTGGGACCAGGGGACGGATGAGATCGCAGGGAGCCGGGATCCGGAAGCGGAACCGGATCACACCAACTACAGGCTTGCCAAACAGTTTTACGGCGCACTCTATGGGTACAAAAAGGAAATACAGCCAGGCTCCCATGTTATGATGATGGAATTTAATGCGGCAACCCCCGGACGCCTGGCCGTTTGTGAAAACCGGACACTATCAACCGAGCGATTTTTGGATGCGATCCAAGAATGGCACGAAGGCAGTGCCTGGTTCCAGCCAGCGTTTGATGCTGACGGAAACCGGTATTATTCTGTTGGAGTCCCGGGAGTACGGAGGATCATTGAGAACGTATATGGCATTGAAAGTGGTGGAAAAATCCTGGTAAGGGACAGCAAAATATTCCCAATGCATTTCAGGCGGCTTTTGCCATGCATCTGGGATGTAAAAATGATTCCAACTGACCTGGTAAAGTCCGCTGTTGAGCGGGCATCCATGCCACAGTGCTATGAGTGGTATAACTGGGAACGGGTTCTCTGTACGGCCTGCTCCCTGGTGAAAAAAAGCCGCAACGAAAGGAAAAAGGAGGATTGGGATATGGCACTGAACCTTGATTGCCGCGACCGGAGCTATTTATACGGACGTCTGTTAGCTGTTGCAGACCGGATTGAGTATCAGACATATGATCCGGAACAGGATAAGAAAAGAGTAACAAATGCAAAAAAATATATGACAACGTTCGCCCAGCGTCCATACCATACGTGGACACTGATTGAGCAGAATATCCAGCCGTATCTGAATAAGATGGATTTTCCGGCAAGACGGTATTATGAAAACCTGCTCAATGAGATCTACGACAAGTTCCAGGAAGACACTTATGCAGATAACCGGCGTTTAGAAGGAATCTATCTCCTTGGCTTCCATAGCCAGGCGATGGAGTTAAGGAAAAAGAAAAAAGAAGAAAAATCAACAGAGGAGGAAGATTAAGATGTCCAAACTGAAAGGAAAAATTGATTTCACATTATTTGTCAGTGTTACCAATGCGAACCCGAATGGAGACCCGCTCAATGGAAACCGGCCCAGGACCAATCTTGAGGGGTACGGGATTATGACTCCTGAATGTATCAAAAGAAAAATCAGGAACCGCATCCAGGACCTTGGAGAAAAGATTTTCGTCCAGTCTGACGAACGTTCTGACGATGGCTGCACAAGTCTGAAGGAGCGTGCGATCAACTGTACTGCGCTGAAGGAAGAAATGGAAAAAAAGAAGAACGCAGACAAAAATGTGTTTGCTCAGATTGCCTGCAAGGAGTGGTACGATGTACGGGCATTCGGACAGGTGTACGCTTTTAAAGGCGATTCCGTATCTGTGGGTATCCGTGGCCCAGTTTCCATCCATACGGCAGTCAGCTTATCGCCGGTTGACGTAATCAGTACCCAGATCACCAAAAGTGTCAACAGTGAGCCGACAAATGGAGGAAAAGCATCAGATACAATGGGAATGAAGCATATGGTGGAATTCGGCGTATACAAGATTATGGGGAGCGTCAATGTACAGCTTGCTGAAAAAACCGGATTTACACAGGAAGACGCGGAGCTGCTGAAAGAAGCCCTTATGACTCTGTTCGAAAACGATGCATCTTCGGCGCGTCCAGAGGGGAGTATGGACGTCTGCAGGATGTACTGGTGGCAGCATAAGGAGAAAACGCCGGCTTCCTCCAGCGGAAAAATTCAGAATGCTTTCCATGTCTTTGAGGCGGAAAACTCGAAAAGATTTGAGGATTACGAGATCTCCTGGAAACTGGATGGCTGTCCCGAACCTGATATTATTTAACTAAATGAATAGGTGCGAATGTGAAGTGAACAGAAATGTGCCAGGGCATTCGCACCGGTATTTATACCTGTAAAACAGAATAGCGATTGGATTATTAGAAAAATACCAGAAATATTAGCAATAATATACAAAATAACTGAACAAAACGATCTGATATTGTTATAATTTGCTGTCGCACTTTTATGGGTGCGTGAATTGAAATTTCTTTGTTAGTGCTATAATAACATAAAACCGAGTCGCACTTTTATGAGTGCGTGAATTGAAATGACGAAGTTACCATTAAGTGTACGACGCGGCAAAGTCGCACTTTTATGGGTGCGTGAATTGAAATATTTGTCCGCACAGCAGACAAATAAACAGGGGCTTGTCGCACTTTTATGGGGGCGTGAATTGAAAGTTTGAATAATCAGAATCAATATGATCGCACCCACTTGGGTGCGTGAATTGAAACAGATGATCGACATCGAGCGGACAAGTATGATTCCGTCGCACCTCGCGAAGGTGCGTGAATTGAAACGACAATCTCCGATTCTGACACAGACAATTTCTGGTCGCACCTCGTGCAGGTGCGTGAATTGAAACGACAGCCCAAAGTATAATATTAAGTTTAGGCACAGTCGCACCTCGCGCAGGTGCGCAAATTGAAACACAAGTTCGTAAGTCTTTTTTCGCCCAAGCCTCAGGTCACACCCCATATGGGTGCGTGAATTGAAACTATATTGATGGTTGGGAGGGGAAACGGATCCGGATCCTTTTTCGTTTCACAGAATCTCAATGCATGTTTGCAACCGACATGATCCATGATATATCTCCCCTCTTTGTGGGCGCATGAATTGAAGAATATCAGCTTAGGGAACTTTACCCTTGCAAAAAAGAGCCGGAGAACCGACTCTTTTTCTTTGGTTATGCGGTACGGATAAGGCCGCCATTTGCGCTCTCAATTACGACTGTCCCATAATTGCTGCACTCTGGATGATCTGCGTTGTAGACAAAAGCAACACACTCACCGTTACGGTTTGGACGCTCAGCTGTCCAGTCTTCCTTGTCTTCAGAAACTGCAAGGATCGTATACATATCCCCAATGTTTGTCTGAGACCGGCATACAGCGTAGGGGAGTAGTCCCTGTGACTTTGCCTCGGCGGCGGCATAAGCCGCCTTGTCATTCAGGTCATAGAGGATACCACCAAACTCAGACATGAAAAGCTTTCCTCTTTTAAAGCCTTCGACAACAGTACCCATGACATTCAGTTTCTGAAGCCTCTTAAGCGCCTCTGCTTTAATCTCTTCATCCGATGCGATCCCGGATTCTGTAGGCTCATCTTCCGCAAGCTCATCCGCATTGATCTCATTCAGAAGCTGCTCCAGACGGTCAAGGTATTTTTGGTCCCTTTGTGGAATATCAGAAAGCGACTCTGCAAACAGGCTGCATGTGGGTTCAACGGAGAATTCGTAGCCGTATTCAGTCACCATATACCGGAATATGTCTTTCTTTTTTTCGAGGTAGTCTGCTACAGCCTTTGTACTGGGAAATACTCTTGCTCCATCAGCAGAGGAACATTTGAAATTCCGCTTCCCGATACTGGAAAAATACGCGTTATTTCTAGTCCCAAAGATGCTTGTTGTCTGCTTCCCAGAATTAATCAGATATCCTTCCGGATATGCGGTGACAGCAAGTGTCAAGTCAATCTCGGCACAGTCTTTGCTCTCGGGATAGAAAACCTTCACTTTCCCGGGCTTACTGCCTCTTTCTGTAAGAGAAGCGGGTGCTCCAATAATCATGGAGTTCTTTCCTGTATGGACGACCTCTGATTCCTGGATTACTTTTGGATCGTTGCTCATGACCCCGTGCTTTGTAGAATAGGAACTGATCCCAGTACTGATGATTTTGCAGTCTCCTTTAATTCCAAGATTTAACGGCGTGAGATATCTAGTAATATCAAACAAGCTATCCAACTTTTTTGCATGGAATCTCACCAGCTCCTCTTGTGTCTCATAATTCTTTACCACAACCATCTTCATTTTAATTTCCTCCTTTTTTCTGTATGCATTTAATATGAAAAACGAGAGAAGAATTTGTTCTTATCTGCAAAAAGGCAAGAGTAGGCAGCTGTAGAGTATAATCGGAAATAAGCGCAAAGGTTCACTCACCCCTGGCTGAAAAACAGGTAGTGTCAAATGAGTTATGAAAAAACAGAGTTAAAGAAGAAGAAAAATCACGCAGGTAACAGAAGGGATGTGCCTTGACGATGAAACCGGCAAAACGCAGACAGGGGCGCTTGTTGCGCCTCTTTTTACAGTGAAAAAATGTAAAGTTCCGGCTGCATCCATATTCTAAGAGAAAAAATATGAAAGGGGTTGCATCCATGCAGAACAGTAAAACAGAAAAAACGCCCTCTGCTGCAAAACCAATTTTGAAATGGGCGGGAGGCAAAACGCAGATGTTAAACGAACTGCTGCCCAGAGTCCCATCTTCATATGGTCGATACATTGAGCCATTTTTGGGAGGAGGGGCACTTTTTTTTGCACTACAGCCGGAAAGGGCGGTTATTGCAGACAGTAATCCGGAGCTGATCAACTTGTACCGCCAGGTATCCTCACATGTAGAGGATGTGGTTTGCTGCCTACAGAAATACGAAAATACAAGCGAAATGTTCTACTATGTGCGCAGTCTGGACTGGACATGTCTCTCCGGGCCCGAAGCTGCTGCTAGAACAATATATCTTAACAAAACCTGCTTTAACGGCCTGTACAGGGTTAACAAAAAAGGGCAGTTTAACGTCCCTTATGGCAGATATAAAAAGCCGAAGATTTGTGACGCAAAAGCCTTGTATGCCGCATCGTATGCGTTGCAAAAAGCGGATATTATTTGCGGGGACTATATTTTGGTGCTGGCCCGTTATGCGCAGCCGGGGGATCTCCTGTTCTTGGATCCTCCATACCTCCCTGTTTACGGATACTCAGAATTCACAAAATATACCAAAAAACAATTCGACGTTGAAGAACACCTAAAACTCGCAAAGGCAGTAAGGATTCTGCATGAAAGGGGGTGCTTCATCCTACTCACCAATTCCAACCATCCGATTGTCCGCAAATTATACGAGCCGTACCAGGTAGATGTGATCCAGACGAAACGGGACATTACGTGCCATGGGAGCACGCGCCGGGGTGAAGATGTGATCGTAACAATTCCTCCCAGGGAGCATACACTTGCTACGACGGCAGGGTAGAGGAAGTTCTGCGCCGGACAGATGGCATAATCATCGCCAAACCAGGCGACTCCTTGAATATCAGACCAGAAGACTGCTGCAACAAAGTACAGCAGCCTTTTGTTTAACCATATTTAAGGAAACCGAAAAATAAGAGAGGAGATCAACATGAGAAAAGAAAAAAACGGGAAAAATGCTGCATGGTGCTCGGAAAAAGAGTTAAATTTCCGGTCAAGCCCAGTAACCAAGGAAACAGCAATGTCCTTGTGATAGGAGGAGCTGGGACAGGAAAAAGCCGTATGATTTTAGAAAACATCCTAGCGCTTGACACCTCATTTGTTGTAAATGACACGGAAGGTGAGCTCTACAGAGCATCGGAAGCCGAACTGCGGTCGAAAGGGTATCAGATCCGGAAACTGAACTTGTCGGATAGTGGGCCTTCGTGCGGATACAACCCTTTCGTGTATCTTGCAAACGAACAGGACGTGCATGAATTTGTAGACTGCATCATTGAGTGCGCAAGCAAAACAGAATTCCAAGATGAGCGTCTTAAGACTGCAAGTAAGTTTTTGCTGAAGGCATGTATCTTTTATCTTTTGGAACAAATGGGGAGAGAACACAGCACTTTCCAGGAACTCTATCAGTTCATCCGGGAGGCAAAGGAATCGGATGGGACCACTCGGCTTGACCAGCTTTTTGCAGACGGGAGTCAGTGGATCGCCAAGATGTGCTATAAGACTTTTCATTTGATGGCAGGGGATCAGGTGGATACCATCGCCGGGGCCTGCCTGGAATGCCTGGGCTGGGCAGCAGATGACAAAATGAAACAGCTCACCGAGAAAGATGAAATGGATCTGGACAAACTGAGGAAAGAAAAAACAGCTGTATTCCTTTCAATGCCGCAGGCTGACCCTTCCGGCAGGCTTCTTATGAGCCTTCTTTATATACAGCTTTTGTCTTGTCTGGAAAGAGAAGTTGGCGAAGAAATGGAATACCCTGTTTTTTGCATCATGGACAACTTCGCGGATTTCGCAGAAATTCCGGATTTCCCATTCAGGCTTGCAACGCTCCGAAAATACAAGACGTCTGTCATGATCCTTGCACAGTCGATCAACGACTTCAAAGCCTATTCAGAACACATCGAATTGCTTCTTGCTAATATCAGCTATGCGGTATATATGGGGAATGTAGATACAGAAACCGAAGACTATTTCAGTTGGATGCAGAAAAACGCAGAGGGTGGACTCCCTGATAAGAAGAAGCGCCTTAAGGATCTTGCCCCCGGGGAAGAAATCATTTTGTGTGAGGACAACCAAGCCATTATTGCAGACAAATACTGATTATGATACTGAGCTGCCGCGCATACAGCATGGCAGCTTTTTCAGGCTATTTAGCTCAAAAATAGCAAACGGATCCGGATCCGTTGGGTGGGATTAGATCCGAAAATTATATTTCCCCTCTGTCCCACCTGTAAAGGGATGTTAACATCAGGGGGAACTTTTTCCTGGGAATTAAGCCATATTACAGCCGAAAAGAAAAAGGGAGGAGATCTAAATGAAAGAAGGGTACACAACAACAATGATCTATGAGCTAAAGGAGGGCAGCCCGGTGGCCTGTATAGTTGCTGAATATTCTGTTGATCCAAAGCCGGCATTAGTTGCCTATATCATGCAGTCATTATATAATGACTACAACACTTGGGATTATCCGGTAATGGTCAAAGGAATGCGCGAATCCGACACTGTGAAAAATCACTGGTATTATGATGATTTCGCTAACAGGCGGGTACTCGCAGCTTATCCTGTGTAGAAAGGGGAACAGTTATCATGGTTACTGCAAAAGCTATCAATGACAATTGGTCGGAATATGACAAAAAGGTAGCACAATGCCATCTGGCAAATTACGGGATTATTTTCCTGGATTCTTATGGCTGTCCGATTGATGATGAGTATGCAACGGAAGAATTGTATGAAGCTTATTACTCATCAGCAAAATAATAGCTGCTGGTCATTCGACATTTGCTCAATACCTTCAGGAAAGAGGCATGGAAACATGTCTCTTTTTTTACAGGCTTTTCTGCATCTGCAAAAAATATACTTATCCTGATTCCTGGTACAGTAAAAAAACAGAAAAAAGGAGAGTCATTATGGAGAAATTCCCGTCATCGCATAAGGCATCAGTTCATCCTGCCTCAGGTGGTATGGCAGTAGGCTGTCTCTGAAAGACAGCGTTCGGAAAAATGTACAGGAAACAGGAAATGATCATAGATGTTAAGCCAGTTTTATGGTACCATTAGATAATAAATGTGGGAGGATAAGAACATTAGAGAATTTTTGCATCGTGTTTTCAAATACGTCAAAGATGGCGAAAACAGGTATGCTTAATTGTGACCAATGCACATGACACTTACATTGATTACGGATGGCAGCATTGCCAGTAGGTTTCCATTAGAAATCGAATAGCTCGCGTATTAAGAAAGAATCTGAAAAAGAGGGAAAAAATTGGAAAAACTAAAACATTATACACTGAATACAGGACATATGATGGAAGCCCCTGTTTCTGAGGTAGACAAAGAATTGTATTTTACAATGAAAGGGATAATCAATCGTGCAAAAAAGCAAAGAACAGAATTGTTAGATAATACATATATTCAGATTATCGAAGAACCTCTTGGTTATGTATGTACTTTGTACGGAAAACGCGGGAAAGATTATCTCCCAATACTCAGCACTGCAGGGACGAATAACCCAGATGGACGAAAATATGTGTGGGACAGTATGCAAGATACTGCTAAGCGAGAATATGGCAACTTGTATATTGAGCAAGTTCCAGCAGAAGTACCGTATATTGTAGACTTTCTGCATACAACAGCAGCATATTTTTTGCCAGTTCTTGAGTGGACAGGGAGCTTTTCCCGATGCTTGGGATGGATGATGCTATTTCCAGAAGAAATGCGGACAGTACGTGAGTACAAAAATAATAGATAAGATGATCGAAATAAAAAAGAATTTGGCTATTATGAATGAACATGACATGCAGGAAGCATTGAACAATCTGAGTGAGATTGAGAAAGATGTTTTGTTGAGGTTATATGTACAGGATAGTAGAAAATAGTCAGATTATGTCCGATTATTATGGAGGATAGAAATTATGGGTGGAATGATATGCAGACAGCCGAACGGACTCCTGTGTCGGCACTCGACGATCACGGACTGCATCACAGACTACAATATGACCGAGCAAGACTACATTGATCTTTGCGTGGAAAGGGCATTGTATTGGGCCAGAAAGGATATCGAGGAAGATAATCATCGCTATATTAATTCCGGAACGACAGAAGAGGAGTATCTTAAGCAATGCGCTTATAATGCAAAAATAGAAGCAGAAGAGGTCCTCAAGAGTTATATACAGTCATTTGAGATGATCAAAAAACTTTATCTTCCCAATAACATGCCCGAGGAAGAGTTTGCTGAAATTCTGGAAATTATGCAGCATCCCGTCGGTGAAGGAGAGTGCAAACCATGAAGAATAAATAAAAAGATCCGCCTGACTGCTGTGATGTGTGTGAACTGTCTGGTGTATATGATGACAAATGCTATTGTTTCCTGGCACAGAAAAGTCTGGGACACGTCAAAGAGGGGAATAAACCGAAGTGGTGCCCTATCGGTCCTTCAGGAATTGCTATTGGATCTGCAAAAGGCAAGGCATTGTGAAAATGTGATAATATGTCTTCGCAAAGCCAATAAGTCGTAGAAAAAGGAGTATGACATGGAAGATGTAATTTATTTAAGTCATTATGGGGAAAAAGTGGAACTGGTCTGGCTTCATGATATCCGAGCTTTTCTGGATCAGGAGAAATGTCAGCTTTTGCCGATTGTCGAGAGAAATGCAATCGTAGCAAAAATGGATGGGGAGAATGGCCCTATTTATACCATTATCGAACGAAGTACAAGTCGCGCATATCAAACCAGATCGCTTCCGGAAGACGGGGATATTAAAGCGTTTCTGTACGATATGTCCCGGCAAATTGATTTAAGCAAAGAACCAATGAAAATGCCATCGCTGTTTGTCAAACTGTATGATACGGCTGAGAAAGCGGCAAATGAAAGAATAAAGAAGGGGGAATTATCCAATAGGGATCGACTTTACTTGGAAAAAATGACTGAAATGATCCGTGAGAAGGAAAAAGCAAGAGCAGAAGCGGAGAAAGACAGCGATGATCCCTTTTCGGATACTTATGACCTCTACGTTTCAGGATGGACGGAAACAGCAATACAGGAAGAGACTGAAAGCAGATTACGCAACAAGCTAATGGCTGATTATCTGAATAGTATGGGATTCGATTATGAGACCATGGAAAAACTCGCCACTAAGACTGACGACAAAAGAGAGGAACTGTATCTGCTAAAGGATGGCTATTATTATTACAAAAATATTCCATTTTTCCAAAGGTATTTGCAAGAGGAGAACGCTTAGTAGAACGATGATTTTTCTAAAGACAAGAAATTAGTCGCCATGTGAACTACCACAGACCGTAAAGGTCAGTGGCTTCTGTTAAATGGTTCACCAGACTAAGAACTCAGAAATGAGGACTACGATAGACGGGTCATGACACCTTCGGTTGACGCAACAGACCGCTGCCCTGTCGGATATGTTTAAGTTGGGTCAGAGTAACCAAAGCCCTGAGACATATCCATGACAAGCCCGTTTATCATTGTCGAGTTGAAGACGGAACATCTGTATGGTAACAGTACAGCAAAGTACGCACAACCTACCATCCGGCAGAGTATTTATAAGGGGAAACTTATTGATGGTATATGTACTCTCACATAACAGAAAACCTCTGATGCCCTGTACAAATGTAATTGCAAGATTACTGCTGAAGCAGGGCAAAGCAAAAGTCAGGAAGCGTGAACCTTTCACTATTCAGTTGGCTTATGAAACAACGGACTATCCAAAGCCAAGGCTAATACCATTGGACGCCGCGTATCCACACGCCTAAAGGCATGTGGTTTTACGGCTGGTAGTTTTATAAAAAAAGTCCAGGATATTGCAAATGCCCTGTCGGCTACAAAGTATGTCAATGAAAAATATTTGTCTTTAGCTGAGCTGGCATATGATGACCAGAATATTCCAATTTCAAAACTTCCGGTTTCCACACGCACTGAAAAGGCTATGCGGCGTGCCGGAATACATAATTTGTCTGAACTGTTGACTACAAAGAATAGGACCTTCCGGGGTTCTATTTTATTTTGCAAAAAGATTTCATATTAAAAGCAAATCAATAAAAGGAGGAACCACAATATGAAAGAATTCGCAGAATTTGCAAAAACCATTGTAGACAGCATTGACATGGGGCCGCTCATGAAAATTGAGGCAGAAGAGGAGAGAAACGAAGCGATCCTCGATGAAGCCAAAAAAGTGCTGGACAAAAAAATTGACGCAGGAGAAGTTAACTGTATGAATGCCCTTAAGTTTGCTGTTGAGTATTCCGTGGCTTCAGAGCCACTCAATCCGTTACAGAGAGCCATCCATTCCGAACGATAGAGCCACCTGAATTATAAGGGCAATCCGCTGTTGAGAGCCACCTCTTGAAGCAATACAATCAT
>NZ_JAJEQX010000053.1 GCF_020687545.1 Ruminococcus turbiniformis | reverse complement strand
CGCACCAGCGGTATTCTTCCATTATGAGGGATGGGGAGTCTTTAAATCAAAAGAAACCCTGGCCGCTCAGCTCCGCATTGCGGCCGTTTTGCTCCGCAAAACCGGCCGTAGTAGGCCGCTATTTGCAATTACGCCTCCTAAGCAAGATTAAACTCAAGGGAAAGTGTCTGTTTAATCTCTTCTCGTTTTGTATCAACGATTCCTACTGTAGCGATGATTATATTATACGAACATACGTTCTATTTGTCAATAGCCCCATTTCCCTTTACAAACACTAATATTTCATGCCTTCATGAATTAATCCTTCTTTCCATACGGTATTTTCGGTTCTGCTACCATCGACAGCGACTCCTTTCCGTCAAGATCATAAGTAATCATGTTATGTCTCGGCTCGATAAAAGATGCTGAACCGCCAATACCAAAATATTTTTCAAAAAATGTCTTTAACTTATCAATGACGCCTTGCTTCTTCTTCGCCCTGATACCAGTGCCGCCGAAGCGTGAGATCGGGGGTAGAAGTTTATCAATGTCAGTCCCGGTTGTCTTGATCTCCCCGTCCCGGAAAGCGTTCTCCATGAACTTCCGGGTGTCCTCCGGGCGCAGCCTTTCTTCCACGATAATCTCATCAAGATCTTGTTCCCGCCGCTGTGCCACGTAATTATTCCATTCGTCCATGACGTCATCCACCTCGTTGATCCCGGCGATAAAGTTCTCGATCAGCTGTTTCTTGCTCCGCAATTCCGGACTGGCGTCTACGGCCTTACGGATCGTGATCAGCACTTCCTTATCCTCACAGTGGGTATCGTGGTACTTTTTCACGAGCATCAGGATATAATCAATGTTAATCTCAATCTGGTGAATCAGTTCCACTTCAAAGACCACGTCATCCGTGATGTCCGTGCTTTCTCTCCGTTTGCGGCTCCACTCGTCTCGTAAGTCCTGATACCGTCCCAGATAATCCTGCAGGTCACGCTCGGAGATCCCTTCCTTGCCTTTAAAGTCATCAAAGGATACTAGAAGGTTCCGCATACGTAGGATAGCGCCAAACAGGGCAATAAACTCTTTCTGGTTCTGTTCCCCGGTGATCCGTGGCTCCGATAATGGAAATTTCTGATTCAGTTCTTCTATCAAATCCACGTACCCCGGCATGGACTTTCCGTCTATGGATTCGTACCCATAATAGTAATCCTTAAAACTCTGCAGGAGAACAATTCCTCCGGCATTCTTGTCCCCGAACAGGGAAATAGCGCTATCCACACGCTTTTGCAGGTTGCGGAAGCATACGATATTCCCAAAGGTCTTGATAGAATTCAGGATACGATTGGTACGGGAAAACGCCTGAATCAACCCGTGCATCTTCAGATTTTTATCCACCCACAGCGTGTTCATGGTCGTGGCGTCAAATCCCGTCAGGAACATGTTCACGACAATCAGCAGATCCAGTTCTTTATTCTTCATACGCAGCGACACGTCTTTATAATAATTCTGGAATTTCTCACTGGAGGTGTCATAGTTCGTATGGAACATTTCGTTATAATCCCGGATTGCCTCTTCCAAAAATTCACGGGATGGCTGGTCAAGAGCAGATGTGTCTTCCGAATTCTCCTCATCCAGAATACCATCCGCTTCCTCTTCGTTTGCGCCATAGCTGAAAATAGTCGCAATCCGCAGCTTCTTGGTCGGGTCTTCCGCCATCTGTTTCTGGAACTCCCGGTAATACAACTTGGCCATCGGCACGCTCGCCACCGCAAAGATGGAATTAAAACCACTGATGCGCTGTTTCCGCTTGATTTCTTCCACTTCGTCACGCTTGGCAGATGCCACTTCCTTGATATTCACCAGTGTATTATATACGTAGGTTTTATCGCCACGGTAGGTCTTCTGGTCGAAATGCTCTAGAATATAGCTGGTCACAAGGCGGATACGCTCAGGAGCCATCATGGCCTTCTCCCGGTTAATATCCCAGACCATCTCATCCGTAATCTCTTCCTCCGCCTTCATTGTCTGGACGTAATCCACCCGGAACGGGAGTACATTCTTGTCATTGATGGCGTCCACAATAGTATAGCTGTGAAGCTGGTCTCCAAATGTCTGCGCCGTAGTAAAGAATTCCGGGTTTTTTGCCCTGCCCGAATTCACGGAAAAGATCGGTGTGCCAGTGAAGCCGAACAGATGATATTTCTTAAAATGTTTCACAATCGCCGTGTGCATGTCCCCAAACTGGCTCCGATGGCACTCGTCAAAAATGATGACCACGTGTTTCGTGTACACCTCATGAACAGGATTCTTCTTGATAAAGGTTGCCAGTTTCTGAATGGTCGTAATAATGATATGGGCTTCCACGTCTTCCAGTTGCTTTTTCAAAACCGCAGTGGAGGTGTTGCTGTTTGCCGCCCCTTTTTCAAAACGATCATATTCCTTCATGGTCTGGTAGTCCAGATCCTTACGGTCTACCACGAACAGTACTTTGTCAATATACGGGAGCCTTGAGGCAAGCCTTGCTGTCTTAAAAGAAGTCAGGGTCTTGCCGGAACCTGTGGTGTGCCAGATATAACCGCCGCCTTCCACGCTGCCATATTTTTTATAATTGTTGGCAATCTCAATCCTATTAAGAATGCGCTCCGTAGCTGTGATCTGATAAGGGCGCATGACCATCAGCATATCCTCGGACGTAAAGATACAATATTTTGTCAAGATATTTAAAATCGTGTGCTTTGCGAAAAACGTCTTCGTAAAATCGATCAAATCAGGGATCACACGATTATTGGCATCTGCCCAGAAGCAGGTAAACTCAAAACTGTTACTGCTCTTGGTCTTACTTGCGCCTTTCTTTTTATGCTCCCGCTCTGCGTTCCACCGGGTACTGTTAGAATAATATTTCGTATTTGCTCCATTGGAGATAACAAAAATCTGGATGTATTCATACAGCCCACTGCCCGACCAGAAAGACTCTCTCTGGTAGCGCTCAATCTGATTGAAAGCCTCCCGGATGGCCACGCCCCTGCGTTTCAGTTCTATATGTACTAACGGGAACCCGTTGACCAGCACTGTAACATCATACCGGTTGTCGTGCTTTGCCCCATCTTTTGTACTAACCACATACTGATTGATGACCTGCAGACGGTTATTGTGGATATTTTTCTTGTCGATCAGCGTGATGTTCTTAGTCGATCCATCGTCACGACGCAGATTCTGGATATGATCCTCCTGTATCTTCCGGATCTTTTCCACGATGTGTTCATTCGGGTTTGCTATGGCATTGTGGAAGAAGTCCTCCCATTCTGTATCGGAAAAGATATAATGGTTCAATTCCTCCAGCTGCCTGCGGAGATTACTAACCAGATCACTCTCCGTGTGAATCGGAAGGTATTCATACCCTTGTTCACACAGCATTCGGATGAATTCCTGTTCCAGGGCGGCTTCGCTCTGGTAACTGTCAGAACGCTTCTTTACCGGCTCATATTCCGTGACAACGGTATTTTCTGACGTTTCCGCCACGATATTAAAATATGGCACAGTGTTTGCCTCCTTACTTTTTCTGTAGTTCTTCAAAGGATAATAACTTATCCCGATAATATTCATACTGCTTTCGGCGTGCCTCAATTTCCGCCGGAAGGCCTTCGGACAGGTCGTTGCAAAGGGTATCAAATCGGTCGAGTATATTTACAATCTTATTTTGTTCTTGCAAAGCTGGTATAAGCAGCAGCACATTAGAAAGTGTCTCCCCACTAACATGTGGGACACCTGCCCCTCTTTTCATTGCATTCAAAGCAGGCTCCATATTTTTTAAAACATAATATAAATATTTTGTAGTGACCAGTTCGTTTCTTCCTTCATATCCAAAGCCATCTGTAACATATATTTTCCGATTCCAATAGGAAACAAAGCCAGCAGAAACTCCACTCCTGGCAATAACTACAATTTCCCCATCATGGTTATATTTATTGATATAATAAGCTGGCTCTTGACCACCAAGGATCACTGGAATATCTCCTTTTGTAGTACTTTTCTTGGTGATGTATTCCCCTCTGAATACATTTGCAACTTTTCTGAGCGGTAAGACAGCATAACCAAACACATACTGAATAAGCCTAATTGCGTTCAGTTCTGTCTGTCTGTCTGTCTGTCTGTCTGTCTGTCTGTCTGTCTGTCTGTCTGTCTGTCTGTCTGTCTGTCTGTCTGTCTGTCTGTCTGTCTGTCTGTCTGTCTGTCTGTCTGTCTGTCTGTCTGTCTGTCTGTCTGTCTGTCACGAGCATGCTGCCGGACTCAGCAAATGTCAAGAGTAAATCTCGATAATATTCATATTGTTTTTGACGCGCTTTAATCTCGGCTGGCAAACCAATATTCAAGTTAGTACAAATGGCATCGAAGTTATCGAGAACTTTAACAATTCTCTTCTGTATGTCAAGATTCGGAACTGGTATTTCCGTACTCATAATTAAAGAAGCATTCAAATCACCTCTTGCACCTTGTTTCTTTGAAATCAACTCATCTTGTTTACTGCACAAGCAGTAATACACATATTTATATAGAGCTTTCTCCTTGTCTATTTCCATATTTAAGCAATGCTGGTTGGTTGTTGCTTTTATTTTGTTAATTGCACATCTTCCAGCCGTTGCTCCCGATATTGCAACAATTACGCAGTTTTCTGGAATCCATTTAACAGCAGTTTCTTTTACTGCTTTTTCTGTAATAAAGGAATTCACATTTGTAATCTCATTAAAGCAAACGTCCTGCGTTCTTATCCATGGTATTGTACCACCATCATAATAATCCGAATTTCCCTTCGCTGGAGTTGCTCCTGAACAACTATGCTTTATAACCTCTTTAATAGGGACAATCCTAACACCAGTTTCAAATTTCAGTAGTTGATCCCTATAAAAACTATACTGCTTCTTCCGAGCTGTAAGCTCGGCTGTAAGCTCGGCTGTAAGTAACGTGAAAGAGTCCAGCACATGGACTATTTCACGTTGTACTTCCAGAGGAGGTACTGGGATTTTATACTTCATAACCGCCTCTTTGTTACCACGAGGCATTTTTGCCCCCTTTGAATTCTGCATGTCATACAAAAAAAATTGATCGGAAGATAGGACATAATAAAGAAATTCAGGCATCATCCTTCTATCTTTAATTTGGATTGCAAGAACATCTCCATTCGTTCCTCCATCACAATCTGCCAACCAAATTTTTTTCAGATATGGACGAATGTTACCAATCAATACATCTCCTCTATGAAATTCAATCACCGTACCTATTGTTGGCACACTACTAGCTTTTACTTTTCCTCGCTTATTTTGAAGTAAATTCTCAACGCCAACATAATTGTTTTCATCTACACACGAGGCATCAATACGATTTTTAGCATAATTTGCAATGACATTGAGTTCTACTACCTCCACGCCATTTGGACAACGTTCTTGTATCAATTTTACCAATTTGTTCATTTCATCGCCTCCCACATTTTTCGGTGAGATTCTTCGCAAATCTGTCTACGTTGAAAATATTCCTTGCTCAATAAATATGTTTTGTCCATTTTTATTCTTACTTTTGGCTCAAAATATTTCCCATAGTTCTCAACGAAGGGAATATAGTCGCTAGTATCTGCACAGACAATTCGATTACAATTACCTCCGTCACTCTTACCAAAGCGAAGTCGTAGCTGACGGAGTGCTAATTTTCGGAATCCTTTTTCAAAGAAGATAAAATTTTCTCCTCCTCTTTTTGCATGAGAATCAAAAACTAAACAATCCGGCTCTTGTACAAGTAAATCAGTCATATACTTTTGCTCTATCTCAGATAGTGAAACTTCATTATCAACCTTATCAATCAATTCTTGTACACCACATTTACGTCCATCGATAATTATCAGCGGTGTTTGATCTGGCAACGTAGGAAATGTACTTGTACCATCATCATAAGCCCAAAACGTTAAAATACTATTTCCTGCTCCGTGTTTTTTGATTTCTGCTCTTGCCGTTGAAGGACTATCGGCCCAATAAGACAACTTCTGATTTGGAAACAACTTTGAATATCTTCCCGTACACTCCCGTAAATTGCCATTAAAAAGTGTGCTTGCTGTTTTCCCATAAAATTCATCCTTAAACTCTACACATCTAAAAAAATCAAATTCATCCGTAATATAGACTGGTAATTCTTTATGCTTATATATTGGTCTGCCATAATCTTGACTTATAAAAACCCTCTCCCAACTCATACCTTTCCCTCAATTTCTGCAATTATCTTATCGATCTCATCTCGAAGCACCTGCTCCCGAGCCACGATTTCTTTGATCTCCGCATTCAACTTCACAATATCTATTTTCTCTCTGGTATCTTTAGCTTCCACATAAGTGGATACGGACAGGTTATAATCATTTCCAGAGATTTCTTCATAGGTAGCCAGATGAGTGAAATGCTCCACTTCCTCCCGTTTTGTGAATGCATCGACAATGTGGTCAATATTCTCGGGAGTCAGTTTATTGTTATTCGTCACCTTAATACACTCATCCGTTGCATCAATAAACAGGGTTTTGTTGTCTGTCTTATTTTTCTTCATAACCATAATACAGGTCGCAATAGAAGTCCCGAAGAACAGGTTACTCGGAAGCTGAATGATACAATCCACATAGTTATTATCAACCAGATATTTCCGGATTTTCTGCTCGGCTCCGCCACGGTACATAATACCTGGAAAGCATACGATGGCAGCAGTCCCATTAGATGCAAGCCATGAAAGACTATGCATAATAAATGCCATATCCGCCTTACTCTTTGGTGCCAGAACTCCGGCAGGAGCAAAACGGGGATCATTAATCAGCAACGGATTATCGTCTCCCACCCATTTGATAGAATAAGGCGGATTTGAAACAATCAATTCAAACGGCTCGTCATCCCAATGCTGCGGACTGATCAATGTGTCCTCGCAGGCAATATTAAATTTATCAAATCCCACATCATGTAAAAACATATTAATACGGCACAGGTTATAAGTGGTAATATTGATTTCCTGTCCATAAAAGCCATTCCTTATCGCATCTCTGCCCAGAATTTTTTCTGCCTTTAGCAGCAGGGAGCCGCTCCCGCAGGCCGGATCATAAACTTTATTGATCTCTGTTTTTCCCACAGTTCCAAGCCTTGTGAGTAGTTCTGAGACGTCTGCAGGGGTGAAAAATTCCCCTCCTGATTTTCCTGCATTGGAGGCATACATCATCATAAGGTACTCATATGCGTCACCAAACGCATCAATGGAATGGTCTTTCACATCGCCAAGTTTCATTTCTCCCACGCCATTCAGCAACTTGACCAGTTTCTCATTCCGCTTGGCTACCGTGGAACCAAGCTTATTACTGTTGACATCATAATCATCAAATAATCCGGCAAAATCACTTTCTGCCTCACTGCCTTTCGCAGACTCCTCAATATGACGGAATACTCGCTCCAATGTCTCATTTAAGTTTTCATCATTCGCAGCATTAGCACGAACATTGCAGAATAATTCGCTCGGCAAAATGAAAAAGCCTTTTTCTTCCACTAATCCGTCACGTGCTTCTTCTGCATCCTCGTCAGGCATTTTTGCAAAGTCAAAATCAGAGTTTCCTGCTGCTGCCTCTCCACTGTTTATGTAATTACACAAATTTTCAGAAATATATCGATAGAACATCGTTCCAAGAACATAATTCTTAAAGTCCCATCCGTCAACTGCTCCCCTCAATTCATCCGCAATTGCCCAAATAGCACGATGCAGTTCATCACGCTCTTGTTCCTTTTTAGTATCAACCATTCTCTTTTCCTCCGTTATCTTCCGGTATAAATTCCAGAATATCGTCCACACCACAATTCAAAACACGGCAGATACTTTCCACACTTTCAAGGGAAATATACCCGCCTCGTTTCAATCGCGTGATAATATTTGCGGAAAAACCCGCTTCCTGCTGCAGCTGTGCATTCGTCATGTTTTTCTCTATCAATAAATGGAATAATTTCTTATAGCTAACTGCCATGTCGCACCTCCATTTTTCTGCCAAAAAATATAAGAAAAGTATATCACGCAAAAGTGAATTTTTCAATTCATGAATACCTTTTGAAAAAGAAATTTTCCTTCAAATAAACTGTTATTCATAACAAAACGGCATTGCACTTCCAGTTAATTAAAGAAAATGCAATGCCACTTTTTACTGGTTTTGTGAAAATATATCCTTTCGCCAAAACGTATAACACCTGTTCTCCAAGGTCTATCCCCCTGGGTAAATCAATTTCCCTATACCCATTCTACGGAAACAGAAACACACACCTATTTTCGCTCCAAATCGGCAGAAACCTTTGATTTACTGGGCTTTTCTCGTGAGCAGAGCGACTGTCTCCACATGCACCGTCTCACAGAACTGATCCACCGCCGTCATCCGCTCCACTCGATACCCTCTCATCTGCATCATCTCCAGATCTCGTGCAAGACTCGTCATCTTGCACGAGATATACACAATCCTTTCCACACCGTAGTCCAGTATCTTCGGCAGCGCCTTTGGATGGATGCCGTCTCTGGGTGGATCCAACACGATCACATCCGGCTTTTCATCAATCTCATCGAGCACCCGAAATACATCGCCTGCTATGAATTTACAGTTGGAAATACCGTTCCTCGCAGCATTTTCCTTTGCAGCTTCCACCGCTTCTTCAACAATTTCCACACCGATGACCTGTTTTGCCACCGGAGCCAGAACCTGACTGATCGTCCCCGTCCCGCTGAACAGATCAAAGACAGTCATATCCCGGATATTGCCGATGTACTCTCTCACTGTTTCATAAAGCACTTCCGCGCCCCGGGTATTTGGCTGAAAGAAAGAAAACGGAGTGATCTTAAACTCCAGTCCCAGCAGTTTCTCATAAAAGAAGTCTTGTCCGAAGAGAATGCGGGTTTCATCGCTCTGTACCACGTCAGACAGAGAGTCATTCACAATATGAAGAATACCGACAATCATTCCCTCCAGCTCAAGGTGAAGCAGCGCATCCACAAGCGGCTTCAGATCGTGTTCCTCCTGAGATGTCGTCACAAGACTGACAAGAATCTCCCCTGTCGTATCCCCGCGGCGAAGAAGAAGATGGCGCAAATACCCTGTATGCTGCATCTTCCGGTAATAGCTTACCTTTCTCTCCCGGAAATATTCCAGCACACAGACAAGAATCCTGTTCATATCACTGTGAACCAGCCTGCAGTCTGACGCGGTCAGAATATCGTAGGTGCTCCCTTTCCTGTGAAGTCCCAGAGAGAGCGGTCCGTCCTTATATTCATCCCCAAAGGAGAACTCCATCTTGTTCCGGTAACCGAACTCCTTCGGACTCGCCTTCACACCTTCAAACATATACTCCCCAATCACCGCTCTGTCCATGATCCGGCGGATCTGCCCTTCCTTCATCTTCATCTGCTCTTCATAGGTCATTGTCTGATACATACATCCCCCGCACGCGGGAAAGATGCTGCAGACCGGATCTCTCGTCTCAAGAGGCGACTTTTCCAACACTTCCAGAAGTCTTCCCTCCGGGCTGCCCTGCTTGAATTTGTTAATGACAAAACGAACCTTCTGACCGGGCATTCCGTTTTTTACAATCACCTTTTTCTCCTCCCCGGGCAGAGATACGATGCCTTTGTTGGGGAAATCCACTCTCTCAATTATTCCTTCAAATACCTGTCCTTTTTTCAAAACCAAAGCTCCTTTTACAGAAAAACAGACAGGGTGCAGTTGCCCACATCCTGCCTGACTGTTCCTTTTTCTCAAACCAGCTGTCCGAAATCCAATACCGACTTTCCTTACCCGGCTCTTATACCTGATCGTCCTCGCTGAAATAGTCGTCAAAATCATCATCGAAATCGTCTTCAAAATCTTCCAGATAATCCGGTGTAAAGAAACGGTATACCGCATACGCGATTGCCGCTACTGCCGCCACTGCTCCAATAATAGCCAATACCCAAATTACTGTATTTTTCTGTTTTTCTGCCTCGTTTTTATGCAGAATCTCACTCAGTTTTGACTCAGCGATAAGCTCTTCTACTTTGCTCATAATGCACGTCCTTTCTCTGTCTCTGAGACAGCGCTTACTTTCTAATATTATAACACTAACATTTTCAGATTACTACTGATTTAATATAAAATCTTTAATCGATGAATCTATACTAATCCGAAATCATGAAATTTTCACAAGTTTCGCGAACATGGCAAACATCTTTCTCACGCCTGCATTGTCAAAATCCACCGTCACCTCAAAATCTCTGCCTCCCTCGCGGATCTCCAGCACCGTTCCCTCACCGAATTTTACATGGCGCACTCTGTCGCCCGCCTGATAGGCGAGCTTGTCCGTCTTCTCCGCTCTGAGCTGACTTCCTTTCTGAAGTGCAGAGAAAGGCTGCCTCCCGGAAACCAGCTTATTATATGAGAGAGAACCTGCGCTGCTTCCTGCAGATTTTTCACTGCCTGCCGAAAATCCACTGCTGTCCGAAAATTCACTGCTGCCCGAATCTCTTCTCCTTCCAAAAGCCCCTCTGCCACTGTTTCCCATATCCAGAAGATCTCTCGGAATCTCTTTTACAAAACGCGACAGCTTATTGTACTGCACATCTCCCCGGATCATCCTGCTTCTTGCACTTGTCAGCGTGAGCTTTTTCTCCGCGCGGGTGATCCCCACGTAACAAAGCCGCCGCTCCTCCTCAAGCTCTTCCGGATCATCTCCGGTGATTGTCATATAGCTCGGGAAAAGTCCGTCCTCCATGCCCGCCAGATAGACATGCGGAAATTCCAGTCCTTTCGCGCTGTGCAGAGTCATAAGGACTACATAGTCCTGTTCCTCATCCAACGAGTCAATATCTGCCACAAGAGCAACCTCTTCCAGAAAACCGCTTAAGGACGCCTGTTCTCCTCTGTCCTCGCAGTCCTCCTCGTAAGCGGCAGCCTTGCTGATCAGCTCGTCTATATTCTGGATTCTTGCAGCGGTATCCTCGGGGTCATCTCCTTCCAGACTCTGTATGTAACCGGTCTGCTCGATGATCTCATTTAAGAGATCCGTCAGACTCTCTTTCTCCGACTGCCCCCGGAAATATTCAATCAGAGCCGCAAAAGAGTCAAGCTTCGACGCGCTTCTCCCCACCCCCGGTATAAGATCCGGAGCCGTCAGAGCTTCGTAGAAGCTGATTCCTCGCATGTCGGCAGACTCCTGAATCCGATTTACTGTTGTAAGTCCGATGCCGCGTTTCGGCACATTGATAATTCTGCGCACAGCCAGATCGTCCTGCCCGTTGTCCACTGTCTTTAAATAAGCCAGAATATCCTTGATTTCTCTGCGGGCATAGAAATTAACGCCGCCCACGATCTTATACGGAATATTCATCGCCACGAACTTCTCCTCAAAAAGACGTGACTGGGCGTTTGTGCGGTAGAGAACAGCGTTGTCATTATACGCTGCGCCCTCCCGTACTCCCTTCCGGATATCCTCCGCGATAAACTCCGCCTCCTCATATCCGTTGTCAAACTGCCGCAGAGAGATCTTCTCTCCCTCTCCGTTGTCTGTCCAGAGTGTCTTGTCCTTCCGTCCCAGGTTGTTCCGGATCACGCTGTTGGCAGCATTTAATATATTCTCTGTGGACCGGTAGTTCTGCTCCAGCTTGATCACTTCCGCATCTGGAAATTCCTTCTCAAAATCAAGAATGTTCCTGATGTTTGCCCCGCGGAACTTATAGATGGACTGATCGTCGTCACCTACCACGCAGAGGTTTCTGTATTTTCCGGCAAGCAGGCTTACCAGCTTAAACTGCACTGTATTCGTATCCTGATACTCATCTACCATGATGTAGCGGAACCTCTCCTGGTAGTTTTCAAGCACATCCGGCTGTGTACTCAGAAGATGTACCGTCTTTACAAGGAGGTCGTCAAAATCCAGAGCATTGTTTGCCTTGAGCTGGGCCTCGTATTCCCGGTATGCCCTGGCAATTTTTTTCTGCCCGAAATCACCTCCCGCGTTAAGTTCAAACTCCTCCGGAGAGATCAGCTCGTTTTTTGCGGAAGAAATAACCGAGAGCAGCATCCGTTCCTTAAACTGTTTGGTATCAATATCCACCTTGCGGCAGACTTCCTTCATCAGAGTTTTCTGATCATCAGTATCATAAATTGTAAATCGGTTCTCATATCCGAGCCTGTCTATAAACCGCCTGAGAATCCGCACACACATAGAATGAAATGTACTCACCCATATACTCTCCGAGCCGAAGCCGACCAGGCTGTCCACCCTCTGGCGCATCTCTCCAGCCGCTTTGTTTGTAAACGTAATTGCAAGGATATTCCAGGGATTCACTCCCCGCTCCTCGATCAGATATGCAATTCTGTGCGTCAGCACCCTTGTTTTACCTGATCCGGCTCCTGCCAGAATAAGAAGGGGGCCGTCCGTATGAAAGACCGCCTCCCTCTGTGGTTCGTTCAACGTATCATAAATGCTCATAAATTACACTTTCTCCAATGTAAGTATTTTATAAGACAAAGCAGATATCCGCAATACGCTTTGCCCTGGTTACCGTTTTCAGGTGTCATTATAATATGGACGGTTCGCTTCTGTCAATGCAGCCGTCCGGACACCGCTTTCACAGCTTTACAGATATTCGTTTCATGGATTTTCCACTTGTCATATAGTTTTCACTACTATATAATAGATATACCGAGGTGATAATATGACAATTGATACAAATGATATATTAAACAGTATTCTCGAGAGTCTTGACCATGTGGATTATATCCGTCCGGAAGAGATTCCTAACATTGACCTGTATATGGATCAGGTTACTACTTTTATGAATGATCATTTTGCTTCCACAAAGCGCTACAGCGACGATAAAATTCTTACCAAGACAATGATCAACAACTACACGAAGAACAATCTGCTGCCTCCGTCTATAAAGAAGAAGTACTCCAAAGAGCATGTTCTTCTTCTCATTCTGATCTACTACTTTAAAAGTATCCTGTCAATCAAGGATATTGAAACCGTATTAACCCCGCTCAGAGAAAAATATTTTCCGGGCGAGGGAGAAATCAGTCTCGCCGATCTTTACCGGGAAGTTTGCGAAATGGAAAAATCTCGCATCGAACCTATGAAGGATTCAGTCAGGGAAGCGTACGAGAAATCTCTTTCCTCATTTTCAGACATTTCCGATACTGACGATCAGAACGAACTCAGGATGTTCACCTTTCTGTGCAGTTTAAGTTTCGATGTGTATCTGAAAAAAATGATGATAGAAAAAATCATAGACAGCATGGCCTCCGCAGAGGAAGAATGAACGAGCGTATAACAAAAAGGGGAGATTGGATAAAACCAATTTCCCCTCTTTTTGCTGTTTACTTCCGCCGGTTCCAGCGTCAGTGTACAAACGTTTATTACTCCAGGCTTTCCAAAAAATCTCTGTAATTCATCAATTTACCGATTTTGGGGAAGATCCATTTCTCACAACAATCCTGTTCTTCCTGAGTATCTGTGGCCGTACAGTCTCCAATCACAATCACTCTATACCCCTTATCATAAGCTGACCTCGCGGAAGATTCTACACACCAGTCGGTATGGAAACCAGTGAAAGCAACATATTCTATCTCATTAGCTCTCAGATAATAGTCAAGTCCGGTAGAATGAAATGCATCCAGCGTCTTCTTCCCTTCTACCACAACATCCCCCGGCTGGGGCGTAAATTCTTTAATGATCTCCGGTCCCGGAGTCCCGCGCAGCCATGCCCCGGTTCCCCAGTCTGCTTCCATATCCATCTCAATTCCGCGGAGTCCTTCACAAGCAGGTCCTACAGATTGGCAATGACATGTCTTTCCGCCAGCTGTTCTTTAATATGGGCATACATTGTGCCGCCTTCTGACAGGAAATCATGCTGTGGCTCAATTAATACAATTGCAGTTTTCTCTTTGGGAATTTTTATATCTGACATCTTCATAAATCCTTTCATTTTTTCTTATATTCATACCGTGCAGCGAAGACTTTACTGTAAACACATTCATTCCAAAAGTCGGCGTTATCATACCTGTCTCAATGGCAACGATCATGACACGTCCAAACCATACCATATCATACCCCAAATCTGCTATAATTCATTAGGAAAGTATCAGATTCAGAGCAGACACAAAAAGAGCAGTTCTAAGTAAAGTTGAACTGCTCTGAATGTGATTCTTTCCAATTGTACCAAGCTGCGGACGGGTCAGCCAGGATGTA
>NZ_JAJEQX010000052.1 GCF_020687545.1 Ruminococcus turbiniformis | reverse complement strand
GAGCATTGCTTTTGTGTGCTGTCAAGGGTGGCGTAAGTTGCCATCAAACATCATATCTGCAATTTTCAAGGTTCAATCTGAGCCTATTTCTTAGACTTTATTTTTTCATAACTCATTTGACACTACCCCAAATCCGTCTCTCACCGGTATTCTCCTTTCTGACTGATTCCCGCAGTTTCCCTCACGATGCGGACAATCTTCTCAATCTCCTCAAAGGATGCGGTCTCTTCTCCGTATTCGTCTTTGTTTCTGTCCGTGACAATCAGGAAACGTCCCTCCGGATTGGAGGCCGGCTCCCGGGAGATTTCCTCGCGGATCACCTCGATCTTCGGGTAGGGGCTGTCTTTCATTCCCTCAACAAAGATAATTTCCGCATCCGGGAAAAGCGCCGCCAGCTCTTTCACCCTCGCCTCTTTCTGCGCCCGGGATTCTGTATGAAATTCGGTTCGGTGTACGAAAGTGCGCGCTGCAGAGAAGACTGCCGTTCCGTATGCCCCGGCCTCTTTGAGCCGGAAACTGTCTGTCCCCGGAATGTCACAGGAAAAATCGTGGCCGTCATGCTTGATCACAGCCGTACGGACGCCCTCTGCGGAAAATTTTTCTATCATTCGTACAAGCAGTGTCGTCTTTCCGGAGTTTTTCACGCCGCACACTGCGATAATTCTCTTTTTCCCTCCGTCATCTACAGCAGAACCACCCATACCGAATCCCCCCTGTCAAGTCTCTTTGTCCCCGCCGGGATCTCGATCAGACAGTTGCAGCCGCACATGGTGCTCAGAATACCCGAAGAGTCTGATCCGTCCGGAATCCGCACATGCCCGTCACTGTAGTTTGCTCTCACATATCTGGTGACGGGACTCTTCTTCGGGAACCCGTTTTCGCAAACCGCCTTCACCCGCTTCGGTTCCAGATCGCTGCGCGCCGACATCTTCGCCAGGATCGGGCGCACAAGCAGCTCTGTGTTCGCCGCCGCTCCGTACGGATTGCCCGACAGGCAGATAAGCAGCTTTCCGTCATACTCTGCGCTGAGCGTAGGCATGCCCGGCTTTATGGCGATCCGCCAGAAGAGCTGTTCGCATCCCAGGATCCGGATCACTTCATGCATAATATCCTTTTTCCCGACAGACACGCCTCCGGTTGTGATGACAAGATCCGCCTTCTCTGCTGCCTCTCTGACCATCTTCGCCGCCTCTTCTGCCACGTCATTTACAAGATCCGCAAATACAATCTCCGCACCGAACTCTTTCAGCCTGGTGACAACCGTATACAGATTGGAGTCATAGATTTTTCCGCCTTTTAACGGCTCTCCCGGCATGATCAGTTCGTCTCCGGTTGTGATGACCGCCACTCTGGGCCTTCTGTAGACAACCGCCTCCGAACAGCCAAGCCCCGCCATAACGCCCGCTTCCACCGCTCCAAGTGTGGTGCCTTTTTCAAGAATCAGGTCGCCCGCCTTATAGTCTTCGCCCTGCTGGCAGTAGTTTCCGCCCGCGGGGACGCTTCCGTATATCTGCGCTGTCTCCTCCCCGTAGTCGGTCTTTTCCTGCGCGATCACACAGTCCGCCCCGTCCGGAATGGGCGCGCCCGTCATAATGCGCACCGCGGTTCCCGGCGTCACGCACACATCGCTTACGTGCCCCGCGTCCGTCTCGCAGAGCACTTTCAGGCAGACCGGATGATCCGGCGACGCGTCCTTTATGTCCTCGCTTCTCACCGCATACCCGTCCAGCGGGGAACGGGGAAACGGCGGCTGGTCATGCCACGCTCTTACCGGCCCGGCCAGCACGCGTCCCACCGCCTCCATAAGCGGCACACTCTCCGTCTCTTCAATCATGCTTACCCGTTCAAGCAGAAGGTCAAGAGCACCTTCCAGTGTTAAATCTTCCATATCCGTATCCTTTGTTTTTTTAGTTTTTTTCGTGTCGTCCGAGCTTTATTTTATCATACTCTTCTTCCGTATTGACATTGCAGAGCATCTCTTCATACTCTTTCATTCCGGTGATATCCGCATAGCGGATCCGGTTTTTCTCAAGGGCATTGATAATCCGGTAATTTCCCTCCTGTATCTGCTCTTCCAGGCTGCTCTGAATGCGCTTCCTGTACACGGCCGCCAGCGGATGCATCCGCCCTCGGATCACAGGCACAACCCCGTCATAATCATCCAGAAGATCCGCAAGATACCGGTACAGTCCCGCTTTTAAAAACGGCATGTCGCACGCCGCGGCCATAAAGGCATCCGCCCTGCACGCGGCGCATCCCGCGTGGAGCCCTCCGATCGGCCCGCACCCGGGCCAGATATCCTTTATGAGAATACATTTTTCCGCCACATCCGCCGTCTCCCTGTACTCTGCGCCGCAGGACAGATAGATGTGCTCCGCCCCGTCTCCCAGCTCCCGGATCAGCCTCTGTGTAAAAGACTCTCCGTCCAGAATCAGGTTTCCCTTGTGCCTGCCGCCCATGCGCCTGCTCTTTCCTCCGGCAAGAATCAACAGATCCATATTTTATCCTCCCGTTAAGGAACAAAGACGCCGTCGGCATTGCTGCCGCGGCGTCCCCGCTGTCGTCATTGACACCTTATTTTATTTATTATATCCGCACTGCCGGAATTATTCAACCTGTCATTTATGCAGTTTGACCGGCTTTGCTCTGCGTGCCTCTCTTTGATTTCTGATATCCGTCAATCGCGATCAGCAGAATACTTCCGACCACAAGGCAGCTTCCCGCTACAATTCCCACAGTCACAGGATCACGGAACCACAATGTACCGAATACCGTGCTCACGATCGGCTCCACCATGGATACGAATGCCGCAGTCGATGCGCCGAGTTTGCCGATACCGTATATCATCAGGAAATATCCTCCCACGGTGAAGAGGCCGGAACCTCCGATTGCCATCACCCAGGTTGTGATATTATCCGGTACAACGAAAGATCCCGTCGCCGGAGCGATCACCGAAAACGCAGCCGCCCCCGGCAGAGAGATATAAAACATCTTCACCTCTATAGGCAGCTCGTTGACCGGCCCTTTCTCATTTCCCACAAGATAAATGCCGTACGTGAAGGCCGATGCGATCGCCATGGCAATTCCTTTTCCCGACAGATCTCCGCCCGCGCCGGTTAAGAATGCCATTCCGAGAATGGATACCACAATCGCCGCTATCTGCAGCCTGCTAAATCCTGCCTTAAACCCGACTCCCATAATGATGCATACGATCGCCGGGTAAAGGAAGTTCAGCATCAGTGTTGTTCCGACCGGAAGATAGAGATAACTGCTGTTGAGAAGGATCGGCGTCAGGAAAAGTCCGAATACTCCCATCAGAAGTCCCTGTATCACCTGTACCTTCGACGCCTTCAGACTGTGCTTTCTGATCAGTGCCGCCAGAATACACACAATCGTAATTGTCCAGCTTGTGTATAACATCAGGCTGTACATCGGCAGCCCGTTTAACATTACCTGTTTCTGAATCGTGGGCATAATACCCAGTATCGTCCCGGCTCCCGCCACACAGATAAAACCAAGTGCCATAAATTGTTTTCCCCGCCTTTCAAATCTTCAAAAATCTTTAAAACCGCTTCTTATTCCAAAAGCTGCTTTTCCATCATTAGTCTTGCTTTTCTTTTCTGCTCCGCAACCTGGCGCGCCCTAAATTCTTCTTCTGTCAGAAGAGTCAGAGCTCCGGTCGGGCAGATTTTAACGCAGGCCGGTTTCATGCCGGCTTTCTGTCTTTCAATGCATGCGTCGCACTTGCGCATCTTTCCGTCCGTCCCGAATGTCGGGATGCCGTACGGACAGGCCATCGCGCAGGAGTGACAGCTGATGCAGTTCGTGTTGTCGTACAGAGTAAACCCGGTCTCCGGATCTTTTGTCAGACATCCGCTGGGGCATCCCATCACGCACGGAGCGTCAATGCAGTGCATGCAGCTCACCGAGTAAAAATGCAGATCGCCCGTTTTCCCCTCCAGGGTAAATGTATTCCGAAACGGCTGTTCCCCTGCCGGGATATCGATATCGTTCTGGTCCATACATGCCAGGGCGCACGCGCCGCAGGCAGAACATTTCTCCGAATCAAAGAACAGATACTTTTTCATTCTACGCTTCCTCCTTTTTTCTCACCGCGCAGCGCGTGGAGCGGTATGCCGGGAACCCGGAGTACGGGTCCAGATGATCTCCGTCCATAATGCTCTCCGCGTCCGCCTCGGAATAGCCGTGGAACAGGTTGACAAGTCCTTCCGGCACTGTGAGCGTTGGATTGACCTTCACGCTGATGGAACCTCTCTCCGTAAAGATCTCGATCATATCGCCTTCTTTGAGTCCCAGTCTTCTCACGTCTTCCCTGTTCATATCCGCCATCGGATCGGGTCTTAATGACCGGTTTCTCGGGACTTTGTGGAGGCGGCTGTGGCACGCGTTCGGAATCCGGGAACCGGAGGTAAACACAAACGGATATTTTTCCGGATCCGCGTCATCCAGCGGCTGGCGGTATGTGGAAAGCGCGTTCAGCCCCCACTCCGGATGCTGCTCGATAATCGCGCTCTTTAACTCAAACTTTCCGGTCGGCGTGTTCAGGCCCTTCTCAAGATCCTCAAAATCAACATGTTCCTTCACATCCGCGATCTTCACCGGAAGCGTCACTTTCTTAAGCTCATCCACCGTCACGCCGTAATCGTCCAGAATATAGTACTGGATAAAATACTCATATCCTTTTTTCAGCGCCTCGTCCGGCAGATCCATGACCTGTGCAAGTTCTGTAAGTATCTGCACATCGCTCTTCGACTCCCCGAGGGGCTCGATGGCCGGATTCGTGTACCAGGCAGTTCCCGCGCTGTAGGGCTTGAACTCTCCGCGCTCAAAAGAGGAGCACGCGGGAAGTACGATATCTGCCCACTTCGCAGTGTCTGTCAGGAACAGATCCGTATCCACGAAGAAGTCAAGGCTTTCAAGCGCCCGGAACATCCGTCCGGAATCAGGGAACATACGGGCGTTCATGCCGAGGGCAAACACAGCCCTGAGCGGGTACGGAGTCCCTTCCAGTATCTGGCGGGGCAGATCCATCGCCTGCATCTCGCCTTCCAGATAATTCCACAGCGGGAATCTCTCTGTGCCCACAGGGTCTTTCACATCTTCCGGGCGTGTCTCATACAGATACTCTTCCTCTTTCGTCGTGAATCCGCACGCCACATGCATATAGGTGTGGGGAGTCAGGATCTGGCCGCCTTTTCTGTCAAAGTTGCCGGTAATCGCAAGCAGAGAGAGAACGCTTCTGTAGTTCTGCAGTCCGTTTCTGTGATGGCACAGCGGCGCGGAAGACTCATTGCAGCTCATCCGAGGATTCTCATGGATCATCCGTGCCGCTTCCTGTACGAGAGCGTACGGCACGCCTGTCAGCTCTTCCACGTTCGTCTCATTGAACCCCGCCGCATACTGTGCGTACTCGTCAAATCCGTAGACGTATTTGTCAATGTATTCTCTGTCAATCCAGTCATTTCTGATCAGCTCATTTGCGACAGCGAGCGCAAGCGCTCCGTCCGTGCCCGACTTCGGCTGAAGGAAAAGGTCTGCCAGCTTCTCTGTCGCGGGCGTCCGTCTTGTGTCCACGATAATGAACTTCAGTCCTTTTTCTTTGAGTTCCATCGCTTCTTTCGCTTCCATATAGGAAGAGTAGAACGGATTGTACGCCCATCCGAGGAACAGATCCGAGTTTGCAATATCCGGATTTGCCTGCTCGCCCGCCGCTACTTTCCACGCCATAAACGCGGCCGTGTAGCACGCGCTTGATTCACATCCGTAGTTCGGGCTTCCGAAAGCGTATGTAAACCTTCTTAGCATCTGGCGGTACCACTTGGAGTAGCCGGAATAAAACGCCACACTTTCCGCGCCGTATTTTTCCTTTACCTCGTTCAGACCTTTCGCGATCCGGGCATACGCCTCATCCCATGAGATGGGTTCAAACTTTCCTTCGCCTCTTTTTCCGACGCGTTTAAGCGGCGTCATGATGCGGTCTTCCCGGTAGATGTACTCGCGGTTCGCCATTCCCTTTGTGCAGAGACGTCCGTCGTTTCTCGGATGTCCGTCCATTCCTTCTATCTTGATCACTTTTCCGTCGTTTACATACGCGTTCACTCCGCAGTGCATTCCAGGTGAACAGATATCACACATGGTTCTGCGGATCTCAATTCCCGTATCCTCGCCCGGGATCTTCGCTTTTATTCTTCTCTCCAGATCAGTCATACCATTGCCTCCAAATGTTCGATAAATTCTTCATCCAGACCAAAATGCACAAGCTGTCCTCTCTGCTCCGGCGTAAACTTAAGCGGCTCCCCCCGGAGGATCTTGATCAGATGAGCTTTGAGCACACCCGACATGCCGTAATTGTCAAGAATGTTGAATCCCACAGGCCGTCCGTCTTTCATAACCGCCCGCAGATAAAACCCTTTGTCTCTGCTCGTGTATTCATACACTTCTCCGGTAAGCCGGTTGTCTCCGAGCCCGATAAAGTCCATATCAAGGAAATGCGTGATATTGTGAAGAATATTGCCGTCGGCCTCATCCGGCACGCCCGCCATGTTTCTGCCCGCGACTCTTCCCTGTACGCCCGCGTTGGCCCACAGACCGATGATCTGCGTCTGTCCGGACTGAAGATTGTTGCCCTGACAGCAGTCCCCGGCCGCGTAGACGCCTTCTGCCGACGTCTGCATCCTCTCATTTACGACAATGCCTCTGTCGATCTTCACCTCATCCGGACTTAAGATGCCTGTGGCTGCCCGCGTACCGATATTCAGAATCAGAAGATCTGTCCCGATCTCGCTTCCATCTCCCAGGTGAACGGTGTATCCCGTCACATTTCCCTCATCGTCCGTGTGTTCGTCCGCTGACGTGATCGCCTGGCCGAACGCCATGTCAATGCCGATCTTCCGGATTCTCTCCTCAATCATCTCCGATACTTCCGGATACGCCGCGAGGGCAAAGATATGGGGAGCCATGTCCGCAAGGGTGACATGGATTCCTCTTTTGTGGAGAAGCTCCGCCACTTTGATTCCGACCATGGAGGCGCCGACAACAACCGCGCTTTTAAACGTTTCGCTTTCCGCGCTCTCCAGTTTCTCCTTAAGTTTTACCGCGTCCTCCACCGTGCGCATGCAGTGCGCTCCCTTAAGGGCTGCGAATGATCCCGGCACGAAAGCGGTCGCGCCTGTGCTGATCAGGATTTTATCGTAATATTTTTTCTCCCCGTCCTCTGTCTCCACACTTTTCTCCGCCGCTGAAACTGTTTTCACGCGCGTCTGAGTCAAAAAACGGGCATTGTACTTTTCTCCGATCTCAGGGAGTGTCCCGAAGGGGAAAAGCCCTTCGTACGGCAGTTTCCCGGACACGTAGTATGTTGTGAGCATGGGGTTGTACGGCGGCAGATCTGTATCGCTGTAAACATCGATCTGCGCGTCACATCCCGCTTCCCGGATTGCCGTAAGGGCGTGATAGCCCGCACATCCAAAACCAACTATCGCAAAATGTTCCATTTTCGCTGTCTCCATCCATTCTTTTTATGATGCGGCCGCCTGAACCTCATTTATACGCCGGGTGCAGAAAAAAGGATGCGCCATGGCATCCTTTTTCCACATCCGAGTGTGCCACACTCATAATGCTTTCTATTCTGCTTTGCCTGAAGCCGCAAGCCTCTTTTCTTCCGCAACTTTATTGACATGCTTCTCTCTTAAGAACGCGTAAATAATCACCGCCGCGAAGAATATAACAAGCATCATTCCCGCATTCTGGATATCAGCGAAGTTTAAGATCGCTGCCATCACATATCCGGCAAGGCCGATTGTCGTGATAATCATAAGCGGCGTCTTGCCGATCTTGAATGTTGACCTGGCCATCGCCTCCGGATTTTTCTTATAGATTATATATCCGGTGGAAATCGGGAAGAGCACGTAAATAAGGCTTAAACCGTTTCCAAGTCTTGAGATGCTCTCAAGGTCAAGACCTGTCAGAATCGGAACCGCGCCTACAATTTTCGTTTGAAGCTTCAACTTGTTATGAATTATAACATGTTATATGGGAATTCGCAATATTTTTTATCGCTTTTTTAAATTTTTTATCATACTTTATAATATGACATGTTGCATTACACCTCAGGACATTGTATTTTCCCAACTCCCGCGCCCGGGAACTCCTTAATGTATAAAAAACAGCCGCGCAGAAGAATCATTTCTTCCACGCGGCCGCTCCGCACGTTATCTCCACATCTTTATTCCAGCACACTTATCCCGTCTTATTCTCTCATTCTTGCAAAGTATTCCTCATACCGTTTCTTCATATATAAAGTGTGTTCCTTCATATAAAAATAGGCAAACTCCGGATTCCTGTCCCTGATCGCCTCGTATATTTTCTGATGGTGGCTTTCCACAACTTTTCCGACCTCATCCTGGAGCTCCGGCTGAATCGTACCGAGAGACGCTTTTGAATTTTCATATATAATCAGCTCTCCCAGCATGTCATTCAGTTTGTCATTGTTCAGAATCTCCGCCACAGCGCGATGAAATTCATCCACATCCCTCTCGTCTTCTTCCCGCTTTATCAGCGTCTTAAGGTGGGCAACCTGCTCTCTTGACGCCATCAGAGCCGCCTGCCTCGCAATCTCCGGCTCCAGCAGCAGACGGATATTCGACGACGACATAAAATCATGATAATACTCATCGACCGCCCGCTTAAAATCATCGCTGCTTCCGGAATTTTCCGGTCCAAAGAGAACCACGCTCCCTTTTCCCTGACACGTCTCTATAAAACCCATCTCCGCCAGAATCGAGAGCGTCTTCCGGACAGTAATCCTGCTCACTCCGTACGCGTCAATCAGCTCCTTTTCACTCGGGAGCAGATCTCCTTTCTGATATACCCCCGATACGATCTGACTTTTCAGTTCCTTCAGAAGCTTCTCGTACAAAGGAACCCTCGCACTGTTCTTTTTCATCCTGCACCCTCCGTTTTCCCGGCAGGCACTTCTGAGCCGGCCGGTTTTAAAGTATTACGCTGCACTAAGTATAACAAGTTCCCTTGTATTTTGCAAAAATATTCTATATAATAATTTCGTAAAATTTCAAAAAATCATTCGGGGGAAATTGACAATGACTGACAACGAAGTATTAAAGATCTATACAGATCTGCTTCCTTTTCTCGGACAGGTTCTTGGCCCGGGATGTGAACTCTGCATTCACGACGTGCGGGATCCTGAACACTCAATTATCGCGATTGAAAACAGTGCAACCGGAAGAAAGATCGGGTACCCGATGACTGATCTGGCGCGCGCCACAATGGAAAAGGGAATGTATGCTGACACAGACTGCGTTCTGAATTATGAGGGCAGTTCAAAAGGGAAGTCGTTTCTCTCTTCTACCTATTTTATTAAAAACAATTCCCGGCTGATCGGTCTGCTCTGTGTGAACAAAGATACTCTTCCCGCCAGCGCGGCGCTGTCCGCACTGCAGAACCTGCTTGGCGCATTTGAGCTGAACAAGCCGGAGAACTCCGAATATCAGGAAGATTTCGAGCGTCCTGTAGCCGGTATTCTGCCGAATCTCGTGGCAGACGCCATTGCACAGACAAAGATCCCTCCGGAGCGCATGACAATAAAAGAGCGCGCCGCTCTGGTACACCGCCTTGACGAGCAGGGAATTCTTTCCATGAAAGGAGCTGTGAAGGAAATCGCCTCACAGCTCAATATTTCGGTGCCGACTGTGTACCGGTATATGAACAGTTCAAGAGACGGCGGCCACACCGGCCGCTAGCTTCTCTCCCCGGTTCCCCCCGCTGCTTCACCGTCGGCTGTTCAGCCGGTTTATCGCGGTACCTGTATATTATATTTCTTCATCTTTCTCCACAGCGTACTTTTATTCATATTGAGAAATTCCGCCGTCTTTGTCCTGCTGTTGTGAAACGCTGCCAGCGCACTCAGTATGGCCTGTTTCTCGTCGTACACCGGATAGGCAGACCGTTCTTTTTCCCCGTTTTGCTCCGTACCGTATGCTTTTCCCGCTTCCGGATGCGTCATACGGCCGGCCGCCTCCTGCTCCTCAGTCCGCTTTCCGGCATCCGGAAGCGCGCGAAGCACATCCTTCGTTCCGGCCTGCGCCGTCTGGCAGAGTATGGAAAGTCTCTCACAGAAATTGCGCATTTCTCTTATATTCCCCGGCCACGAATATTCACACAGCAGATTCTTTGCCTCAGCCGTCAGCCCGGAAAGAGCTCTTCCCGTCCGCTCATGCTCAAGCGCGAGGAAATGATCCAGCAGATAGGCAACGTCCCCGCCCCTCTCTCTTAAAGGCGGAAGGCTCAGCTCCAGTACATCCAGACGATAGAGGAGATCCTGCCGGAAATTTCCTGCCGCAACTTCTTCTTTCAGATTTTTGTTCGTTGCGGAGATGATTCTTACGTCTACCGAAATGACCGTATCACTTCCGAGCCGCATGATCTCCCGCTCCTGAAGCACACGCAGAAGCCGGCTCTGGAGGCTGGCAGAAATATCCCCGATCTCGTCCAGAAAGATCGTTCCTCTGTGGGCGATCTCGAAGAATCCCATCTTTCCGCCTTTGGCAGCCCCCGTAAACGCTCCCTCCACATATCCGAACAGCTCGCTCTCCAGAAGACTCTCCGGAAGCGCAGCACAGTTAATGGCCACAAAAGGATAGTTCTTTCTTGAACTGGAGTTATGTATGCTCTGCGCAAACAGCTCTTTTCCGGTTCCCGTCTCTCCGTAAATCAGAATATTGGAATCAGAATAGCTGAAATTTCTCGCATCTGATATGGCCGCATCCATTGCCCCGCTCTGATGGATAATGTCGTTGAAATGATACTTCGCCCGGTGGCTGGACCTGTGCAGTTTCTTCCTGATCAGATCTTCCTCATCCTGGATCTGCGTAATATTCTGGAACGTGAGTACCGCACCGGACACTTCATGTTCATTCATAATCGGCACACAGTTCACCATGAGGTGAAGCTGTTTATATTTGTGAAGCTCCGACAGGATCTTCGCGCCTCTGCCGGTCACCTCGTCCACAAGAAGGTTCGGAAAAAATTCGCGGATATGCCGTCCGACAAGCGAGCTTCCCCTGTCCGCCAGAATCGGATAACAGTAATTATTCGCCATCGTGATCACTCCGTTTCTGTCGATGGCAATAATCCCCTGAAAGGAATAGTTCATAATGTTGGCAATCTCATTGCTCCTCGCCCGTTCCCGCATGGAAATCTCAGCAGCAGCTTTCGCCTCCGCAATCGCATTGTTCACAGCTCCCCTGCCCGACTCGATCATAACAGCGGGGATCTGGTGCTTCTTCGCGATTTTCACCGTGGTATATCCGCCGACCATGGCTGTGTTGCCGTCGGCGATCGCCTTCTCGACCGTTGCCTCCAGTTCCGTCTCGTCCAGAATCGGATAGGATGTGATATGGATCGAAGGGAAGTTCGAAGTGATCATATCCACCCCGTATATCATATTATAAGCGCCTACAATGGCAATATTCTTTTCTTCCGGATGCATGGAAAGGCACCGGGTAATCGCATTGACAACATCATAGCCCGTCACTTTCAGTTCCGCACAGACAAAGCCCTCTTTTTCCATCGTATGAGCGGTAAATCCGCGGGCAATAATCACATCGGCATCAATATCCTGAAGCGGATTGTTAAAAAAATCCAGGACAACTTTATAATCCAGCTCCTCCCGGTCAGGCCTCTCCCGGAAAACCTGCTCAATCGTGGGCAGAATTTCCGGATACGGCGCGAAAAAAACCATATGTATCATAACGTACCTCCGAACCATTTTCAGGCTATGAAAATTATACAGGAAAGAACAGAAAAAGACAAGTTGCATTTTATTGCGCATCGCATTTCAGTGCATCATTTTGCAATTCAATATTGCGATGCAATCTCAAAATATAAAAAGCACCGACAAATTCATTTTTCAAAATTCATGCAAGTATTACAATTCATTTGTTAAAATTCGAAAAAAGACATAAATTTTTTATTAATTATCACCAAAAAATTTTTTGTATCTTCAGTTGGCACTGCTATTGCTTTTATTTGGAGTATCAACATTCTTAAAGGAGGAAACAAATTATGAAGAAAAAAAGTGTGGCACTCTTGCTGACGCTGGCCATGACAGCGGGGCTGTTTTCCGGCTGCGGCGCTCTCTCCGTAGGAGGATCAAGCACCGGAGGATCTGACAGTTCAAGCAGCTCTGAGGGCGGGGATGGTTCAGGCGCAACTGACTATCCGACCGGAACCGTAGAGGTTATCGTTCCCTACGCGGCAGGCGGCGGCGCTGATATCGCAACCCGTCTTGTCTGCTCCTACCTTGAGCAGGAACTGGGACAGACATTCGTTATCAACAACGTATCCGGCGGTGGCGGAACAATCGGTCTTACAAATCTGGTGAACGCAAACCCGGACGGTTATACAATCGCTTACTTCTCATCCACAGACTCCAACGGAGATGCGCTTTTTGACGGCGTTACCTATACAAAGGATGACTTCGCTCCGATCGCGCAGTTCTCCGCTGACCCGCATGTCATCGTTGCAAGCAACAACTCCGGCATCACAGATGTGGAAAGCCTGATCGCAGCAGGACAGGACGGAAGCACCACATGGGGAATCGGAGGAGCATGGAGCCACTGGGATTTCCTGAAGATGGAAGTGGAGGAAGCAACCGGAACGAACTTTATGCGTGTCGCGTTTGACGGCGGTGTGACAGCCATCAACAACGTAGCCAGCGGCGACTGCGACGTGGCGACTCCGTTCATCAGCGAGGCAACGGCACAGATCGATGCGGGCAACGTACAGCCGATCGCTGTTACAAGCGCAGAGAGACATCCTCTTCTTCCCGATGTGCCGACACTTGCCGAGTCCGGAATCGAAGGACTGGAAAACTTCAACTCTGTGATGTGGAGAGGTTTTGTAGCTCCCGCGGGAACACCGGAGGAAGTGCTTCAGGTACTGTCCGATGCGATCGGAAAGGTATGTGAGAATGAAGAGTTCGTCGCTGCGGCTGAGGAAGCCGGAGTTACAGTTGACTTTATGGGAATCGATGAGTTCGCAGGCTACTATGAGGAGAACCACAACAGCATCAGAGAGATGATCGACAACGCCGATTTTGAGTAAATCTCATGATATGCTGATTTACAGCAAATCTCTTCATAATAAGTATGGAACTCCGACATCCGTGAGTTATCTGATAAGTTAGGAGGGAAACTATGAATTCAAACCAGATGAAACGGAGCACATCCGACGTCATATGCTGTCTCGCGATCCTGCTCTTTCTTGTAAGCCTGACGGTGCAGCTGGGTGACATCCCCGCAGAATCGGCCACATATCCGACTGTGCTGATTATCGTCAGCTACATCATGACGGGAGGCCTTCTGGTCTACAGAATCGCAAAATACAAAACTTCAGAAATATATGAAACATACATTAAAGATCAGTGGAAAATCCTTGTTGCATACTTCGTGCTTGTGCTTGCCTATCTGTTCCTGCTGGACAAGATCGGTTACATCTTTGACACAGTACTGTTCGGTATTGTATCGCTGATCATGCTGAAGACGAAAAACAAAGTGGTTGTCGTTCTTCTGCCCGTGATCCTGACACTTGTTATCTACTATGTATTCAGTCTTTTCCTGTCGGTGATCCTTCCGAGAGGAAGCTGGATCTCGCTGAATCTGTAATTAGGAGGAATTTTTGTTATGGAAAATATATTGCTCGGCTTAACTAATGTCTTTACGCCGATGAACCTCCTGATCTGTCTGGCAGGTTTGGCAATCGGTATTGTGTTCGGAGCGCTGCCCGGATTCTCCGCTACGATGGCGGTAGCAGTGTTCGTACCCTTTACATACGGCATGGACCCGGGACAGGGCCTTCTGCTCCTCTCCGGTCTGTACTGCGGCGGTGTGTACGGCGGATCCATCCCGGCGGTGCTCGTCGGTATCCCCGGTACGCCGGCCTCGGTGCCCACGTCGCTGGAAGGTAAGGCCCTTGTGAAAAAGGGCGAAGCCGGACATGCGCTGCACCTCGTTACACTGGGCAGTGCGTTCGGAGGTTTCTGGTCCAGTATCGCGCTTCTTCTCTGCGCGCCGCTGCTTGCGAGAATCGCCATGATGGTAGGCGCGCCGGAGCAGATCTTCGTCGCGATCTTCGGTCTGTCGGTTGTTGTTATGCTCTCCCAGGACAACCTGTTTAAAGGATGTCTTGTGGCCATTGTCGCGCTGATTATAGCGTGCTTCGGACAGGATCCGGTCAACGGATTCCCGAGATTTACATTCGGCAACTCTGCCCTGACCGGCGGATTTGACGTAAACGTCGTCCTCATCGGACTGTTCTCCTTCCCGGAGCTGTTCAAGATGCTGGAAGACCCCATGGGCAAGATGGCGGACGCCGGAAAAGTCGGCTCCATGAAGCTCAAAGCTGCAACTGTTAAATCAAACATAGTTAACGCGGTCCGCTCCACGATCTGGGGTATCGTAATCGGTATCATCCCGGCAGCCGGCCCGGATATCGCTGCTTTCCTGTCCTACAACGAGGCAAAGAAAGCATCCAAGCATCCGGAAGAGTTCGGAAAGGGAAGCGCAGAAGGTATCATCGCTTCCGAGTGCGCGAACAACGCCGTTACCGGCGGTTCCCTGATCCCGCTGCTGACTCTCGGTATCCCGGGATCCGCTCCCGCGGCTCTGTTCCTCGGCGCCATGATCGTACACGGCGTACAGCCGGGACCGACGCTGTTCACAGAACATGCAGATACGGTATATACACTGATTATCGGTTTTGCACTGATTAACATTCTTCTGTACTTTGTAGGTCTTGGGGTCTGCAAGTGCGGAAGCCTGATCCTGAAGATCCCGAAATCGATCCTCTGTACAACGATCGTAGTGCTTGCAACGGTAGGTACGTTCTCCATCAACAAGAACATCTTCGATGTATTTGTCGGATTCGGCGCAGGTGTACTCGGCTACATCATGCTGAGAAACAACTTCCCGACATCGCCTATCGCCCTTGCTCTTCTGCTTGGACCGATGATGGAGAGATCCGCGTCCGTTACAGCGACGCTGTACCAGGGACACATCCTCGACATCTTTACAAGACCGCTGACACTGATCCTGTTCCTTTTCACGATCTTCTCCTTCGCTTTCCCGTTTGTGAAAGCATATCTGCAGAAGAGAAAAGCAAAGGCAAACGCGCAGTCTTAGGTCTCAGGAG
>NZ_JAJEQX010000051.1 GCF_020687545.1 Ruminococcus turbiniformis | reverse complement strand
AGGTGAAGTCTGCCCTTTTTTAAGTCTTTACCGATAGGCAGAAAGAGCAAATGTGGTTATTGTAACTACTGCGGCAATTTCTTCGATTCATTCATGAGTGATTACATTGCCGTGAATAATTCAGGATCAGTTATTTCATAATTTTCATCCCAGACATTATGATGGAAGGAAGCTTATTTTTCCCCAAATGTCAGATTCCATTTCTCTTTATCCTTATCAAAAAAACGCTGTCCAACGTATCATTCATGAGAAGAATACCTTGCTTGCCTATGATGTCGGCGCCGGGAAAACATACATCATGATCGCAGCAGCTATGAAATTAAGGCAAGAAGGAATATCCCGGAAAAACCTCTTTGTTGTTCCAAATAACATTGTCGGACAATGGGAACAAATGTTTTTCACCCTGTTTCCTTCCTCAAAAATACTTACCGTTGCACCAAAATCTTTTAAACCGGAACTCCGTCAGAAAATTCTAAGACAGATACAGTGTGGTGACTTTGATGGGATTATTATGGCATATAGCTGTTTTGAACTGATTCCTTTATCTCAGGAGTGTCTTTTAAAACAAATGGATTCAGACCTGAAACAGATCCAGGATGTAATTAAAACCATCCGATCTGAGCCTGGTATAGGGGCTGCTTTAAACAGAGAGGAAAATTATATCAGAAAGTTAACAGGACAACTCTCATCTTTATTCCATACTGCTACAGATGAGATAACTTTTGATAAACTTGAAATCAATACAATATTTGTGGATGAAGCCCATAATTTTAAAAATATTCCCATTCGTTCAAACCTTAAAAATATAGCCGGAGTCAATCTAAAAGGTTCTCTGAAATGTCTGCACATGCAACATGTCATCCGCTGTATACAGGAACAAAATAACGGAAGAGGAGCCGTGCTTGCTACCGGGACTCCTTTAAGCAATTCGATTTCTGATGCTTATGCAATGCAAATGTATCTGCAGCCTGATATTATGAAAGAGACACATCTGGACCGCTTCGACAACTGGATCAAATCCTTCGCAAAACCAGAATATGTGTGCGAGATTGATGTAGACACTTCAAAATATCGCTACGTACATCGATTGGCAAAATTCTTTAATCTGCCTGAATTGTCACAGATGTTTGCATCTGTTACCTCATTTTATTCTGTTCAGGAGGAAACAGGACTTCCAGAAATAAGGAATCATCATAACATTATATTAAAGGAAAGTCCTGAGCTCAGCAAATATATGGAAAATCTCTGCAACCGCACAGAGTTGATCCGTGCCAGGATAATTGACAGATCAAAAGATAATATGCTCAAAGTAAGTACAGACGGCAGGAAAGCAGCCTTGGATCTTCGTCTGGTCAATCGCACACAGCCCCAGGATGAAACATGCAAGATCAGGCGATGTGCAGAAAATGTTTTATACCTGTATCGGAAATATCCCCATTGTTCACAGATTATTTTTTGTGACTACTCCACTCCCAAAAAGGACAGATTTAATGTTTATTCTGAACTGAAAGAACACTTAGTGGAGCAGGGCATACCTCAAGAAGATATCGCTTTTATCCACAGCTATCAAGCCGAAGCATCCCGATTATCATTATATGAAAAGGTAAATACAGGCAACATCCGCATCCTGATTGGATCTACTTTTAAGTTAGGGATCGGAGCCAATGTGCAGACACTGCTTAAAGCCATCCATCATCTGGATGTTCCCTGGAGACCTGCCGATATGGTTCAAAGAGAAGGCCGAATTATCCGAAAAGGAAATCACAATAATGAAATTCACATCTTTCGATATATCACGGAAGGTAGTTTTGATTCATATTCCTGGCAGCTGCTCGAAACAAAGCAACGATTTATTTCACAATTCCTAAGCGGCTCTGCTTATCAGCGTTCAACATCTGATCTGGAAGATAATGTACTGACTTATGCGCAGGTAAAAGCACTTGCAATTTCAGAGCCTCTGATGAAAGAACTTGCAGAAAAGCAAAATGAACTCCATCGTTTGCGAATCCTGTCATCATCTTTCAATTCGAATCTTTCTGCTTCTGTTAAATCAGCAGAAAATAAAAAGAAACAGCTGTCTGTATTAAAACAACGACTTGAATGCACCATTGCAAATGCCGATCATTTGAAAAAATTTGGAAAAGAGGATTATAAACATTCCGCAGATTCCATAAAATCCTCTTTAGATAAAAATACTATTTTAGGTGAAATTCCTTTTCCAGAAGATTTGGAAGTGATGGAATTCAAAATCACTCTTCCCGAGAGGCAAAATGTAAAAAAACCGTATATTATTCTTAACCGACTTAACACCCCATACTCCGTAAATGTGTCAATGTCCTCTTCGGGAAATGTGCGCCGCCTATATAATTTTTTTATTCATTTCTCCAGACAGATAGAAGAAACTCAAAAACAACTGGACACACTGGAATCTTCTCTTAAAGAACTGGATGAAATAAAAGTAAGAAAAAATCCATATCCCGATCAGATCCAGTTATTACAAAATGAAGTGGATGAATTGCAGAAGCAGATACCAAAGAAGAAATCATCCTGGCATACATAAGGAGCAATATCTCCAAAGAGCAAGATCCACCCCGTAATACAAAAGCAGAATTTCTGTCTTTTACATTCTCCGTGACCTTGCTCTTGATGGGGATTCCGCTTCCCCATACCTGCATATATCCGGCTTGTGATTGAAATCCCCGCAATGATCCAAACAGCTGATCAGATCATCCAACTGGGCCCTAAATTCATTGAGACAATATTTTTATCACCTGTCTCCTTTGAACCTCAAAAAAGCCCTGACAGTTTTACTATTAACCGTCAGGGTTTTCTATTCTTTAACTTATACTCTTCTGTTCTTTGTAAAAGTAATTCGATTATATGGTTTCAGGTTCCTGTCCATGTACTACACCATTTTTATTTTTGTATCCTGGCACTACACCATTTACTACACCATTTTTCTAAAAAACTACACCACTTTGCGATAAGTTATGATACTTTCCCGATCATCCCCTGTCGCTCCTATCCCTTGCATATCAAGGCTTTCCGGGCACTCCCGTCCCCTACTTCTCCTCGCACACCTGGAAGATATAAAACTTCAGATAATAGGAATCTCCCGCGCCCCACAGAATCGGGTGATCCGGCGCCTGCGTTCTGAACTCCACCTGTCTGAGCCGTTTGTGCACGTTTCCTGCCGCCTGGGCAATGGTCCGCGCGAAAAGCTCCGGATCCATGAAATGGGAGCAGGAACAGGTTGCAAGGTATCCTCCGTCTTTTACAAGCTTCATCCCTCTTAAATTAATCTCCCGGTACCCTTTTACCGCTTTTTTCACAGAACTTCTCGACTTGGTAAACGCAGGCGGGTCAAGGATCACGACATCATACTTTTCCCCCTGTTTTTCCAGCTTTGGAAGCAGGTCAAACACATCCGCGCAAAGGAATTCCACCCTGTCTTTCCCAAGACCGTTCAGTGCCGCGTTCTCTCTTGCCTGGGCAACCCCCAGTTCAGATGCATCCACGCCGGTCACATGCGACGCACCTGCCAGCGCCGCATTAAGAGCGAAGGAACCGGTATGGGTAAAGCAGTCCAGTACGCGGGCGTCTTCACAAAGCTTTGCCGCGGCCCGTCTGTTATATTTCTGATCAAGGAAGAAACCGGTTTTCTGTCCGTCTTTTACATCCACAAAATAGCGCACCCCGTTTTCTGTGATCTCAACTCTGGTATCAAAAGGCTCACCGATAAATCCCTTAAACCGTTCCATTCCTTCCTGTTCCCGCACCTTGGCATCGCTTCTCTCATAGACGCCCCGGATATGGATGCCGTCCTGTTCCATCAGTTCTCTCAAAATACGGACAATCACCGTTTTCATCCTGTCGATTCCAAGCGCCAGTGATTCCACCACAAGGACATCGGAAAATTTGTCCACAACGATTCCCGGAAGGAAGTCCGCCTCCCCGAAAATGACGCGGCAGCTCGAGATGTCGTCCATGACCTTTTTTCTGTACTCCCACGCGTTTTTCACCCGCATCCGGATAAATGGCTCATCAATTTCCTGATCGCGGCTGCGCGTCATCATGCGCACAATAATCTTTGAATTTCGGTTTATAAACCCGCGCCCGAGCGGGTATCCGTCAAAATCCCGGACAATCACAATCTCTCCGTCCTCAAAACTTCCGGCGATACTCTCCACTTCATTATCATAGATCCAGAGCCCGCCCTGCTTAAGTGTGCGTCCTTCTCCCTTTTTCAGTGTCACAATCGCGTTTCCCATATTTTCCTTCCCTTTCCTGTTCCAGGTATTTTTCTTCTATCCTCCGGTTTTCACCGGCCCGCCTTTCATTTTTCTGTCATCCGGCTGTTTTTCTGCGCCGCCATCTTTATCCTGCGGCGCACCGATGTTACTATCATATCACAACTTCCGTTCTTGTAAATAACGCCGGACAGATTTATACTGAAAAAAGCAACAACAAAAAAGAGGCGGTATCAAAATGGCAGACAGAATCAAAATTCGCGGTGCACGCGTTCATAACCTGAAAAATATAGATGTGGATGTCCCCCTGGGCAGGATAGTCGGCATCTCCGGCGTATCCGGTTCCGGCAAATCTTCTCTTGCCCTGGGCGTTCTTTATGCTGAAGGTTCCAGACGGTATCTGGATGCCCTCTCCACCTATACCCGCCGGCGCATGACCCAGGCTGCAAAGGCAGATGTGGATGAAATTCTCTACGTTCCCGCCGCACTTGCACTGCATCAGCGCCCCGGCATCCCCGGCATACGAAGCACCTTCGGCACCGGGACCGAACTTCTGAACAGCATTCGTCTGATGTTCTCAAGGCTCGCCAGCCACAGATGCCCCAACGGCCACTATGCGGCACCGTCCCTTGCCGTAGCCGCAGGACAGGAACTCATCTGTCCGGAATGCGGAGCCCGGTTCTATGCCCCTTCTGCTGAAGAGCTCGCATTCAACAGCCAGGGGGCCTGCCGTACATGTGACGGGACAGGAACTGTCCGGTCGGTAGACCGCTCCACTCTGGTACCGGATACGTCCCTCACGATTGAAGAAGGCGCCGTTGCTCCGTGGAACTCTCTCATGTGGTCACTCATGGTTGACGTATGCCGTGAAATGGGTGTCCGGACCGATATTCCTTTCCGGGATCTGACAGAAAAAGAGAGAGACATCGTCTACAACGGTCCTGCCGAGAAAAAGCATATTCTCTATCACTCCAAAAAGACTAACCAGGCCGGCGAACTTGATTTTACATATTATAATGCCGTATACACGGTAGAAAACGCTCTCTCAAAAGTCAAGGATGAGAAAGGGATGAAACGTGTGGAGAAATTTCTAAAAGAAGAAACCTGTCCGGACTGCGGCGGCTCCCGTCTTTCCGAAGCCGCAAGAGCACCGAAGCTGTGCGGGCTCTCCCTGGATGAAGCCTGCCGCATGACGCTGTCTGATCTGTCCGTATGGGTTGGCGGTATTCCTTCCTCCCTCCCGGAGGAAATGCGTCCCATGGCGGAAAGCATCTGCGAATCCTTCCGCACCGCGGCGAAAAGGCTCCTGGATCTGGGACTCGGCTATCTCACACTGGACCGCTCCTCCTCCACGCTTTCTACCGGCGAAAGACAGCGTATGCAGCTTGCACGGGCAGTGAGAAACCGCACAACCGGAGTACTCTATGTACTGGACGAACCGTCTATCGGTCTCCATCCGTCCAACATCACGGGGCTGACCGGGGTAATGCATGACCTGATCGCGGACGGCAACTCCATTGTGCTCGTCGATCACGACACACAGATCCTGGCAGAGTCCGACTGGATCATCGAGATGGGCCCCGGAGCGGGAGCTGAAGGTGGATCTGTGATCGCAGAAGGGACAGCAGAAGAGATTTCCCGTAATCCGAATTCAAAAATCGGTCCGTTTCTGTCCGGAACACCGCGGGCCGCTCAGCGCCCCCGCGCTTCGGCAGAAGAGATGTATTCCCTTGGACATATCCAGCTGTCCACCGGCCCGATTCATACGGTAAAGCCTCTGGAAACCGATATTCCAAAGGGACGGCTGACCGCAGTCACCGGTGTGTCCGGCTCTGGAAAAACGACGCTGATACTGGAAAGTCTGATCCCCGCACTGCAGGCCAGAATCCGGGGCACAGCCCTTCCGGAACACGTACTTTCCGTAATCGCAGAGGGTATCGGGCAGGTCAAGCTCATCGACGCCACCCCGATCGGCATCAACGTTCGCTCTACCGTCGCCACGTACGCCGGTATCCACGACGATCTCCGCAAAACATTTGCGCGGACAGCCGATGCGAAAGCTCTCGGTTATAAGGCGGGAGATTTTTCGTACAATACAGGACGCCTCCGCTGTCCGGCCTGCGACGGAACCGGAATTATCACCCTCGACGTCCAGTTCCTGCCCGATGTCAGAATCACCTGCCCGCAGTGCCGCGGCTCGAGATATGCAAACGACGCACGGAAGATCTGTTACACAGACAAAAGGGACAAAGACGCGCATAAATGGACGCTTCCCGATCTGATGGCCATGAGTGTCAGCTCTGCCCTGAAAGTATGCGGATCGCTGAAATCAGTCCGTCAGAAGCTGCAGGTTCTCGAAGACCTCGGCCTTGGTTACCTGACTCTCGGAGAAGAGACTCCCGGTCTCTCAGGCGGCGAAGCACAGCGTCTGAAGCTGGCAAGTGAAATGGGAAAGGCACAGTCGGATTCTGTTTTCATCTTTGACGAGCCCACCATCGGCCTGCATCCGCTGGACGTGCAGACACTCATCGGCGTCTTCCAGACTCTGATCGACAATGGCGCTACCGTCATCGTAATCGAACACGACCTTGATGTCATACAGAATGCGGACTATGTCATCGATATGGGCCCGGGCGGCGGTGAGGCAGGCGGCAGGATCGTCGCCAGCGGAACGCCGGAGCAGATAAAAACCAGTCCGGAAAGCATCACAGGCTGTCATCTCTGACCTGCAGACAACTTCGTATCTTGAGAGAAAAAGTATTTCGTGCTATACTGATAGAATACTAAAAGAAAGGACAGCGTATTCATGCCAACTATCAAAGCAGTAAAAAGTTCTCCTGAAGGGAAAAACGGTGTTTTTGCCGAATCCGCAGAAGTCTCCGAACTTCCCAGTCCGGAGCATATGCAGATGCTTAGAGAGATCTGCACAGATGCTCTGAAAAATGCCTACAAAGAACAGGTTAACGTCCTCCTTTTCCCAGCAATTCCCTATGCGGAACAGAATTCCCTTATGTTTCAGGCGATATCCATCCAGTATAAAGCCATGAGAGAATTTCAGGACAGTCATCCTTATCCTAAGGAAATCCGAATTCTCTGCAAAGATGACCGTGTACTGAATATGTATATGGTCGTCTGGAACCTGTACTATGCGGAAGACAAAGCGTCAAGAATGAACGACGGCAGATGGGACTAAGCCTATCTGCCGTCGTTTCTCTTCAAAACGCAGATCCGGATGAATGTCTCATGCATTTCCGTGCCATTCTTCCCCTTCCGCCTTTTTATCTGTATACACTTTTGCGTAGACTTTCACAGCCTCTTTAAGCGCCGCCATCGCAAGTTCCACGGCCACCTGATTAGCCGCATCCATATGGCCGTCGTCGCTTAATTCCGCTGCCAGATCCTCTGATTTCAGATTGTACGCTGCCATAACCGGCTTGTTCACAGCAATCGTACACAGCGCAGCCAGTGCGGCGCAGATATCCGCGCTCACCTGAGGCGCCGCCTCATACCCCATCACCGTAATGTAATCTCTGTGTGCGTCAAATCCCAAGCGGATCATGGGAGAGCCATCCTCGTCCTGTATTGTACACACACCCGGAGCATTCTCCGGGACTCCCCATCCTGTTCTGTCCTGAATCAGACGAATCATTTTTTCTGCATCTGTCGCCATTTTATCTTCACTCCTTCCGGGAACCCCTGTCCGCTGTCCGATACCATACCTGCATGCAGTCTTCTGTTCCATAGATCACGCTGTACATCCCATGTGATCGTCCCTTTTTCAGGAGTTCTTCGTGTTTTTCATACGCTTTCTTTATATCATATTTCAGCGTAAAAGTACATACAGCATCTTAACACAATCATAAATAATCCCGCTCTCTTCTTCCAAACCGCTGTAACTTTCAGTTCCAACGGCTTAGCTTTTAAAACAAGGGGTGCAACCTGAGCACCCCTCGTGATATCATTCTATATTAGATTATTTCTGCCTATTTTTGAGATTTACCGGCTGCTTCCTGAGCAAGTTTACCTTTAATACCGAGTTCGGGGATAGACAGCCCTATAACTCCGGCAATTACAAGGAAAACAAACCCGAGTATGAACTTAAGAGTGTAGTTTGTGCTTCCGTCGGGCATGACAGCAACGGCTGCGACTGCGGTGGGAACTACAAACTGGAAAATCCCAAGAGCGGTCTGGAGCATTCCTGACGCGGCACCTGTCATTTCCTCGCCAAACTGTTTTGTCAGATGCAGCAGAGGTATTCTTGTAAAGTTTACGCCGACAGTTGCGGAGGCTATAAGTCCCGCAAGAGCAAAGAGCAATATGCTTAATATGCTTCCGGCAGGTTCAACGAGCCAGCCTGCAAGATAAAGACCGCCGCCGACAACGCACATAAAAAGATAGGGAATATTGAATGTACCTATCTTGCCAAGAACCATTCCCGAAACAATACCACCTATGATCAGACATACGTTGAGGATTGTTCCGAGTCCGCTGGCATCATAACCGCGCTCAGCGAAGCCCTGAGTAAGGCTTGTGTTTATGATGAGAGAGGTACCGACCGCACATCCTCCACATATCATGGTTTTCCACATGTTAGAGCTTTTAAGGACTTTCACAAAAGCGCCTTTCGGAATTTCCGGAGCCGGTCCTCTCTTTGTCTGATTATCCGGCTTGCACATGATCGTCCACGCTACAAGAACGATAGCGCCGACTACAGCGACTCCGCCGAGTGCAGCCTGTACCGAAGGATATACGGGCCCTGTCGCGAATGCAAGTGTAGTTCCGATACCGCCTGCAGCGCCGAAGCACCCTGCTGCAAAAGGAATATCTTCAGGTTCAAACAGATTTCCGAGCATTTTAGGTCCTACTATTATAATAGGAAGAAGAAATGCGCCTATAAGAACTGTCGTCACAAGAAGGCCTGTATATGATGTTAAGAATACTCTTATTATCATACAGGCAACAGTCAGCACAAGTGAAACAGATACAAACCATTTGATGCTTTTCCGGTCCAGGATGTTTCCCACTATTATACTGAGCACAGCTCCGGGTATTCCGCCGATCGTGGAAATAGCTGCCAGCTGTACAGTGCTCATATTAAAGACTTCCAGAGTATCAAGCCGTACGGTAAAAATCAGATTCGAATAGTAAAGTACTGCCGTACCCAACATCAGAATTATCAGCATGGTATAGCCATATGCTTTGCTTGTTTTATTCATAGCAAAACCCCCTAACTGAACACATATTTAATGTTATTTTTTTCACAAACTTCCTTTAGAACAAACCATATCCGAACAAGCGGATATGGTTTGTGTTATTGAATCATATAGATTCAAGGAAACGTTTCAGATATGTCTTTACCTGAGTTACTTTATAAGCATTCTTTCTCAGAACAAAGCAGTCGGCTACAGCCATATCTACAGCCTGATCAATCAGATCTGCTGTCATAGTCTTCCCTTTCAGATAATCCTCCACCTGATACAGGCGAATCGGTACCGGGGCAACCCCTCCGAGAACGAGTCTGATATCGTCAACCTTGTCCGCGGCTTTTTTTACGGCAGTTGTAAGACTGATGATAGCAAAGTCAATAGACGGACGGATTCTGAGCTTCTCATAATGAGTTGTGTATCCGTCAAGTTTGTTTACGCGGATTTCCTTTACGAGCTCGCCTGGTTCGAGCATATCTTTCGTATCAAGTTCGGTTGTAAAGAAATCCTTTGCGTTTATCGTTTTTTTCGTAGTGACGATCTCTGCATCGTCCATAAGAAGGACGGGAGAGATATCAGAAGCGTTTACGGAATAACATGCACAGTTCATGCAGCGCTTTGCTTCCTCAAAGATTGCTTCCTCAGGTACGGTATCGGAATCTTCTTTGTCGATTCTGCGTTCCGAAACAGGAGTTTCGATATCCTTAACAGAATGCTTGATGCTGAGGCAGTCGGGATCAAATTTTGTAAAGCCTTTCTTCTCATAGTATACAGGGCAGTCGATGCCATATGTTTTATTGATATCCTTGGCGGCTTCACGGCCCTGACGGATAGCGGAAGCTACTGTAGAAGGTCCTGAAACAGCATCTCCGCCGGCATAAACGTCTTTCCGGTTTGTACGGCGTGTCACCTCGTCAGTCTTAATGCGGCCGCGTTCAACAGCAAGGTCGTACTCTTCTTTCAGGAATGAGAGGTCAACTCTCTGCCCCGCCGCCATAAGTACGGAATCAGCATCAATGCTGAGAAGTTCGGTGTCGTCATATTCCGGTGAAAAATGATGATCTTCATCATAAACAGAAACACAGCGCTTCAGTTCCATTCCGGTGATCTTTCCGTCGGCATAAAGAGCTTTCGATACGCCGTAGCTGTTCATGATTTTTATGCCCTCTTCAAGAGCGCGGTGAATCTCCTCCTCGCTGGAAGGCATTTCATCTCTTGCCTCAAGACAGGCGAGAGTTACGGTTTCGGCGCCAAGACGTTTTGCTGTAACGGCAACATCCATGGCAACATTTCCTCCGCCGATTACGAGAACGTGTTTACGCTCTTTTTTCTGCATCCACTGATTTACTTCGACGAGGAAGGAAAGGCCAAACTCTGTAAATTCCTCGCCGTCGAAGCCGAGTACCGGTCTGCTCCATGCGCCTGTAGCGTAGAATACTTTATCGTACTGTTTCTCAAGATCAGCAGCTTCAACGTCTTTTCCTACGGTTACGCCGCACTGGAATTTCACGCCCATGCCCTTCCAGAGTTCTTCGATCCGATCCACATATTTAAGAGGAAGCCTGTAATTGGGAATTGCGTATCTGAGCATTCCGCCGGGCTTTTCCTGTGAATCGAGAATCGTTACGTCGTGCCCTGCCTTGCGCAGATAATATGCGGCCGTAAGTCCCGCAGGACCTGAGCCTACGAGGACAACTTTCTTCCCTGTTTCTTTTTCCGGGGCTGTATAATATCGCTCCGGGTGAGCAAACATATAATCGCCCATGCAGCGCTCAACTGTATGGATTCCCACACTGTCGTCTCCCTCTCCCGGAGCCTCAGTGGCCGCGAGATGTCCGCGGTTGCAGTCATCCTGGCAGAAGTGAGCGCAGATACGTCCTGTGATTGCGCCAAGCGGATTATACCCGATCAGAATATCGCATGCACCCTGCATATCATGGTTGCGGAGCAGTTCCATATAGCTGCCGATATCTGTTCCCACCGGGCAGCTGAGCGAACAGCCGGTAACCTTTGTTTTCATTCCGCCGTAGATTGAATGATATCTGTTGTCGCCTCGAATGGCGTAGCACTCTGAACCGCCTTTGCGTGCACAGTTTAAAATTCCGCCGCCGTCTTCCGGATATCTGTAATACCAGCAGCGTACATCCTGGCAGATATTTCCTCCGATTGTTCCAATATTCCGGATAAGAGGAGAGGCTACTGTGTGTGCAGCCTCATTCAGCGCCACACATGATTTTGAAAGTTCTTCTGAGGAAACAACATCCTTTAATTTTGTGATAGCTCCGATGGCGATCTGGTCGCCTTCGTCTCTGATATAGGCGCCGTCCTCAATCGTTTTAAGATTGACAACCGTTTCAGGCATCTCATTGAGGATACGGGTGCGCATTACGGTCATCAGGTCGGTTCCGCCTGCCATTACGACCTTAGAAAAATTCTTATTTCCTTCAACAGCCTTTCCGGCTTCTTCAAAGGATTTTGCATTTATATGTTCAAAATTTTCCATACTTCAATTTCTCCTCCATCAAGCTTTTCCCAGAGCCTTCAAGATGTTCTGCGGAGACGCCGGATATGTCATGTATTCCACACCGATCGCGTTCTGCACTGCCATCTGGATTGCTGCTGCACCTGCTGCGCCTGCGATCTCGCCAACTCCGACAGCCCTGAACCTTGAAATGTTAGGCTGGCTTTCTTCAATTACAAGATCCATTGGCGGGAAATCGTTAAATGTTCTCCATTTGTAATCAATCAGATTGCCTGTTACAAAGCGGCCCGTGTACTCGTCAAGGATGTTTTCCTCAAAGAGACCTGTATCGATAGCAGCTGCGCCTATTCCGCCCTGCATCTGCATTTCGAGCGCTTTCGGGTCGATGATCTGCCCTGCATCAGTACCGGAAACAAGACGAAGGATTTTTGCAACGCCTGTTTCAACATCAACTTCCAGCTCAACAAAGTTGATAACGCAGTTTGGAGCCGCATAGTTAGCTCTCCACTGTCCCTTGCCGATGATATCGGTTGTGTAAGGAATGCACTCTTCCCAGGAGATCTTTTTATGCGGTTTGTTGTACGGGAAGAGGAATCCGTCTTCTGTGCGTACCTGCTCCGGTGAAATGCGGAGCTTTTCGGCCGCGATCTCTTTCAGCTGACGGAGAGCGTCTTCAGCAGCTCTTGTAACGGCAGACCCCATTGTAAGTGTTCCTCGTGAACCGCACAGACCAAAATCTTCTGGATTGTCCCAAGAGCTGGACGGTGTAACGTGAACCTTATCGCAGCTGATGTTCAGGACTTCAGCCACCATCTTTACAATAGCCATTCTCTGGCCCTGGCCGAACTCGGTACAGTCGACCATAATGATAGCGTCACCCTTCTGACGGAGCTGAACCAGAGCCTCCGAGCTGTCCTCTCCGACATCGCCGTTGCCGTGGATTGACACGCCTACACCGATCCTCTTTGGTCCGTTCACAGCGGTAGGTTTCATCCAGCCTTTCCACTTCTCCGACCATCCGAATTTATCAGCTGTATCTTTGATCATCTTACGATAATCTACTTCATGACATGTATACCACTTGCAGTCACGCCACATGTACGGTACACCGTCGTGTACGAAGTTGTTTATGAAGAATTCTACAGGATCTATATCCGCTTTCCTTACAGCATCGCAAACGAGAGGCATCATCGCGGACTTAAGCTCCTGGCCGCCGAATCCGCGGACAGTACCGGAATACGAACGGTTTGTGATAGCCATAATCGTATCCACATCCCACGCCTTGCAATGGGAAAGTGCAAGCTGCATTTCGCCAAGACCTACGGCGGTGATACAGTATCCCGCATCGTCAATCGTTCCCGAGTCCGCGTACCAGTTGCCTTTTACAGCTGTAACGATGCCGTCCTTCATAGCGAACTCGATATCCATTCTGGATCCTATACGATATTCAAAGAGGAGGAACTGATCTTCTTTGTTGTAGATGTATTTAACGGGGCGGTGCGTCATACGTGAGCATACGCCGAGGATAAGGGTATGAAGCGTATATTCCTGTTTCTGGCCATAGGATCCTCCAGTATTGAAAGTATGGCCATGTATAACGAGGTCGTGCGGCATACGCCCACCTACGTCCGGGCACATCTGGAGCTGATGGCAGTTCTGCGCAGCGGCCCACATTTCGTATGTACGTGTTCTTTCGTCCCATGTCATGATCGCTGAAGGCGGTTCAGGAGCAAGGGGAACAGTGCGGGTTTCAAACCCACAGACGCCACCGCCGATTGCGTCAGCTTCTGCGAATTCCTTTTCAACATCGCCGCGCTCAACACTTCCGAGCATCTTTTCGTCGCCGAAATCCAGGAATTTAGGCCACTTATTGCAGCCGAACTCTTCGTAAATAACAGGCGCGTCAGGCTCCATGGCCTTCATGGGATCAAACACTGCTGGAAGCTGTTCATATTCAACCTTTATAAGCCTGATTGCCTGCCGGCAGAGGTCTTCGGTCTCAGCACAGACAATGGCAACCGCATCGCCCACGCTGACAAGACGTGTGTCAACAATCGGCTTGATGGCGGGCTGTCCATTCATATACTCTTTCGCCCAGTCGGGAAGATTCTTGTATGTAAGAACAAGCTCTACGCCGGGGATCTTCTCAGCCTCTCTGGTATCAATGCTTTTGATTCTTGCGTGCGCATAAGGGCTGCCCAGTACACGGCAATAAAGAAGATTGTCAAAACGCGCATCTTTGGCATCTTCCATGAAAACGCACTTGCCGGTTACTATATTGCGGGCGTCCTGTCTTGGAACATATTTGCCTATATGGCGGTACTCTTTCTTATCGACAAGATCTGTTTTTTCCATAATTTACCTCCCTTCATTTGCTACCTGCTCTACCGCTTCAAATACATGATAATGACTTATGCAGCGGCAGAAATTGCCAGACAGTGCCTCACCGATCTCTTCTCTTGTCGGGTGCGGATTCTTGTTCAGCAGAGCTCTTGACGTCATAATGATCCCTGGCGTGCAGTATCCGCACTGGAATGCGTACTTGTCAATGAACGCCTGCTGCAGCGGATCGAGTTCACCGGTCTTGGGGTTTTCGAGGCCCTCTATTGTAGTGATGTCTGCTCCGTCGCAGTCGACTGTGAGAATCATGCATGATGTTACGGGATCACCGTTCATTATGACTGTGCAGCAGCCGCATGCGCCTTCTTCACAAGCGTCCTTTGCTCCTGTCAGGTTTAACCGTTCACGCAGTGTTTTAACAAGCACTTCTGAATTCGGTATAACACCTTCGATCGAGCCGTCACCGGTCATAAACGTATACTTCTTTCCGTTAACGGTCAGGGTAATAGGTTTGATCTCCATGTTTTCTGCTCCTTTCATGTATTATATTGCCATGGCCATATAAATTATATGAATTTTGTCAAAAAGCACATGGAAACCGGCGTTAGATCCAGCCAAAAACATAACATCGAACTAAAAAATACAAATGTATTTTTAAATCATATGCATTGCTTTCACGAATCGGCGCAATGCCAGAATATGTACTTTTTATCGTTAAAATCCATATAATATTATTGGTTTTCAAGTACATTCTATACATATTGTGATATTATTGTCAAGCGAAACAAAAAATACATTTGTATTAATTAAAATATGTAACATCTCTTGAATCTTGAAATGAGATATTGTAATATTATGATATTAATGTTAAAACTCCTAGATACCAATATTAAAATGTCTTTATAAAAGCTGAAAGGTATGGCGACAGATATGGGTAATATTCAAGACAGAGCGAGAAGCTGTTTATCACTTATGAGTGACAGGCTTTCGCAGGTGATATATTCTGCACAGGTAAATTACAACATTACAGGAGATTATGTCCATATAGCGAAAATGCTGAGGTCTCTTTTTCAGGAGTTTCCCCAACACATACATTCCGAGAAGCTGATCAATACATTTTCCGCCTGTCAGAGCGATCTCAATCAGCTCAGACCTCTGGCAAGCTTCAGGGTCGATCGCGACTATATGTTTTTCGATCCCGAACTTGTTTCTCTTGGAAAAAATGAGGTATTCCTTGACTGCGGAGCCATGGATATGAGTACTTCGTTGGAATTCGCATATAATACTCAAGATTCATTTAAGAAAATAGTGGCGTTCGACCCAGATCCGGTATGCGCGGAAGTCTGCCGCGACAATATGCTGTTTTTTTCAAAGGGAAAAAGGAGAAATGTATTGTTTTTCGACTGCGGCATCAGCGATCATAATGGGACTGTGCCTTTTGAGCGTTCAGCAGAACTGGGAAATTCGAGAATAGTAGTAAAAAGCGAAGAGAATATACCTGTCAAAAAAATTGACGATATCCCCGAGTGTGCAGATACGACATTTATAAAGGTTCATACAGAAGGCTCTGAGTACAACGCGTTGAAGGGTGCCGAGAACACTATCATAAAAAACAGACCGGTGATAGCGGTGAGCTGCTATCATAATCTTTATGAACTGTTGGACATACCTGCATATTTAAAGAGGATAGTCCCTGATTATTCGCTGTACATGAGGCATTATTCAACAGGCACGTCTGAGAGCGTGCTTTACGCGATCCCGGCTGTAAGATAAGAGTTTGGAACGATTTACATTCAGAGCAGTTCAGTCTTGCTCAAAACTGCCCTTTTCTCGATCCGAATCTGATATTTTCATGAAGAATTACAGTGCTTCAAAATATCAAAAATCATCTATAGCGTCTGCAGCTTTTATGCTGTTGAAGACAAAGTCTTTCAGGTGTCCTTTCATCCATTCAATAGAATTCGGTGAATGTTTGCCTACATAGACCTCATCAAGAAGAAGATTTCTGTGTTCTCCGAATGATACTATAGCGCCATTGACAGCGCGGCTTATCGTTCGGGAACGCAGGTATCCTTTTTTTTGAGAATAGATCTGTATAAGCTGAGCAAGCATCATTTCGATCTTGTGCTGGACAGTGCTCTGGAGTATGGCGTTCATTTCCTCGGATTTCTTGCTTTCCGGAACAATAATGTACATCATCATTATCTTAGAACGGTTGGCAGGATTAAGGCAGTAGTCAATCTGTAAATCAATGATTTTTTCTATAAGCCGCCATGCCGTATCTCTGTCAAGCCTGTTTTCATTCAGCAGCATTTCTATTTCCATTTCGATCGGGTCAAAAACAGTAAGCGTGTCATGAATGATATCCAACAGTATCTGTTCATACAACTCTTCCTTAGAACCGTAATGCACCGTTATCTGTCCTGCGGAAAGGCCGGCATCCTTTGCTATCATCCTCACAGTAGTTGAGCCGTATCCGTATCGGCTGAACAGTCTGAGCGCAGACTGCTTGATTTTTTCTTTATTTTCAGGTTCTCCGGCCTGTCTTTTTTCTCCTCTCATCCGTTTGTTTTCGCCTCCACATCCAAATATTGTTCTTCTCTAATCCCCGGTTATTTTTGTCATAAGACGTCCCATACCTTAAATGAGCTTTGCCTCTTGAAAACTCAATATTTATTTTAACAATAACGCCCTGCCTTTTCAACTTTTTTCGGATACACTGCCTGTCAATGTTTAGGTATAAAGTAACCGCCAAATAATACCGCGGTAAAATTTAAAATTACCCCAGCCCTTTGCGAGTTGGAGTAATTCACTATAATTCACATGCGATTTTTGATAGATTGGAGTTTTTCACTCCAAGGTGCCAGCTCTGCCAGCTGTTTATCGGTCATGTCTTTACCTGGCCGGTGCTCTAGCAGAAATTTAAGATATCCGTAAATATTCAAATCGTGTGCTTTTGCCATCTCAACCATTGTGTAGACCACGGCACTGGCATTCGCTCCCTCTACGGAATTGCTGAACAGCCAGTTCTTCCGGCCTACTGCGAATGGACGGATCGCATTCTCACTGAGATTGTTAGTAAAGCTGCATCGTCCGTCTTCCAGATAGGTCTCTGCTGTATCACGCCGGTTGAGAACATAATTCACAGCTTTATCCATCCGGGTATTCCGGACTGGCTTCTGCTGATCGAGCCACGACCAGAAAGCCTCCAGAACAGGTTTTTCCTTCTCGAGACGCAGCTGCTTCCGCTTTTCATAATCACCAGGATACTTTTTGTTAATGGAGTCCTCAATGGCGAATAACCGGCTGCAGTACTGGACTCCCTGCACTGCCGGATGGCTGTAGTCATACTGTTTTCCTTTGGGAACGGCATCGATAAAGTATCGACGGATATGTGCCCAACAAGAGCAGCGTCTGATCCCTGGAAGATTGTTGTATCCCTGATATCCATCCGTTTCCAGGTATCTGTATATTTCAGATAAATTGACCATCCTTCACGGTCAATCTGATCACCTTTCACGGAGATTCAGATCACTGATCTCGGAGAGGTATGGTCGGTGATCAAAGTCATTCTTATAATGATGATGGCACAC
>NZ_JAJEQX010000050.1 GCF_020687545.1 Ruminococcus turbiniformis | reverse complement strand
GCTGGGAGATCCGATGCTGGCGGATATGCTTGTCCGGCAGCCGGGCTATTTCTACGGGTATCATATCAGCCGGAGCAGCTGGATTTCCATTCTGCTGGACGGGACGGTTCCTTTTGAAGAGATCTGTCAATGGATCGACGAGAGCTATGCAGTGACGGCTTCCAGGAAGAAGCAGCAGAAGATCCGCCCGCCGAAGGAATGGATCGTGCCGGCAAATCCGAAGTATTATGATATCGTACATGCGTTTGACGACGCCCGGGAAATTGACTGGAAGCAGGGCAGAGGCATCAAAGCTGGAGATACAGTGTTCATCTATGCGGGGGCACCGGTGTCGGCGATCCTGTATAAATGCAGGGTGATGGAGACAGACATCCCGTATGAGTACAGTGACAGGAATCTGACGATCACAGCGGTGATGAAGATCAGGCTGCAGAAGAGATATGAGGCGGACAGGTTTACGTTTGCGAAGCTGAAGGAAGAGTATGGGATCTATGCGGTCAGGGGTCCGAGGGGGATACCGGAGAGTTTGAGTGAGGCGCTGAGATAACAGGAGGCAGGGGATGAAAGTACTTGTGATACCGGATATTCATCTGAAACCATGGATGTTTCGGAAGGCGGAAGAGATCATGGAAAAGAGAACCGTAGAACGGGCGGTATGTCTTATGGATATTTCGGATGACTGGAATCAGGAATATAACCTGGAACTGTATAACGAGACATTTGACGCGGCGATCGCATTTGCGAAGAAATATCCGGATACGCTCTGGGTATATGGCAATCATGATCTGTGTTACTTGTGGGATGAGCGGGAGAGCGGATACAGTCCGGCTGCGGCGTACACAGTCGTGAAGAAGCTCGAAGAGCTGAAATCTGCGCTGCCGGAAGGAAATGAGATCCGATATGTCCAGAAGATAGATAATGTGCTTTTCTGCCATGGAGGGATCACGGATTATTTTGTGAAGAAAGTAGTGCCGGCATCAAAATATGATGATGTGGATGAAGTGGTGAGGATCATCAACGGGCTGCCCCGGGAATATATGTGGAGCGATGTATCGCCGATCTGGCACAGACCGCAGTATACGGCTGGGAAAATGTATGGGGCGGATAAGATCCTGCAGGTGGTGGGACATACGCCGGTGGAGGGGATATATAGGGAAGGAAATATTTCAGTTTGTCCTGCGGAATATTCATCTGGGGGCTACGATTGTTGGCATTTACCGACAGGATGTTTACGAAATTCCGCCGGATGCTATTCGGGAGTTGATTATCAATGCGATGCTACACCGCAGTTATCTGGATCATGGCACGATACAGGTTGCGGTATATGATAATCGATTAGAAATTACTTCTCCGGGGAAATTGCCAATGGGACAAACACTGGAGCGTATGAAGGAAGGATATTCTAAAATCAGGAATGAAGCGCTTGCCCATGCATTTTCTTATATGAATTTAATTGAACACTGGGGAAGCGGGATCCCCAGAATTATCGGCAAGGTAAAAGCCGCCGGCCTGCGGGAACCGGAATTTATCGGCGGCGAAGTGGATTTGCGCATCAATATCTATCGTGGACAGACTAATGCCGTTACTGGCGCTGATAATGCCGATACAGTGCCGGATAGTGCCGATGAAGCGCCGGATAACGCTACTAAAGGGCCGGATAATGCCGATAACGTGCCGGATACTAACAAAAAAATGCCGGATAGTATTGAAGGACTGCCGGATAATGAGCAGGAACGGAAGATTTATCAATATGTATTGGAAAAAGGTTTCATTACAAGTACCAGGACAGCAGAGCTTTTAAATGTGAAACAGCGTAGAGCAAGAGCCGTTTTGCGGGATATGATTGAAGGTAATTATCTGAGAAAAGAAGGCGCGGCACGAAGCACAATTTATGTAAATAATACGGAAGGAAGGTAATGTTGAGAGGATATAGATAAAGTAATACAGGAGGGTCAACGCAGATTTGCTGTTACATTACCGAAACAATATCCTCGCCGGGCTGTTTCTTCTGTACGATCAGATCAGGCGAGCTGGTAAGAACATGAGGCAGCGAAATGGCTGACAGCAGAGACGCTGGAGAGCGTGGAGTGGTTGCTGGCGGATATGGGACTGGCAGAGTGGAACAGAGAATATCTGGGTAATCAGAGAAATGCGAGGTGATATGCTATGAACAGATTTTCAGAGAAAGACTGGAAGTTATTCCGCAGTAAGATTTCTGGCTGGCAGGAAGCGTATATGGAAAAGCTGAACCAGGAATACATTGAGTTGTTGTCAGGTGGAGGAAATGCGTCGGATCGATTCTGGGCGCTGGAGAAGCGGATACAGGAGGATAAGAAAGACTGCGGCGTACAGTGCCGGATGAGCAGATCGAACTTGCTTTCCATTATGATATCATTGCTGAATGAGGGGGCGATCACATTTAATGATCTGGAAGGATTCAGCGATGACCTGAAAGATACACTGAGGCATTTAGCAGGAAAATGATAACAACTATTCTGCACAACAGCTTGTTATGATTGAGTATAGAAAAATACAGGTAAATATTTAATAGAATATCAGAGAAAAGGCCGCAGAAATGCTGCCTTTCTGCTTCGTAAAAGATATTTTGGCAAATTTTTACCGAAATATCTTTTAAGGGGGCGGCTGATATGGATATAGAGATTAAACGAGACTATTACCTGAGACAATTAATCCAGCGGCAGAATAATGGCCTGATCAAAGTGATTACCGGTATCAGACGCTGCGGGAAGTCTTTTCTGCTCAGGACTCTGTTTGAAAAATACCTGGTAGCAAACGGCGTTGATGAAGACCATATCATTGAGATGGCGTTTGATCTGTTCGATAATATTGATTACAGAGATCCGAAAGTTTTTTATCCATGGGCGTTGGAGCGGCTCCGGGATGAGGGGCAGTATTATTTTATGGATCTGGGACTTCGGAATGCAAGGATTAACTACCGGCAGATGCAAGTGACGCATTCCATGGAAAATGTGATCTACAATGAGATGCGGATGAGAGGTTTCAGCGTAGATGTCGGAAATCTCAATATTGTGGAGAAGGGCAAGGACGGAATATTATTCATGAATGTTTTTGATTTTCTGCTAAAACCGGAATTGCTGGAATTCTGAGAGTGTGATTTATCAAGCTCAATAAAAGGGTCAAAAATATTGATATAAAAAAGAGGAAAATGTTATGAGCGGCTGGAAAGATTTATTTCGGGAGCATATTCTCGCTCGCGGAGAAATGTACTATTATGACGGTGCGGTTCAGGATCTTGAGAAAACGGAACACGGATATCATGCTCTGGTAAAAGGCACGGACGACTACGAAGTGGATATCGAAATGGAAGATGGGCAGATCTGCGAAATGTACTGCACCTGTCCCTATGCGGCTGACAGGAACAACTGCAAACATATGGCGGCTGTGCTCTACGAGATCGCGGAACAGGAAGAAGAGGGGAGCCTGACAGAAGGATCAGGTGTGGATCAGGCGGAAGATGAGCTGGAGGAAATTATTGAAAATATTCCGGAAACGGAACTTCGCTCTTTTGTAAAACAGCTCGCAGGACAGGATGATGAGATCCGCAATACGCTTATGACCAGATACGCGGTGAGGATAGATGAAAAGCAGATGTGCCGGTTAAAGGAAGGCGTCGATCAGATCGTATGGGAGTACGGCGACAGGAGCGGGTTTGTTGATTACCGGAATGCGTGGGATTTTACCCGCGAGATGGACAGCTATCTGGAAGACAAAGCGGATACATTGATGGAACGGAACTGTTGGCGGCAGGCGTTTGAACTGACCAATTATGTTTTCAAGACGATCGGGAATGTAGATATAGATGATTCGGACGGCGGCACAACGCAGGTTGCGAATACATGTTATGACAAGTGGAAAGAAATACTGGAGAATTGTACCGAAGAAGTCAGAGATGAAATGTTCAAATGGTTTACAAGCCATCTGGCATGCGATTATGTCATAGATTACAAGGAAGAATATATGGAAGAGTTCCTGACCCATGAGTTCCGAAACCGCGAAATGCTGGAGAAAAAGATGGCGTATCTGGACGAAATGATTGAAAGACAGACGGATTCTACGGATTGTGGGAATATGTGGAGCGCCCGGTACGGCTATGAGAATAATATCCTGAAGCGGCTGGAAATCATGGATCAGTTGGGTTATCCGGAGAAAGAGATCAGGGAATACCACAGGAAGCACTGGAGGTTTTCAACGGTAAGAGAGATGGAGATACAGGAGGATATTGAGCGCGGAGAACTGGATGAAGCGGTGCGAATTCTGAAAGAAAGCAAAGAACTGGACAGGGAGTATCCCGGGCTGGTCGCACGGTACAGCGAGCAGCTGGTTTCTATATATGAGGCACAGGCAGATAAAAAGGCTTACAAAGAAGAACTGCAGTACTATGTTCTTGAGTGTCCGCAGCATGATCTGGCGCACATCCAGAAGCTGAAAGCAGTCTGTACAGAGACGGAGTGGGGACGGTATCGGGAACAAATCCTGCAAAGCCGGAACAGTTACAGTATTCAGTATTCTTTCATGGAATCTGAAGGAATGTATGAGCGTATGCTGCAGTGTATGCAGAAAGAACAGTTGATCTTTAATGTGGATAAATATGAAAACGCGCTGAAAAAGAAATTCCCGGAACAGGTACGGGACATATACATATCATATGTACATAAACAGGCAGAGAGAACAGGCGACAGAAAACGGTACAGGGAGCTGATGCAGTACCTTAAGAAGATCCGGCGGTATCCCGGCGGGAAAGAAAAGGCGGCTGAGATCGCGGAGAATTGGCGGGCGCTGTATTCCCGCAGGAGCGCTATGATGGATGAACTGCAGAAGGCGGGATTTTAAGGAAAGGAAAGATAAAATGGCTGAATGGAAGAATGTTACAGATACTTTTTCGGAGGAAGGGAATACCATACAGTACAAGGATTTACGGCACAGGGAATGGCGGGAAAGTTTGTACAGTGTTGTGATGGATGTGATCGAGGTCTGCCCGGCTGTGTTCTGGGGAGATGTGAGACTGAAAAAAGAATACAGGCGGAGATACTGATACTAAAGTAGTTTGAAATGAGCATGACTTTTTTCTCCCCTGCATACATTGTAAAAACGATGTTTGCAGGGGGATTTTTTTGAAGGAGTATATTGAGGAGAGAGCCGTGGAAATTGCTGATTATATAATTGAAAACAACGCGACTGTGAGGCAGACGGCAAAACAATTCAGAATCAGCAAGAGTACGGTACATAAAGATGTCACCGAACGTCTCCTCCAGATCAACCCGTCCCTTGCCCGGGAGGCGCGTAAGGTACTTGATATGAATAAGTCAGAACGCCACATCAGGGGCGGGATGGCCACAAGAGAGAAATATCTGCATCAGCACGTATAGCCGAAAGATACTGCGCAGAAGCAGAACGTACAGCCGCAAGTACGTCTGCTTCTGTATTGCTTTATGGGAAACAGAGGAATATAATAATGCTGTTTGTGTTGGTGACAGAGTGGGGGACATAACATTATGAAAATACTAAAGCTGATAATAAAGAATGAAACGGTTTTCTGCGTTTCTTTTGTGCTTGCGGTACTGTCGTCGCTGGCAGTGCATCCTGATTCTCAATATCTGGCTTATCCTGATTACCGGACGATTGTGCTGCTTTTCTGCCTTATGATTATCGTGGCAGGATTCCAGTCGCTGGGGCTGTTTACGCTGCTGGGACATTTTCTTCTCAGAGGAGTAGGGAGTGTGAAAGGTCTTTCTACAGTAATGATTATCCTGTGCTTTTTCAGCAGTATGGTGATTACGAATGACGTTACACTGATTACGTTTGTTCCGTTTACGATTCTTGTCTATCGTATGAGCGGACAGGCGGACAGGCTGCTGAAACTGGTTGTGCTGGAGACGATTGCGGCAAACCTGGGGAGCATGGCCACGCCGATTGGAAATCCTCAGAATCTGTATCTGTATTCGGTGTCAGGGCTTGGGGCAGCGGAATTTATGAAAGCAGTGCTTCCCTATGCGGGACTGGCTTTTCTGATGCTCATGGCAGCCGCGCTTTGCCAGAGGGACGAGCCCCTTTTGGATGTTGTTGTGAAGGAGAAAACAGAGAGGAAGAAAGGAGAGCTGTTTAACCGTTCGCTTCCTTTTTTTATCCTTCTGATTTTGTGCCTGCTTGTCGTATTCAGGATGCTTCCATACCAGCCGGTTTTTGTATGTGTACTGGCGGTTGTGATGATTGTAAATCGAAAACTTTTCTGGTCGGTGGACTATTTCCTGCTGCTGACATTTCTCTGCTTTTTTATCTTCATTGGAAATGTAAAACGGATTCCGGAAATCAGCAGTCTCCTTCTCTCTGCCGTACAGGGCAGAGAACTGCTGACAGGTATCATCGCAAGCCAGGTGATCAGTAATGTGCCCGCGGCGATTCTCCTTTCCGGCTTCAGTGAGAATTTTTCCGCGCTGATTACCGGAGTGAATTTAGGAGGGTTGGGAACACTGATTGCCTCTCTGGCAAGTCTGATCTCCTTTAAATTTTTCGCGAGAGAATATCCGCAGGGTAAAGGGAAATTCATGAAGGAATTTACATTTTGGAACCTGGTTTTCCTCCTGGTGCTGACACTGGAAGCAGTGGTTCTGTCCCTCTGAAAAGCAGCAGTTTGGATCTATGACTAAACGGTTACTCTGAAAATGACAGGGCTAAAGAAATAAAGTGACTTTATAAAAAGGGCATGATAAAATGTACACGAGAGAACTGTGACATTATTTTGAAACGATTTAGGAGGTAAAAAGTGGAAATACCTATATCCGTTGGGTGTGTTCCGGGCATAACGGCAGAGGGGCGGAAAGTTGTCCTAATGCGGTGACAGTGGATGAAGAGGAACTGATAAATGCATTGGATGAATATTTTGCAGACCTCTTGAAAAATAAGCAGAGTATAATAAAGCGTGTTGTAAGGGAGTTCAATAAGGTCTATAAGCAGAAAGAAGATAATGAACAGTACGAACAGGAGCTTATGGAAGAACTGGGCAAATTGAAAAAGACAAGACAGAAATACATGGATATGTATACGGACGATCTGATAACAAGGGAAGAGCTGAACGAGAAGATAGGGGGCATGAAACAGCAGATTGAGAAGTTGGAAAATGACTTGAAGCTGATAGAGTACAATCTGAATAAAGGAGACCAGTTGGAAGAAATCATTCAGAGGACGTTTAAGAATATCAATTCTATCACTTCTGTCCGTGATATGAATAATGAACAGCTAAAACAGATTATCCAGAAAATTGAAGTGGACAAGGACGGAAACGTGGATATTTACCTCAGATTGTTCGGTGATTTAGGACTGGATGAAACCGTTCTAATTAGTGATGACCATACATAAAGATGTCACCGAGCGGCTCCTCCAGATAAACCCGTCTCTTGCCCGTGAGGCGCGAAAAGTTCTGGACATGAACAAGTCCGAGCGGCATATCCGGGGCGGGATGGCTACGCGGGAGAAGTACCTTCACCAGCATGGGTAAGATATATGCCTGAAGCGGATACAAAAGCAGGAGCGGAATGCAGAAGCCGATGAAAGAAAAAAAGCAGCTGCATTTCTGCTCCTGCTTTGTACATCCTAAGACTTCAGGAGCTGTCAAAGGATAGCAGGCTTTACATTTCCCGGAAACTCTTTTATACTTTTTTCAGGTGGAAAGGAGGCGCAGACGGGATGAATGCTGAAATCAGAGACAGACTGACAGCCGCCGGAGCGGACCCGGACAGCGCGATCGCGCGCTTTATGGGAAATGAGGGCATGTACCAGAAATTTGCCCTGAAATTTCTGGACGATAAAAATTACGAGACACTTGTAAATGCTCTGGAAAGCGGCGACGCCAAAAGTGCGTTTGAGGCGGCGCATACGCTTAAGGGAGTGGCAGGCAATCTTTCTTTTCAGGCGCTTGGCGAAGCGGTGTCAGAGCTGGTGGAGCCGCTGCGTGCGGGAGATCTGGAAGGAGCCAGGGAGAAACTGCCGGAGTTTACACGGTGCTATGAAGAGATAGTTGAAATTCTCAGGGAGTGGAAAGCATGAGAACAGCGGTCATTGACGGAAATGACAGAGACCGCAGGACCGCTGTGGAAGTGCTTGAGGCGATCGGAGAAGAGTACAGTGCGCCCGGCACTGCATCAGACGGGAAAGCGGGATATGAGCTGATCCTGCGGGAACGCCCGGATCTTGTCATTATGGATATCGATCTTCCGAAACTGTCGGGGCTGTCCATGCTTAAGAGACTTCGGGCGGAAAATGTAAAGACAAAAGTGATTATCCTCACAGAGGACCGGGACTTTGACCGGGCGCGGAAGGCCATCGGGTTGGGCGTGGACAATTACCTGCTTAAGCCGGTGAAACGGGCCCAGCTGAAAAAGGCGGTTCTGCAGACTGCCGCGAAAATCAGGGATGAGCGGGCGCTGGAGCACACGTTCACCGTGGACAATATATTCACCGGCTGTATGAGCGGCCAGCTTAAGGCAGATCGGGAATTTCACCGGATGACGAAAGAAAAATACGGATTCACACTGGAGGAGCCGGGCGAACTCTTTACTGTCTGGCTAGGAGGAAGCTACGCTGAGTACGGGGAAGAAGTCCGGCGAATCCTTGAATATGCGGGAAAAGAAAACGGCATTTCCCTGTGTGTGATCGAGGCGGATATCTGGCGGATGATCGGCGCTGTGATCTACAGGCCGACGGGAATACAGGAAGAATACCGGGTTTTTGCGGAGCGGGTGGTGCCGCTTCTGTGCGGGCGTCTGCGAGGCGAAGTTATCTGCCTGTGGGATCGGATGGAGCGAATGGATGCGCTGATGGAGACGCTGAAGAAACTCAGGAACCTGCGGGAGTGGAACCTTGTTTTTGACAGGGGAGATCTCATCCGTCCGGATGACATTGCAAAACTGAAAGTGGAACCGCTGAAATACCCGATGGAGCTTGAAAACCGGGTCAGGGAGGAGGTAGTGGCCAAAAAGGGCGAGGCGATCAAAGGCTCGTATTATCGTCTCTATGATCTGCTCCGGCATGAGATCTACAGCCCGAAACAGATCCGTGAGTGTCTGATCCGGTTCAACTTAAGTGTACTGGACGAGTACAGAAAAGTGAATATTATAGGCTCAGAGCTGCGCATTCAGCACTGTCTCGGAGAGATTGCCCGCGCTGTAAGCTGGAACAGGATACGCGTTGCGATGGAAGAATATTTCAGCCTGCTTCATTGGGAAGCGTTCGGCGAGCAGGGGGATGAGGATCTGAGCCCGCTCATACGCAGAGCAGTGCGGCTTGTGAGAAAATATTATGATCACGGGATTACGCTGGAAGAAGCGGCGGACAGGCTCTTTGTCTCTCCGGAATATTTGAGCACGCAGTTTAAAAAGGAGACCGGCGCCGGATTCAAGGAGACGGTAACCGGCTGCCGGATTGAGAGAATCAAAGATCTGCTGCGCAATTCCAGGCTGAAGCTGAACCAGATCTCTGAACTTACAGGGTACTCGGATCCCAAATATATGAGCCGGGTATTTAAAGAGGAAGTCGGCGTGCTTCCGAACGAATACAGAAAGTCAGGTCATTAAGAAATTACACCTTTCTGAAGAAATTCACCCTTTTTGTGATGGGAAAATATGGTAGTATATTGGAGCATAATCGGCAGAGAAAACTTGAAGCTTTTTTCACAGTGCAGTGACGCCGGGGCAGAGATACTTTGCTCCAGTATCATATGATTCAAAGAAGAGGTGAATTTTTAAATGAACGAAATGAAGGTCGCTTTTAAGAGCCCTGAGGAAATCCTTGAATTTGTGAACACGGTCTCCAAGTACGAATTCGACATGGATATGAAGAGAGGCCGGGCTGTGGTTGATGCAAAATCAATTCTCGGAATTATGAATCTTGGGCTGAACAATGTGATGGAACTGAAAATGTATTCCGACGACTGTGATGAACTGCAGAAGAAGATTGCAAAATACGCGGCGTAAGATATGTGAAACAGCATCCACATAAAAAGCAGCGGATAAACAGAAAACACAGAGGGTATCCCCAAAAAGCCATGAGCGGCTTGCGGGGTGCCCTCTCTTTGTACATGCGGCCGATTAAAAGTCCGGGCTTGCCTGAGACTCTGATGGCCGCTTACAATCCTGAAATGTGTTTTAAGAAGATGCGGCATCTCCGGCAGATAACTGTTTCGTTCCAAATATAAGATCACAGTATTTCTCAAGCTGAGACTGGTCAAGATGGTTCAGCGAGATCACAAACTGCCGGATACTGCTTTTGTCCGGCTGAAGCTCGTCCGGCAAACCTTCCGAATTATCAACTGGCCTATCTGGCATCAGATTCTTTACAGATTCCATGAAAAAGTTTTTCCAGTCGGGGTGAGAGAAAATTACGCCCATATAATATTCGTTTTTCAGCATTTCCGGAACGGCACGTACCTGCGCCCGCAGAAAGCGGGGGCCATCGGGCACCGCAAGGATCTGCTCCGGATTCTGGAATACGGAGGTGCTCAGAAATGCGGCGACGGCCGGAAAGGCGTATTTCCGGTATGCCTGATAGAAAAGATCGTGCAGCTGCGGATCTGAGGCACAGAATTTCTGCAGGAGACTGCTGATGACTGTTTCATTTTTCAAAAATTTGCCCCGCCCTCTGTACAGCGGTATCATAATAAAATGTTTCGAGGCGATAAGCCGGCTGTTCAGTAAAAACAGTTTACAGTAGTCGAAAATATACTGCTGATCATCGACTGCCTGCATGACAAGAGTAAGAATATTCAGCATATCTGCTTTCATACGGTCGGCAAGGAGGCCTTCAGATGCCTTGTCCAGAAGATATTCTATGAGCTGCTGATAGAGGAACTCGTCCTCATTTTTCAAAATTGCAGCTGTGAGCTCGAACACTTCGGAATCCTGATCAAATTTGCGGAATCCCTGCACGATCTTCCTCACATTTTTTTCTCTTGAGAGATATTTTGAATAAAAGTATTCAAAAAACGAGCGGTGAAAGAAGCGGTAGGAACCTTCCTGCTGTGCGGGCACAAAAAGTTCTGTGCGCTCAGAGCAGAATCTGAGGAACTCTTCCACAGCCGTCTCTGCCCGGGCAATTCCGCCGAACTTCTGTTTATACACCTTCGAGAGGACATCCAGGATGGTTTCCTCAGCGATGCTTTCGTTGTTCGGGCACGCGAGCTTTGACAGCTCGATAAATGTGCTGTCCTTCATAATGCGCAGAATGTCGTTCCAGTTGTATTTTTCACTGATCTCCGCCTTGTCTTTCTCTCTGTCGCGTGAAATATATGAAAAACATTTGCTGTACAGTTCGACCTTTGTCTGAGGCAGTTCCTTTTCCGCCTGGAAAATGCTGACCAGAAGAGAAAGAAGCAGGAAACTGTTCAGAAATTTCTGGCTGACAAGCGCGTTGGCCTGACGGAAAAAGACCGGTTTGTCCTCTTCCCTGAAATAGTGCAGCCGGATCATTCTGTCCAGGTATGTATCGATTTCCTTGCGGCGAAGCGGCTGGATTTCAAACACCGGTATTTCGTTCTGCGGATAGAAACCGCGTTCTCTGGAAGTGATGCATATTTTGTTTTTCGGACTGTATGAGAGAAAATAGCTTGTTATCGTTTTGTGGAGCTTTGTCCGGTACTGGCGCGGAACTTCATCCAGTGCGTCAAAGAGAACAATAACCCTTCCGATTTTCAGATAATAATTCAGAAAATCTTCGGTAAGATCATTTCTGGACATCCCGCTTTCTTCCACCATCGATTCAATCAGAAATTCTATGACAGAAGGAGTGCGGCCCTGCGGATTTTTGTAAAATGTTTTCAGATCGCAGCGGATCACAAGGTAGTCGCCGGAATTGTCAAAATTCATTCTGTCGCTGTGCAGAACGATATTTTTCAGCAGGATTGATTTGCCGTATCCGGGCCCGCCGATTACATATATGATGTCATCCGAGCGGAAAATATCGGTGTAGGGACAGAAAGTTTTTGTGTCCAGTTTACCGTCTGATATATGATAGTTTATTATATCAGAGGCGTCAAAACGCATATTGTCAAAGCGGGCAGGGCCGGGGTGTTTGACAAGTTTCGGAATCACATAAAAATCGTCCAGTTTAAGCTCCCTGAAGCCATAGACAAACAGAGACTGGTTCCGTTTTCGTATAATTGCGGTGTACTGGCGCATAATCTCCGTGTACTGCTCATTCTTATCAAGCACATCCCGGGAAATATTTCTGCTGAGATGTTCCTCCATCTTTGCGAGCCGATCCCCGATCAGAAAGAGGACATACTGTTCCCTCTCGGAAAGACGGTCAAAGTAATATTTTCTGCTGACATCAAAAAAATCAGAGAAGAACTTTTCGATCATTCTCCGGTCGGGAATCGTCAGCTCTTCATGATAGTGAGAGAGAGCATTCCTGGTCAGATAATCAATAACCTGTTCACTTGTCGAAAGGGACGGCTTTCCCTTTGCCGAGCAGCTGGCAGCAGTGTAATACGCGTAATCCTGCAGGGTGTCCGAGACCTGGGGAAGCTCAAGATATTCTGCGAATGTGGCGGATTCAATCAGAGTACCGTCGTAATTCTTAAGAAACTCCGAAATGCGCTGCCGGATCTCTGTGCGGGCCGGCGTGCTTGTGCGTTTCAGGCTGCGGATATTGCTGTAGCCGCGGTACACGGCGTCGGTAAGTATATTGGTGACAATGCCGGACAGTATAGCACCAGCGGCACCTGTAATATCAGGCATGGCGGCCTCCTTTCTCTGGGCGATGACAGGAATCTTTCCGTGCAGGATAATCAGTGATGGGACGTATATTCCCCCGATATGCGAATATTGTATTGGACGGGATTGCGGGGGCACATGGCACGGAACAATCCGCAGACATCGCATCATAAATATAAGACAATAATAAAATAGTTTCCGACAATTTTCAACACGGTTTGCGCAGGCGAAAGCAGGAGGAGAATGCAGGCGAATCGGGAGGAGAATGCAGGCGAAGCGGGAGGAACGTAAGAAAGAAATGCTTGTAAAATGCGGTGCCCTCAACTATAATTGAACTCGGAACAGCGTTGGAGCTCAAAAGACACTGCGGCTGATGCTGCGGGCGTCTTCGTACCGATGTTGAACATCATTTACAGATACATCAGGAGGAAAAGAGTGAAGAACGAATTAGTAATTGTCCTTGACTTCGGCGGCCAGTACAACCAGCTTGTGGCAAGACGTGTCAGGGAATGCAACGTGTATTGCGAAATTTATTCCTACAGAACAGATATCGAAAAAATCAAGGCGATGAACCCGAAGGGAATCATCCTGACGGGAGGACCGAACAGCTGCTACCTTCCGGACTCCCCGACATATTCAAAAGAGCTTTTTGAACTCGGCATCCCGGTGCTGGGCCTTTGCTATGGCGCGCAGCTTATGATGCATGTGCTTGGCGGCGAAGTGAAAAAGGCAGATGTAAGAGAGTACGGAAAGACAGAAGTGCTCATTGACAAAACCGCTTCAAAAGTTTTTGAAGGGGTATCAACTCCGACGATCTGCTGGATGAGCCATTTCGACTACATTTCCAGAGTGGCTCCGGGATTTGAGATCTCCGCACATACCGCAGACTGTCCGGTGGCGGCAGCGGAAAATGCGGAAAAGAAGCTTTATGCGATCCAGTTCCATCCGGAAGTCCTGCATACAGTTGAGGGAACGAAGATGATCAACAACTTCGTAAAAAATGTATGCGAGTGCGCCGGAGACTGGAAAATGGACGCGTTTGTGGAGAACTCTATCCGGGCGATCCGCGAGAAAGTGGGCGGAGGCAAAGTGCTGCTGGCGCTGTCCGGCGGTGTGGATTCATCTGTGGCAGCAGGACTTCTTTCCCGGGCGATCGGAAAGCAGCTTACCTGTGTGTTTGTAGACCACGGACTTCTTCGCAAAAATGAAGGAGATGAGGTGGAAGCCGTATTCGGCCCGAACGGAAGCTTCGACCTGAATTTCATCCGCGTGAACGCGCAGGAGAGATATTACAGCAAACTGGCAGGCGTGGAAGAGCCGGAGCAGAAGCGTAAGATTATCGGTGAGGAGTTCATCCGTGTATTTGAGGAAGAGGCGAAGAAGATCGGAGCTGTGGACTTCCTGGCACAGGGAACTATTTATCCGGATGTGGTAGAGAGCGGCCTTGGCGGAGAGTCAGCCGTCATTAAATCTCACCACAATGTAGGCGGCCTGCCGGATTATGTTGATTTTAAAGAGATCATTGAGCCGCTGCGCGATCTGTTTAAAGATGAAGTGCGAAAAGCCGGCCTGGAGCTTGGTCTTCCGGAAGAGCTTGTATTCCGTCAGCCGTTCCCGGGTCCGGGACTGGGAATCCGTATCATCGGTGAAGTGACTGCCGAGAAAGTGCGGATTGTTCAGGATGCGGATGCAATCTACAGAGAAGAGGTCGCAAAAGCCGGTCTGGACAGTGACCTTAATCAGTATTTCGCGGCCCTGACAAATATGCGTTCTGTGGGAGTTATGGGTGATGAGAGAACCTATGACTATGCAGTGGCGCTCAGGGCAGTGAAAACGATCGACTTTATGACAGCAGAGGCGGCGGAGATCCCGTTTGATGTGCTTCAGAAGGTGATGAGCAGGATCATCAATGAGGTGAAGGGTGTTAACAGGGTGTTCTATGATCTGACGAGCAAGCCGCCGGGGACGATTGAGTTTGAATAGGAGAGTAAATCCCACAATCCCAGCATTTATGCGGGGTTGCGGGATTTTTCTATGTCTCGTGACAATCAAATGACAATAATTAGTATTTATTTAGAGAGTTTAGACTTCTTTATTAACAGTTTTTCCTGACGGTCTTGAAATTCATTTGCTTGAGACAACATTCCTATAGAAGTATAATAGTTAATAGCTTGTTCGCAAATATTTATTGCAGAATTGAAGTCTTTTGCTTTTTCATAAATTATAGCCAAACGTTTAAAAGCTGGTATTGTTCCATTGAATGCTGTGATTTTCTTTAATTCATTTTGCTTTTCAGTCTTAGAAAGGAAAAACATATCATTAATCCTTTTTTCTTCTTCTTTGAGATAACTATTCTGCATTGTTGAAAGATTAGAAATATCTTCTAAACAGTATTTTATACATAGCTCCAAATATTTATCATCAATGGCCCGATATTTGTAATAAAAATTTTGAAGGGCAATTAAGGCAAAATGTTGATCAGTTGAACCAATTTTAGCTTTTTGGTAATCTGAAAGTAAAAGAGTTTCTTGCGAAGTATCAAAAGAGAGTACTTCTTTAGGATGTTTTTGGGGTGTGGCTTTTTTCTCTGGTGCAGTTCCTTTTTTTCGCAGTTCAGCTAATTTAGATTTAACCTCTTCATGGGTTTTTTCTAATAGAAAATAGATATCCTTTTTAAATTTGAATGAAGTTAAAATTTGTGGAACCTCAATATCCCTATCTCGAATAGAAATGTTTGCAAAAACAGGAATTTTCTGTTTAGGAAGCTTATTGAATTCAGCTTTTGTTAATAATTTTTCGCATGGGATTTCATTTCCGTTATATTTTACTCTTATATTTTCGGTTAAAATTTCAGAGAACGTATCAGGATAGTTTTTTATGTAAGTTGTTTTTGTGAATTCAAATGATTTTGCAAGGCGTATTATCTCAGGTACTGTTAATGAAAGGTTTAAACAGTATTTACATAAAAGGAAGAGATTATCAGAGAAACGGTATTCATGTTCTTTGTCTAATGAATTCATAAATTTCATTACAAGGTCTGCTCTTTGACGAACGAGGCAAGTTAAAATAATAGCATTTGCAGAGTAGGATTGAAAGGAAGCGTTGGTATGTACATCTCTTAGTTTAAGAAGAATATTTATAACTTCTTCGTATTTATCTGTTAATAAGTAACGTTCCAGGCCATAATATAAAATAAAAACATAACCTATATCAATAGAGGAATCATACGGATTTGCAAGCAGCTTCCAATACATACCTCTTTGTGCAGGAGAAAGTTCTTTATAAACTGGAAAATAGGGTGGTCTCTCAACGGAGGTAGTATTTGTGGCTATAGGAAGATTAGTAAATATCAAACTAGGTTCTTCTTGAAGGCCGAAGGAAAAGGTAAATGTAACGCCGTTAATGGTTACTTTTTGACCATTATTTTGCTGCGGTGTATAATTTTTCATCTTACCATCGCCAATCCAAATGTAATTTCGTATGTCTGGATGTACATTAAGTAAAATAGAATTTGAGAGTGCCGACTTTTGCGGTGTTAGAGCAGTTGAATCTATCTTAGATTCTTTTTTCTGATTATTGAATAGTTTACTAAAAAATCCCATAACATCTCCCCTTATAATTAATATCTACTTTTCCAATTTAAGTATTCTTCTTCTGTAATCTCTTCGTTTCTGTATTTCTGGTATATATCTGCCCATTCACCGATTTGATCTAGCATATTTAATGAATCATGCCCTTTATCCTTAAACATCAGTTGAGGTACCCCGGATTCATCTCTGTAGGCATGGAGTCCATACTGGTCTTCCAGTGCGAATAGGGAATGCATAACACTTATATAGGTATCAAAGTTTGGATCAGCCAGTGCGAATGGGCTGATTTTTAATGCATTGGCAATTTTTTCTAATTGATCCTGAGAAGCAGTGCGGTTCCCAAGTTCATAATTTCTTACAGCTGACTCACTTAGTCCTGCCTTTATGGCCAATTCTTTTTGGGTATATCCTTGTTCTAACCGATATTTTCTGATTTTATCTCCAACAGTCATAATTGATCGCTCCTTCACAGTTCTTGTCTCTTATTATAGCATGAACAGTTCAAAAATGAAATATAAAAACAAACCGTTCAATATTGAAATTATTCTGTTGACATTTCGAAAATGAAATGTTATGATATGAGCGAACAGTTCAGAAGTGAACTGATGGAATTTATAAAAAGGGAAAGGAGGAAGAAAATATGGCGAGCAAATTATTTATCTCAGCAAAAGAAGTTGCCCGGGAATTAGAAGTATCTGATTCCTTTGCTTATCGTCTGGTACGCAAGCTAAACGATGAACTGGAAAAACAGGGATTTGTGGTTGTTAAGGGCAAAATTAGCCGTAAATATTTTGAAGAACGTGTTTATGGTATGAGCGAAACAAAATAATGTGAGAGTTCAAGAAAGAAGGTGAAAATGAATGGCAGTTATTAAAAACAAAAAGACCAATACTTATGAAGTTCGCACCTATTATAAGGATTGGACAGGTGTCAGAAAACAAAAGACAAAGAGAGGATTTAAGCGCAAATGTGATGCGCAAGACTGGGAGAGGGCGTTCAAATTAAAGGAAAATAGAAGCCTGGATATGACATTCGGAGATTTTGTGGATATTTATCTGAACGATATTAAACCCAGGATTAAATATAATACCTGGCTGACTAAAAAACACATTGTCGATAAGAAGATTCTCCCGTATTTTACGGACAGAAAACTGAAGGAGATCAAGACGGCGGATATCCGTCAGTGGCAAAACATGATTATGAATCATCGAGATGCCAATGGAAAGGGATATTCGCAAGTATATCTTAAGACAATCCACAATCAAATGAGTGCGATTTTGAATCATGCAGTTAACTTTTATGATTTGAAAAGTAATGTTGCACGTAAGGCGGGATCCATGGGGAAAGAAAAATCAAAGGAAATGCTTTTCTGGACAAAAGAAGAGTATACACAGTTCATTGAGGCGGTTGCAGATAAACCTGTAAATAACGGTCGCTCGTGACACACTGCACGGTTTAACTGTACCACCCTGCCGCTAATTCTGTACCATCTTACCGGTTGGCTGTACCAGCCGTTAAAGTTCTCCTTATAATGATTGTGGCACACCTAATGTGTGACTACTATTATAAGGAGGGCGATAATCATGGTAGATTATCGAGAAATCCTGAGGCTTCATAATCTCGGG
>NZ_JAJEQX010000004.1 GCF_020687545.1 Ruminococcus turbiniformis | reverse complement strand
GGATTGACGGGGATGTTTCAATGCGGCAAAGGAAAAGGATGATCAAAAACTAAATCATCCTACTGGGAGCCACGACACGGGTCATGGCTCCCACCATCGGACGAGTGGCTCTCGATAACGGATTCCACGGCTCTATTCCAGGAGATTGGGTGGCTCCGCCACCGCAGAATATTCAGCTGTCCCTGAACTCGGGGATATCCTGTACCAGTTGGATAACTGGGATGTAGAAATTCCGGATGTCTGCTTTTTCGGGGAAAGAGCAAAAGAGTTCTTGAAGGCCGTTGCGCGGGGATATATACAGATCCACCTCGATGAGCTTATCGATGAGTATAAAATGTGCAGCATAACGATATACCGGAAGGACACGGTGACTCTTACAGTTGCCGAAGCTAAAAAGCTGATAGCTGTGGCGTACAGAGAAGAAGACCCAGACGAGGAATATGCAAAACTGATTCTTCAAATTTCAGGAGGCAAATCTGGACGGATTACCGCGAAAGATATCAAAGATACTGCCTTGGAGCTGAACGTTAAAGAGTTTCCGTATTATGCGCCCGAAAACATTGAATTTTGATTCCAGAGGTAAAGCACATAAGAAAGACGAGCAGAAGAGAGCGCCAAGAAAATGCAAAAAAGTCTACAGCGCTTTTATGAATAGCACCTGCAGCAAAACCGCTATTGTTGTTCAACGACGAGAGAGCTCAAATCCCAACATCAATAGATGCTTATTATGGGCGGTGCCATCAATGGCTTTCATGGATGATCCGGTTGTGATTTCAGAATCCACTTTTGGTATAGAGGGCTGCTTTATTGAGCCGTTGGAAGCCATTAAGCCGTGCATCCAAAAGACGTATTTTGAGGACGGATTTACCGAATGGCTGAAGAGGGAATATGGGTTCGAGATTACTTATAAGGACGGACTTGTGTTCATATTAGAAAAGTGACGAATTCGATGATTAAAGAGCAGAGTCCAGTAATGGGCTCTGTTTTCGTATCTGCAAAATTTCTGCGGTCGGCAGCGGTTGGTATAATATTAATTGGCTAAGGAAGATTTAAAAATTTGGTGAGGAGATTGATATGTTGAAGAGAGATATCGCGGATCAACTATACAGTAAAGCAATTAAGCGATTTAGAGAGGAAAATCCGGAAAAGGAACTTACCCATCAGCAGTTGGATGCAATATGGTATAGCATATATTGGGTTCTGCGGCATGAAGGAGAAGAAGCTGCCAGAAAATATGTTGAAACGGCAGATTTATATCATTGCACAGAAAAATAGTACATCTAATAAGTTGGCAGAGCCCGGCAATGGGCTCTGTTCTATTATTTCTGCAAAAAACACATGAAGTACATATTTGTTACCATATTGTTAGAAATAATAAAGGAGAGGAGATTTTTTATGTTTATTGAATTCCGAAACGATTATGACAGCAAGGTGTATCTTGTAGACAATAACGATACCAACGAGTCCAGTGTACAGAGGGGCGCATGGATGTGGCTTGATCTTTCAATAACTGACCCTATGCATACTGTACATGAATACGGAGAAGGTAAAAACATGTTCCTGTTTGAGGCCGCCGGCAGATATGCACCCGCTGTTACCGATATCATCCATGCCGACACTGCAGAGGACGCCGAAAAGATCATCCTGAAGAAATACGGGGAACGACTCAAGCGGAAAACTATGATCCGTAAGCAGGGATTAAAAGATGTGGTTGATGAGCGGGGAAAATATTAGGAGGGTAATTTATGTACGGGTATGGCGTTGATCTGTTACCCGCCGCAGACTCGTGACTTTAGTCGTGAGTAAGGCGGGCTTTTCTTGTCCTATCATCCTGCATATGGTACACTATAAACATGGAATCAGATAAGCTATATTCGTCAACATCAAAACTTACATATGGTCGTGGATATGTCTATTCCCTCCAGTACCATATCGTCTGGGTGACCAAGTACAGGAAACCTGTACTTACCGGGGAGATCCGGAACGATGTCATACGGTACCTGAATCAGACACTGGACCGCTTGGACATGAAACCGGCAGCACTGGAAGTCATGCCGGATCACATCCATCTGCCTGTAGACTGCAAGCCGCAGCTCCGGTTATCTGATGCGGTCAAGATCCTCAAGGGCAATACTGCCCGTTGGCTATTCCTGGATCATCCGGAGATCAAGTCCTTCCTCTGGGGCGGACATCTCTGGAACCCGTCGTATTTCGTTGCAACAGTCAGTGACAGGAGTTATGATCAGGTCCGCACATATATAGAAACTCAGAAAACAGGAAAGTGACAAGGCATATGAAGATTTTTACCTCTTACCGGAAAAAGATAAAACATTATAGCCATATCTTTAAGGACACGCTCATGTTCTACCGTTTGGCAGTAGACTTTTTCATATCCGTCTGTTTAAAGGAGTGGGGCCAGGTTTCGCTCTGCAGTTCCGCAAAAGACAAAATGACCTGCGTAGAGCGCCTTACCCATGCAACGAAGAAACGCCCCGTCGTTCAATATGACTTTTCCCAGGCGGATCCTGGGTTTTACAAGTTCCCTTCCTACCTGCGGCGTGCAGCGATCAACGAAGCAGTCGGGAAGGTATCTTCTTACCTGTCAAACCTGAAGAACTGGGAGGAGGATCCTTCCGGGAAGAAGCCTGGTCTGCCAAAAGCCGGGTTCGTATTCCCCTGCATGTACAAAGGCAATATGTATCAGGAATCTTCCGCTTATGAGGCCAGGATCAAGGTGTTTATCCACAATACCTGGGACTGGATCGATATTACTTTCCGCAAATCCGATGTAGATTATATCCTGCATCACTGTCAGGAACGGGAAGAATGTGTCCCTGTCCTTATGCGTAAAGGGAAGGAATGGTTTCTGACATTTTCTTTTGAAGAACAGGCTACGCTAACTTCCATACCTTTCAAAGAGCAGAAAATCCTTGCAGTAGACCTTGGCATCAACAGCGCTTGCGTATGTTCTGCCATGTGTGCAGACGGCACGGTCCTCGGGAAACACTTCTTTTTTCTCCCGGGAGAAAACGACTGCCTCTCACATGCAATCGGGCGTATCAAAAAAGCGCAGCAGCACGGCGCGCGGAAGATACCGCGTCTGTGGGCAAGGGCAAAAGGCATTAATGATGCTATTGCTGTAAAAACAGCACAGTTTATCATAGACATAGCTGTGCTTTATAACGTAGATGTAATTGTATTTGAACATCTGGGCCTGAAAGGAAGGAAGCGGGGTTCTAAGAAACAGCGCCTGCACCTGTGGAAAGCACGGCACACCCAGTCAGTTGTTACAGACAAAGCGCACCGTCTGGGGATGCGTATCAGCCGCATCAATGCCTGGGACACCAGCCGTCTTGCCTTCGATGGCACTGGCCGTGTGCTCAGGGGCACGGAGTCCGCAAAAACCAATGGATCCTATAGTGTCTGCGAATTCCAGAGCGGCAAGGTCTATCACTGCGACCTGAATGCTGCTTATAACATTGGGGCGAGATATTTCATCCGTGAAATCTTAAAATCCTTACCGGAAACGGCAAGGTTGGACATGGAGGCAAAAGTTCCTTCATGCGCTAAGAGAAGTACCTGCACCTTATCCACGTTAATTAGCATACATGCGGCACTGGCGGCTTAGTGCCGACTGTTCGCTGAGTGTATGCCGTATGGTGGAAAGGCTGTCCGATCCCCCTAAAGGGGAACCGCCGGCAGGCGGCATTAGGAAGCACGCGACTTTAGTCGTGTGAGGCTTCACCAGTTGGAAGGGGCAGGGCGTAATGGCCTACCTCCCGCCCGATGTAATAACAGACTACGAATCGTTTTTGGCAGACAATAACCTGGAAAACAACGAAGATGCTTTCCATGATTTTGTGAATAACCACTTAGAAATATATGAAAGTGGATATGTCCTATCCCTTCAGATTGTCGAGATGTCAAAAAGGAGCGTGAGCTCCGGGATCAGCTCAGAAGCATTGTAAGCGCAACCATATGGCGCGAGAAGCACCGTGATCCCAATTTCGTTACTGGACTCTGACATCTTGACATCTCATTATAATTCCCTTCTGCCTTTGACAGGCGGAAGGGAATTTTTGTCTGCAAAAATGTCCATACTTCCAAAAAGTGTATATTACATATAGAAACATCAAACGGAGGATGGACCAATGAAAAAAGAAATAAAGATCTCTACGATGGTAAAAAAGATGGAAAACTATTTGAAAGGGCAGAAATTAATTGAACTGGAGCGGAACGAATTTTGGGACAGTCTAAAGAATGCTGCCAATACCTTTCTCGCAGAGAATGGTATTCCTCTTCATTGCACTTATGGAAATGGAGGAAGCGATCTCGAACTGCGGCTGGAGAATCATGAAATCGTAATAGATATCGATGTAAGGTATAGTTTCACAAAAAAGAAACCGATCGCTGACCGGAAATATACCTTTAAATCATTGGTCAAGGTCGGCCCCTGTTTTGATATGTCCATATCCGAAACGATCGGGCGGAGGGTCTATGGAATTTCCTATAAACTGGAAGAAATTGCATACAATGCTGACAAACTGGGCTACTCCTCAATTGAGGAGATGATGGAAGCTTATGATAAAGCAAAGAAACTCGCGGATGCCATCCATTTTGACAAAATAAGCTATGAATTTATTCCTGAAAAGGAAAAAGAAAAGTTCGCAAAGTTGGAAGCTGAGCGATGCAAATCTAATATGGATCCTGAATAAGAATAGGGAGGTATGACAATACGAAACAGCAGAAGAAGATAGACGCATGGTGATTTTGCCATGTAAGGTTGGAGATACAGTCTGGACTTTTTATGATGACCTGAGCGATATTGTTGACTTCACCGTTGAGAAGATCCAAATTGAGTTTGATGAGAACGGCCGGCCATATCTTCTGATTGATGGGATGGATTTTGAACCAGATTGTATAGGGGAAACGCTGTTTTATGATCCTGAAAAAGCGAAAATTGCATTGAAAGAAAAGGCGAAAGAGGTAGAAAATGATGATATCATATAAGGATATGCGAATTTCCGAATTAGTGGGCGACTTGGAAAAACATTTACAAAGGCAAAATTTGACCTATCGGATCATAAATGACTACTGGGATGGTGTAGAACGTGCGGTGGACGAGTTCCTGAAAAAAAAGCAGCTGCCAATTACCTGCGACTATCCAGATGATGAACATATAACATTTCGAATGTCAGATGGCACCACTTTGGTGGAAACCAAACTATACCATAGACATATAGATGGTGGATATTTATCTGAAACACTCTTTTCGTTCGAGGGATTAGAAAAAGAAGGCGCTTGCTACGAAATGAAGCTATCTGAAGTGATCGACCGGAGAAAGACCGGAATTCCGTACAGACTGGATAAGATTGCCTACCATGCAAAGACACTGGGGTATGCCTCTGTCGATGACATGATGAATGCATACGAGAAAGCACAACAAATTGTTGACGAAATAGGTTGGGATTATCGCGTTTATAATGGTATCATAACCTATGGGGAGAAAGAAGCGTTTGCTATGGCGGACAAAGCAGGTAAGTGAATAAGGGGCGGGTTTATGAAAGAAATGCAGGAATTATATGATATATTTATTGAGACAGATAGAGGCAAAAGAGGTGAAACGAAATGTTTGAGGTAAAAGGTAAGTATGCCACAGCTATTGTATATACAGAACTGGCTGATCAGTCCAGTATAAGTCAGGTTTTGGAACTTTGTAATCAGGAGTTCGTAAAAGGACAGAAAATACGGCTCATGCCGGATATCCATGCAGGTGCCGGCTGCACAATCGGGACAACTATGACGATTGGAGATAAGGTCGTACCAAACCTTGTAGGAGTAGACATCGGCTGTGGAATGGCAGTTGCCATTTTGGAAGAATCAGCCATCGATCTTAAGCAGTTAGACGAAACAATCCATCAGTATGTTCCAGCGGGTTTTTCCATCCGGGAAAAAACACATCCGTTTGTACATGACAGCGAACTCCATAACCTTCGTTGCATGAACCATATCAATCTGGACAGGGCAGAAAAATCAATTGGCACCCTGGGAGGGGGCAATCATTTTATTGAGATTGACCGTGACGTTGAAGGACATCTGTATCTTGTCGTTCATTCTGGGAGCCGTCACCTGGGTGTAGAAATTGCATCCTTTTACCAGCAGCTTGCCTATGAACGTCTGAACAACTGCTCCAAGGCTGAGGTGGATGCTCTTATAAAGCGGTTAAAGACTGAAGGGAAGCGGAGGCAAATTGAGGCAGAAATTAAGAAACTAAAAAATACAAAGCAGACTAATATCCCAAAACAATTAGCATATGTGGAGGGAAGTATGTTTGATGACTACATTCATGATATGAGAATCGCCCAACAATATGCTGTATTAAATCGCCAGGCAATAGTAGATACGATTGAGAAGCAGATGGGACTTCATGTTGTGGATGAGTTTACCACGATCCATAACTACATTGATCTGCAACATTTGATTCTCCGAAAAGGCGCAGTCTCAGCACAGAAGGGCGAGAGGTTGATCATCCCCATTAACATGAGAGACGGCAGCTTGATCTGTATCGGGAAGGGCAACCAGGAATGGAATTGTTCCGCACCACATGGGGCCGGACGTCTGATGAGCCGTTCGGAAGCCAAGTCTTCCTTTACAGTTTCAGCGTTTGAGGAGGAGATGGAAGGCATCTATACAACTTCCGTTGGGCGGGACACATTGGATGAGTGCCCAATGGCATATAAGCCCATCGAATCCATAATAAATAATATCGGGGGAACTGTAGAGGTAAAGAAGATTATACGACCAATTTACAATTTCAAAGCAGGAGGTGCATGAGAAGAAGCATCTTACCAAAGGCTGGCATACTATCTGAGTCAGTCTTTTCTTTTCTTCTTTTTTACATATTAAATGTGAATTCAAAAAAGGAGGAACAAAAAATGGAAAATGGTTATGCAATCGAATTTGGAGGATTTGTAACAGACCGAAAGACCGGAAAAAAAGAGTTGGTTTTTGTTACGCAGTTTTCTGAGCTGCTTTGCAGGGAAAGAACAAAGGAGACAGCAATGAAAAGTAACCAGTATGCAAATACTGATTATGACCTGGCCACCCTGCAGGTCCGGTACCGTAAGGTTGAGGAGTATGTGGGATCATGGAAAGATAATGAAGCCACGGCTTTTAACAGCAGCGCCACCAAGGATAAGCCTGAGTATTGGTATTCTGAAAATTGGACGGAAGACGATATAAAATCTGCCTTAACTGACCTGAACATCAAGTCAACCGAGGAAAATCTGAAAGTTGCAACTGAATATGTAAAGTCAGAAGACTTTCAGGGGCAGTTTGGGATGCTCCCAGAACGGAAAAAGCTTTTACAGGAGAATCTGTCCCGTTACTTTAAAAGAAAAAAGAGAAATGATTTCTACCGGCTTGTGGAAGCTGAATACCGAAAGAGAGGAAATGGCCTGGGTCCAATTCAACTTGAGATGATTCGCAAAAGGGCTGACAAGTGGATAAAATGGTTTGGATTATCTGATGCGGAATCTCTTCTCATCAATAATTTTAAAGAGTTTCATTCCGGATATTATCCAGTGCCGGTTACGTTGGTCGGGAACAAGGAAGAGGTGTTTATCAATCCCATTAACTGTAATGCGACAATTGACTATTCTAAGGCGGTCAACTTTGCCTCTGTTGATTTTGAAGGGGTTAATCATTTAGTCGTAAAACGGTTAGATGATGGACAGTTATGGATCATTCAGGCCGGAGGCTGGACTTATGACCGGGGGCTTTTTATTGACATGTATCATATCAATAAAAAGGAAGACCCGGAAAAAGTCGCAAAAAAAATTGGATTGACTGCAACTGAAGAAGAGCTTATAACAAAGCTTATCAGCAAAGAAAAATTAACTGAAAGCGCCAGGGTTACTTGTCAATGGAATTGTCTGGGGCAGTTCGTTGATCTCGACTATGAGTACGACTACGATAATGAAACCGCATTGAGTTCAAGCTGTATTTTTGCAGAGTGGTACGAAGATGGCACTCCAACGAAGCAATCATGGCATGATGCCCTCTGCATTGGCCAATATGTCGCTGAATTAATGGGAATCCCCCTTAGTATTGATTCTGTAAACAACGATTGATCATAAGCCATAAAATTGAGTCGCTTTTCAGCGGCTCTATTTTTTCGAAACTTTCTCCATATTGTTACTGAACAGAAAAGAGGAGGTAGCTATTATGGTGACGTTGGAAAGTTTAGTTGATTTTACGGAGGAAACAATCGCAGAATATGCCACATCGGCAGATACATGCAACAAGTATCACTGTATTATTCCAAACGATAGCGATGACATTAGTGCGGCTCTTGAGGATACGCTGCACCGCCTTATTGAAGCCGGGGCCGATGACGATGAGATCCGCAGCATCATGTGTGCGGAGAAGATTGATCCGCAAACTGAGGATTCAGATGAAATTATTCAAATCGACCTGGGATATTGCATATGCGGCCAGATGTTGATGTTTCAGAAACTGGAACAGGTGCAGGAGTACCGGAGCTATTGCATGCAGTGGTATGCGGAACACGAGATATGCCTGGAATTGATCTTGCATGAAATCGACCTTAACGAATGCCAAGGCTTGTATGAAAGGATAGGCCAGATCTCGGAAACCATGATAGGGGATAGGCCGAAAGACTTTATTTCATATGTACAAAGCGGTGAAAACAGGAAGAAAATCATCGTAAAGACACCACATGGGAATATCCGTGCCTCTCAGATCCTAGATAATGAATATCCAGGCATTGAACTTTCCCTGGTTACACAAGGATTTGGTGAGCCGGGAGCCATAATGGAATACAGCCCGACCACGGAATGTGTAAACCTGCGTGTGTATGGAATGGAAAATCCAGATGGTGATCCAATCGAAATCTTTGCTATGAGTCATAAGAAGAATGATACAACACCATAATAACCATGAAACAGGCGGCCGTTTGGCTGCCTTTTCTATGGTACGGCATACAAAAAAAGAAGAGAGGAAAAAGGAAGCGCTGCTTCCTTTTTCCTGGTACCAGGAATTAAATGCTGGATGACCTGCGTAAAGCCTGCAGCCCAAAAACGGGCCGTTTTGATTCCTTTGGAAGTCGCTGAAGGGATCCAGACTGCGTTCTGCAGAATACAAGAACGCACTCCCGGTCGAATAATGAACCAGCATGGTTGACCAGATACGCGAACACCCGGTCCTGTTCCCAGGGAGCCTTATATGGGCGTTCTGTAGAAAGGGAATCATATACATCACAAATGCGTATTATTTTAGCGCCGATCGGAATCTCGGAGGCTTTCTTTCCATAATATCCCGTTCCATCTACGTTTTCATGATGGCAGAGTACCATCTCTGCAATTTCATCTGATACTTTCCCCTTGAGCATCTCAAAACCAATTTGTGGGTGCTGCCTGACGATATTCATTTCTTCCATGGTAAGTGTACCCGGCTTGTTCAATATTTCTTCCGGAATCTTTGATTTCCCGATATCATGCAGCAGCGCAGCAAAAATGATTTTACAAACTTCAAATGGCGTCCTTTTTAACTTCAGAGCAAGTACCCCTGCATACTTTGCAGTTCTGATACAATGTTTCTTTGTGTTAGCATCCAGTAATAATTCTGACATGATAAAACTCCTCCTTTTATTCATGATTTCATAGAAAAAGTGGAAAAAGGAGACTGTTTTAATTTATACGTGGGTACAAAATAGACGAACGGGAAGTAAAGAACTACAAGAAAAAAGAAATAATCCATATTCAGTATAAAATTATAGAAAGGATGATTGTTATGGCAACTATTACAAGACACGGAAAAAAGAGGTTGAAACAGAGGGCGGGCTTACATAAGAAAGCTGCTGCCCGGATTGTTGACAGGGCTTATACAGAAGGAATATGCAGGGAAAACACAAAGGGCCGTCTCAGAAAATGGATGGATGGAATATGGAGATATAATAAGAATGCTATTCCGTTACTGTATGGTGAAAAATGCTATATCTTTTCAAAGGAGCAGCGCCTTATAACAATAATTAACATTCCCGCTGATTTGACAAAAGATAAGAAAAAAATGATCCACAGCGGAAATCACGGAAGGAAGGAGGAAACGACAATCTCTCCCATCCTCGTAGAAGACGTCAATTACCCCGTCTGACACGTTAGAGACGGTCAGGTTGGGCTTGCAGGAGATATCCTGTAAGCCCGGTTGATTAGCCTCAGCAGCTTAAGCTGCTACGTTACGCCTGAATATACAGGCACCGGGGGATCCTCCACACGTCCCCCGCTCTGCGGCGCAGAGTTAAACAGTCCTGAGGGTAGGGACAGTGTCCTGTGCATACAAACCAGGCGATAACATTGGCGATGTGGACCACGCGGGTGATGCCCGCGCATTACAGCCGGAAACGGTAGTCTGGAGGAACATAATGACGATCTTCGTAATCAGTAAAGATGGGAGGCCCCTGATGCCGACCGTCCGTGCCGGGAAGGTACGGCACATGCTCAAAGACGGGCGGGCATCCATATACAGGCACCGCCCGTTTACAATTAAGTTGAACTATGAAACGACAGAATATACACAGCCGATTGAGTTCTGCTGTGATACCGGGGACCACCATGTAGGCGTCAGCCTGAAATCGGAGTCCCGGGAATACATGTCAGAAGAATACCGTCCCCTGGCGGACGAAAAGTCCCGGAGGGATGACCGGCGGAAATACCGGTATCAGAGAAGAAACCACCTACGCTACAGAAAACCGCGATTCGATAACCGCATGAACCGGGAAGGGAAGCTTCCTCCATCTGTAGAACATAAGGCAGACGTCAACGTGAAGGCATTCGGGGAAATTGTGGATGTATGCCCTGTCACCAGGGCGGTGTTTGAGGTCGGGGTATTTGATACACAGCTCTTGGCGGCTATTGAAAAAGGGGAAGCGGCACCGGAAGGCACGGACTATCAGCAGGGTCCGAGATATAACTTGGCTACCTTGCGGGAAGCTGTCTTTTTCAGGGACCGGTATACCTGCCGGATCTGCGTCAAAGGAGTAGAGAAAGGCACTGTCCTCCGGGTCCTCCATGCGCTTTACTGGAAGGGCCGACATGGAAACCAACTCGACGAACTGGTCACATGCTGCACGAAGTGCCACACGCCGGCAAACCATAAAGAAGGTGGAACGCTTTATGGCTACACCCCTGAAGTATTTACCAGTTATGCCGGAGCAGCCGTGATGAACCAGATGCGCTGGACGATTTTCCGTGAGGCGAAAGAGCTCACGCCGGGCATCGAGATCCGCGCTGCTTATGGCGCGGAGACAAAGGCGGCACGGCAGTACCTGGGCCTGGGAAGTCCCATGTGAATGACGCCTACTCCATGGGCAAGCTCCATCCTGCCAGCCGGGCGGAAACCCGCACTTTACAAAAAGTACGCAGGAACAACCGGATCCTGGAAAAGTTTTATGATGCCTCTTACATCGACATCCGGGATGGGAAGAAGCGGAAGGGTGCGGAACTCTGCTCCGGGCGTGTGGCAAGGAACCGGGAACTAGACACAGAAAATCTGAGGAAGTACCGTGGGGAGAAGCTGTCAAAAGGCCGCCGGTCCATCCGCTATACCAGGTATAGGCTCCGTCCGGGAGATATCGTCCTGTACCAGGGAAACAAATACACAGTAAAGGGCTGCCAGCACTACGGGCAGTATGTCGCTTTGGATGGGGTGGCAAAAGCCCCCAGAACGGATGCAGTAAAGCTTTATTCTTGCTGTGGCGGCTATAAAGTCATTTAGGAAGGTGGTGTAGGCGGGGCTATATGCCTGGAGATGTATAATAACGTCATTCCCCTCCGTCTGATCCAGTTGGTCAGGCGGAGTACCCTGCCGATTATCATAGAATGCGGAAAATCTTTGATGGGAGCCATCTGTTGTTTTTCAGGAAATCACTGAACGCCTCAATACTGAACCACCTTTTCTTTGCATTAATAATTAAAAATCTCTGATGTCAAGAATTACCATATTATGGTCAAATTAATGATAAGAGGAGGAAAAGACGATGAAGGATAATCATTGCAGCCAGTGTGAAAAGTGGATGTATAATGACCGGATCGAAGAAAAGTATGGGATGGGGACAGGAATCTGTGAGGCAGATAAAGAGCCAAAGGGATGTGACAGGAAAGCGTGCCTTCTTTTCGTTGGCAGGACTGACAAAGCAGGTTCCCCGTCGAATTAATACGGTAAAGAAAAAAGACGGCTTAATGCTGTCTTTTTTCGTAAACCGAAGAATAAATGATGGGGTGCGGAACTGCCAGCAAAAAATACCATATTATGGATACCTGTTAAAATCAACACAGATAGTGGGCTGTCGCCAAGCGGTAAGGCACAGGACTTTGACTCCTGGATCCGTGGGTTCAAATCCCACCAGCCCAGTTATGTATTTGAAAGCTCTGAGATGGAGCGGTTGATTGGGGTGATAAGGGGTTACGAAAGGGGAATAATATGACTTTGAAACTAACAGCAAAGGAGTTCTTAAAACAGGAGTTAGAATTTTTTGTTGATTACAGGCTGGAAAAAGGGAAGCTGCTTTATACGCTATCAGGAGAGAATAAAAAAGAAACACATCAAGTAAATGCACGATTTATGTATTTGTCTCAAAAGGCCGAATTGAACAGAAAGGAAGAAGATGAAATCTGCCTATTGGTTAAAAAAGGCTGGCTGCAGTATGTTAGGCTGTACATGGAAGGGTATACTGCTGCTGCAGCCCGGAAATCCTTCCATTGCCAAGTGGCTGGAAGCTTGTGGGGGAGAAATCCACATGCCGTGTATTTTGATTCGAGGATACAGGATGGGCCGTTTGTTCTTCAATTTTGATAGTGATAAAAGATAGTGATAAAATCAGGTTCTTCTTGACGTTGAAAAATATGAATACTACAATAGGGACATGCAGAAAAACTATATTGCAAAAAAGGAAGTGTAGCAAGGGAGGGAGCTGCATGCCATTTGTAAGAGGCGATTCGTGCTATATTTTGGAAGATAATAAGCAGCCAATGCCAGCAAAAGTAATCAGCCGGAGAGGAGCAACATACATTGTACAGTTGATCGGAGTGTGCGGGGCAATACAGCTACCGGAAAGCCAATTATTCAGAACAGAAGAAGAAGCTGCTGCAAGTATAAGGCAGAGTGTGATTGTCAGAAACGATTTTGGTTAAGATTGAGACTGGCAGAGCGGGCATACAGCCCGCTTTTTTTATGCAACAAAGTTATCCCATATTCTTAGATGTTAATATTTAAAATTGGGAGGGTAAAAAAGTGAAAAGAGAAAACCTTATCGTCGGCAAAGACTACCTGCACAGACGGAAAACTGTTATTAACGGAATCGACAGGGAAGCAGAAAGGTGGATTAAATGCAAAAAAGTCACCTGGAATGGCGCTGTATTTAGCAGGTATCTTGAGCCGGACCTATTCCTTGACAATCATAAAATCGAAAAGGAGCTGTTCAGCCATAAGCAAATGTAGTTGGCTTTCGTTTCTCGTATGTTAATATAATCCAATTCCGCCATGGTTAAAGGCTGGTCAGGCCTACCTGCCGGACATCCCAAAAAGGCACCGGAAACCAGATATGCAAAGGCGTCCTCAAAAATAAGGTCCTCTCCTGAATATATACCATATTAAATGGAATATATAGAGAGGAGGCGCCCGGCGAAACAAATACCGGGCATTACTATGAAAAAGAGGATCAAATTAGGGAGTGTACTGATGGGTATTTTTATTTGCGCATGCTTATGCAGCGCCTGCAGCTATGGGAATCTAACAGATCAAAAGGCATCGGAAGACGTGGCACCTGCCACTGCAAAAGATATTACAATTGAGGTCCCGGATAAGGAACCCAGTGCGGATGAGGAGAATGATGAACCATTGCCTGAAGATGAGCAAAACGGCCCGTCTGATACGAAAATCCACTTTCTGACACTTCCGGGGTACATGGATGCGATCCTACTGGAGAGCAACGGAAAATTTGGGATGATTGATTCAGGGGAGGATAGTGATTACCCTGATGGCTCAGATCCAGGATACCCAAGCCGCCCGGGGACTATAACAACCAGTGGCCAGGAAGAAAGGGTTATCTCGTATTTATATTCGGTTGGTGTAAATACTGAAAATTTTGTTTTCTATATAGGAACACATGCACATAGTGACCACATAGGAAGTGCAGATGAGGTGATCCGGGAATTCCAGCCGGAGAGGGTGTATTTGATGCGGTATTCGGACTCGGTGATCAGCAGCCCGGGCGCATTATATGATAATCTCTACATATACGATACGGCCAAACAGGCGGCTGCCGATGTAGGAGCTACCTTTATTGAAGCTTTGGATCCAAGTCTCCCACAAGGGACGTATACAGATACTGGTGACGGAATTGTGGGAAGTACCATTTTTTCTATGGGAGACATGGAATTTGAATTTTATAATTATGATGGCCCGTGGCTCCATGGGACGCAGGTGAGCGATGCGAACGATATGAGTCTTGGTGTGTTAATCACAGCTTATGGGCATTCTGCTTTTGTGGGTGGGGACATGACCACGGACCGGGAGGCATTGATCGCAGAACAGGTTGGAGATGTAGATATCCTAAAAGCTGGGCACCATGGTACAGAATTGGCCTCCTGCAGTGAATTTGTTTCTGCCCTACGCCCGGATATTACGGTAATTACCGGCTCTGAAGCGAAATATTTATATAACCAGCTTGATAGTATATTCCCCGGCAGGATAGGATTTGATAAAAAAATATATGCAACAAATTGGTACTCAGACATGGAACAGGCAATAGTATTGGATATGAGTACATTACAGTCTAACCTCCAGAATACAGATCCAGTATTTGTCTGCCTTGATGACATGGTATATGCTCTCATGCAGGACGGCCTTTGCTACACATCAACCCAAGTATTTTATTATAACGGAAATGGCTATATTTACGACAATAGTCCATATGCATCCTATAATGCATGGGCGTATATCGATCATGCATGGTTTTATGCCGGCCCGGATGTTACCATGATTACCGGATGGCAGGTGATCGGAGGGGAGACCTACTACTTCGGAGATGATGGCCGCATGCTGACCGGGGACCAAACAATTAATGGGACAGCCTATCATTTCGACCCGGATACCGGAGAGCTGCTTGACAGATGTAAACCTGGCTGGTACCGTTCTGGAGATAATTGGTACTACTACAATTATGAAGGGAAAATGACCGCCGGATGGCAGCAAATTAATGGCAGCTGGTATTACATGGATGGTGCTGGCATTATGCAGACTGGTTGGCTCTGGGACGGCTCTGGATGGTATTTCCTGAGCAGTTCGGGATATATGTTGACTGGGTTGCAAGAAATTGACGGTGAAACTTATTATCTTGGGGAGTCCGGAGAAATGCAGATTGGTCTGCAGGAAATTGATGGGGAGTACTATTATTTTAACGGGGATGGGGAACTGTCAGCTCCCCCACAATAGTCAAGTAGTATTATATTTTCTTTACAAGAGGCATCTTCATATGGAGATGCCCTTTTTCGGATCCGGATCCGCCGCGCTAAGCTTGCATGATGGGCTGCAAGGGATGGGAAACGAAACAGGTAATGTGCAGCAGAGGCGAAGAAGCTTTTTTTATTACATTTTCCATATTCTAATTGATTTAGAAAAAAGGAGGAAACATTATGTTTGAAGAAACTTTTATGACAACACTGGCGGAGAAAGTAAGGGAAGAACTTGGAGGAAACTATGTTGTAGAATCAAGGGTAGTCCAAAAAGAGCATGCAACTATGCACGGCTTCAGCATTGGGGAAAAAGAAAGCTGCATCCAGAAAATAATATACTTGGAACAAGCCTGTGATATTATGGGCTCACTCGATGAAAAATGGGAACTTGGTGATATTGACCATGAGTCTGTTTATCAGGAAATGCTTGCCAAGATACTGGTAAAAAATTACCAACAGGCGGGTAAATCCCCGTGTTTATTTGGGATAGAAAATTTGATTTCCTGGGACGAATTAAAACAGTACGTCGTGCTGAGGCTTACGTCTGATAGGGAATACGCAAAACAGTATTTACACTGGAAAGTATCAGACTTATACGCCATTGCATATGCAGAAAAAACGGATTGTGATTATTCAGAGTCCATCGGAATCACAAGGAAATTGGCGGATCGTTTCCATGTTACAGAGGAAGATGTTTTTAGTATTGCATGTGAAAATACCGAGAAAAACACGATTTTAGTATCAATGACAGGTGCACTTGATTCATGTTTCTGTAAAGAGCCATTTAAAGACAGTGACAACTTGTTTGGCAGCAATTGTCTGTGCGATCCGGATGAAATGATGTATGTGCTCACAAACAAAAACAAATTATTTGGTGCGGCAGGCATCCTGCTTCCGTCTATCCAAAAAAGGCTGAAAGACTTTTTGAAAGAGGATTTTTTCATTTTGCCATCCAGCGTACATGAATTGATCCTGGTGAAGGCAAAAAATTGTATGAAAGTATCGGAACTGGAAGAAATGGTAAAGACGGTTAACAAAACAGAAGTAATACCTGAGGACCGGCTTTCTGATTCTGTGTATAAGATTGAAAACAGCTCCCTCTGTGTTGCCAAGGATTAACCATTTGAATGGAAAGGCGGCTTAAAGCCGCCTTTCCATTCGGATAAACACCCGATATGTTCAGTCACAAGACAAGTGAACTACTCGGATACAAGTAACCGAGAATTCTCGCCCGAATTTCTTAAAATAACTCCTATCTGCAAAAATGTGGGTGATCTATCTAGCTGTTATTATAGATACATCCAATCGGACAGGTGCCCGTAAGGGCTGTACAAATATAGAATTCCTCTTTTTTTAATTCACAGATGGGCAGCAGAGATGCTGCCTTATCTGTATGGAACGTGGATTCCGGCCAAAAGGACAGGCTCATTTAGGTATAAACTGGACTACATGCCTGGAGATGCATAACACCCGGCATTCCCTTCCGACTGATCCGGTTGGTCGGGTAGAGTGCCCTGCCGATTATCATGGAGACAGTTTCGCTCTTTTGTTAGGAACCTCCATCTCTCCGTGAACGGTAATCATGGGGGGTTTATCACTGTTATCCGACGGTATACACGCGCCAAAAGATGCTTTCCTCAACATGCGGAATTATACCATATTATGAAGGAAAAACGATGGAGTGTATTTAATTAGGAAAAATTGGAAAAACTAAAAGAGAAGGAGGCGTCCGTATTGGGAAAAATAGATATCCCTGTATGGGAAAAGATGAATTTAACATTGGAAGAGGCTTCAGCAATGTACCATATTGGAGTCAATGAATTGCGGGAAAAGACAAATGAGCCTGGTTGTAGTTTTGTCTTATTTAAAGGGACACACAGGCTGATTAAGCGGAGGCAATTTGATGATTATCTGGCTAGTATAAACACATGGTAATTATTAACTGGAGAAAATCAGCTCAAAGGGAGCGTTGATGTGATATACTTATAGTGTCATGTCAAGGCTCTTTTCTTATAATCAATAGAAAGGGGCAAGCATAATGGAAAGGAGAAAAGATAATAGAGGTCGGGTGTTAAGGGCTGGAGAAAGCCAAAGGAAAGATTTGACATATATGTATCGGTACACTGATCCTTCAGGAAAAAGGAAATATGTTTATGCAAAAACACTCTCTGATCTAAGAAAAAAAGAAACTGATATCAATAAAGATTTGCAGCTTGGAATTTATACCAATGAATACACTCTAAATCAATTGTTTGATAGATATTTAGCACAATCAACAACACTTAAAGATCGTACAAAATATAAATATGAATTAGAGTATAAGCGCTGGGTTAAAGATTCATGGCTGGGAAATAAAAAAATCAAAGATATTGTTAAGTCAGACATTGTATTATTCTACAAAGAGCTTGACGAAAAGGGGTATTCCCATGGTACAATTCGTTGCGTTCACAAATATATAAATAACTCGCTGAATTTGGCCTTTGACGACGATTTGATTCGAAAAAATTATGCGGAGGGATGCATAAAACCTTATTGTGGTAAGAACCCCAGAAAAGCCATGACGAAAGAAGAAACAAGAAAGCTTCTGGAAGAATGTGAATCGAAACCATATGGGCAGAATTATTTGCTGCTTGTTAAGCTTATGCTTCTCACGGGCCTTCGGATTGGAGAAGCTACTGGATTAACATGGAAAGATATCGATTTGAAGAATCGCGTGATTGATGTAAATCATCAGTTTGTACAAGGAGATGCAAATAGCAGAACTAAATATCACATTGATACCACTAAAACAGAAAGCGGAACCAGAAAAGTACCAATGTCAGACGATGTATACCAGCTATTGTTGTATTTAAAGGAAACAACATATTTTGATGCCTTTAAATTTGGAGTAAATGTAGATGGATATTCTGGATTTGTAGTCCATTCGCGTACAGGGCTGCCAATATTAACGGCGCGAATCAATGATTATCTGTATCGCATCGTGTCAGAATATAATGCATGCCATGAAGATCAACTACCTAAGATATCATGCCATATCTGCAGACACACGTTCTGCACTCGGTTGGCAGAAATGAATATAAATCCTAATGTTCTACAAAAGATAATGGGACATGCGTCATATCGTACTACTGCAGATATATATATTTCAACAGAATGCGACTTTGTAAATGAAGAATTTTTCAGGGTTATGCGAGGAATATCATAGTGCTTGATAACCAGCAAAACTCGAAAAATTATTTACACCAATGCAGATTAATTTTTACACCATTTACACCAAGTTTACACCATTATATAAAAAGATATGAGCTATTACAAATAGTTATATGAAAGTGACAAATTGAAAAGGTGGCGGAAAACCGATGATTGTAGACATATAAAGAATTGCATGAATAGAAAGAATGACTCAACTCGGAAGTGATGCTCTACATGGCATTTGTGGCGGTGGCTAATTACACCCAGCCCAACTTTGAACTTGGTTATGCACTGAAATTTATGAGGCTGATGCTCCTTGTGCTGACTTCCCTTTTCAACCTGTACGGTTTTGCGGCGGGGTGTATTCTCGTGCTCTGTTTCCTGGCGTTTAACAAGACGCTTTCGGGCCGGAACTATCTGAATGTGAAGATGAACTGAAAATTATTTTGATTCTCGCCCGGAATAATGGTATTATATATAAGACCACTGCCCGTCTGAACGATAAAACGTTTCCCTGCCGGCACACCGGAGACGGGCAAATAAGATTATCAGGAGGAGAGAATCGTGAGAGACTATGTGATCACAGTGAACAGCACAGTGGATGTGCCAAAAGAGTGGCTGGAAGAGAGACATGTTCCCGTAATTCCCTTAAAATATACGATTGATGGTGAGACATACACGGATATGGAAGGACTGTCCGCAAAAGAATTTTTTGCAAAATTAAGAGAAGGAAAGATGTCTGTCACTTCTCAGGTAAACCCGGAAGAGGCGGCTGATATGCTGGAGCCTTTTGTAAAAGAAGGAAAAGACGTGCTCCATCTCGGATTTTCATCTGGTTTAAGCGGTACGCTCAACAGCATGCGTATTGCCGGACAGATGCTGGAAGAAAAATATCCGGGATCGAAGGTAATCGTAGTGGATACGCTCTGCGCGTGTCTTGGCGAGGCGATGCTTCTGTACTACGCGCTGAAGGAGAAAGAAAAAGGAAAAACGATCGAGGAAGTCGCACAGTGGGCAGAGGAAAACAAACTTCATATCTGCCATGATGTGACAGTGGATGACTTAAACCACCTTCACAGGGGCGGCCGTGTCTCCAAGACGACGGCAGTGCTCGGAACACTTGTGCAGATCAAGCCGATCATACATATGGATAACGAAGGAAAACTTCAGGTAATCGGCAAGGAGAGAGGCAGAAAGAAGTCTCTGAACAGGATCGTGGACATGGCGGCTGAGCAGGCAAAAGGCTATGACAACGAGATTATCATGATTACCCACGGCGACTGCCTGGAGGACGCCGAGTACGTGGCAAAACTTGTGCGGGAGAAGATGGGGATCGACAATATTATGATCAACAACATCGGAACCGTAATCGGAAGCCACACCGGTCCGGGTGTCGTTGCAGTCTTCTGTGTGGGAGATCACAGGTAGTGAAAAATCACAGATAAAAAAATAAGTCCGTGGAAATGCATCATGCGTATCCGCGGACTTGTTTTTTGGACGGCGCCGGGCCAAAATCCGGTTTTCGGTCTATTCGGCCAGCTCTTCCCATAATTCGTATAGTTCTTCCAGCCGGGCTTCGTTCCCGGCACGTTCTTCGGAGAGTTCCTGACATTTGACGGAGTTGGAATACACTTCTTCCTTCGTCATTTCCATGTCGATCTGTGCATTCCGATCCTCAAGGCGGCTGATCTCTTCTTCTGTCTTTTTCAGATCATTTTTCCGCTTCCGCTCCCGGGCCTGCTGTTCTTTCTGCTCTTTCCAGTCAAGCTTGGAACCTGCAGGACCGCCGGCAGATCCGGCTGCGTTTTCTACGGAAGAGATTCCGCCGGAAACGGAGGCTCCTCTGGCTTCTCCGGATGCGGCGCCTCTGAGTCCGGAGGGTGTCTGGCCGGATGAGGAAGAGGCGGCATAGACCCTGGTCAGCTCGTCCTTCTTTTCGAGATAGTAGTCGTAATTCCCGATATAGTTGACAAAAGTCTGGTTGACAAGCTCCATTATCCTGGACGCGGTACTGTTGATAAAATACCGGTCGTGGGAGACGTAGAGGAGGGTGCCGGTGTAATTGTTGAGCGCCTCCTCGAGAATCTCTTTGGATGCAATGTCCAGATGGTTTGTCGGCTCGTCCAGGATGAGAAAGTTCGCCTCGGAAAGCATCAGCTTTGCCAGCGAGACACGGCCTTTCTCCCCGCCGCTTAAAGAGCGGATCTCTTTGAAAACGTCATCTCCTGTGAACTGGAACGCGGCCAGCGTATTCCGGATCTGCGTGTTGTTCAGCGTGGGGTATGCGTCCGAGATCTCGTCAAAGATCGTCTTCTCGTCGTGCAGAACATGGTGCTCCTGGTCATAGTAGCCGATCTGCACTTTGGAACCGAGAGTAAAGGAACCGGTATCTGCCTGCTGTACCTGATTCAGTATTTTCAGGAGAGTCGTCTTTCCGGTGCCGTTGTCGCCGATAATGGCCACATGTTCCCCGCGGCGGATCTCGAAATTCACATCGCGGAAGAGGACCTGGCCGTCGAACTGCTTGGAGAGGTCTTCGACTTTCAGTACGTCATTGCCGCTTACGAGGGCGGGCTCCAGCGTGAAGTGCATCTCCGTGACCGCCTCCGTCGGCTTCTCCACGGGCTGCATCTTTTCCAGCATTTTCTCACGGCTCTCCGCCCGGCGGATGGACTTCTCCCTGTTGAACGAGCGGAGCTTTTCGATCACTGCCTGCTGATGCCGGATCTCTCTTTGCTGGTTAAAATATTCTTTGAGGCGGGCATCGCGGATCTGCTGCTTCTTCTCGGAGTATGCCCGGTAGTTCCCCATATACATGCGGATCTCTCCGCTTTCAATCTCCACAACCTTCGTGACGACACGGTTTAAGAAGTACCGGTCGTGGGAGACGATAAATACGGCGCCTTTATAGTTGAGAAGATAGGTCTCAAGCCAGGCAATGGAATTCAGATCAAGATGGTTGGTCGGCTCGTCCAGAAGAAGAATGTCCGGGCTGGTCAGGAGCAGCTTGCCGAGAGAAACGCGTGTTTTCTGCCCTCCGGAGAGCGTGTCGGTCTTTTTGGAGAAATCGTCCTCCGAAAAACCGAGTCCCTTCAGAACGCCGACAATTTCGCTCTCACAGGCGTAACCGTTTTTCGCCTCAAATTCTGACTGAAGCCGGTTGTACGTCTCGAGCCTGTCGGAGAGGGCATCGCCGGAGAGCGATTTGAGTTCCTGCTCTATGGAACGGATTTTCTGCTCCATCTCAATAATGTCCGACTTGGCAGTGCGCATCTCCTCATAGATTGTACCGCCCGGCAGAAGATTCTGGTGCTGCGCGAGATATCCGATCGTTTTCCCTCTGGCGAGGATGATCTCGCCGCCGTCCAGAGGTTCTTCGTTCATGATCATTTTCAGTATGGTGGACTTTCCGGCGCCGTTGATTCCGACAAGAGCGGCCTTTTCACGTTCCTCAATGTGGAACGAGCCGTTGCGGACAATCACGCGTTCTCCGAAAGATTTATCAATATTGTGACATGCGAGTATCATGGTAGTTATCCTCCGTTTTTGTGCTGACGCTCAACTACCATTATATCGGAATCCTGTGAAAATGAAAGTAAAAATTGACAGAAGTTTAAGTCTTTTATATAATAAAGTAGATTATGAAAAGAATGCAGAGAAAGCAATTCCATCCCTGGAGGTTTATAAAAGTGAGTGGGAAATTGCCTGCGATGGAAGGTGATAAAAATGGAACATAGAAAAATATCGCGCGCTGTAATTTCGAGGCTGCCGAGATATCATCGTTATCTCGGTGATCTGCTGGAGGCGGGCGTGGAGAGAATCTCATCGAACGATCTCAGCAAGAAGATGAACGTTACCGCGTCACAGATCCGTCAGGATCTCAACAATTTCGGCGGGTTCGGACAGCAGGGATACGGCTATAATGTGAAGTATCTCTATACAGAGATCGGCAAGATCCTCGGACTGAACAAGACACATAATTTTATTATTATCGGAGCCGGCAATCTCGGACAGGCTCTTGCCAATTATGCTTCTTTTGAGAAGAGCGGGTTCATACTGAAGAGCCTTTTTGATGTCAACCCGAGACTGGAAGGAATGTCCATCCGTGGGATTCAGGTGCGCATGATGGATGAGTTGGTTGATTTCCTTCAGAACAACGAAATTGAGATCGCCGCGCTTACCATTCCGAAGTCAAAGGTAGTGGAAGTGGCAGATCTTCTTGTTGCAAACGGGATCAAGGCGATCTGGAATTTTGCACATATGGATCTCGATCTGCCCAAAGACGTGATTGTGGAGAGCGTGCATCTCTCAGACAGCCTGATGCAGCTGTCCTACAACATCAGCAGACGGAAAGAGGCAAAGAAGAAATAAGAGAACGGAAAGTTAAGAAAACCGACAGCAGGAAATCGGAAAGTAAGAGATTCAGAAAGCAGCAGGAAAAAGTCAGACAGAAGTTATAAGGAAACAGAGCAGGCCCCGCAGTGATACTGCGGGGTATATTGTGATATACTGCACAGCTGAAATACAGAGAACAGAGCTGTGCTGAGAACTGAGAATGGAAAGGACGGTGTCGGTTCATGAGATATCTGCCGGATTCAGAGCAGATGAGATCTGCGGACATGCACACGATAAACGAAGTCGGTATTCCCTCCCTAGTGCTCATGGAGCGGGCTGCGCTCGGGACCGTTGAAGCCATGCACAGGCGTGGAATTGACACGTCGAGAGCGCTTGTCGTGTGCGGAAGCGGCAACAACGGCGGGGACGGATTTGCCATTGCCAGGCTTCTGGAAGATGAGAAGGACAGGGCGGATGTGCTTTTTGCGGGACGGGAGGAGTCCATGAGTGCGGAGTGCGCTCTTCAGAAAAAGATTGCCGCACGCGCCGGAGTGAAAATATTCACTGAAATACCGGACCGCGAATATACTGTTATAATAGATGCGGTATTCGGCGTGGGGCTAAGCCGCGATATCTCCGGACGGTACTGCGATGTGATCCGGTGGATGAACGAACAGAAGTGCGCGAAAGTCGCGGTTGACATTCCGTCCGGAGTGTGTGCCCGCACGGGCAGAATCCTGGGAACGGCTTTCCGGGCGGATCTGACCGCGGCCATGGCCTGCGTGAAAGCGGGAAGCGAGCTCTATCCCGGAAAGAATTATTCCGGGGAAACGGTGGCCGTTCCGATCGGGATACGGACAGAGTATTTCGATAATAATGAAGACGTGTGCTTTACTTACGACAGGGAAGACATTGCCTCTCTGCTGCCGCAGCGGAAACCTGATTCCCACAAGGGGACTTACGGAAAAGTTCTTATGATTACCGGAAGCAGCGGAATGGCCGGAGCCGCATATCTCTCCGCGCGCGCAGCCTACGCGGTGGGAGCAGGGCTTGTAAGAATCTGTACGGCTTCGGACAACCGGCCGGTTCTGCAGCAGCTTCTCCCGGAGGCAGTTCTGTCCTGTTATGACGGATTTGACGAGGAGCAGATGAGAGAACTCCTCGCCTGGGCGGATGTGGTCTGCATCGGAAGCGGACTGGGACAGAGCAGTGTATCGGAACAGATTTTCAACTATGTGACTGACCATGTGACCGTGCCGTGCGTGATCGACGCCGACGGACTCAACCTTCTGAGCCGGGATACCGGACGGCTTGGGAAAATGCCCGGCCCGGTGATTGTCACGCCGCATATGAAAGAAATGTCACGTCTTACAGGGAAGAGCATTCCCGGGATCACAGAAGACCGGGTGGCTTCCGCGCGGGAGTTCGCGCGGGAATACGGGGCTGTCTGCGTGCTGAAAGACAGCCGGACCGTGGTGTCCGAAGAAGGACGGCATCCGTTTCTCAACCTTGCGGGGAACAGCGCCATGGCAAAGGCAGGCTCCGGGGACGTGCTTGCAGGCGTGATCACCGGGCTTTTGGCCCAGGGAAAAGATGCGTTTCAAAGTGCGGCGGCGGGAGTGTACCTGCACGCATGCGGCGGCGATGAGGCGCGGCGCGCAAAAGGCGGATACAGTGTTCTGGCGGGGGATCTGATCGAAGGGCTGGAACGCTGCATAGCGGAGTGTGAAAATGGGGAAGCGATTCCCGGACAGACTAAAGGAGAAGAAAGAAAATGAAACAGCATAACAGGGTTTGCGCTGTAATAGACCTTGATGCAGTCAGAGAAAATATGGAACAGATGAAAAAGCGGATCGGGGAGAACGCCCGGCTGATCGCAGTAGTAAAGACAGACGGATACGGTCACGGCGCGGTTCCGATTGCCCGGATGTTTGAGGAGACGTCCTATGTGTGGGGCTTTGCAGTCGCATGTATGGAGGAGGCGGCGGCGCTCCGCGAACACGGGATCAGAAAGCCGATCCTTGTGCTTGGATGCGTATTTCCGGACCAGTACGAAGAGATGATCGATCTTGAGATCCGCCCTGCCGTGTACACGGAGGAGATGGCGGAGGCGATCTCGAAGGAAGCGCAGAGAAAAGGGAAAGACGTCTGTTTCCATATCAAGATCGATACGGGGATGGGACGGATCGGATTCCCGGTCAGTGAGGAGAGCGCGGAGACGATCGAGCGGATCGGAAAACTGCCCCGCGTCTGCCTGGAAGGAATGTTTACCCACTTCGCAAAGGCAGATGAGACGGATAAAACCTACACGCTGGAGCAGCACAGGCGTTTTCTCTGGATGAAAGAGCAGATGGAGAAGAGACACGTTCCGATCCGCTATTTTGACTGCGACAACAGTGCGGGAATCATTGATTTTCCGGATATGAAGCATGATCTTGCAAGAGCCGGCATCGCGACCTACGGCATGTATCCTTCGGACGAGGTGAATAAGGAGGCAGTCCGTCTGCGTCCGGCGCTTACGCTGGTCAGCCATGTCTCTTTCGTAAAAGACGTGGAGCCGGGAACGTCGATCAGCTACGGAGGGACGTTTACCGCAGAGAAGAAGATGAGGGTGGCCACGATTCCTGTCGGCTACGGAGACGGCTATCCGCGCTCCCTGTCGAACAAAGGATCTGTGCTGATCCACGGAAAGCGGGCAAAGATTCTCGGCAGAGTGTGCATGGATCAGTTCATGGTGGACGTGACGGAGATTCCGGAGACAAAGTTTATGGACCGGGTGATCCTTGTCGGGGAAGACGGAGATGACAGGATCTCAGTGGAGGAGCTGTCCGCGCTCAGCGGCCGGTTTAACTACGAGTTTGTCTGCTGTCTCGGGAAAAGAATTCCCCGCATGTACATGCAGGATGGCAGGATACTGGAAGTTGATTCGTAAGTCCGGCAGCGTAGAACAAGAAAATCAGATGCATACATCCGATGAAACAGGGAATAATGAAGTATCTTGATTTGATCGGAGTGTGAGAAGATTGGTAATCAGACGCGGAGATATTTACTATGCGGACTTAAGTCCGGTTGTGGGATCTGAACAGGGAGGAGTACGCCCGGTGCTCGTCATACAGAACAATGTCGGGAACAGGCACAGCCCGACTGTGATCTGCGCGGCGATTACATCGAGGATGAACAAGGCGAAACTCCCCACACATATTGAGATCAGCACGAGAGACTACAGAATCGTAAAGAATTCCGTCATACTGCTGGAACAGATCCGGACAATCGACAAACAGCGCCTGAAAGAATATGTCTGCCACATAGACAGCGCAATGATGCGAAAAGTGGACCGTGCGATCCGGATCAGCCTGGAGCTGCCTACATAGAAAGGTTCCAAATTGTGTTTCCAGATCACAGTTTACAGATTCACCGAATCGTGATAAAATTGTAAAGCACAGTGTGCGCCCTGTTTTGCGGGCGCGCCGTATCATGTACTGGGTTGCCTTACATGAAGGACATTAAGAGAAAGAGGAGAATTCACATATGTCAGGACATTCAAAATTTGCCAATATCAAACATAAAAAAGAAAAAAATGATGCAGCAAAAGGAAAAATCTTTACAAAAATCGGCCGTGAGCTTGCCGTCGCGGTTAAAGAGGGCGGCGGACCGGATCCGGCGAACAACAGCCGGCTCAGAGATGTGATCGCCAAGGCAAAGTCAAACAACATGCCGAACGACACCATCGAGAGAAATATCAAGAAAGCGGCGGGAGAGGGAAGCGCCGACAACTACGAGCATATTACATATGAGGGATACGGCCCGGGTGGAACTGCTATCATTGTGCAGACGCTCACGGACAATAAGAACCGTACTGCGTCCAATGTAAGAAACGCATTTACGAAAGGAAGCGGAAATGTCGGAACACCCGGCTGCGTTTCTTTTATGTTCGACGAGAAGGGCCAGATCTTTGTCGCAAAGGAAGACTGCTCCATGGATGCGGACGAGCTGATGATGCTTGCCCTTGACGCGGGAGCGGAAGACTTTGTGGAAGATGAGGAGAGCTACGAGATTCTGACCGCGCCGGAAGCGTTCAGCGATGTGCGCCTGAAGCTGGAAGAAGAGGGAATCGAGATGGCGGAGGCTGCTGTCACCATGATTCCGCAGACTTATGTGGAGCTGACAAGCGAGGAAGATATCAAAAATATCCAGAAGACGCTTGACCTTCTCGACGAGGACGACGACGTGCAGGATGTGTACCACAACTGGAATGAATAAATACAAAAGAGCAGGAGGAGAAGCGGATGAGCGATTACAGAATAGAAACAAAATGCATACAGTCGGGATACGAGCCCGGCAACGGAGAGGCGAGAGTTCTGCCGATTTACCAGAGCACGACATTCAGATACACGACGAGCGAGCAGATGGGACGGCTTTTTGACCTGGAGGAATCCGGATATTTCTATACCCGTCTTCAGAATCCGACCAACGATGCGGTTGCGGCAAAGATCTGTGACCTGGAGGGCGGCGTCGCTGCCATGCTTACGTCTTCCGGACAGGCGGCCAATTTTTATGCAATCATGAACATTGTTCAGGCAGGGGATCACATCGTGTGCGCGTCAGCGCTCTACGGCGGAACGTACAATCTTTATGCACATACGATCCGCAAGATGGGAGTGGAGGCTACGTTTGTGGATCCGGACTGCACAGAGGAAGAGCTTGAAGCGGCGTTCCAGGACAACACAAAGGCTGTCTTCGGAGAGTCCATCGCGAATCCGGCTCTTGTTGTACTTGACTTTGAGAAATTTGCTTCTGCGGCTCACCGCCACGGAGTTCCGTTTATCGTGGACAATACGTTCGCAACGCCGATCAACTGCAGACCTTTTGAGTGGGGCGCGGACATTGTCACACATTCCACGACAAAATACATGGACGGCCATGCGACATGTGTGGGCGGTGCAATCGTAGACAGCGGAAATTTTGACTGGGATGCTCACGCGGAGAAATTCCCCGGACTGACCACGCCGGATGAGACATATCATGGCATCGTATATACACAGAAATTCGGAAAAGGCGCCTACATCACAAAGGCGACAGCTCAGCTTATGAGAGACCTCGGTTCGATCCAGTCTCCGCAGAATGCGTTCCTCCTCAACATCGGACTGGAAACGCTTCACCTGAGAATGGCACGGCACTGCGAGAACGCCCTCAAAGTGGCTGAATATCTGAAAGGGCATGACAAGGTGGCATGGGTAAGCTATCCGTCTCTCAAAGGAGACAAATACTACGATATGGCACAGAAATACATGCCGAACGGTACATGCGGCGTCCTTACCTTTGGACTGAAAGGAGGAAGAGACGCAGCGGTGGAGATGATGGACAAACTGAAGATGGTTGCGATTGTAACACATGTCGCAGACGCGAGAAGCTGCGTGCTCCATCCGGCGAGCCACACGCACCGTCAGATGAATGAAAAAGAGCTCCTGGAGGCAGGAGTACAGCCGGATCTGATCCGTTTCAGTGTCGGAATTGAAAATGTGGAAGATATCATAGCGGATGTGGAGCAGGCGCTCCGCTGATTAAAATGGTATGGATGTATACAATTTGCATCCATACCATTTTATATGTCAGGATATACGCCGGGCCAGCCTTAAGCTCTGTCCTGACAGAATGAACTTTCTGTATAAAACCGACTGTCCTTCTCAATACTAAATCTGACAGAAAGATCGAGGAGGTAAGCGCATATGGAACACAGTCACTCAGACAGAGATCATACAGCAGAGACCGTGCAGGCAGAGAGAAACGAGGAAAATACGGAAATTAGAGAGACGGGTACACTGGATCTCGGGAACGGACATTCAAAGAGGGGGATTCAGCTTCTCACGATTATCGGAGAGATCGAGGGGCATGAGGCAGTGTCCGGAAATACGAAGGCGACAAAATATGAACATCTTCTTCCCCGGCTTGCGGAGGCCGAGGAGGATGAAAAGACAGAAGGTGTCCTCATTCTTCTGAACACGCTCGGCGGAGATGTGGAGGCCGGGCTTGCAATCGCGGAGATGATCGCGTCTCTGAGCAAACCCACGGTCTCGCTCGTGCTGGGAGGAAGCCATTCCATCGGAGGGCCGCTTGCGGTGTCCGCGGACTATTCGTTCATTGTTCCGACCGGAACGATGATCGTGCATCCGGTCCGCTCCACAGGCATGTTCATCGGAGTGATTCAGAGCTACCGGAACATGGAGAAAACGCAGGACCGCATCGCCCGTTTTATCGCGTCTCATTCCCGCATTACTCAGGAGCGGCTTTTAGAGCTGATGCTGGATTCTACCCAGCTTGTAAAGGATGTGGGGACGATGCTGGAAGGGGAAGAGGCAGTCCGGGAAGGGCTGATCGACGAGGTCGGAGGAATCAGTCAGGCATTCGCAAAGCTTCATGAACTGATTGACGAGCGCAGAAAAAAGGGATGACATGATTTTTAAATGATGATATACTAAACTGTAGTATGTAAATTTTTAAGGGGGAGTTATATGGCTGCCAAATCTACAAAAAAGAGAAAGACGACAAAGAGCAGTCCGAGGAGTAATTCAAAAAACAATTCAAAAAAGGGGCGTCAGGAATCAGAGCTTATGGGGGAGATCGGCATCCTGATTATTCTGGCGCTGTGTATCCTGCTTGTGCTCAGCAATTTCGGAGTCGGAGGAATCGTCGGGGAGGCGGTTTCATCGGTTCTGTTCGGCACATTCGGACTTATGGCATATCTGCTGCCTTTTCTTATTTTCGGGCTTGCGGCGTTTCTGATTTCCAACAGGGGAAATGCTCACGCATATGTCAAGACCGTGGCCGCAGTATTCCTGTTCCTGTTTCTGACAGCGATTCTGGAACTTGTTTTTAACGACTATACGCCGGGGGCTTCGCTGCTCTCGTATTATCATGCGTCCAGCAGTCACAGAAACGCCGGGGGACTTACGGGAGGCGCGATTGTCACGCTTCTGTGTCCTTTAATCGGCGTGATCGGCACCTATGTAGTGCTCTTTGTGCTGTCTGTGATCTGTGTGATTCTTGTGACAGAGCGTTCGCTTCTGGCTCCGCTGGGCAGACAGAGCAGAAGAGCGTATGAAGGTGCGAAGAAAAAGCACCAGGAGACGGCTGTCTTAAGAGCGCAGAGACGGGAAGAACAGAAAAAGGAACAGCAGAAGGGAAGAACAGCAGCTTCTGCTGCCGGAGAGAAAGGCCGGGAGACCGGTCTTCGAAAAGACAGAAAAGTATCCGGCGTCTCCTTTGCGACTACTCTGGAACCGGAAAAGGCGCCGGAAGAGAAGAAAACCGGACGCCGGGGCAGACGGAAGAATCCGGACATGCACGAACTGATACCGGAGGAGATGGCCGGGTCCGGACTTTCCCAGAAGGATGCGTTCGGGTTCGCGGATGCGGCTTCCGGTTCCGCAGACATGTCTTCCGGTGATTTTGTCATAAACCGGGCAGAAGCGGATGTACCGGACACTGATATGCCTGATATGCCGGAGGATACCGGAGAGAGTGCAAAACAGAGTGGAGCAGCGGAGACCCCGGATCAGCAGGCGGACAGCGGCGGGATCTCTGTAAATGGAAAGAAACCGCGGAGAAACAAAGCCCAGGATGCGGCCGATGTGTCGGCGGAGACGGAGAGTGTGGCGGCTGCCGCAGCGTCCGCCCAGGCTGAAGCTCCGAAGGTTTATCATACACCGCCTGTCTCATTGCTTAAGAAAGGAAAGAGAAGCGGCGGCGATTCTGACGCCCATCTGCGTTCAACGGCTTTAAAGCTGGAACAGACGCTGCGCAACTTCGGCGTGGGCGTCCACGTGACCAACGCAAGCTGCGGGCCGTCTGTCACACGTTACGAGCTGCAGCCTGAGCAGGGAGTAAAGGTGAGCAGGATCGTAGGACTGGCAGACGATATCAAACTGAATCTGGCTGTGGCGGATTTAAGAATCGAGGCTCCGATTCCGGGAAAAGCCGCGGTCGGAATTGAAGTTCCGAACAAGGAAAATACAGCCGTGATGCTTCGGGATCTTCTGGAATCACCGGAGTTTAAAAACAGCGCTTCACCGATTACGTTTGCAGTCGGTAAAGATATCGCGGGCAAAGTCGTAATTGCGGATATCGCCAAAATGCCTCATCTGCTTGTGGCAGGCGCCACCGGCTCCGGTAAATCCGTGTGTATCAATACGCTGATTATGAGTATTATCTACAAAGCGGATCCGGATTCGGTCAAGTTGATTCTGGTAGATCCGAAAGTTGTGGAACTCAGCGTATACAACGGGATTCCGCATCTGATGATTCCGGTTGTGACAGATCCGAAGAAGGCCGCCGGTGCCCTCAACTGGGCGGTGGCCGAGATGGAAAAGCGGTACAAGCTGTTCGCGGAGTACAATGTAAGAGACTTAAAGGGATTTAACGAGAAAGTCGAGAACGGGGAGACCGGTGAAGAGATCCGGAAAAAGCTTCCGCAGATCATCATTATTATCGACGAGCTGGCGGATCTTATGATGGTGGCCCCGGGAGAGGTGGAAGGCGCGATCTGCCGTCTGGCGCAGCTTGCCAGGGCGGCCGGCCTGCATCTGATTCTTGCGACGCAGAGACCGTCTGTCAATGTCATTACCGGACTGATCAAGGCGAACATGCCGTCGAGAATCGCTTTCTCTGTGTCGTCTGGCGTGGACTCGCGGACGATCATAGATATGAACGGCGCGGAGAAGCTGCTCGGAAAAGGAGATATGCTTTTCTATCCGTCAGGATATCCGAAGCCGGTTCGCGTCCAGGGCTCCTTCGTGTCGGATAAGGAAGTCCAGGATGTGGTGGACTATCTGATAAAGAGAAACGGAAATACGGCCTACAGCGAGGAACTGGAAGAGCATATGAATACAAATCTTCCGTCGGGTACTGCGGCCGCTGCTGCAGACGGGGCGGAAGACAGCCGGGATACATATTTTGCTGACGCGGGCAGGCTGATTATCGATAAGGAGAAGGCTTCCATCGGAATGCTTCAGCGCATGTTCAAGATCGGATTCAACCGCGCCGCCCGGATTATGGATCAGCTGGCGGAGGCCGGCGTGGTAGGCCCGGAGGAAGGAACGAAGCCGAGGAAAGTGCTTATGACCAAAGAAGAATTTGAAGAATATATCAGCAGCAACTAGCGGAAACAAAAGAGAAAAGAGATGCAGAGGAGGAAAACGGCATGAAGACAGACATTCAGATCGCACAGGAAGCAAAGATGGAACACATCAGAGACGTTGCGGCCAGAGCAGGCATTCGCGAGGATGAGCTTGAGTTTTACGGAAAATATAAGGCGAAACTTTCCGACGAACTCTGGGAGAGAATCAAGGATAACGAGGACGGAAAGCTGGTTCTCGTAACCGCAATCAATCCCACTCCGGCGGGAGAGGGAAAAACGACCACAACGGTCGGACTCGGCGAGGCCATGGCGAAGCTCGGGAAAAACGCACTGATCGCCCTGAGAGAGCCTTCCCTCGGACCCTGCTTCGGCATCAAGGGAGGAGCCGCGGGCGGCGGATACGCCCAGGTTGTGCCGATGGAAGATCTGAATCTGCATTTTACGGGAGATTTCCACGCGATTACGTCGGCCAACAATCTGCTGGCGGCCATGCTGGACAACCATATTCAGCAGGGAAATTCTCTCGGCATTGACCCGAGACAGGTTGTATGGAAACGCTGTCTTGATATGAACGACCGTGTGCTCAGAAATATCGTGGTAGGTCTTGGAAATAAGATGGACGGCATGGTAAGGGAGGATCACTTCGTCATCACAGTTGCCTCCGAGATCATGGCAATCCTCTGCCTTGCGGATGATCTGGCCGACTTAAAGAAACGGCTCGGCAGAATCATCGTGGCATATAATTTCGCCGGAGAACCGGTAACCGCAGACGACCTTCAGGCGACAGGGGCGATGGCAGCGCTGTTAAAAGATGCGATTAAGCCGAACCTGATTCAGACACTGGAGCACACTCCGGCCATCGTTCACGGCGGACCGTTCGCCAATATCGCACATGGATGCAACAGCGTAAGAGCCACAAAGATGGCACTGAAGATGAGTGACATCACGATTACGGAGGCCGGGTTCGGTGCAGATCTCGGGGCGGAGAAGTTCTTTGACATCAAGTGCCGGATGGCGGGTTTAAAACCCGATGCCGTCGTCCTGGTTGCAACTGTACGCGCTTTGAAGTATAATGGAGGAGTTGCGAAGAGTGATCTGGCAGAGGAAAATCTGGACGCACTCGCAAAAGGAATTGTAAATCTTGAAAAACATATTGAAAATATACAGAAATACGGAGTTCCTGTGATTGTGACGCTCAACTCTTTCGTCACAGACACAGAGGCAGAGAATGAATTTATCCGCAGATTCTGCGAGGAGAGAGGCTGTGAATTCGCACTCTCCGAAGTGTGGGAAAAAGGCGGAGAAGGCGGAATCGCTCTTGCAGAGAAGGTTCTTGATACTCTGGAAAACAAAAAGTCAGAGTTCCATACGCTGTATGAGGACGGCCTTTCGATCCGGGAGAAGATCGAGACCATAGCCAGAGAGATCTACGGGGCAAAAGGCGTTGTGTATGAGCCGGCTGCCGCGAAACAGATCGACAGAATTGAAGCGCTGGGATTTGGAGCCTTCCCGGTCTGCATGGCAAAGAATCAGTATTCTCTGTCCGACGACGCAAAGAAGCTTGGAAGACCGGAAGGGTTCGACATCCATATCCGCGAGGTGTATGTGAGCGCTGGCGCCGGGTTTGTCGTAGCGCTTACCGGGGCAATCATGACAATGCCGGGTCTGCCGAAGGTGCCGGCTGCAAACGGGATTGATGTGACAGACGACGGCAGGATCACAGGACTGTTTTAAAGGAGAATAAAATGGCACAGAGAATCGATGGAAAACTGATCTCCCAGCAGATCAAAGATGAACTGAAAGAGGAAGTAAAGCGCCTGGAAGCCCAGGGCAGGCATGCCTGTCTTGCTGTTGTGCAGGTGGGGGATGACCCGGCGTCCACAGTATATGTGAGAAATAAGAAAAAAGCCTGTGCGTATATCGGAATCGAGTCCAGAGCATACGAACTTCCGGAGAGTACGACGGAGGAAGAACTTGTAAAACTGGTTGAAGACCTGAATGCAGACGTGTCGGTAAACGGGATTCTTGTCCAGCTTCCGCTTCCGGAACATATTGATGAAGACCGGATTATCCGAACGATTTCTCCGGACAAAGACGTGGACGGATTCCATCCTGTCAGCGTAGGAAGATTATGGATTGGAGAAAAAGGCTTCCTTTCCTGTACGCCGGCCGGGATTATTCAGCTTTTAAAGCGCTCGGAAATTTCGATCGAAGGGAAAGAATGTGTGATCATCGGAAGAAGCAATATAGTCGGAAAACCGATGGCTGCGCTGATGCTTCGCGAAAATGCGACGGTTACCGTGGCGCATTCCCGGACAAAGAATTTGAAAGAGATTGCAAAGAGGGCAGATATTCTGATCGTAGCTGTCGGAAAGGAACGGCTTATCACAGCGGACTATGTGAAAGAGGGCGCTGTTGTCATCGATGTAGGCATGCACAGAGACGCGGATAACCATCTCTGCGGGGACGTGGATTTCGACAGCGTGGAGCCGGCAGTTTCGGCGATCACTCCTGTTCCGGGCGGTGTAGGCCCCATGACGATCGCCATGCTGATGAATAATTGTGTGGAAACGATACGCTAACGGAGGAAAGATCATGAGATGTACGCATTGCGGAGCCAATATCCCGGATGATCAGATGGTATGCCCCGAATGTGGCGCAGAAGTGCAGATCGTGCCGGATTACAACCCTCTCGAAGATGTCATTGCACGGGAGGTAAAAGGTTCTGTGGAAGGCGCTACACGTCCGATGCAGACGGATGATATCAGAAGGTACAGAAGAGACAGCCTGACACAGAATGTAAATTCGACCCGTGTGCTCAGCCAGAGCGAGATGGACCGGATCAGGGAAAAGAGAAGAAAGGGAAGAAAAAGTTCTCCGGAAGCGGAAGAACTCCGCAGAAACAGCAGACAGAAACAGCAGGCACAGGACAGAGACGAGTCCATGCGGCACCGACAAGGCACAGATGAGATCAGGCGGCAGCGTCAGGGCACAGATCCGGCTGTAAAGCGTCAGAACACGGCGGATCTTAAGTCCCAGAGACAGCAGAAGCGTCTGGAAGCGGCGAAAAGGAAAAGGCGCAGACTGCTGATTGCTCTTTTCTGTGTGATTGTCTTTATCGGTGTTGTAATATTTGTCGCTTATCAGAATTCCTATACCGGGATGATGCAGAAAGGGTACCGGGCGCTTCAGAACAACAATTACAATGCGGCCGAGGAGTATTTCCAGCGCGCGATCATAAAGGACGATTCCCGGCCGGAGGCATATACGGGCTGGGCAGAGGTCTATATTGATCAGGATGACCTGGAGAGCGCGGAGGACGTCTTCCTTGACGTGATCGAGACACAGCCGACAAACGCACAGCTCTATCAGGCAGCGATTGACTTCTATATCGACACAGAACAGCAGGATAAGATATCAGCGCTTCTGAATGACTGCGAAGACAGTTCAGTTTTAAGTGCAGTGTCAGACTATGTTTCCGCGGCTCCGGAATTTAAACCGGAAGCGGGAACGTACAATGAGGTCCAGGAGATTACGATTCTCTCGGATACCGGCGGTACGATCTATTATACAACCGACGGCACAGACCCTACTGCTGAGACGGGAACAGAATATACGGAACCGATCCTTCTGCAGAATGAAGGCGAGTTTGAGATCCGGGCCATTGCCGTCAATGCGAACGGAATCCCGAGTGTTGTATCATCGGCGACATATACGATTGAGTTCCCGATTGCAAACGCACCTGCGGTTACTCCGTCCACCGGACAGTATACGGAACCGACGCAGATTACGATTACGGTTCCGGACGGGTATACAGCCTACTATACAATGGACGGTTCGACACCGGATCCTTCGTCCTCAACGACGTATCAGTATTCCGGACCGGTTGATATGCCGGCTGACACGCAGACAATTTTCAATGCGATTCTTGTGAATAATAATAATGGAAAAGCAACAGACGTGACTACAAGAAACTATATTACAACAGAATAACCGTCGCTTTTTACAGGAAAAATTCCTCCGAAAAATGCGAAGAACAGCTCTGTCAATAAATACAGCTCTGATATTGAAAAAAATTTATGCGATTTTTACAATATCAGGGTTGTATTTTTTTTAACAAAGAGTTATAATGAGCACGTTAAAAAAATAACAATACATAAAGGAGAGTCTTGAAAATGAGCAGATTTTGTTTACCAAGAGACATTTACCATGGAAAAGGATGCCTTGAAGAGTTGAAAAACCTTAAAGGAAAAAAGGCAATCCTCGTCGTTGGCGGCGGTTCTATGAAGCGCCAGGGATTTCTTGACAAAGCTGTGAACTACTTGAAAGAAGCAGGGATGGAAGTACAGCTGTTTGAAGGTGTAGAGCCGGATCCGTCTGTAGAGACGGTTATGAAGGGCGCTGAGGCAATGCGCGCATTTGAGCCGGACTGGATCGTTGCGATGGGCGGCGGATCACCGATCGATGCTGCAAAGGCAATGTGGGCGTTCTATGAGTATCCGGACACGACATTTGAAGACCTGTGCGTTCCGTTCAACTTCCCGGAACTCAGGACAAAAGCGAAATTCGCTGCAATCCCGTCCACATCCGGAACAGCTACGGAGGTAACGGCATTCTCCGTTATTACAAACTATCAGACAGGTGTGAAATATCCGCTGGCTGACTTTAACATTACTCCGGACGTTGCAATCGTTGATCCGGATCTTGTATCAGGTCTCCCGGTGAAACAGGTCGCTTATACAGGAATGGACGCTCTTACACACGCAATCGAGGCGTATGTATCCACACTGCACGGACCGTTCACAGATCCGCTTGCGCTTCAGGCGATTGAGATGGTGCTTGATTATCTGCCGGCATCCTACAACTGCAATATGGACGCAAGAGAGCAGATGCACTACGCGCAGTGCCTGGCGGGAATGGCATTCTCCAATGCACTTCTCGGAATCGTTCACTCCATGGCGCACAAGACAGGAGCAGCGTTCTCCACAGGACACATTCCGCACGGATGCGCAAACGCAATCTATCTTCCTTATGTAATCGCATACAATGCAAAGGATCCGGTCGCAGCAAGCCGCTACGCTGAGATCGCCCGCAGAATGGGACTTGACGGAACATCTGAGCAGGCGCTGATCAACAGCTTAAGAGAGAAGATCAATGAGTTTAATGTAAAACTCAATATCCCGAAATCCTTAAAAGAGTTCGGAATCAACGAGGATGAGTTCAAGGAGAAAGTCGCTCAGATCGCTGAGCTCGCGGTAGGCGATGCATGTACAGGCTCCAACCCGCGTGCAATCGATCCGGCTGCCATGGAGAAACTTCTCACATGTACATATTACGGAACAGAGGTTGATTTCTAAAGCAGAGCAGGAAAAGCAGAACAGGATAAATGCCTTTTACAGATGGGCCATCCGTAATCGGATGGCCTGATTTATTACTTGCCAATGCGCGGATTATGGCGTATTATATTCAAAGAGCGATTTTTCAAGGAGGAAGACCATGTATAAGATAATGAAAGCAGAAAAACTGGCCGACAAGATTTTTCTGATGGACGTACATGCGCCCCGCGTGGCGCAGCACTGCCAGCCCGGACAGTTTGTGATTGTAAAGATGGACGAGAAGGGCGAGCGTATCCCCTTAACGATCTGTGACTATGACAGGGAAGCAGGCACGATTACAATCGTTGTCCAGGAAGTCGGAGCTTCCACGACAAAGATGGGAAGCTTAAAGGAAGGGGATTATTTCCGTGATTTTACCGGACCGCTTGGCTGTGCTTCCGAGTTCGTGAACGAGGATATTGACACTCTGAAAAAGAAAAAAATGCTCTTTGTAGCAGGCGGTGTCGGAGCCGCACCGGTTTATCCGCAGGTGAAGTGGCTTCATGAGCGTGGAATCGACGCAGATGTGATCGTAGGCGCAAAGACAAAGGACATGCTTATTCTTGAGGACGAGATGAAAGCTGTCGCGGGCAATTACTATCCGTGTACGGATGACGGTACATACGGACATGCCGGAATGGTGACTACAATGGTAGAAGAGCTCGTAAACGGGGGAGAAAAGTACGACGTCTGCGTGGCGATCGGACCGATGATCATGATGAAATTCGTCTGCCTCCTTACAAAGAAGCTGGAAATCCCGACAATTGTGAGCATGAACCCGATCATGGTCGACGGAACGGGTATGTGCGGAGCCTGTCGCCTTCAGGTAGGCGATGAAATCAAATTCGCCTGCGTGGACGGACCGGAATTTGACGGACATCTTGTGGATTTTGATCAGGCGATGAAGAGAAGCCAGATGTACAAGACAGCAGAGGGCCGTGCGATGTTAAAGCTCCAGGAGGGCGACACGCACCACGGCGGATGCGGACATTGCGGAGGTGACGAATAATGGCAGATATGTTAAAAAAGGTTCCGGTAAGAGAGCAGGATCCGAAAGTACGCGCGACGAACTTCGAAGAGGTTTGTCTCGGATATAATAAAGAAGAAGCTATGGAAGAAGCCACAAGATGCTTAAACTGCAAGAACGCGAAATGCGTGCAGGGATGTCCTGTGGCAATTGATATACCGGCGTTTATCCATGAGGTAAAAGAAGGAAATATCGAGGAAGCGTATAAGGTGATCGGAAAGTCAAGCGCGCTTCCGGCAATCTGCGGGCGTGTGTGCCCTCAGGAATCACAGTGTGAGGGAAAATGTATACGCGGAATCAAGGGCGAGCCGGTTTCCATCGGAAAGCTGGAGCGATTCGTGGCAGACTATGCGCTTGAAAACGACATCAAACCGGTTGGCGCGGAGAGGAAGAACGGACACAAAGTGGCTGTCATCGGTTCCGGTCCGTCCGGACTTACATGCGCCGGAGATCTGGCGAAGATGGGATATGACGTGACTGTATTCGAGGCGCTCCACGAGCTGGGCGGCGTTCTTGTGTACGGTATTCCGGAATTCCGTCTTCCGAAGCAGAAAGTCGTTGCAAAAGAGATCGAGAAAGTCAAAGAGCTGGGCGTAAAATTCGAGACAAACGTTGTGATCGGAAAGTCCACGACGATCGATATGCTGATGGAGGAAGAAGGATTTGAGGCGGTATTTATCGGCTCAGGCGCAGGTCTTCCGATGTTCATGGGAATCCCGGGAGAGAACGCGAACGAAGTGTTCTCCGCAAACGAGTACCTGACAAGAAGCAACCTGATGAAGGCATTTGACGATTCCTACGACACACCGATCGCGGCAGGAAAGAAAGTGGCCGTAGTCGGCGGAGGAAATGTGGCTATGGATGCTGCCAGAACAGCGCTTCGTCTCGGTGCGGACGTTCACATTGTGTACAGAAGAAGCGAGGCAGAGCTTCCGGCCAGAGTGGAAGAGGTACACCACGCGAAGGAAGAGGGCGTGATCTTTGATCTTCTGACAAACCCGAAGAAGATCAATGTAGATGAGAACGGAAACATCACCAGCATGACGGTTATCAAGATGGAGCTGGGAGAGCCTGACGCTTCCGGAAGAAGACGTCCGGTGGAAATTCCGGGATCTGAGTATGATATCGAGGTGGATACGGTAATCATGTCTCTTGGTACATCTCCGAACCCGCTTATTTCCTCCACGACGAAAGGTCTGGAGACAAACCGCAGAAAATGTATCGTCGCTGACGAGGAAAACGGACAGACTTCCAAAGAAGGCGTATTCGCAGGCGGAGACGCCGTGACAGGCGCGGCTACGGTTATCCTTGCCATGGGTGCGGGAAAAGCCGGAGCAAAGGGAATCGACGAGTACATCAAGAGCAAAGAGTAATTTTCCGGAAAATCAGGCGGAAGGAGGAAACCGTGCCCGGATACGGCGTGAAGCTGTATCGCGGGTACGGTTTCCTCATTTTAATGCAGCGGATCGGAGGGGATGCTTATGAGGAGCGGAAAAGGTAAAAAACTGTCATGGATGATCTGTGCGCTGGGCTGGCTCGTTGCAGTCATAAGTTTCGCTTTTCCTTCAAAGGCATGACAGGTGATAAAATGCGTACAGAGAAAGAAATAATTCTGGAAGGTAAGGAGTTTACGAATGTTAGAAGCAATCAGAGATAGGATGCACAGCCTTGTGGAGGAAGATTATAAAGAGTTCAGTCAGAAGCTGATTCCGGACGAAAAACATGTTCTTGGAATCCGCCTTCCGGCGCTACGGAAACTTGCGAAGGAGATTGTGAAAGAAGATTTCAGGACGTATTTGCAGGAGGCTCTGGATGAGCTTGGCGAGGACTCCTTTCACGAGGAGATCATGCTGGCCGGACTGGTGATCGGAGCGGCGAAAATGGAGCGGGAAGAGCGCAGAAGCTATCTGGACCGCTTCGTTCCCCATATCCGGAACTGGGCGGTATGCGACAGCTCCGTGAATGGCTATAAGTTTATGGAAAAGGAGCCGGACTACTGGTTTTCCTATCTTCTTGAGTTCAAAAACAGCAAAGAAGAATTTGAACTCCGGTACATGATCGTGTCAATGATGTCCCACTTTGTGGATGAGACGCATATTGATGAAATCCTTTCGCTCTGCAATGAGATCCGGCATGAGGGTTACTATACGAAGATGGGGGTAGCCTGGACAATCCAGGTCTGCTATGTGAAATTTCCCGAGAAGACAAGGAGCCTGATTGAAAACAGTGCGATGGATGATTTCACACACAACAAGGCGATCCAGAAGATCCGGGAATCTTATCGGGTGAGTCCGGAGGAGAAAGCGTATTTAAACAGTCTGAAAAGAAAATAGGAGAATGCAGACAGGCGGGAAGATGCTATTTCTTCCCGTCTGTCTGTGTTTTTATTTGTAGATCCCGTTGATCGTCACTTCGAACAGTGCCTCCGCGCCGCTCAAATCCGGATTATTGCTGTAGTCATCCGGGAAAGTGACGTATACGTCGACCTGATCGCCCGGGTGATATCCGATGAGCTGCTCCTCAAAATCATCGATATAAGAACCGGAGCCGATGACAAGATCCGTCCCTGCGCCGTTTGTGCTGCCTCCGTCAAACTCCACGCCGTCAACGGATCCTACATAGTCGATGTTTACCGTGTCTCCGTCCTCCACGGTGAGAGACGTGTCCGTGGAGTATTCTGCCGATGCGGCTTCGGAATCAGTCTCCTCTTCAGAATCCGTGCTGTCTGTACCCTGACTTCCTTCAGTATCGGAACTGCCGGAGGAAGAGTCTGCGGAAGAGCTGTCGGAACTGTTTGCAGAATCACTTTCGGAAGCAGAATCCGAAGTAAAGGCAGAGACAACAATGGCGATGATCAGAATGATAGCTGCAAGGGAAGGAACTCCTATGACAATGCCTTTGCTTATTTTTCTTCTGAGCTCTTTTTTGCGGCGCTCCTTTGCCCTTCGTTCCTGTGCCATCTTCCGGTTTTCCTTCTTCATATCCCTTACCTCATTTCTCTGTGATTATTCTGTTACAGTATCATAAAAGGAAAATATGATTAATTTGTGATTTTTTTTCAAAAAATACATGTTATACTATTGAGTATACCGCGTTTGAATAGCTTCAGTGCACAAAGGAGACAATACGGCCGTCCCCTTGTACACTGACGCTGCAGAGCGGGAAAAGCCAGACTGGAGAAACAGGTATGACCATAAATGAGAAAAACACAGACGGTACACTTTTTCTGAAAGATGTTACAGTGAAAATAGAAAACAGACTGAAGGAGATTAGGGAGGACTTAAGCGAAGGCCAGAAAGAGATCGAGAACATGCACGAGTACTACTGGGACAACTACACTGAGATGGACCAGTACGGGTACGAAGAGTATGACAACCGGCAGGCGCTTCTTCAGCAGACGAATGCAAACACCGAGAAGCTGAAGCTGAAGCATCGCTTCGAGAAGATGCTGGACGCGCCGTTTTTCGGACGGGTTGACTTCGCATTTGAAGGGGAGGAGGAATCCGAGCCGTTTTATATCGGAATCGGGAACTTCGCGGAAAAGACCGGAATGACACCTCTTATTTACGACTGGAGAGCCCCGGTGAGCAGCCTTTTCTACGACTACGACAAAGGAGAGGCGTCTTACGAGGCTCCGGCGGGAGAGATCAGAGGGGAGATTACCTCAAAGTGGCAGTACAAGATCCGCGGCGGAAAGATGGTCTACGCATTTGAGAGCGATACGAAGATTGATGATGAGATATTGCGCCAGGAACTCGGAAGCAGCGGGGATGTAAAGCTGAAAAATATCGTGCGGACAATCCAGAAGGAACAGAATGCCATCATCCGGAACACAAAGGACCGGATCCTTGTAATTCAGGGAGCGGCGGGGAGCGGGAAGACGTCCATCGCGCTCCACCGGATTGCCTATCTTCTGTACCACGACCGGGAGAATCTGAAGTCGTCCAACGTACTGATCCTGTCGCCCAACAGTGTGTTTGCGGATTATATCTCCCATATTCTTCCGGAGCTGGGCGAGGAAAATATTCAGGAGATGAGCTTTGATATATACGCCTACCATGAGCTGAAAGGCGCGGTGCCGGACTGTGAAGACCGGTATGATCATCTGGAGCGCATCATGAAATTTCCGGACAGCGGGGAGAAAGAGCGGTTCCGTCTGAAACAGTCCGAGGATTTCGTCGGAATGACAGAAGGTTTTCTCGCCACACTGGAAGACAGGCTGATTGATTTTAAAGAGGTGAGTTTCCGTGGGGCTAAACTGACGGAGGAAGATCTGATCCGCCTGTTCTACTTTAAGTTTCAGGAGACGCCGCTGCTCAAAAGAATGGACGCGGTCATGGAATATTTTGTGGACGCCTATGAGACGCTGAAAGGCCGCGATATTTCCGATGAGGACAGGGAACTTCTTCAAGGGAAATTTGACAGCATGTATGTGTCGAAAGACCTTTATGAGATCTATGGGTGGCTCCTTGAGGATTACGGATTCGATCCCCTTCCGGATGTGCCGTATGAGAGGAGAAAACTGCAGTATGAGGACGTGTTCCCCATGCTGTATCTGAAATACCGGCTTACAGGACGAAACTCGAGGAAAAATATCAAACATCTTGTCATCGATGAGATGCAGGATTATTCTTTCCTTCAGTACACGATTCTGAAAAGTCTTTTCGAGTGCAGGATGACAATCCTCGGCGACTATGCGCAGACTCTGGATACGAAACAGCATGATGTGCTGAAGTTCCTGCCGAAAATACTTGGACGTGATATCCGGACGGTGATCCTTAAGAAAAGCTACAGAAACACGTACGAGATTGCCAGATATGCGGGAAAGATCAGCGGAATCACGGATCTCGATCTGCTGGAGAGACATGGAAAGCCGGTGGAGGAAGAAACATTCTCGTCTGCTGACGCGCTTCTGGATGCGGTGTCAGAAAATCTGAATCTGGGAGAGGACGGCTATGAGACGGGTGCGGTCCTGACTCTGACAGAGGAAGAGGCATATGACGTGTACCGGCTGCTTAAGAACCGCGGCACAGAGGCGTCCTATGTGGACCGGGACAGCTCCGCGTTTAAGCGGGGGCTGACCGTGACGACGTTTTATCTGGCCAAAGGGCTGGAATTTGACCAGGTGTTTATGATTCAGCCGGAAAAGGACAATCCGCTGGCTTCTCAGGCGGCATATATCTGCGCCACGAGAGCGCTGCAGGAGCTGTATGTATACGGAGTGGAGAATGGAGGAAACAGTGATGAGAACAAGTAAAATTACAAGAGAGGAAGCGCTTGCGCTTTTAAAGGAGTACAACAAAGAGGCATTTCATATTCAGCACGGGCTCACCGTGGAGGCGGTCATGCGCTGGTATGCGGACGATCTCGGATACGGAGAGGAAAAGGACTACTGGGGAATCTGCGGGCTGCTGCACGATATTGACTTTGAGATGTACCCGGAAGAACACTGCAAAAAGGCTCCGGAACTTCTCGCGCCGGCGGGCGTCGGTGAGGATATGATCCGCACGGTCTGCTCCCACGGATACGGAATCTGCAGCGATATAGAACCGGAGCATGAGATGGAGAAAGTACTCTTTGCGGCAGACGAGCTGACAGGTCTGATCTGGGCGGCGGCTCTCATGCGTCCGTCAAAAAGTGTCTGCGATATGGAAGTTTCCAGTGTGAAGAAAAAGTTCAAGGACAAACGGTTTGCCGCAGGATGTTCGAGAGATATTATCCGCACCGGGGCGGAGCAGCTTGGATGGGAGCTGAACATGCTCTTTGAGAAGACGCTGGAAGCGATGAAATGTTCTGAAAAGCAGATTCAGGAGGAGATGGAGCGCTGTGTATAGTGTGTACGAGACATGTATCTTTGATCTGTACGGGACCCTTGTGGATATCCGGACGGACGAGAGCAGTCCGCTGCTTTGGGAGAAAATGACGCTCTTTTATGCCTGCTATGGGGCGCAGTATCTGCCGGATGAATTGAGACAGTCGTATGAGAGGCTGGTGGATACGTTCGGGAGAGGGAAAAAAGGAATCAGAAACGACGCCCACGAGTCCCACCCGGAGATCCGGATCGAGGATGTGTTCAGCGCCCTCTTTTCAGAGAAAGGCATCAGCGCGGACGAATCGCTGGTCCGCCAGGCGGGGCAGTTTTTCCGGATTCTGTCCATAGAGCATATCCGGCTTTTTTCTCAAAACTTATCGATCAGTATCATATTCTGCCTGAGAGAGCCATTATGGTCGGAAACGACGGGGTATGCGATATTGAAGGGGCGAAAAGAACCGGACTTTCCAAAATTCTGACGGGAGAACCGATGAGAAAGAAAGCCGGAAAGCATGACGGGAGAAACGGAGGAGAAAATTGAAAGTAAACGCGCACTGTCTGGCCTGCCTCATCCGAATGCAGGAAGAGCAGTTAAAACATTTTGACAATGAAGAGAAAAAATGCCGGCATATGAGGGAGATCTTAAGTTTCCTCGGCACATGCAATCCGGATCTTTCGGCTCCGACTCTGATCCGGCCGCTGACCCGGATCTATGAAAAATACTGGGGAGAAAAGCCGGGAAGGGAAGACGTGGAACGGGTGAAGCAGGAGTTCAATGAGTATCTGCTCTCAATGGAAGAAGAACTTGAAAAGGAAATCAGAAATCATAAAGATCCGCTCCAGGCGGCACTTACATATGCCCGGACCGGAAACTATATCGACTATTCGGCGGTGAAGGATCTCTCAAAGGAGAAACTTCTCGAACTGCTGGAAAGTCAGGGGCGAGAAGGTCTTGACCCGGATGAGTATGGGAGATTTACAGAGGAGCTGAAAAACGCATCCCGCCTCGTCTATCTGACCGACAACTGCGGAGAGATCGTGCTTGACAAAATCGCGCTGAAACTCTTAAGAGAGCAGTACCCGGATCTTAATATCACTGCCATTGTCCGCGGGGCAAAGGTGGTAAACGACGCAGATCTTGAGGCGGCGTGTTTCACAGGACTTGACCGTGTCGTACCTGTGATGGACAACGGAAGCGAGATCGCAGGGACGGACCTGAGCGATATCAGCCAGGAGGCGGAGGAAGAGATCCGAAGCGCAGACATTATTGTGTCAAAAGGGCAGGGAAACTTTGAGACACTGCACGGATGCGGGCTGAACATTTATTATCTTTTCCTCTGCAAATGCGACTGGTTTATGCGGCAGTTTCAGGCGGAGCGATTCCAGGGAATGTTTGTCAATGAAAGGAGAATTCCGGAATGAAAGAAATGCGCCTTAAGAAAAGGGAGATCACGGATAACGGTACTCTGCGTGAGATACTTGAAGAATGCAATGTGGTGCGCATCGGCGCGAAAGATGCGGAAGGGATGTTTATCGTGCCGGTGAACTTCGGATATGAATTTGAGGATGCGGAAGCGGCATCCGGAGAGCAGACACTGAAGCTTTCCCTGTATTTTCACGGGGCGAAAGAGGGGCGTAAGGCGGAAGCTTTTGAGGCAGATCCGCATGTCGCCTTTGAGATGGACTGCCGGCATGAAGTGATCACAGGGGATTATACATGCAGCTATTCCTATGCATACCGGAGCATCATGGGAAGCGGAACGGTGAAAAGGCTGGAAAATGAGGGAGAGAAACAGTACGGGCTCAAAAAGCTGATGGAACATATGGCTCCCGGCGCAGGGACTGTATTTCGTCCGGATATGCTTGAGAAAACTGCCGTGTACCGGATCGATGCGGAACATTTCACCGGGAAAGAGAGAAAAAGGAAAACGGAGAGACAGGTTTGAAGATCACGTTAATTACAGTCGGAAAGATTAAGGAGAAGTATTTAAGAGACGCGGTCGCCGAGTATGTGAAACGCCTGAGCCGTTACTGTAAACTGGAGATCATCGAAGTGGCGGATGAGAAGACGCCGGATCAGGCCAGCGAGACAGTGGAGGATATGATCCGGGCGAAAGAAGGAGAGCGGATCATGAAGCATATCCGGGATGATATGTATGTAATCACTCTGGAGATCGGAGGAAAGATGCTCTCTTCCGAGGAACTGGCGGATAAGATCAACACACTTGGGATTCAGGGCAAAAGCAGCATTGCCTTTGTCATCGGCGGGTCCATCGGGATTGGACAGGAAGTGCTGAAAAGGTCGGACTTTGCACTCAGTTTTTCAAGGATGACATTTCCCCATCAGCTCATGAGGGTGATTCTGCTTGAACAGGTGTACCGGGGGTATCGGATTATCAGCGGGGAACCGTATCATAAATAAATGCGTTTTTTTATTTTGGGTGATGCGGTGTGAAGTAAACGGATGATATAATGAAAAAAAGGTAAGAGTGATAAATTGGAATTTTACAAGGGAAGATTGCTGTGAAAAATAAAAAGATCCGCTTAATAATTGCGATAGTATTTGTTTTAATAGCTGCTTTGACCATATGGTATTTTATGCCAACTACTTTTTTGAGTAAAGTTAACCCGTCCGATATAAAATCTATATCTGTTTTTGATGGCAATACAGGCGAAAGTTTTGACTTTAGCGATAGAGATGAAATACGTTATGTTGCAGAAAATATACAAAGCACCAAAATGCAGAAAGATACGCTCTCCATAGGATATATGGGTTATAGTTTTCGTATAAGTTTCTTTGATGAAAATGGAAAGGAAATTGAGAGCTTCATTATAAATAGTTCCAATACAATTCGCAAAGACCCGTTTTTCTATCGTTGTGACGGCGACCTGTGCTTTGATTATTTGAAAGAGCTTGAAGAAAAATATTCAAGCTGAACGGCTGCTTCGCCCTTGTTTCAAAATTGAATTCATACCCGCACCTGGATATGTTATGGAGAGCTATCTCATAATAAGTGATTCAAAAAAGTATATACAAGGAGATCATATAAATGACACGAGAGGAATATGTGGCAAGAATGAATTCAGAAGATGACTGGGCTCCCGGCTGGGATGCGGTCGAAGAGGAATTTAACCGGCTGTACCCAGGCAGAGAACCGTCTCATTATGGCACTGAGATCCATGCAAGAGCCATATTTGGCGGAGATAATTATCTTGACGGCTATTCGATCTATGATTCGGGAAAAGGCTATCAGCACATTGTTACATTTGGGATGAGTGAGCTTTATACCGACGAAGATGCTTTCGGAGGCGAGTACAGCCGGTGGGGTTATGAGATGACCATAAAGCTGAAGGAAGACAGAGCCGAGGACTGCCTCTGGGCGTTGGACATGTTGTCCAATCTTGCCCGGTATACCTATACGACTGAAAGATTCTTTGAAGCCGGAGCGTGTGTACCGGGAAATGGAACGCCGCTTCATATCGGAACAGATTCTCTGATCACAGCGCTTATCGCGGTGAATGATACTTCCGCGCAGACGCTGGACACTGTCCATGGAAAAGTGGAATTCATCCAGTTTGTGGGAATAACGGAAACAGAGCTGAACAAGATACGGGAAGACTTCGACAATCTTCCAATCCTGATCGAGAACATGAAAAAGGAAAATCCGGAGTTGATCACAGATATGAAGAGAAAAAAGTCTTATCTGTAAAAAGATATAAAATATATGCTGAGGCGCTGTAAAGTGAAGATTTTGAAATGAGCTGTCAGGTATTACAGACAAAAGATCATGAAATGCAAAAATATGAAAACTAAGGGAGGAGAGAGAGTATGATTTTGTACATCATTATAGCAGCCGTCCTGCTCGTTAATGTGATAAATCCCCGGATTCTGTGGTATATCGACTCATGGAAATATAAGTCTTTCCAAAAAGAAGCACCTTCCTCTTTATATCTTTTTCTGTGCAGGCTGCTTTCGGCGCTGGGATTAATGATCCTGATTTTGGTAATTTATTTTCAGCCGTTGCATTTGGCTGATCTCGCTGATCCAACGTCAGAACTTTCGATCAGCCGGCAGCATATATATGTCGAAAACGGTGAACCAGAGATTGATACAGAGAGCTATAATGACCTGTCAGAAGATCAGACCCGGCGCATCATTGATTCTCTACAGCAGTATATCTATCGCAGGACGCCGGGAACTTTATTCTCTGACGGTTCTTTATCAGATCTTGGAGAATGGCTGATCTGTATTTACATATATAGGGACAATGAGCTTGTCAACACTGTAATCGTCTCGGATACAGGGGACATATCTGTAAACGACAGATGCTACAGTATGCAGGATTCCCCAGCGTTGATACAGGAAATAACAGAGATTCTCTGATCTCATCCTGACGTCAGCTCATCGTGTTCGGCTGCTAATTTGAAAAAACTCCCTCGGAACATTCAGATTGGTTTGGCAGATAATAATCAGGAAACCGATCATGTTTCAGAAGGGAGTTGTTTTTTGTGCAAATGCAGAATGCTCATTTAGCCGTCGCATCTGTCCCGGTCCAGAACTGGGGAGAGCTGTACGATCAGGATGCGGCGCTGAAAACAGGAACTATTTTTAAAGATCTGGATCTTCCGTTTTTTGCAGCTGATCAGATTCCGGGGGCTCTGTCTTCTCTGGAGGATTCCCTGAAGAGCCCGGAAGAAATAAAATGCCGCGATAAAATGCTGGAAGTCCAAAAGGTCAGTTTTATGATGGATGACCTGAGGCTGTATCTGGATACGCATCCCGAAGATCAGGACGCCCTGGCTGTGTTCAGGGATGTTGTGAGACAGAGAAAGCAGACGCTGTCCGAATTTGCGGAGCAGTTTTATCCTCTGACTCCGGACTGTATGGCGGAAATATATGAAAAGGAGCCTTCCTCATCCTGCTACTGCTGGCAGAAAGGCGCGGCTCCGTGGGAAGGGGTGTGCTGCTGATGTGGATCTATGAAAAAAGGCTTCAGTACCCTGTGAGGATCACAAAAACCTGTCCGAAGACAGCGCAGCTTATCATCAGCCAATATGGCGGGCCGGACGGGGAATTGTCCGCTTCCATGCGGTATCTTTCCCAGCGCTATACCATGCCCCTTAAATCCGTAGGCGGACTTCTGACCGATATCGGTACGGAGGAGCTGGCGCACATGGAGATCATCTGCGCCATGGTATACCAGCTGACAAAAAATCTGACGGTCGAGGAAGCGAAGGCAGCAGGCTTTGACGCTTATTATATTGACCATACGTCCGGGATCTGGCCGCAGGCGGCGTCCGCCCTGCCGTTTTCCGCGATGGAATTTCAGTCAAAAGGAGACGCTGTGACCGACCTGACGGAAGATCTGGCGGCGGAACAGAAGGCGCGTACGGTATATGATAATCTTCTGCGGATGATACCGGACCCGGAAATACGGGAACCCCTTAAGTTCCTGAGGGCAAGAGAGATCGTGCATTTCCAGAGATTCGGAGAGGCTCTGGAGCGGACGAAAGAAAAGATGGATGAAAAAAATTATTATTACTTTAATCCTGAATTTGACAAGGAGATGCTGTAAATCATATAACGTAAACAAGGAATGTACAAAAGGCGGACCGGATGGATTTCCGGCACGCCTTTTGCCGTTCTGAATAATGTATAAGTGAGAGAAGAGTGATACAGGAAATTAAAAATATGAAACAATGTATAGACCAGAAATATTTTCCGAAGCGTTTTCCGGCGCAGCATCAGGACTGTCAGCCGGGCATCGAATCATGGATGGAGCCGCTCCCGGTATTTGACGATCCGTGTTACCGGGGGAGCGGGAAGCTCAGAGGCAAGACTGCCCTGATCACAGGCGGGGACAGCGGGATCGGCAGGGCGGCAGCGGTCGCTTTTGTCAAAGAGGGGGCAGATGTCGCCATTGCTTATCTGAACGAGCGAAGCGATGCGGAAATGACAAAGCAGTATATAGAAAATATGGGCGGAAAATGTCTGCTCCTTCACGGGGACGTCAGGCAGGAATGCGTGTGCAGGCAGATCGTACATGAGACAGCGTCGAAGTTTGGGAAGATCAATATCCTTGTCAATAATGCCGGCGTACAGTTCCCGCAGCAGAGGATCCAGGATATTTCGGAAGAGCAGCTCTATACGACATTTGAAGTGAACGTATTTTCAATGTTCTATTTTGTAAAAGCAGTGCTGGACCACGGCGTCGGGTGCGAGAGTATCATCAATACGGCATCCGTCACCGCCTATCAGGGGGAAACGGATCTTCTGGACTATTCGGCGACAAAAGGAGCGATCGTATCCTTCACCCGGGCGCTGTCCAAGTCGCTTGCGGAAAAGAATATCCGGGTCAACGCAGTCGCTCCGGGACCGATCTGGACTCCGCTCATCCCGGCATCCTTTTCGGCGGAAAAGGTGGCAAGGTTCGGTCAGGACGTGCCGATGCGCCGTGCAGGCCAGCCATGCGAACTGGCTCCGGCATATGTATATCTTGCGTCAGGAGATTCGTCTTATGTGACCGGGCAGGTGATCCATGTGAACGGCGGGACGATCACTGGGAGTTGAGAGAAAGATCACATGACAAAATGGAGTAAAATGAAATGTAAAATTAACTGTACACAATATTCCATCTAAGTTACAATAGATAAAAAGAATCTGATAATTTCGGATATCTTAGGAGGCGGTGTGCATGGAAAAACTGACGTTTAAAAGACAGCTCTTTTTTGGAATTGTACTTATCATTGCCGGAAATATACTTGCCTTTACTTTCTTCAGCGGGGATGGAGATGCTTCTTGTTGGCATGGGGATTCTTATTTATTTTTTCGCTTGTGATCAAGAACTTGGAGAGATTGGAGGTATCCTATGAGACGAGAATTAGGCATTGCCAGATGTGGTCTTGCGTGCTGTCTATGCACAGAAAAGGCTGACTGCGATGGATGTGGCTCAAACGGCTGTCCGGATAATGATTTCTGTGAGAATAAAAAATGTTCGACAGCAAAAGGACTGACACATTGTTATAAATGTGAAGAAAATTGCAGGCAAGGATTATTGAGCAAAATTAAACCATACACATTTACCTTATTTGCAAAAAAGTATGGGGAAGAAAAGCTTTTGGACTGCTTAGAGAGAAATGAGAAAAACGGAGTTGTGTATCATAGAGAGGGCTTAAACGGAGATTATGATGATTTTGATGATGTGGATCAGCTGATGAACTTTATCCTGACAGGAGTGCGGTAAATTCTATCTTGAAGATATCAAAAGATAAAAGAAGAGCAGAGGACTTGGGAATAGAAATGGGGGATAAAAGATATGGAATGGATAGCGCTTATAGTAATAGCAGTTTTTGCAGGAATATTAGGGTTATATTATATTGTGAAATGGGCAGTAAAAGATGCATTAAGAGAATATTTTAGGGATAAAGATGCCTGATGTATACCAAAATAGCCTGACAGTCTGGTGTCGGCAGGGCAAGGAGGACGAGCCTGTGAAAAAACTAAGTGAAGACGCTGAAAAAATAATGGCGGAAAGATTTGGAAAAGATACCATTATTGCATTGGCGACAGTAGAAAATGAGGTGCCTTCTGTGCGCTATGTAAACGCTTATTACGAGGATGGCGCATTTTATATTATTACATATGCACTTTCAAATAAAATGAAGCATATAGAAAACAACCCTGCTGTTGCAATAGCTGGCGAATGGTTTACGGCACATGGGAAGGGTATCAATTTGGGATATTTCGGGAAAGAGGAAAATTGTCGGATCGCCGGGAAATTGAAAAATGTATTTTCTGAGTGGATCGACAATGGGCATAACGATTTTGAGGATGAGAATACTGTGATTTTATGTGTAGAATTAACTGATGGTCTGTTACTTTCACATGGAATAAGGTATGAGTTTTAGTCTGCAGCTTTGAGTCGCTATGCTTTGTTCATACTGAATCGGGAGGTGCACTATGAAGATCGAAATCGGAAAAGATTTACCAAGGTATTTCAAACCGGCATATCCGGAGGAATTTGACTTGTTTTCCCATTTTGAAGTGACGGCGGGAATACCCACTGTTTTGTTTGCCGTCACGACCTGGAAGGAAAACGGAAAGCCGAATGTCTGCTTTCATTCGTGGAGCTGCTTCCACGGGGATAAGAATGCTTTCTTCGCCGTGTTGGGCAACTTGTATCAGCATACCCACACCTATGCCAATATCCAAAGGGAAAAATGCTTTTGCATCAACTTCCTTCCTGTAAGTTCCTATGATAAGCTGGTAAGCACCATTCATTACAACGAAATGGACGATGACGAATTCTCGGCAGGAGGCTTTACGGTTTCCAATGCAAAGACTATCCATGCACCTACGGTCAGCGAAGCATTTCTCACGATGGAATGTACCTTGAAAGAGATACAGGATTTAAGCGGTGCGGGGATTACGGCTATGGTGATCGGGCGGGTGCAGCATATCTCTGTGGAGGAAGCCTACGCACAAGGGTATGAATTAAGATATGGAAAGAACGGATTTATGATGTTGATCCCCGCTCCGCAGGATCTTGTCACCGGAGAACCGAATCAGTCGGCGATCGCTACTGTACATATTGAGAAATACGACTGATATAAGGAGAGTGCGAAAGTGGCGACTTCAAATATAAAAGCAGCAGGCACGGTTTGCTGCGGATATAAGAAACGCTCTGGGAGGAAAATAATCTATGAGAGATATGATTGGGTACTGCGGGCTGGACTGCGAAAAATGCGATGCATACATAGCGACTGTCAATGACGATCAGACATTGCGGGAGAAAACAGCGAAATTATGGGCAGAGTTAAATAACGCACCGATTCTGCCGGAACATATTAACTGCGTGGGCTGCCGTGTGGACGGAGTAAAAACAGTATTTTGCGAGCATATGTGTGAAATCCGTAAATGCGCTTTGAGCAAAGGCGTTTCCACTTGCGGCGACTGTCCTGAGTTGGAAATCTGTGGGACTGTCGGGGCGATCATTTCAAATAATCCTGTTGCTTTGGAAAATTTGAAAAAATAAATACATAGAGTAACAACTTGGAATTTGCAGGACTGAAGGCTATAAACTAATAAAAATTTCCTTGTCAAAAAATCTTTGCGTTTATAATAGCGGACTGTAAAAGATGGATTGCTTTTCTTTTTGTTACATTCCACTGATAATATCCTTAGGAGGTAAAACGATGAGTATTGGAAAAACAATATTAAATGTTCGAAAGGAAAAAGGAATGTCACAGGAGGAATTCGGCGAATTATTTCATGTTACCAGACAGACGGTATCAAATTGGGAGAATGAAAAAAACTATCCAGATTTGAATACGTTAGTAACTATGAGTGATATGTTTGAAATTTCTCTGGATAAATTATTGAAGGAGGACAAACAAATGGTAAAAACAATAGATAAGGAAAGATTATACGGGAAGTATTATAAACATAAGCAATCTATTATTGATTTTTTTACAGGTGCGGGTACAGGACTAGTGATTTCGTGTTGTATTTCTCCAGATTCAATTAGAAGAACGGTTATACTTTGCATTGGGATTGCGATGTTTTTAATTGGTGGAGTTAAGAAACTTAGATGGGACAAAGAGGTTGTTAAGTATCTGGAAAAGCAAGAAAAGGAGCAATAAAGATACAAACAAATCCTAATTTATCTGTACACAATATGATGTCTAAGCTATAATAAAGTTAATCGTGTGTAAGTTTAAAGAAGTGAGCTGTTAAGGTGGAGGTATATGTATGCCAGAAATTGCTTTGTTTTATGGGATAAGGATTACTATGTATTATGATGACCATAATCCACCCCACTTTCATGTGGAGTATAATGGGAAAAAGGCTTTGATCGATATAAATGATGCCTGTGTTTTGCAGGGAGCATTGCCATCAAGGCAACTGAAACTTGTGTTGGCATGGTGTGTAATCCATCAGGATGAATTAATGCAAAACTGGGAACTTGCAAAGGATGGAAAACCGTTAAACAGAATCAATCCTTTGGTTTAAATATGAAGGAGGTGCTGTAATGTTAGAATATATTCCAACTGTGGTTCAGGTAATACCATACGAAGATTATACTGTGGATGTATATTTTGATGATGGGAAAATTGTATGCTGCCATGCAGAAAAAGATTTGTCTCCTAATATTTTTGATCGAATAAAGGAATATCATATTTTTATGAATAAATGTGTGGTTTTAAATGGAACGTTGGCATGGGATGTGGCTGGAGGAAGGAATGTAAACGAGTGCATTGATATCGATCCTTTATATTTGCACGAGTTGAAAAAAAGTAAAGAACGAATAGCATAGAATATTAAATATATAAACCGCACTTTGATATGTTATGGAGAACCGTATCACAAATAGAGGAGGTTTTTCGCATTTGGATATGATTTGTATTCACACCTAAACATGGCTCATGGCTGAATATGATTGAAGGTTTTTTCAGCAAAATGACAAAGCAGATGCTTCGTGGAATACGAGTTAAAACGAAAGAAGAATTAAAAGAACGCATCTACAAGTATTTTGATGAGATCAACGAGGAACCGGTAATATTTCACTGGAAATATAATCTTGATGACATAGATGTATCTGAAGAGGTTATTGTTGATACATTGTCGGCCAAAAAGTCCAGTTAATTATCGAACGATGCACTAGATGAATTATCCCGTCAAGCATATTCTGATTATAGGGAAGGGATACTTTCTGAAAAAGAATATGGCAGTATACATGCACTTTTGATGGAATACCGATATCCAAGGTAACAGGACTATTTTCGTTCCGAAACAGTGATCCCGGCGGCAGGGCATAGTTATGAAGATGGCAAATGTTCTGTCTGCGGTACTGTAGAGAAAGGCTTTAAACCCAGAATTATCAAGGGTGCAAACAGTACATGGCAGAAAGGAACCAAGAATGTACTTTCCTTTACTTCAAATGCAGCCTTTGATGATTTCCTGAAAGTACAAATAGACGGAAAAGACCTTGATGCAGTAAATTACGAGGTTAAGGAAGGCAGTACAATTGTTACATTAAAGGCAACCTATCTGGAGACTCTTTCCGTTGGAAAGCATACGCTGGCCGTTATTTCCGATACAGGTACAGCAACAACGGAGTTTACGGTCAAGGCTGTTTCAGGAAACGATAATAATAAGCAGCCTCCACAGACTGGTGATGAAGTTCAAATCTTGATTTGGATTGCTTTTATGTTGGCGGGATCGGCTCTGGCCGGCACGGTTCTTTACATTCAAAAGAAAAAATACAGAAGATAATTTACAGTATTGCACCTTGCGGCATATCATAAAGCCGCAGGGTGTTTTTTTGAGCGATAAGCCCGGAAAGCGCCTGCCGTGGTGCCGTTTGTATAAGAAAGTGACAGGAAAATAATCCAATGCTATAATAGACAAAAATGATTGGAAAAGAGGGGATATAATGTCTGAAAACATACCGTCTCAGTCAGACATGGCTGAACTGGGGACAATCTTTGTTCGATGTGTGGCAACAACTGTGTTCGGTTATTGATGAAAAATATGAAATGGAACAGATATGGAATAGCGGGGGAAAGAAATCAGACAATATGACGAAGCAAAAACCTATCATGACGGGAAATGGGTAATGTTTGAACCGGCCGGTACAACGGAGTTTGATGACCATATGAAACTGCTCGCAGTTAAAAGAAAACCGAACAGGAATAATGTGTGCTAAATGAAAAGACATGGAAAGCCATGGCACATCAAGGCCACAAGGAGGTAACAGAAAAGAGAGATGCGCTTCAGCGGGCGGCGCATTTCGCACCAGCAGAAGGAAATGAGAAAGCAGCATATTACATTTATCAAATATCAAATACTGTATTATTCCTATATTTATTCTGCCTGACAGTAAAACTTAAACTATCGTGGCAATTATGCTTTGGAATAGTATTCTATTTTGCGGGATTATGCTTATGTGCTGTCTCTGTTGTAAATTTTGCATTTCCTGATGATACCGGTTTAAATACAAATGGAGTTTATCGATTATCACGCAATCCTATGTATGTAGCATATTTTATATATTTTGAAGAATATTGGAAAACAGAAACGGAGGCTTTTATATGAAGAGCGGAACACAGAAAAAAGGAGACATTATACTGGAAACCGAACGATTATATCTGCGGGAGATGCGGCAGACGGATTATCAGTCACTGTGCAGAACACTGCAGGATGATATAGCAATGTATGCCTATGAGGGTGCGTTCAGCGATGCGGAAGTTCATGAGTGGCTTGACCGGCAGCTTGAAAGATATCGCAAATGGGATTTTGGATTATGGGCGGTTATTCTGAAAGAAACAGGGGAAATGATCGGCCAGTGCGGTCTTACTATGCAGAAATGGAAAGAAAAAGAGGTGCTGGAAGTGGGATATCTCTTTGAACGCCGGTACTGGCACAACGGGTATGCGACCGAGGCAGCCCGGGCATGTAAAGAGTATGCGTTTGATATACTTAAGGCAGAAGAAGTCTGTTCGATTATCAGAGATACAAATACAGCGTCCCAAAAAGTGGCGGTAAGAAACGGCATGGTAAAAAAGGATATATGGACAAAACATTATAAAGGAGTAGACATGCCCCATTACAGGTATGTGGCATACCGCTGAAAGTATGAAAATCTTTATTTAATCGGCGCCCCGTTTTATGACGCCGGAGGAGTGTGAGCCGTGTTTAAAGAAGTGAAAGAAAATAAAAAACAATATCTTCAGTTGCTGCTTCTGGCAGATGAACAGGAGGATATGATAGACCGTTATATTGATAAAGGTATAATGTATGTATTGGAGGATGGAGAAATTAAATGTGAATGCGTCGTGACTGATGAAAAAAACGGCATTCTTGAAATCAAAAATATTGCCACCAGACCAGAATGCCAGGGAAAAGGTTACGGAAGGCTTATGATAGAATTTCTCGCTGAGAAATATAAAGGAAAGTATTCTGTCCTGCAGGTCGGGACAGGGGACAGCCCTCTGACAGTTCCGTTTTATGAGAAATGCGGATTTATACGTTCTCACAGGATTAAAAATTTTTTTACAGACAATTATGACCATCCTATATTTGAATGCGGGATTCAGCTTGTCGATATGATTTACCTGCAAAGAAAACTGTAAAGAATAAAAAATATGAATATAAACTGGAGGATGGAAGCGGGCTGAAGATTCCGAAATCCTCTTTTACAGAGATTCTGGTTAACAGGCAGAAAAAGGGGATTATCTCCAGCCCTCCGGAAAAGGTTCCACCTTTGAAGCATGAAAAAGTGATGGGAAATGAAGCCTATGAAAGAAAACAAATACGATGAAAAAAATTTCTTTATGAAATACAGTGAAATGGAACGATCCAGAAAGGGTTTAAAAGGTGCTGGAGAATGGCATGAATTACAGAAAATCCTTCCGGATTTTAAGGGCAGAAAGGTGCTGGATCTTGGGTGCGGTTATGGATGGCACTGTAAATATGCGGTGCAGAACGGCGCTGATTCAGTTCTTGGAATCGATATATCCCGCAGGATGCTGGAGACTGCAGAACAAAAGAATTATGATGAAAAGATAGACTACCGGTGTGCTGCGATGGAAGATCTGCGGTTCCCGGAAGAAACATTTGATGTTGTGTTAAGCTCTCTGGCGTTTCATTATGTAAAGGATTTTGAACCATTGGTGAGAAATATATCATCATGGCTGAAAAATGGCGGACAATTTGTGTTCTCTGTGGAGCACCCCGTCTTTACTGCATTCGGAACGCAGGACTGGTATTATGACAAGGAGGGAAATATTCTCCATTTTCCTGTCGACAACTATTATTATGAGGGTATGCGGGAAGCGGTCTTTCTGGGAGAAAAGGTAATAAAATACCACAGGACGCTTACAACATATCTGAATACGTTGCTGCAAAACGGATTCACACTCCGGCATATCATAGAGCCTGCGCCTCCGGAGGAAATGATGGATATTCCCGGGATGAAAGATGAAATGAGACGGCCTATGATGCTGCTTGTATCTGCGGTTAAGACGGAATAGAAGCTGTTTTAATAATTCCGAAATAATTTATAAATCTTACAAAAACAATTCAGAGGTAAACTGCGGCGGAAAGCGAAAAGCAGGAGGCGGAACCTGCAAAACCGCCGGTAAAGATGAAAAAGGGAATTATCATTCCAAAGTAAGAGCAGTCTCGACAGACAGGAGCAGGACGACAGATTCGGCTATGGGGACCGTTTCGGCCTGCGCAGTCACTATGATAAAACCTATTCCTGGCTTCTGATCTTTGAAGACGGCAATCGGATCGACATCGGCATCGAAACCGTGGAGACGATGAAAAGTGGAAGCAATAGAAATAAACTGTTCCTTCCGCTTATCGATAAGGCAGGATGCCTTCCTAAGCTGCCCCCGCCGACAGATGAAGAGTTCTATGTCAGAAAACCTGCGGAAGAGGAGTTCCGGGGATGCTGCAATGACGCCCTATTACACACAGTCACACCATATGCTCGAAACGATGCTGAGCTGACGGATCGGGGCGCAGACAGAGTATTCGGTTTCCTGCGGAAAACTGAACAAGTATTTCAGACGGTACCTTCCGGAGGAGACGTATCAGCTCTATCTGAAGACATTCCCGGACAGCAGCTATGAAAACTTCCGAAAGGCCATTAAAGTCTCCTGCGGCCTGTTCCGTGAAACAGCGGTTCGGAATGCCGAAAGCCTCGGAACGGCATATCCGGTGGAATATGAGCAGGGATTTGAAAAATATATCAAAATAGGAGGTATATTAAAATGAACATTCCAAAAGTACTGGAATCCGAAGTTGTTTATCACGGGAAAATTACATCAATCCGCCGGGACAAACTGACCCGGGGTGATGGAAAGACGTTTGTCCGGGAGACCGCGGTATCGGGAGATGCAGTCGGAATCGTGGCGATGGATGAGAAGGGGCGTATTCTTCTGATCCGCCAGTACCGCCATCCGGTGGGGCGTCCGGTGTGGGAGATCCCGGCGGGGCGTATGGATGTGGAAGGAGAGAAGCCGGAGGAGACAGCGCTCCGTGAACTGAGAGAGGAGACCGATACAGAGGCGGACTCGGTCAGATTTCTCACCCTGTTTCTCAACTCTGCAGGATGGACGGACGAGAGAACGTATCTCTATCTGGCGGAAGGATTAAGAGACGTGCCGGAGTTCGCACGGGAACATGAGGAAGCGGATATCGAGAAAAGGTGGATCTCTCTGGAAGAGGCGGCAAATCTTGCCGCATCAGGGGAGATCGACGACGCGAAGACCGTGATCGGCATCCTTCTGACGAAAAATATCGTGTCATCTGGCAGAGACGAAAAACCTGTGGTATAATCTTGCCGTAACCCTCCGAAACTGGCGGTTTTTGGCGGTTGTCAAAGCGTTTTGACAGCACGAAAACCGCGAAAAAAGGGCTCTGTCAAAGCCATTTGATAGACGAAACACATCTTTTTTAACTACAATCTGAATTGCAAGGAGACAACAATGGAACTGGGAAAACAGATCAGGAAATATCGGAATGAAAGGTCGCTGTCTCAGGACGCGCTAGCGGAGCAGGTCTTTGTTTCGCGGCAGACGATCTCAAACTGGGAGAACGACAAAAGCTATCCCGATGTCAACAGTCTCGTCCTTCTCAGTGAAACATTTGAAGTCTCTTTAGACCAGTTGATAAAAGGAGATGTGGAAAAGATGAAAGAAGAGATTGAAAAGGCCGGACCGGTCAGCGAGGCCGACCGGAAAAGGTTTGACCGCCTGAGCTTACTGTTCGGTGTGTTTTTCCTTCTTATTCTCATCACGCCGTTCCCGCTGGAGCATTTTCTCTCCCGCGTGGGAATCGCGATCTGGATCGGGATCGTCGCGGCAGGCGGATACATGGCGTATCTCGTCGAGAAGGAGAAAAAGAAATTCGACATCCAGAGCTATCGTGAGATCGTAGCTTTCACGGAAGGAAAGACGTTAAGCGAGATTGAAAAGGCGAGAGAAGAAGGAAAACGCGTCTATCAGAAAATCTTTCTCGCTGTGGGAGCCGGGGCTCTCGGGCTGCTCGTAAGCCTGTTCTTCTTATATGTGCTTGGAATGTAAGCTGGAAACGAAAGACTTAAGCGGCGGGCAGACCCGGCGCGGCTGTCCTGCCGGAACGAAAATGACAGCGCCGGAGAATCAGGGAAAAGTTTCGGAGGAATAACAGAATGAAAAGAAGATCAATTGCACAGGAATACTATACACTGATGGTGGATCAGAACGGATATATGCCGCCCATGCACAGAGAAGATTCTGCAGCGGGGCTTGTAGCCGCAGCATTTATGGATCTGCTGCTGAATCATGTGATCACGGCAGACCTTAACAAAAAGTTCGGAAAAAAGATCACCGTGGAAAGCAGTCTCCCGGAGGAACTCGATCACATCGGGCCTCTGTACCGGTATTTGAGCAAAAAGGAACGCACCGTGGACAAAATGATGGCGGATAACTATGAGGGACCCCGTCAGAAAGAGCTTGTCGATATGATCGGGAAATCACTCTGCGAAGAGAACTTGGCATGCGAAGGAAAGGGCGGCGTGTTTGGCCCGAAAGTGCTCTATATTCCGAATAAGGAGTACAAGGATGAGCTGGCGGATACTGTGAAAGCGGCAGTAACCGGAAACGGAGCGCTCTCGCCCCATGATGTGGTTCTGCTCTGTATACTGAAGGCATCGAAAAACCTGAATAAGTATTTTTCAAAATATGAAGGAGAGGCGCTTAAGGCGCGGATAAATGAACTGAAGGAAGACCCGCAGAACAGGCAGCTTAACGATATGATTACCTATGTGGAAGATGTGGATACGATGCTGGCCATGATTGTGGGAATGATCATCTTTGGGTAGCGCCGGTATACAAGGGGCAAACAGTCAGTGTACAAAGGAGTGTACAAAGGAGTGTACAAAGGGAAAATACGCTGGCGTGACAGTGAAAAAAAGCTGTGATATAATGGGCTTGAGCATACGGACTCAAGCCCTGTTTGTATATGAGGAAGAGAAAGGAGAAGGAAGATGTCAGATATGATTTTTGCCCTGATTACCGGTGTTTTGTCAGTTGTTCTGTATATCTACGTGTCGTTTGCTGCGAGAGGAAAAGGACCGATCCTTTCCAACACATATCTGTTCTCAACGAAAGAGGAGCGGAAAAAGATGGATCTGAAAGCGGAATACCGTCTTGCGACCGTTGTCTATTCCCTAGTTGCGACTGCGTTTGCGCTTCTGACAGTATTTATCATATGCGAGAAGGATCTGGTTCTCTTCCTGGCTGTCGCTGTTCTTGCGGCCGCTCTTGTTTACGCGGTCCGGGAATCCGCGCAGACAGTGAAGACGGAAAATACAGAACGGATTTCACAGACGCAGAATCCGCGAAAGCGGAAGTGAAAACGGAAGGCAGCGTAAAGTACCGAAAGGGCAGGAGATAAATTCATGAAAGCAGTTGTTTACAGAGGAAACGGCAGGATAGCTCTTGAGGAGCGGCCCAGGCCGGAAATCATAGATGAGAAAGATGCAATTATACAGGTGACGCTGACGACGATCTGTTCCAGCGACATTCATATCCGCCACGGCGCGGTGCCGCGTGCTGTGCCGGGTGTGATCCTGGGACATGAGTTTGTTGGAAGAGTCGTGGAGACGGGCAGCGCGGTAAAAAAGGTAAAGCCGGGAGAACGGGTGGCAGTGAATGTGGAGACTTTCTGCGGGGAATGTTATTTCTGCAGGAGAGGATTTGTAAATAACTGCACAGATGAAAATGGCGGATGGGCGCTTGGGTGCCGGATCGACGGAGGACAGGCCGAGTATGTGAGAATACCGTTTGCGGACAACGGACTGACCGTGATACCGGATCATGTGACGGATGAACAGGCGCTTTTTAACGGCGATATTCTATCAACAGGATACTGGGCGGCGAAAATCGGGGAGATAAAACCTGCGGACACAGTGGCGGTAATCGGAGCCGGGCCGACCGGCCTTTGCACCATGCTCTGCGCGCGGCTGTACACACCGGCGAAGATCATTGCGATTGATACGGATGAATACAGACTGAGACTTGCAAAGGAGAAGGGTCTGGCAGACATGATACTCGTTCCGGGAAGAGACGATCCGGAGGAAGTGATCCGGAAAGTGACAGACGGAAGAGGAGCAGATACGGTATTTGAAGTCGCGGGAGGAGGGGACACTTTCCAGACGGCGTGGAAGATCGCCAGACCAAATGCCGTCGTTGTTGTCGTGGCCATGTACGAAGAACCGCAGACGATTCCCCTGCCGGACATGTACGGGAAGAATCTTGTGTTTAAGACAGGCGGTGTGGACGGAAGCTTCTGTCAGGAGATCATGGACCTGACGGCGTGCGGAAAGCTTGACACAGAATTTCTAATCACCCACCGGTGCAGTCTGGAAGAAATTATGGAGGCGTATGACGTCTTTGAAAACAGGAAAGATCATGTGATCAAATATGCAGTGAAAATAAGAGGATGATACAGAATAATCGGAGTGGAAAACCGCCGCTGCGGCTCGCAGATAATATATCAGCGTCCGCGCGGCGGTATTCTGATTTATGTTTCAGGCCGGATCTCTGTATGTATACTTTTTCAGAAGATGTCCGAACACCAGGCAGACAGTGACGCCTGCTATCCCCAGAAGGAAGAGCATGAGGGCGGCGCCGGATTCTTTTCCCGTACCGAACAGAAGAGACAGTATACTCCCTTCATGCACAGAGGCCATCAGAGGTTCGCATACATTGTCGATCATCGCCCCGCCGACGAAAAGTCCGATCGGGATTGTGAAAAACTGCAGCGTGTTTCTGCAGGAATACACCCGCCCCTGCATTTCCACAGGAATGGAGCTTCTCATGATCACGTCCAGGTTTGCGTTCATTACCGGGATCAGAAGCCAGCCGATCAGCTGTCCCAGACACCAGAGCGCCGGAGTACGGGTAAGTGAAAGCAGAAAATTCTCCGTTCCAAGCGAAAACAGCATGGTAAGAGAGATGACCCGGACCCGGTTGCGAGGCGCCGGCATAAGCACGGTCAGAAAACTGCCGGCCAGTGTCGCGATTCCCGCGCAGGAACTTACCATTCCAAGCACCTGTTCCCCGCCGTTTTCCTTTGGAAGAATAAGGGCCGGAAGGGCGGCGTCAAATGCCGATGCCACGAAATTTACCCCGGCCAGAAACAGGATCAGGGTCAGAATCATCCGGTTGTCCCGCAGATACAGAAGTCCTGATGTGACAGTCTCGCGAAAAGACTCCGTCTCTTCCAAAACCCGCTCCTTCTCAGGAGCAATCCTGACTCCGAAGAGAAGGGCCAGAAACGCCGCGACAAAAGTCGCGAGATCGATGAAAACGACAGCTTCCATACCGGCAAAGGAAAACACAGTTGTTGCAAGCATGGGATTTAAAATCGTAATCAGAGAATTGGAAAATGAGCGCATACCGCTCGTCTTCTGATAGTATTTCTCCGGGGTGATCATTGTCATCGCCACATCGCTGGCGGGCTGCTGTACGGTGTTCATCAGTCCGTTTACTGCATTTAAAAGGTACATATGCACCGGCATGAGCTGGCCTGTTTCCAGCAGAACAAGAACAGCAGCGGAACAGAAAGCGGCGAAGGTATCACACGCAAGCATTGTCTTCTTCTTATCCCACCGGTCGGCAAACGCGCCTGCGAAAATACTCATGACAACGTAGGGCGCGTAGGAACAGATAGACAGAAGCGCTGTCTGCAGCGCGGAACCTGTTTCCTGATACAGCCACAGGGTCAGCGCGAAGCCCGTCATTGAGCTTCCAAGCTGGGACAGCGACTGTGTGCTCCATAAAATAAGAAATGTTCTCAACTCTTTTATTGAATTTTTCATTGTTATACTTTGCTCCTTTGATGATCTGATATTTTTTCAAATATTCCGCAGAAAAGATGCGGGCATCACGAAGCAAAGCCTGAGGACTGGGCCGGTTCAGGCCCTCAGATCACAGAAAGCCGTCTGGAAGCCGCTGTGACCGATCCTCTCCATGCAGCGTCCTCAGACCTTGCATGGAGCGATTCCAATGCACAATTTCATTTTCATTTCTCCTGTTTCTATATCGTCAGTGTACACTGACGCTAATATTTACAGATAGAATGAGTATAGCATTTTGGCTTTTGCATGTCTACAAAAGAAGTGACAGTTCAGAGGCAGGATGTTACAATAAAGGTTAAGAAGAACAGGAAAATCCAGGTTTAAAGCAGAAGTGATTTCTGCGGGAGGTGCTTTTATGAAAATCGAGATCGGAAAAGAGTTCCCACAGTATTTTAAGCCCGCGTATCCCGGTGAATTTGAGCTGTTTTCGCACTTCGAGGTGACTGCGGGAATCCCCACGGTTCTCTTTGCGGTTACTACATGGAAAGAGAATGGACAGCCCAATATATGCTTTCACTCCTGGGGATGTTTTCATGGAGATAAGACAGCTTTTTTCGCCGTTATGGGGAATCTGTATCAGCACACGCATACTTACGCAAATATCCGGAGGGAAAAATGTTTCTGCATTAATTTTCTTCCCCTCAGATGTTACGACCAGCTTGTAGATACCATTCACCAGAACGATTTTGAGACGGATGAATTTGCGGCGGGGAACTTCACCCTTTCCAATGCGAAAACAATTCACGCGCCGGCGATTCAGGAAGCTTTTATAAATGTAGAATGTACCTTGAAGGAGATACAGGACTTAAGCGGTGCGGGGATTACGGCGATGGTGACCGGACAGGTGCAGCATATCTCTGTGGAAGAAGAATACGCGCACGGATATGAGAAGCGCTACGGGGAAGACGGATTTATGATACTTGTACCGGCACCGCAGAATCTTTTGAACGGAGAACCGGGACAGTCGGCTATCGCCACGGTGGATATTAGGAAATATGACTGAAAAAATGATTTTACGCAGGCAGAAGGAAGCATGACAGATGCGCGTGCGGACGTGTCAGGGAGGTTTGAGATGAGAAGTGCCAAACTGTATATTGCAATGAGTGTCGACGGTTATATTGAAGACAGCAAGGGTGATGTGGGGTGGCTGGAAGGTCACGGAAAGGATGAAGAAAATATCGACACCTATTCTGAATTTACAGAAAATATAGATACGATTCTGATGGGGTGGAAAACGTACAATCAGGTTGTAACAGAACTTTCGCCGGATAAATGGATATATGATGATTTCACAACCTATGTTATTTCACACCACCGGCATGAATCTTCTGAGAAAATTCATTTTACGAATATAAATCCTGCTGGGCTGATCAGAAAATTGAAAGAAGAAGAAGGAAAAGATATCTGGATCTGCGGAGGAGCAAGTATTGTACAGCAGTTGATGGACGAGGATCTGATCGACTGTTATTATATTACAATAATACCGACACTTTTAGGTTCCGGTATACGATTGTTTAAAGGCGGAAACAGAGAAATAAAATTGAGACTGCTCAATACGAGGTCGTATAATGGAATGACAGAATTGATCTATGTGCGAAGATGATTTCTGACAGCGGATGTCGGAGGTAGAAAAGAATGGAGAAACTGAATGAGTAAAATAAATCTGGAAACCGAGAGACTGATCTTAAGAGAATTTACGGAAAATGACCTGGATGCTGTATATCGGATCTTCAGCGATGAGGAGGTCAATCGGTTTCTACCGTGGTTCCCTGTTAAAACGCCGGAGGAAGCGGAACTGTTTTACAGGACGCATTTGGATCCTGAGCATGGAAAGAAGATATACAGCTGTGCGGTGTGTCTGAAAAAGGAGAATATCCCGATCGGATATATCACTGTCGGTGCAGCGGACAGCTATGATTTTGGCTATGGCCTGCGAAAAGAATTCTGGCATAACGGAATAATAACCGAAGGCGCAGGTGCACTCATTAACCGCCTGAAGCAGGATGGAATTCCATATATCACAGCGACCCACGACGTCAACAATCCGCGGAGCGGCAGTGTGATGAAGCGGCTTGGAATGAAGTACATGTATTCTTACGAAGAGCAGTGGCAACCAAAAGATATATCTGTTATTTTCCGCATGTATCAGTTAAACTTTGACGGACAGAAGGATCGGATTTATAAAAAATACCGGGATCATTCGGAGAATCATTTTGTGGAAGAGATAACATGAGTTTCTGATTTACGGAAGACAGCAGGAGGTGGAGTGCAGTGAAACTGAAAAATATACTGATCGTCGTGAAAGATATCGAGAAGTCCAGGCAGTTCTATCATGATCTGTTCGGACTTGATACGATACTGGACAACGATGGAAATATGATTCTGACAGAAGGGCTTGTGCTGCAGGAGGAGTCGGTCTGGAAGAAATTCCTGGGAAAGGATGTTGTTCCGGAAAACAATTCCTGTGAGCTGTATTTTGAAGAGTGGGACATCGAAGGATTTGCTCAGAAGCTTGAAACGCTGTATCCGTCAGTCAAATATGTCAACAGGCTTATGACGCATTCCTGGGGGCAGAAAGTACTCCGTTTTTATGATCCTGACGGCAATCTGATCGAGGTCGGGACACCGATGTGAGGGGAGATAAGATGGCATATTTCACATATCATGAAAAATCCGTTTTTTATGAAGAGTACGGGGAAGGCGCTCCGGTTGTTTTTCTGCACGGCAACACGGCTTCTTCCAGAATGTTTGAGCTGCTGATGCCACTGTATGCCGGGAAATTCAGATGCATACTGATTGATTTCCTCGGAAACGGCAGGTCGGACAGGGTGTCCGGTTTTCCGGCGGATCTGTGGCATGATGAGGCGATGCAGGTAATTGCGCTTGCGGAGCATCTGAAACTTGCGGGACAGTTGAAAAACGAAGAGAAACTCTCTCTTATCGGAACAAGCGGCGGGGCGTGGGCGGCGGTCAATGCGGCTCTGGAGCGGCCGGATTTATTTAGTGCGGTTGTGGCGGACAGTTTCGACGGCCGTACGCTCAACAGACATTTTGAGGAAAATCTGGTTTCTGAGAGAAAAGCGGCCACTTTTTCAGAAACCGCTGAGCGGACTTAAAGTTCCTGTTTTGTTTATCGGAAGCAGGGAGGATCAGATGTGCCGTGAAAATCTGGAAGAAGAATATAAAGAGATGGCGGAGCTTATTCCGGATGCTTCGGTCCGGATGTTTGAACACGGCGTGCATCCCGCGATCGCGACAAACGCGGAGCAAGCTGCAGATGTGATATCTGAGTTTCTCGAAAGAGTTTCCACGGACTTCGCAACGACAGGTTGACAAAAGGAACGCACTGGTTGGTTGCTGAAAATGCAGGAACATGTCACACTGAACATGGAGGTGAGCAGATGGATATGAACGAGCGCATCAGAAAAATCCGCATGGACAACGGGTTGTCCCAGGATCAGTTTGCTGATAAGCTGGGGGTTTCCAGACAGGCGGTATCAAAGTGGGAATCAGGTCAGAATACTCCGGATATTTCAAATATTATCCGGATATGTGACCTGTTCGGGACGAGCTGCGATTATCTGATTCGTGGCATCAGCTGTGACAGTGTGGCAGATCCGGATGTGGCAGACGAGAAAAAGCAGACGGGAAAATTCAACTCTAAGAAATATTTCCTTTATACAGGAGCCGGTTTGGCGGGTATTCTTATCTGGTGTTTTGTTCCTCTGATATGTGGGTTTTGGAAGGGATATGAACTCGAGCATTTTGGCCAGGCTTTTACTGATTCGACGGAATATATCTGGAGAATGCCCGTTTTGCCTATTTCGATACTGGGGAGTCTGTGTATCATTCTGGCTGCAGCCGGTTTCGCACTGACAGCGTTCAGAATTCGGAAAAAGAACATATAGAAAACAGGCTGATAATGCTTTATAACACCCGCTTATAAAACCGCGGATTTTCGCGTTTTTTCTGTATTTTGCGGTATAAAAAGCAATGACAAGGCGAAAACGGGATGCTATAATGTCATAGGAATCGATAGACATAAATGAAGCGAACAGGGAGGTATATAAAGTGAAACCGATTAAAGAAGGCAAGGTCCGCGAGATATACGATAACGGCGATAATCTGATCATGGTAGCGACAGACAGAATCAGCTGTTTTGATGTTATTCTGAAAAACAATGTGACAAAAAAGGGAACTGTACTGACACAGATGTCCAGATTCTGGTTTGAGATGACGGAGGATATCCTTCCGAACCACATGATCTCTACAGATGTGAACGATATGCCGGAGTTTTTCCGTCAGCCGCAGTTTGACGGAAACAGCATGATGTGCCGGAAACTGAACATGCTTCCGGTTGAGTGTATCGTGCGCGGTTATATTACGGGAAGCGGCTGGGCAAGCTACCAGAAGGACGGCACAGTATGCGGCATCCGCCTTCCGGAAGGACTGAAAGAGTCCGACAAGCTGCCGGAACCGATCTACACACCGTCCACAAAGGCGGAGATCGGCGATCATGATGAGAACATTTCCTATGAACAGAGCGTTGAACATCTGGAGAAATGTTTCCCGGGAAAAGGCGAGGAGTACGCTTCAAAGCTTCGCGACTACACGATTGCACTGTATAAGAAATGTGCGGATTATGCTCTGAGCCGCGGCATCATCATTGCTGATACGAAGTTTGAGTTCGGCCTTGACGAGGAGGGCAATATCGTTCTCGGAGATGAGATGCTCACACCGGACAGCTCCCGCTTCTGGCCTGCAGACGGGTATGAGCCGGGACACGGACAGCCGTCCTTTGACAAGCAGTTTGCACGCGACTGGCTGAAAGCGAATCCGGACAATGACTGGACACTGCCGGATGACATCGTACAGAAGACGATAGACAAATATCTGCTTGCCTATAAGATGCTTACAGGAAAAGATCTTTAAGGAGAACGGAAACGCTGACGATCTGTAATCTGATCGGGGGATGGATTCAAAAAGAAACATTCCCCGACTTTTATATATACAATGTTGCGAATTGAAACTATCTGTGGTATTATAACGAAAAGAGAATGGCAAAAGGAAAGGAGGGAGAGGACGAATGAAAACAAAATTTCATGAGCAGCTGACGAGATTTCGAAATCTGCGAGGGCTTACACAGGCGCAGATGTCCGAAAAACTCGGAATTTCCCGTTCCACCTATGCAAACTATGAGAGCGGAAACCGCTCGCCGGACTTTGAGACGCTGGAAAATATCAGTGATGTACTGAACTGTACTCTGGATGAGCTGTTCGGCAGGTATCCGCGCAGAGCGGACTGCATGGCAGGTGCAGTGTGTGAAGAGAAGGCGCTTTATCGGATCAGCGGCACAGATTCTGACACAGGCCGGAAAAAGTCGGAGAGGAAGCTTGTGATCGGCGCGCAGGATTTTCGTTTCCTGCGGGAGAAACACGGCTACTATGTAGATAAAACACAGATGATTGAACAGTTTTTAAACTCCTGGTATCAGGTGACTCTGATCATACGGCCCAGACGCTTCGGAAAGACGCTGAATATGTCGATGCTGGCGGAATTTCTTGACTGTACGAAGAAATCGGAAGAGCTCTTTGAGGGGACGAAGATCAGCAGAACCGACTGGATGCGGGAGATCAATCAGTATCCCGTCGTGTTTATTTCCTTTTTGAATGCGAAGGCCGACAGTGCCGATGGAATGATCGAACAGCTTGCGGCCGCGCTCAGGGACGAGTATGAAAGATATCTTCCGGTTGTCCGTGAGACGGAACTTACAGCGGAAATGAGAAACAGGTTTCAGAAGAATTATGAGTGTCTGTGCATGCGGGGAAATACGGAAGAAAGAAGGCTGGCGATTCAGTATGCAGTCAGTGAGTTGTGCAGTGTTCTGGAAGTCCGCTACAGCAAAAAGACCGTTCTTTTGCTTGATGAGTATGATACTCCTTTCATCTCCGCAAACTCCGGCGGATACTACAATGAGGTACGGGGTGTTCTCTCCGGAATTCTGAGTTCATCTCTGAAAGGGAACCGTTCTCTGGAGAGAGCCCTGCTCACAGGAATTCAGAGGGTGGCGAAAGAGAATATATTCTCAGGACTTAACAATCTGGTTGTATGCACAGTAAAAGATCCGGAATATGCAGACTGTTTTGGATTTACAGAAAATGAAGTGAAAGATCTTTTGAGAGAGTGCGGCGCGGAATTTACCGATGAAGTGAAGCGGATGTACGACGGGTACCGGTTCGGAGGAGAGGAAGTCTATAATCCCTGGTCCATATCCTGCTATGCGGCCCGGAAAAAACTGGAAGCATACTGGGTAAATACAGGCGAGAACAGTCTGATTAAAAACGCGCTTGCACAGCAGAGCGGTTCTTTCCGGTCTGCTTACAATGATCTGATCCGAAACGGGACGGCAACCGTGTATGCGGAGCTGTCTTCTGCATATTATGAGAAGCCGGATGATGCGTCTCTGTGGGGAATGCTGATCAATGCGGGCATGGTTGCGATACAGGAACAGTTAAGTGAGAATCTCTGTGTGATCTGTGTCCCGAATCAGGAAGTGTGGAAAGTATTTCAGGAGCTGACGGCATTTTATCTGCGGGTCGAAGAGGGAGACATCAGCAGAATGCTTTGTTTCCTTCAGGCGGAGCAGATCGGAAAATTCGCGGAAGAATACAGGAAAATGCTGATGAAACTTCCGTCTTTTCATGACCTGAAAGATGAAAACAGTTACCATATGATGATGCTCGGCATGTGCGCTTTCATGCAGAAGGATTATGAGGTGAGGAGCAACAGGGAGAGCGGCCGGGGAAGAGGCGATCTCCTTCTGTATGCGAAAAAACCGGAGTATCCGAATATGATCCTGGAATTTAAATATACAAAGGATATGTCCGCGGCACTTGAAGATCTGGCGGAAGATGCCGTCGCGCAGATAAAGGAAAGAAAATATGACGCGGAAATGACAGGACCGGTCCTTTATATCGGGCTGGCGCACCGGGGAAAGGACGCGGAAGTCCGCTGGGAAAAGAGGATGGCATGAAACGGCATCGGAACAGTTGGATAACAGGGAAAACAGGGAGGATTTCAAAATGAATCTGCTGAAAACAGCGCTGCTTCAGATCGCTCCGTGCGATACGCTGAAAGAAAATAAGGAGAAGGGGATCCGTGCGTGCCGCAGGGCAAAGGAGATGGGAGCGGATATTGCCCTGTTCCCTGAGATGTGGAGCAACGGGTACCGGATCTGCGGCCGGCCGTTTAAGGAATGGAGAAACGAGGCGATTTCCGCGGACAGTGAGTTTGTCTGTGCTTTCAGCGAACTTGCCGCGGAGCTTGAGATGGCAATCGCGGTTACATTTCTGGAAAAACATGAAACGGGGCCGCGCAATACAATGGTCCTTTTTGACCGTTTCGGAGAGAGGAAGTTCACTTACGCAAAGGTGCATACGTGTGCGTTCGACGCGGAGCGTCCGCTTGCAGCAGGGGAGGACTTTTATGTCACGGATCTGGACACGGCGTGCGGGACAGTGAAGACCGGTGCAATGATCTGTTTTGACAGAGAGTTTCCGGAGAGCGCGAGGATTCTGATGCTCAAAGGGGCGGAGCTGATTCTTGTGCCGAACGCCTGCCCGATGGAGATTAACCGTCTCTCCCAGCTGCGGGGCCGGGCCTATGAGAATATGCTGGCAGTCGCCACCTGCAATTATCCGGAATCCGTTCCGGACTGCAACGGAAGATCAACGCTGTTTGACGGCGTTGCCTATCTTCCGGATATGGAAGGTTCAAGGGATATGTGCGTTCTGGAAGCAGGAGGGGAAGAGGGAATCTATATTGCAGAGCTTGACCTGGACATGCTGAGAGATTACAGGAAGAGCGAAGTACACGGCAATGCGTACCGCCGGCCGCTCATATACGGGATGCTCACGGAGACAAAAATCGAGGAACCGTTTGTCAGGGAAGGATTCCCGGCATAGACACTGATCCGGGACGGAGAGGAAAGGATGGAGAGGAAAGAGGACGATGAGAGAAAAGATACTGATTATCGAAGATGATCCTGCGATCAGAAACCAGCTGAAAACACTTCTTGAGGGCAACGGCTACCTGGTGGAGATCCTGTCTGATTTTACATCTGCGGCGGAACAGATAAAATCCTTCTCGCCCCATCTTGTACTGCTCGACATCGGACTTCCCGGGATCAGCGGATTTGACATCTGTTCACAGATCCGGGCGTTTTCGGATATGCCGGTTGTCTTTGTGACGAGCAGCAACACAGACATGGATGAGCTGAACAGTATTATGCTCGGCGGGGATGCGTTTATCACAAAGCCATACAACACAGCGATCCTGCTGGCGAAGATCGCCTCCCTTCTGAAAAAGGCGTACCCGATATCCGGGGAGGAAGCGAAAGACGGGATGAAGCTTACGTGGAGAGGCGCTTCACTCCATCCGGAGAAGAGTACGATCGAATACAACGGACAGGAGGCAGAACTTACGAAAAATGAAGTGAAGATTCTGTACTGCCTGTTTCAGCATGCGGGCGCGATCTGTTCCAGAAACGATCTGATTGATTATCTCTGGGACAGCCAGCTCTATATCGACGACAACGCGCTCAGTGTAAACGTGAACCGGATCCGGGAGAAACTTGCATCTCTCGGGCTTGAAGACTTTATCAAAACGAAATACAGGCAGGGGTATCTCATATGAGCACAGCGCAGTATTTGAAAAACAGGCTTCCGTTTCTGCTCGTCAATGTGCTCTGTATGGTATTGCTTTCCGTTTTTCTGCTGCTTTCGGGAAACAGTGCGGACAGTGTTTTTCTCATTCTTTCCGTGTGGGTTCTGATCCTGGCGGCAGGTCTGATCCTGTCATGCATTTACAGGAAAAGAGAGATGGACCGCCTTCTTGCGATGACGGAGCAGTTAAGTGACCGGTATCTGATCGCGGAAGTGATGAAAAAGCCGGGGAGAGCAGAAGATCAGGTGTATTTCAGAATTCTGAAAATGGCGGAGAAGTCCATGCTTGAACAGGTAAATGCAGTCCGGCGGGAACAGAAGGAATACAGGGAGTATATCGAACAGTGGATCCACGAGGTGAAAACGCCGATCACGGCGATCCGGCTTCAGTGCGAGAATCAGCGGTCCGACTTCTCGAGAGAACTGCTGGCGGAGCTTGAGAAGGTCAGTCAGTATACAGAGCAGGCGCTTTACTATGCGCGGAGCGAACATGCGGAGAAAGACTATTCCATACGCGAGATCCGTTTAAGCGATGTGGTGCACCAGGCCATCGCGGACAATAAATATCTCCTGATGCAGAACCATGTCGCCGTGGAGGCGGAACAGATAGAGGATACGGTGTATTCGGATGAAAAATGGATACGGTTTATCTTAAACCAGCTGATTGCCAATGCAGTGAAATACCGCACAGAGCATCCGTGTATTCAGATCTTTTCCGAAAGAAGGGGCGACACGGTGCATCTGTGTGTCCGGGACAACGGAATGGGAATCCCGCCGGAAGATCTCCCGCGGATTTTCGAGAAAGGCTTCACCGGGCAGAACGGACGGAAACGGCAGAATTCCACCGGGCTTGGGCTGTATCTTTGCCGGCGCCTGTGCGGCAGGCTCGGAATCGGCATATGCGCAAGGTCAGATGAGTCCGGAGGGCAGGGCACGGAGATTGTGCTGTCATTCCGTGTGGATCATTTCATGCGGCAGGTCAGTGATTAAAAACTTACATTTCTGTTAGATTTTCGTAAGAAGAACCGATACAGTTCCGGAGAAAATTTCTCTACAATAAAACCAGAACGCCGGAAGGCGGAGTAAGGAAGCAAGAAGGAAAAGGAGAGGAATTTTGATGAAAGAGATCCTTACACTGGAACACATTCAGAAGTTTTACGGAAATGAAGGAAATATTACGGAAGCGCTCCGTGATATCAGTTTCTCGGTCTGCGAGGGAGAGTTCCTCGGAATCATGGGGGCCTCCGGCTCCGGAAAGACGACGCTGCTAAACTGTATATCAACCATTGACACTGTAAGCGCAGGACATATTTATCTCGGCGGAAAAGATGTGACCGAGATCAGGGAAAAGGAGCTTGCCCGGTTCCGCAGGGAGAACCTGGGATTCGTTTTCCAGGATTTTAATCTTCTGGACACGCTGACAGTGTCGGAGAATATCGCTCTGGCGCTTGCAGTCAGCAAAACACCGGCGCATGAGGTGGAGCCGGCTGTGCGTGCAATGGCGGCGAAGCTTGATATTTCCGGGATTCTTGACAAGTATCCGTATCAGATCTCCGGAGGGCAGAAACAGCGGTGCGCCTGTGCGAGAGCGATGATCAATCATCCGAAACTGATCCTGGCAGATGAACCTACCGGGGCGCTGGACAGTCATTCCGCCCAGATGCTGCTCTCCACGCTGGAGAGCATGAACCGGGAGATGAAAGCTACGATTCTCATGGTTACCCATGACGCCTTTTCGGCCAGCTATGCGGGAAGGATCCTCTTCCTCAGAGACGGGGAGATTTTCGCAGAGATTGTAAAAGGGAAGAACACGAGGAAAGCGTTTTTTGAAAAGATTCTTGATGTTCTTACGATGATGGGAGGAGGGGGAAGCGATGTACGCCAGACTGATTTTTAGAAATGTCAGACGCTCGTCGAAGGATTACCTGATCTACCTCGTCACCCTGACGATCTGTGTCATGCTGTTTTACGCGTTCCTGTCCATTTCAAGCAGATATTACCGCCCGGATCTTGGCACGGAGTACGATGTCACGGTCTTAAGTGACGGGATGAAGATCGCAGTCTGCGCGGTGGCTCTGCTTCTTCTGTTCCTGATCCGGTATGTAAACGGCTATATGCTGAAACGAAGGCAGAAAGAGTTCGCGGTAGAGTCCGTTATCGGAATGGAGGCGGGGACTGTGGCGCGGATGTTTCTTGCCGAAACGCTTGTCATGGGAGCCCTGTCGATCGTGCTCGGCATCCTTCTTGGGGCGGTTTGCTCCCAGTTTGTCACGGCAATGCTGCTTCATGATTACGGACAGGATTTTGAGCTGACATGGACACTGTTCCCGGATACCGCGCTTATGACAGCCGGTTTTTTCGTGATTATTTTTCTTCTTGTCGGAGGGGCAAATGTCAGGACGATAAAGAAGATCCGGATTATCGATATGATCAATGCGGAGAGGCGGAATGAACCTCCGCTGAAAAAGAACCGCTTCATGCCCGTCGTTACGCTGATCTGGCTTTTTGTCCTTGTGTGGATGTCAGTGTCAGGGATCCGGCTGAGATATTACTATTTCGACAGTCGGTTTGACGTGCCGGTACACATCATGTTCTGGGCGAATATTCTTGTTCCGGCGGCGGGAGCTCTCTGCGGGGCGGCGCTTTTTGCTTCGGGAAAACGGGGAAAACAGTCCTGCGTGGCTTTTGAGTGCGCCGCCGCCATCCTGGCAGCCTTTTCCAATGCCGCCGTGCTTATGATGCGGGGGCCGTACATGCTTTCCTATGATGCCGGAATTATGAATAAATACATGCTCTTCCTGCTGGCCGACATGCTTTATCTCATCTGTGGCATCGTTTACCTGTCAAACAGCGGGCTTGTCTCCTGGAAAGAAAAGTCGCCGGAAAACAGGTACCGCGGAACCAGTCTGTTCCTTCTGGGGCAGATCACGTCAAAACTGGCCGCAAACACGAAGACAATGATCCTGATCTGCATCACGCTTGGGATGGCTGTCGTTCTGTTTCTCATCTCGCCCGTTCTTACGGGATGGAGCCTCGGGTATCTGGATGTCCGGTCTCTGTACGATATACAGATCAGTTCCAGATACAACGATGTGATGAGTGAGGAAGATCTGTATCAGGGAGATTATGAGCCTGTTACAGAAGTTCTAAGGGAAAAAGGAATTGAAACAGCGGAAGAGTGCACCTTTTCCCTCTATCTTCCGGAGCGGGAAGAATTCCACAGCCGAATCAAATGGGAGTTCCCTGTTGCTGCGATGTCACTCAGCGATTACAACGGGATCAGGGAGATGCTCGGATATGAGCCGGTCAGCCTCGGAGAAGACGAGTTTACGACTCAGTGGCAGTCCATCGCGTCAGAGGAAGAAAAGGCGGAGTTTCTTACAGAACATCAGCAGGTCGGCACAGACGCAGGCGTTCTCTCTCTTGCGGAGAATTCCTGCTATGAGGAACCCATCGGGGAAACCGTGTATAATTCCTACACAAATGTGGTGTACATCTTCCCGGATAGTGTATGTGAAGATCTTATGGGGGTTATGAGAAACCGGTATATTATGACAGAGCGGCCGGTTCCCTTTGCAGACGCGCAGGAAATCGCGAGAGCATTCGCGGAAGTCTATCCGGAAGATCCTGGAGAGAGCGGGAGTGGAGAAGGAATGAGAGATACCGGCATGCAGTATACGATCCGGTTAAATACACTGCAGGTCAACAGCCTGCTTGCGAATAACTTCATGCTGAAGGCGGTGATGACTTACGGCGGAATTGTGCTGATGGTAATCTGTCTTACCGTCCTTTCGCTTCAGCAGCTTCTCGACGCTTCCCAGTACCGGTACCGCTTCTCTGTTCTGCGGAGCCTGGGCGTGGAAGAACGGGAGATCAGAAGACTTGTTTTCAGACAGCTCGGCGTCTGGTTCGGCCTGCCGGTTGCTCTCGCTCTGGTGATATCCTGCGTTGTGGTGGCAGGGTTCATTCAGACGTTTTCCGCTGAGATATCCGCCTATATCGGGGCGGAAACACTTCTTATGCAGCTTGGGATTACGGTGCTGATCCTTGCGATGCTGCTAGTGTGTTACTTTATCAGTACGTGGATCCTGTTCAGGCGGGCAGTCGGGGAGGCGCAGTGAACCGGAATATGCCTTGTCTTTTCCGGGGGATATTGCTACAATGACAGTGGACGGGACGGGGGCGGCGCCCCTTTTCCTAAAATTGATATCAAATGCACTCAGAGTGTGCATTTAAATGGGAGGCGGCAGATTTTGGAGGGAACAGTCAGAATTTACAGAGAAAATTATACACATCTCCCGGAAAGATTCAGAAGAAAAATAGAACATGACCTTGACTATATACAGCGGCGAAATATTCCGGACCTCAGAAAAATATTCCTTTTCGGAAGCTGCGCTCGTGGAGAGGTCCGAAGTACAAGTGATATAGATTTGTTGATTGTTACAGGGCAGCGTCTGCAGGATCGCGTGCTTGCCGCTGATATCCGGTGGACTCTGGATGAGGAGATCGATGGAGTTCATACGGACATTGTTTATATGAGCGGAGAATCGACGGAAAACCCGTCTGTATTCGGAAATGAAATAGAGCGGGATAAAAAACTGATACTGGAGGTGGAAAAGTGATAAAGAATTCTTATATTGACATTGCGGAAAATGACCTGGAATATCTGGAATCTGTCCTGCGTACAGGAAGCAGGTTTTATAATCAGCTCGCAGTGCAGTGCCAGCAGGTTGCTGAAAAATACCTGAAAGGTTATCTTGATAAATTGATGACTGATGAAGATGTCTCAGATCTGCTGAGAAAGCACAATATGAAAAGAATTGCCTCAAAACTTAACGATGTTTATCCTGAATTGGAACTCGACACAGTTGGACTTGCATATTTAACCGATTTTTATTTTGACGCACGATACCCGGGAGATGATTTTATGACTGTATCAGAGAAAGAATTTCAGAAATGTCTGGATATCATGTACGATACAGTCGGCAGACTGAAAAAACTCGATGAACAGCCCGGGGAGATGTCGGTATGAACGAGGAGGTAGCGGTATGAAGATAAAGAGAATCATGATCTCTGCGGCCATATTTCTCTGGGCGTTTCTGATCGCAGCCGTCTTCCGGGAGATTGTCTGGCACTTTTTTGATCCGCCTCAGAGCGTGGGAAGCACAGTGCAGACATTGAGCGATGATCCGGAAGAGACAGCGCAAAAATGGTTTGAGGAATATTTTGACCGGCTGAAAGGGTGGACCGTGCCCTATGAGTACCGGATCGTGGATGTACAGATTGATCAGTCAGAGATACTTACCGATCTGGATGTCCCGTATGTTCAGCTTGATTATACGGTTCGGGTGGCGAGCGCGAATGACCGGATTGTGCAGAATCTGGAACTGGCGGGCACGGATACACGGAATGTGTATATCGGACAGATGGTGCTCAGTTTTGAAGACAACGGAGACGGTACATATACGCTGACAGACAGACTGCGGCCTGTTCAGTACCAGATCAGAACGCCCCAGTTTCAGGAGGAGCGGAACATGCCTCAGACAGAACACTATAAGATGAACACAGAAGAGCCGATGACGTATTATATCGCGGACGGAGTTCTGTATGTGACATATGATTCCGGAGAAAACCTGATCGAGGTGCCGGACGGATACGAGAGAGTCTGCGGTACGGAAAACGGAACATACAATGAGCTTCTGGCATATAACAGCTATATTGTGACAGAAGAGTTTACTGCCTTTGTTGCCGGAAATGATCTTCTCTACAGTATGGATCAGGGCGAAACATGGCAGACAAGCCATATCACGGACTGGCCGAGTATTGCAAACCGTTTCCTCTCAAAGACGGACAGCGGATATTATGTGACAATTGCAGTGGACCGGTCGCTTGGAAACGACTACTATGCCACTTTTTACTCATCGGACCTTAAGACGTGGACAGATGTGCCGTCAATCGAGAGCGGATGGAGCGGCCTGGACTGTGTTTTCTGGACGGCTGATGACAGGGGGTATTATGCCAGAGAAAATGTACTCTGGGTGACCCGGGACGGCGGCGCGTCCTACGAGATGATCACGGTACCTGAGGCAGCGGAAGTGACTGCGGATCAGGGATTCAATCCTTTTGACACGGTGGAAAGGATGTATGAGGAGGACGGGGTTCTCTTTCTGATTCTCGGTCAGGGAGAGGACGGAGACTATGTAAAAGGCGGGGTGCTGATGGAAGCACTGTACCGGTCTGAGGACGGACTGAATTTTACCTTTGTGGAAGAAGTGGCAGATGACACGCCGGAAGAGGCAGGATAGGAGGCGGGAAAAATGAAAAAAATACTGTGGCTAATTGTTGGTATTGCAGCCGCCTTCCTTTCGGGAATGTATCTGTACGAAGGCGGAAAGCTCTTTTTCTGGTACCGGGATTACAGGCTGGGGCTCCTTACAATGGCGGCCGGATGCGCGGTATTCCCTCTCTTTGTGTGGTCGATGATGCGGTTTTACGGCATTTTTTCCGAGTCCTCTGCGTGGGAAAATCCCGCGCCGGGTATGTTGCCGGCTGTGACAGTCCTTGTATTCGGATGTGCTGCCGCCGGGGTGGTCCTTCATGTGATAAGACTGTATTCCCCGTTTGCCGCGCTTTTTGCCGCAGCAGGGACGCTCGGAGCGGCGCTTCTTCTTGCCGCAGCCGTATTTTTCGCGAAAAATCATGAAAGATAACTGAGAAGAAAGGAACAAAAACAATGGATGCGGATGTTTTGCAGTTTTTTGATCAGCACCCGGATGCGCTGCCGCTCTATGAGAAATTTGAGGGAAGAGTGACGGATGAGATCGAAGATGTGACAGTGAAAGTACAGAAGACACAGATCTCATTTTACAATCCCCATATGTTTGCCTGTGTTTCATTCGCAAAGGTGCGTAAGGCGGCCATGCGGCCGGAATCCTATATTGTCGTCACCTTCGGACTGGGATACAGGAAGGAATCCCCGCGGATTGACATCGCCACGGAGGCGCACCCAAACCGCTGGACGCATCATGTGCTTGTGTCTGAGCAGGAGGAGATCGACGATGAACTGATGGAATGGATCAGAGAGGCGGCGCGGTTCTCAGCGTCCAAAAGCAGAAAACGGGCCGGAAATCGTTAGGATTCCTGGTCCGTTTTCTGTTCGGGCAACGAGCCAAAGTCCGGGCTTGCGCTGAGCAGGTTATCCGTTGTTGTTTTGAGTACACGAGCAAATATTTTCAATTCAATATCAGTTACAAATCTTTTTCCGCATTCAATCCTCTGAATTGCGTTTTTATCGAGATCCAGTCCCTCCAGCTGCACCATATCGGCGAATTCTCTCTGCGAGACTTTTGGCACGATCTGCTCACGGAGCAATTTTATTTTTCTGCCGCAGATGTTATTTGTACCTTTTGAAGATTTGTTTTTAAACAATAATATCCCTCCTGTGAATTATGCAATAGACATTTGATGTCAGTTATGAGGTATTCTATGTCATGAACCGATTTGAGTTGACATCTATAGAATGTCAACGTGTGACTATTATGTTAAACATAAACAGGGTTTTTTCTGTGAACAGTCGGTTGACAGAGAAGGAGGGTGACGGTATGCTATAATTATTCGAAAATCATTCGGTTAAGGAGTGGTGCGCATGAAGCGTGAGATCGGGATCAGGGATATCCGGGGAATCCGGATCGGACAGACGGAAAATACAGAGGCGGGGACAGGGTGTACCGTATTCCTGGCGGAAAACGGCGAAGGAATGGCGGCAGGGCTTGATGTGCGGGGCGGCGGACCGGCCTCAAGGGAGTCTGAACTGCTCAGTCCGCTCGCAGCGGCAAAAACAGTGCACGCAGTCCTGCTTTCCGGGGGCAGTGCCTTTGGCCTGGATGCAGCCGGCGGAGTGATGCAGTACCTGGAAGAGCGGGGAATCGGTTTCGATGTGGGCGTTACGAAAGTGCCGCTTGTATGTCAGTCGTCCCTGTTTGATCTGACTGTCGGTGATCCCGGGATAAGACCGGACAAGGCGATGGGGTATGCGGCCTGTCTCGGCGCGGAGCAGGAGAATTACCGGGACGGCAGCTGCGGCGCCGGATGCGGGGCTACAGTCGGGAAATTCGCCGGTATGGAGTTCTGCATGAAAACCGGCATCGGAAGCTGCGCGGTATCTCTCGGTGAACTTCAGGTTGGAGCGGTAGTAGCTGTCAACGCCCTGGGAGATGTCTATGACTGGAAGACCGGGGAGAAGATTGCAGGCATGCTGACGGAAGACAGGAAAACGTTCCGCGACTCATGCGAGCTGATGTACGCTTCCACGGAAGTGATAGAGAACAAATTTACCGGAAACACGACGCTTGGGGTCGTTATTACCAATGCGGCATTTAACAAGGCGGAGCTTGGCAAGATTGCCGGTATGGCGCAGGACGGGCTGGCACGTTCCGTGCGCCCGGTACATACAACTGCAGACGGAGACAGTATTTATGCTCTGTCAGTTGGCAGGATCAGAGCGGATCAGGATCTCGTCGGAACACTTGCCGCAGAGGCAGTAAGCGAGGCGATTACCCGGGCTGTGAAAAACGCGGCAGGAGCATACGGATTTCCGTCATACAGCGATCTGCATACTGAACCACAGCAGTGAAATACAGCGGTCTGCACGCCGAAGCGCAGCGATGAAATACGGCAATTTGTACACCGCAGCACAGCATGAAATTCTGAAAAATAAAGAATAGAAATCAGAAAGATAAAAAATTAAATAAGACCACAGGGGGAGAAAGATGGACAGAGTCATACTTGGAAAAACAGGCCTGGAAGTAAACAAAAACGGATTTGGCGCGCTGCCGGTCCAGAGAGTGGAGAAGAAGGATGCGGTATACCTGCTTCAGAAAGCGTTTTACGGCGGAATCAATTATTTCGACACGGCCCGCGGCTACACGGACAGCGAGGAAAAAATGGGTGCGGCCTTTGAGTATACGCGGGACCGGATCGTCATCAGCACAAAGACGATGGCGGGAGATGCAGAGAAATTCTGGAGCGACCTCCACGAGAGCCTGCGCCTTCTGAAGACCGATTATATCGATATTTACCAGTTCCACAACCCGGCGTTTTGTCCGAAACCGGGTGACGGGACAGGACTTTACGAGGCGGCTCTCGAAGCAAAAAAGCAGGGAAAGATCCGGCACATCGGCATCACGAACCACCGGATCGCGGTAGCCCGGGAGGCGATTGAGTCCGGCCTTTACGAGACGCTTCAGTTCCCGTTTTCCTATCTGGCGGCTGAGGCAGACTTAAAGATTGTGGAGGCGTGCAGAGAGGCGGGAATGGGATTTATCGCCATGAAAGCACTCTCAGGCGGCCTGATCCATAACTCCGCATGCGCCTATGCCTATATGAATCAGCCGCAGTTTGATCATGTGGCGCCGATCTGGGGAATCCAGAGAGAGTCAGAGCTTGATGAGTTCCTCTCATATCAGGAATGTCCGCCGGTTCTGGATGGGAAGATGAAAGCGGAGATGGACGCGGACAGAGAACAGCTCTCCGGGGATTTCTGCAGGGGCTGCGGATACTGCATGCCATGTCCGGCAGGAATTGAGATCAACAACTGTGCGAGAATCAGTCTCCTTCTGCGGCGCGCGCCCCAGGCGGGATGGCTCTCGGAAGAGTGGCAGGAGAAGATGAAGAAGATCGAAGGGTGCCTGAACTGCGGACAGTGCAGAAGCAGATGCCCCTACGGACTGGACACGCCGAAGCTGCTTGTGAAAAATTACGAGGACTATAAGACATTTCTGAAATAGAAGACCGGGGAATTCCGGAAACAGAAGGTGAGACAGAAGATCCGGAAAACCCGCTTGTAAACGGGGAAAATATTTATTATAATAGCAGAGGAAATGCGGGATTCGCCGCAGGCATATCGAAGGAGGAAAAACAGGATGGTACATCATATTGTAATGTGGAAATTCAAACCGGAAATCGAAGAGGAGAGAAAGCCTCAGCTGAAAAAGGACATGGAGAAAAACTTGTCTTCCCTTGTAGGTCAGGTGCCGGGACTCTTAAGCGTAAAGTTTGTGGCAGAGCCGCTTCCGTCCGCAACCCATGACATGGCGCTTGTGACGACGATGGAGAAGCCGGAGGATATCCCTGCATACTCCAAACATCCGGCTCATCAGAATGTGGCCAACACATATGTGCGCCCGTTCGTGACAGAGAGAGCATGTCTCGACTATGAGGACTGAGAAAAGAGGAAACAGGAAACAGAACTGACAGGCATTGCTGATATCTGCAGCATACAGACAGCATAGAATGAATGTGCCGCACATACACTGAATATAAAAGGCGTATGTGTGGCATTTTTATGGACAGAGAGCAGATCAGGGAGAGACTGGCGTCGGCTGCAAGTATGCCGAAAGACGTCGTCATGGGCGCAGCGGTTCTTACGGCACTGGGAAATTTTGAGGTGTGCGTGGAAAATTACCGCGGGATCACGGAATATACAGACACTCTTGTCAGAGTGCAGACGAAAGAGGGGCAGATCCGCGTAAGCGGAAAGAGACTCCAGGTGGAGTACTACACAAACAGTGAGATGAAGATTACCGGGAAAATCAGCAAAATAGAATTCGTCGACGGGAGGAAGGAAGAGTGATCCATACATTGATCCGTTTCCTGAGAGGGTATGTCAGAATCCGGGTGGAGGGATATTCTCCCGAGCGTTTTCTGAACATGTGCTCTTATCACAGTCTCTATATATGGGGGCTGGCGCCCTCCGGGCAGGGGTATGAGTTCTGTATGAGCGCCCGCGATCTGAAAAAGATCAGGCCCCTTGCCCGAAAGACGCACACGAAGATCAGAGTGACCGGGCGGTACGGCCTGCCGTTTCTGGCGGTGAAATACAGAAAAAGGAAGCTTTTTTTCTTCGGGATTTTTGTCTGTGTTATTCTGCTTAAAGTCTACTCACTCTTTATATGGGATATCCATTTTGAGGGGAATGAAAGGCGGACGGACGAGGCGCTCTCGGCGTATCTGGAATCCACCGGGGTCCGCCCGCTCATGCTCAAAAGCAGCGTGGACTGTCCGGGTATTGTAAAAAATATCAGGAAGGAATATAATGATATCGTTTGGGTTTCCGCATCTCTTGACGGGAGCAGACTGAAAATTCAGGTCAAGGAAAACGAAGACCCCTCTCTTGGAGAGGATGCGGATGTCTTAAAGGATGAGACCCCTGTCGATCTTGTCGCATCGGCGGACGGCGTGATTACGGAGATTGTCACAAGGTCCGGCGTGCCGCAGGTCCATGTGGGCGATGAAGTGAAAAAGGGAGACATCCTTGTCCTCGGGCGGGTGGATGTATTAAACGATGCGGGTGAGGTGACCGGATACCAGTACCGGCACTCTGACGCAGATATTTACGCGGACACGCAGATGGAATACACAGATACAATCTCCCTGATTTATGAGGAAAAGAATTATGAAAACAAAATGAGATACCGCCCCTTCCTGCGGATCGGCAGCGTGACGCTGTCGGTTGGAACGCTGAACAATGATTTCGAGCACTGTGAGATCACTTCTTCGGAGACGGCGCTGAAACTGGGTGAGAATTTCCGCCCTCCTGTCTCCTTCGGCATACAGACGGCACGCGCCTACACACTTGCGGAAAAGAGATATGAGCAGGAGGAGGCAAGAGAGATCCTGAGCGTGAATTTCAGCCGGTTTTGCGGGGAATTGGAGGAAAAAGGTGTTCAAATCCGGGATAATAGTGTTAAAATACACCTGTATGACGATTCCGCGGAGGCGTCGGGCACGGTGTATCTCACTGAGAGTATCGCCCAGGAAGCCGATACGGAAATATTAACGATCGAAAGGAAAGAAACGGATGAGTCTGTCGGAACTGATGATTGACATACCGGCCGGGCACGAGGCGAATGTGTTCGGTCAGTTTGACGCATATGCAAAGAAACTTGAGAGAACATTTCACGTCACGCTGATCGCGAGAGACGGAAGCACAAAGATTGTAGGGGAGAGCGCCGCCGCTGAAAAAGTGCAGCGGATCTTAAACCAGCTTCTGGAACTCTCAAGGCGGGGAAACGTGATTACAGAGCAGAATGTGGACTATGCCATCTCCCTTGTCTTTGAGGATCAGGAAGAAGGAATTGTGGAGATCGATAAGGATCTGATCTGCTATACCCTTCAGGGAAAGCCGATCAAGCCCAAGACACTCGGACAGAAAAAATATGTGGACGCCATCCGCGACGGCATGATCACGTTCGGCCTGGGGCCTGCGGGGACAGGAAAGACCTATCTTGCAATGGCCATGGCGATCACCGCGTTTAAGCGCAACGAAGTGAGCCGGATTATACTGACAAGACCGGCTATCGAGGCGGGGGAGAAGCTGGGATTTCTCCCCGGAGATCTTCAGAGCAAGATCGATCCTTACCTGCGTCCGCTCTATGATGCGCTCTATCAGATTATGGGCGCAGAAAGTTTTGTGAAAAACTCGGAGAAAGGGCTGATTGAGGTCGCGCCCCTTGCGTACATGAGAGGGCGGACTTTAGACAACGCGTTTATCATTCTGGACGAGGCGCAGAACACGACTCCTGCGCAGATGAAGATGTTCCTGACAAGAATCGGCTTCGGCTCAAAGGTCGTGATCACCGGAGACGCCACCCAGAAAGACCTGCCGTCCGGAGCGGTGTCGGGGCTGGATGTGGCGGTAAAAGTTGTAAAGGGACTGGAAGGCATCTCCATCTGTACGCTGACAAGCAAGGATGTCGTACGCCACCCGCTTGTCCAGAAGATCGTAAAGGCATATGAAGAATACGAGAAAAAGTCCGCGGCGAAGACCCGCGGCAGAAGGAGCAGATCATGAGCCTTTATATAGAGAGGGAAGATGAAAGGGAGTTTTCTTTCGACGCAGAGGAGACGGCCCATCTCGCAGTGGAGGGGGCGCTTGACTATATCGGCTGTCCATTTGAGGCAGAGGTAAACCTGCTTCTTACAACAGATGAGGAGATACACCGAATGAACCGGGAACACAGGCAAACGGACCGTGCTACGGACGTTCTCTCTTTCCCCATGCTTGAGTTTGAGATCCCGGGAGAGTTCTCCGGGTTTGAGGAAGAATGTCAGGACGTATTCAACCCGGAGAGCGGCGAACTGATGCTGGGGGATATTGTGATATCCACCGACCATGTGGCAGCGCAGGCTGCGGAGTACGGGCACTCCGAGCGCCGGGAATACGCGTTTCTGATTGTACACAGTATGCTTCATCTTTTCGGCTTTGACCATATGGAAGAGGGGGAGCGCGAAGTGATGGAAGCAAAACAGAGAGAGATCATGGAAAAGATCAATATACCGCGATGACAAAGGAGGAGTCATATGGCTGACACACCCAGGAACAGAAAAACAAAAAAAGACGACTACATTGTCCAGGGAACGATCCTGGCCGCGGCGGTTGTGATTACGAAAGTAATCGGTGTCGTGTACCGGATTCCGCTTACCAATATTCTGGGCGATGAGGGAAACGGCTTCTACGGATATGCGTACCAGGTGTATGCCATCGCTCTGATGCTGTCATCTCTTAGTCTTCCGACTGCGGTGTCCAAACTTGTCTCCGCGCGTGTAGCTGCCGGAGAGAGAAGAAACGCGTTCCGCGTGTTTGTATGTTCGCTTGTGTTCGCTGCGGTTGTAGGGCTTGTAGTTTCCCTTGCGATTTTCTTCGGCGCAGGTGCCGTTTCGGAATATATGATGAGAGCTCCGCTGAGTGCCTACGCGCTCAGAGTGCTTGCTCCGGGCCTTCTTATTGTGGCGGTGATGGCTGTTCTCAGAGGCTATTTTCAGGGGCTCGGAACGATGATGCCGACCGCGATCTCCCAGATCATTGAGCAGATTATCAATGCGGTTGTCAGTATCGTAGGAGCAAGCGTACTCTTCGGAATGGGAACAAGAGCAGGGGAGAAAGCGGGGGAGGAACTTCTGGGCCCTGCCTACGGGGCCGCAGGCGGAACGCTGGGAACCGTACTCGGGGCGCTGGCAGGACTTCTGTTTCTGCTCTTTGTGCTCTGGGCCTTCCGCGGAGGAATACGAAGACAGTTAAGGAGGGACAGAAGGAGCCGTGAGGAGACCTATTCTCACATTTTAAAAGCGCTTGTCCTCACCGCTGTTCCTGTGATTTTCAGTACTGCGATTTACAATATCAACCAGATCCTGGACCTGACAATCTTCAACCATATCATGGACGCGCAGGGCTTTACGGAGCAGCAGTACATGTCGCTGCAGGGTATTTATACAGGAAAATATGATCCTCTGATCAATGTCCCCATGTCGATTCCCTACGCGCTCAGTTCATCGATCGTGCCAAGCCTGACCGCGGTTGTAATGGCGAAAAACAAGAAGAAGACCTATTACCAGATCGATCAGACACTCCGTCTTACGACGATCATAACGATACCGAGCTGCGTGGGATTCATCGCCCTTGCATCGCCGCTGATGGTGCTTCTGTATAATGACGACAGCGCGACTCCGGCTAATCTTCTGATGATGGGAGCGATTGTCATTGTGCTGTACGGCTGGTCCACGATCACCAACTCTGTGCTTCAGGGGCTGAACTATATGAGCACACCGGCGAAAAACGCGGCTATCGCGCTGGTCGTGCATCTGATCGCCTTTGTGATTATGATGACTGTGTTCCGCATGAACGTTTACGCGCTGGCAGCAGGCAACATTGTATTTTCTCTTGTAATGGCATTTTTGAATCAGAGAAAGATTCATCAGGTGTGCGGATTCCGTGTCAATATAAAGAAAACGTTCTTAAAGCCCATACTCGCTTCTCTGATCATGGGCATTATTACATATGCGGTGCATTTCGGCCTTGACCGTCTGATCGGAGGCAGGGTGATTCCGACAGTCGTTGCGATTCTCATTGCGATGGCAGTGTATGTGGTGCTCATTCTGAAGATGGGCGCAGTGTCCGACGACGATGTGGAGTCGCTCCCCATGGGCGCGCGGATTCTCCGTGTGTGCAGAAGGCTTCACCTCATGCCGGAACCGGCGGATCTTGACATCTGAGTGAATAAAAAGCAGCAGAAAGCCAATACTGTATAAAAAAGGAGTGGAGACGATGAGATCCAGATACATGATTGGCTTTGTTGCTGCTTTTGTCCTTTTTGTCCTGTTCCTCTCGGCGGGATATCAGATCACCTACGACCGGGTGATGGACAGGCAGGCGCTTAAGCAGGAAGAGATATCCGATGCGCAGAGCATCGCGGCAGAGGGTGACGCGGTAAACGATACAGAAGACGGCGGCGGATACTATCTCTGCGAACTTCAGGGATTTGTCGTCGTTTATCTGGAAGACAGGAAAACGATCTACGAGTTTACGGAGATACCGCTTACAGACCTGCCCGAAGAAGTACAGCAGGAAGTGGCGGAAGGAAAATATATGAAAGACCACGGGGACCTCTACGCGTTTCTGGAAAACTATTCGAGCTGACCGGATGCGCAGGGAAGCTCTGCCTGAGTTATGCGCGCCGGGAAGTTCCTGCCTGACTTAGTGGTGGACGAACCGGAATAAATAGTGTATAATACAATCCGGCATTCCGCAGGGATGCAGCTTTCTGTGTGAAACAGAGAATGAAACAGAGAAGAAACGAAGAAAAGCGGACGGCAGCATGAATCGGTAGAAGTCCGCTTTATCAGCGGGGAGAGAAGTATGGACAGTCAGAAAATAGAACGGATCAACGAACTGTACCGCAAGTCGAAGGCAGAGGGATTAACTGACGACGAGAAGAAAGAGCAGAAGATCTTAAGGGCAGAGTATCTGGAAGCAGTAAAGGCCAATCTGCGCGGACAGCTCAACAATATCGATATTGAGGAGAAAGACGGCACCGTCGTGAATCTTGGTGAAAAATACGGGAACAGAAGAAAAAAAGGACATTAGAAAACAGTATCTGGGGATCCGGAAAAGCATTCCTTCGGATGTACGGGCGGATGCGGACCGGAGAATAACGGAACGGCTTCTTGAAAGCAGTCTCTTTCTGGAGGCGCAGTCTGTCTATTGCTATGTGTCTTATGGACACGAGGCGGACACGAGACGGATTCTGGAAGAGTCCCTTCGGAGGGGAAAGAAGACGGCGGCGCCCAGGGTACTCGGAAAAAGAAGAATGGAGTTCTTTTTCCTCGAAACGACGGAGGATTTGTCGCCCGGTTTTCATTCCATACCGGAGCCGGTGACGAAATGTGAGATGGCGCCTCTTCCGGGGAGCGACGCCCTTGTGATCATGCCGGGCACAGCCTTTGACAGGAAGGGGGCAAGGCTTGGCTACGGGGGAGGCTATTATGACGCCTACTTAAGCAGATGCCCGGAGTGCGAAAGAGCTGCCATTGCCTATTCCGTGCAGATCACGCAGTTGCTTCCGAGAGAGCCTCATGATGTCCGTCCCCATGTGATATTTACGGAAAAGGAGATGATCGTATGTCCTCAGGAGCAGGACTTCCGGGAGATCCGGTGATGCTTCTTAGCGTCATCAACACGAAACTGAGAGATTTTTATCCGTCGCTGGAAGCGCTGTGCGACGATATGCAGATTGATAAAAAGGAACTTACGGAATCCCTCGGCGCCATCGATTATGCTTATGACGCGGGAAGAAACCAGTTCGTTTGATTACATAGGAATACAGGAAAGATTATATGGAGAAGAATAGAGAAATCAGAGAGACAGAGAACATCCCTGTTACGGAGCCGGAGAGGCAGTATTATTTTATCGAAAAGGCGGCTGCGCATTTAAGAGAGATGAGCAGGGAGGCGGGAAGACCGCTTACATTCTGCGTCACAACGTTCGGCTGTCAGATGAATGCCCGGGATTCTGAAAAGCTTGTCGGAATTCTGGAAAAAATCGGGTATGTGGAAGAGGAGAACGAGGAGAAGGCGGACTTCGTGATCTACAATACGTGTACGGTGAGGGAGAACGCCAACTTAAGAGTGTACGGACGGCTGGGCCAGCTTGGGCGGATCAAGAAGAAAAACCCTCATATGATGATTGCGCTGTGCGGCTGCATGATGCAGGAACCGGAAGTGGTGGAAAAGTTAAAAAAGAGCTACCGGTTCGTTGATCTGATTTTCGGTACGCATAATATTTATAAATTCGCGGAGCTTCTCGCGACAAGGATGGAGTCTGACCGGACTGTGATCGACATATGGAAGGACACGGACCGGATTGTGGAGGATCTTCCGAGTGAGAGAAAATACCCGTTTAAATCCGGAGTGAATATCATGTTCGGCTGCAACAATTTCTGCAGCTACTGTATCGTCCCCTATGTCCGCGGCCGGGAGAGGAGCCGGGATCCTAAGGCAATCATCCGCGAGATTGAACGGCTTTCAGCTGACGGGGTGTCCGAGGTGATGCTTCTCGGACAGAATGTCAATTCCTACGGAAAGACCTTCAATCCGCCGGTTACGTTTGCGCAGCTCTTAAAAGAGATCGAGAAGGTAGAGGGGATCCGCAGAATACGTTTTATGACGTCGCATCCGAAGGATCTCTCGGACGAGCTGATCGAAGTGATGGCACGGTCGAAAAAGATCTGCCGGCATCTTCATCTTCCGGTTCAGTCCGGAAGCACGCGGATTCTTGAAAAGATGAACCGCCGGTACACGAAAGAAGGATATCTTGACCTTGTAGAGAGAATCAGAAAGGCGATGCCGGATATCTCTCTTACAACAGATATCATTGTCGGATTTCCGGGGGAGACAGAAGCAGATTTTGAAGACACGATGGACGTGGTGAGAAAGGTTCGCTATGACAGTGCGTTTACGTTCATTTATTCCAAACGGACCGGAACTCCGGCAGCGGTTATGGAAGATCAGGTGCCGGAGGAGGTTGTAAAGAAGCGTTTCCAGAGACTTCTCGACGAAGTGCAGACGATCGCGGCCGAGGCATGTGCCGTCCACGAGGGGACGGTTCAGGAGGCGCTCGTGGAGTCGGTAAACGAACATGATGACAGCCTTGTGACAGGAAGGCTTGGAAATAACCTTCTTGTGCATTTCCCGGGAGACGAGTCGATGATCGGCAGCTATGTGAATGTCCGTCTCAATGAATGCAGAGGATTTTACTACATCGGGGAGAGGACAGAGAAGGAAAAATAAAGTTTTAAATTAAGAGTTCCGGAGAATGGGACTCTTTTTTTAGGTCATATTTTCCGTCCGGCCTCATATATTGTGTAAAGAGGTGGACAAGATGGAAAGAAGGGAAAGAAAATCACAGATACTTAACATTCTTGCAAAAAGCGTGCGACGGATTATCCAGGATGAGATTCCGGATTTTGAAGGAGTTCAGGAAATCCGTTTAAGAACCGGACAGCCGGTACGCGTTGTGATGACGGACCGGGAGAGAATCCTCCCCGGTGAGCAGAAGCCGCATATTATGACAAAGGAAGAGATGAGGGAGACAATGGAATATATCAGCCATTACTCCCTCTACGCATATGAAAATGAATTAAGACAGGGATTTCTGACAGTGGAAGGAGGACACAGAGTCGGCGTGGCGGGAAAGGTAATCATGGAGAAAGAAAAGGTAAAAAACATTCAGTACATATCATCGGTCAATATCAGGGTGTCTCACGAGGTGATCGGCTGTGCGGACGAACTGCTCCCCTATATTACGAAGAACCGGCAGGTATGCCACACGCTGATTATCTCACCGCCCTGCTGCGGAAAAACAACACTGATCCGGGATCTGATCCGCCAGATCTCGGACGGGAACAAGTATGTCAAAGGGTGTACGGTCGGCGTGGTCGACGAGCGGTCAGAGCTTGGAGGGTGTTATCTGGGCATTGCCCAGAACCACCTGGGAGGAAGGACGGATATTCTGGACTGCTGTCCGAAAGCAGAGGGGATGATTATGCTGATACGGTCTATGGCGCCTCAGGTTATCGCTGTGGATGAGATCGGGACAAGCGAGGATATCCATGCCATCGAATATGCCATGCAGTGCGGCTGCAAGCTGATTGCAAGCGTACACGGGCTTGACATGAACGAGGCGAAAAACAGGCCTGTACTCGGAGAACTGATCCGGAGGCGGATGTTTGAGCGGTACGTTGTTCTCGGAAACGGCAGTCATCCCGGGGAAATACGCGGAATTTATGATGAGCGGGGGAGTGTGCTGTGCAGAGGGTGATCGGAGCTGTGCTGATTCTGACCGCTACGGCAGGCGCGGGATACATGTACGGCAGGGATCTGAAAGAATATCTGAGGAAAATGATCTATCTGCGGTATGTATTCGGCCTGATCCGGGGAGAGATCTCCTATACGTCCGCCCCGCTGCCGGAGATCTTTTTCTCGATCGGGGAAAAGATCAGAGAACCTTACGGGCTGTGGCTTAAAATGACGGCGCGGGAGCTTGAGGATCGGGAGGAGTCCGGCTTTACAAGAGCGTGGAACCGGTGCGCGGACCGGTATCTGAGAGGACTTGGATTAAAGTATGAGCACATGATTCTTATCAAAGAGCCGGGGACGTTTCTGGGGAGTCTTCAGAAGGACACGCTGGATCACACGCTCCAGCTCTACTTAAACCGAATGGATCTGGAAATAGAGAAATTGCGTGACGGACTTGCCGCAAAAGTCCGGGTCGGCAGCTGCCTCGGTGTGATGAGCGGCATATTTCTCATCGTGATCCTGCTTTAGACTATGGAGGAAGCATGAATATCAATCTAATCTTTCGGATCGCCGCGGTGGGGATCCTCGTGTCCATATTAAGCCAGGTACTCAAACACAGCGGAAGGGAGGAGCAGGCGTTTCTTGCCAGCCTTGCCGGCCTGATTCTGGTTCTGTCGTGGATTCTGCCGTATATTTATGATCTCTTTCAGACGATCCGGCAGCTTTTCGCGCTCTGAGGAGGTGAGTGGATGAGTGTGATGCAGGTCGGGATCATCGGCGTGGTCGGAGCGGTGCTTGCAGTGCAGCTGAAGGGAACGAAGGCAGAGTACGCGGTGTATATAAGCGTTGCGGCCGGAATCCTTCTCCTTTCGTTCATCGCGGGCAGGCTGGAGGTGTTTGTACAGGCAGTCGAACAGGCCGCTTCCTATGTAAATATAGACTCCGGCTACCTATCTATCATGATGCGGATGATCGGAATCACGTATATCGCGGAATTTTCATCCGGAATCTGCAGGGACGCAGGGTATCAGACGCTGGCAGGTCAGATTGAGATCTTCGGGAAGCTGACCATTCTGGTGCTCGGAATGCCTGTTTTGACCGCCCTGCTCGGTACGATACAGGAGTTTCTGACATGATGAGGGGCAGGAAGCAGTTCCTTCTCACTGTAGCGCTTGTGCTCCTTGTATTCGGGCTGGGAACACGGATTGTCAGCGCTGAGGAACGGACGGATTCGGAGAATGCGGCAGCTGCGGGAAACATGGAGACGGCAGAAAATGATGAGCGTGCGGGAGACGAGGAGAACGCAGAGAATACGGCGGACGGGTTTCTGCAGGAAGAAGTGGAGGAGGCAATGTTCTCGGAGATCGACTTCAGTGAGATCGAGGACAGTCTGACAGAGATGCTCCCTGAGGCGAAGACATCGTTTTCGGATCTTGTAAACGTGATGATTTCGGGAGAGACGGCAGAGCTTGGACAGACGTTTCTCAACTTTGCTGCGGACCAGCTCTTTTATGAATTTAACAGCAGCAGGCATATTCTGGCATATATACTTGCGGTGGCGCTTACGGCAGCGGTGTTCAGCAATTTCGCGGGCGCATTGAAAAGCAGACAGATCTCGGAGATCAGTTTTTATGTAACGTATATTCTGCTTGTTACGCTGTGCCTGAATTCCTTTCAGACACTGTCTCTTGGTGTGGAAGAGCGGCTGGATTCCCTGATGGATTTTATGCGGGTGCTGTGCCCTGGGTTTTTTATGGCGGTGGCGTTTGCCTCGGGAAGTACGTCGGCGCTGTTCTTTTACAATATTATTCTTCTCCTGATTTATGTGGCGGAGGCAGTCGTTGTGCGGTTTGTTCTCCCGGTAATCAATATCTACATTATGGTGCGCGTGCTGGGCTGTCTCACCGGGGAAGATTTCCTCTCGGAATTCGCAGATCTGATCCGGAAGGCAGTTACATGGACCTTAAGGACGCTTCTGGCCTGTGTAGTCGGGGTGAACGTCGTGCAGGGGCTGCTGGCACCGGCTATTGATACGCTGAAAAGAAGCGCGCTCACGCGTACCGCCGAAGCGCTGCCCTGGGTGGGAAACGTGATGGGCGGCGCGGCGGAGCTTGTTCTTGGCACAGCCGTGCTGATCAAAAACGGAATCGGAATGGCAGGGGCGGCTGCGGCGGTTGCCGTCTGCGCATCGCCAATCCTGCAGATGGCGGTTATGACATTTCTGTACAAACTGACGGCCGCACTTGTTCAGCCGGTATCCGACAAGCGGATTACGATGTGCATAAGCGGAGTCAGCGAAGGGTATGAACTGATGATGCGTTCCGTCTTTACGACAGGGGTGCTTTTTCTTCTCACGATTGCGGTGGTGGCTGCGTCCACCTCCTGAAGTGCAGGGAGGTGAAATGGTGTTTGAGCAGATTTATGAATGGATACGGAGCATCGCAGTCTGTCTCGTCGTGATGACGGCTGTGCTCCACGCGGTCCCCGGAAAGGACTATGTAAAATATATCCGGTTTTTTACCGGGCTTGTGCTCATCATTCTTATGTTTACACCGCTTCTCAAGCTCTCGGGAATGGAGCAGCGCTTCCGGACAATCTGGGCGGATGAGGAGTACAGGATGAACCGGAAAGAGATCGAGGACGCGGCCGGGAGATATGAGAAACTGGAATCCGAAATTCTGTTTCCTGAGGAAGTTGTGGGCGGGGAAAACGGGAGCGGGGACGCCCCATCTTCCGGGAACGAAAGTGAAGCGCAGGAAGGGAAGATAGAAGTGGAGGAGATCGTGATTGGAGAATAAAAAGTGGAAAGATCTGATAAACGGCATCCGTTCTGGAGAGAAGCTGCCGAAGAAAAATCAGCTTCTTGTGATTTTCCTGATCGGCCTCCTTCTGTTTGTCATTGTTTTTCCGGTGCCGGACAGCAGCAGTATAACAGGCGGCACCGTTTCGGAAAGCGCCGGGGAGGAATCCGGAACAGGATCAGGAACCGCGTCCGGGACAGGCGGAAACAGCGGGGATGCAGATGCCTATGTCAGAGAACTGGAGAAGCGGACGGAGAAAGCTCTTACCCAGGTGGAGGGCGTCGGGGAAGTAACTGTTATGATCACACTTAAGTCGGGAGAGGAGAGTGTGATAGAAAAAGACCTTTCAAGCAGCAGCCAGACCACAGAGGAAGAGGACAGCGCCGGGGGAACGAGAAATACGGAAGACGGCACCTCCGAGAGCACAAGTGTCTATGAACAGAGCGCCGACGGGGCTTCTGTTCCTTATGTAAGCAAGAAACTTTCTCCGGAGATTGAGGGCGTGGTCGTGATCGCCCAGGGCGGAGGAAACGCGGTCGTGGCAGCCGATATTACGGAGGCGGTTCAGGCATTATTCGGCGTGGAAGCGCATAAGATAAAAATAATGAAACGGGCGGATACATAGAAGGAGGATGGAAAGTGAAACGACTGTTCAAAAAGAATCAGATCATCATCGCCACGCTGGCTGTTATGATCGCCGTAGCCGGATATCTGAATTATTCCGGCAGACTTTTCGGGGAGGAGACTGACGGGACAGAGGAGGCAAACGCAGATCTGGCCAGCCAGGAGCTGCTCGATATCTCCGAGGAGGATCTTGAAACGTCAACGGAAGATATTGTGAGCAATGACTCCGAGGTGGAGGGAACTCCCGGAGAGGCAGTGCTCACCGGAGGGACTGCCGAGACGACCGTCGCGCAGGCCAAGGTGACAAGAGAGCAGGTGCGGGCACAGAACAAAGAAACGCTTCAGGCGATCATTGACAACACAAACCTGACGGAAGCCGAAAAGCAGGACGCCGTGGCCCGCATGACGGAGATCACAGAACTTGCGGAACAGGAAGCTGCGATTGAGACGCTGATGGCCGCCAAAGGATTTTCGGAAGCTGTGGTAAGTCTTGACGCGGATTCGGCGGACGTTGTCGTGAAAGCCGATGAGCTGACAGACGCGAACCGGGCACAGATTGAGGATATCGTTACGAGAAGAACAGAGGTTGCCCCGGAGAATATTGTAATTACTCCGATTCACGAGTGAAGCGCATTTTTGCATATCGGTGCAAAACCATTTCTGCCGTAACAGTTCAGCCGTCCGGCATCAGAAAACGGATTTGTTTCTGCATAAGAATCCGCTGACTGATGTTTGGATGGCTGAACTGTTATTTTCTGATTATTTTCTGACCTTTTTTCTGCATAAAACTGCTTTCTTCATGGAATGTTTTGTGATAGAATAGTAAAAGTTGCAGCCAGAAGGTATGTTTTCATGGAGAAAAAGGAATATGAAAAACTTCAGAAAGAAAATTTCAGCGTTTCTGTTTGCGGCTGTTCTTGCAGGGGCTTCGCTCAGTGCGGCTGCAGAAGAACTGCCTGTGGAGGGAATATCATCAGAAGAAGCATCCGCTGTAGAAGAACTGTCTCAGGACGGGGCATCAGCGGAGGCGGCAGCAGCTGCAGAGACGCAGGTTACAATCTATCACACAAATGATACTCACGGTTATCTTGAAGGAGACGGAGAGAGCATCATCGGCCTGCCGCTCGTAGCGGGACTGAGAAATGCGGATCCGGATTCCATCCTTGTGGATGCGGGAGACGCGACCCAGGGACTTCCGATCGCCTCGCTTACAAAGGGGAATGATGTGATACGTCTTATGAATCTGGCGGGATACGATCTGATGGTGCCGGGAAACCATGAGTTTGATTTCGGCACGGACGCGTTCCTGACCAATGCAGGACTGGCAGAGTTTCCGGTTATTTCATCGAATATCTACAGAGGAGGCAGTCTTCTCCTGTCCGGAATACAGGAAGGAAACAGCGGATGCCATACGATTATAGAAAGAAACGGCGTGAAAGTGGGTTTCTTCGGTCTTACAACGACAGAAACAGCATCGGCGACCAATCCGGAAGGAATTCAGGGACTTGAGTTCACAGACGAGATCGAGGCTGCAAAGCAGGAGATCACCCATCTGGAAGAAGCAGGTGCGGATGTGATCATCGCAGTGGGACACCTGGGAGACGAGACGGCGGGTGCGCCGTGCACTTCCACAGATCTTGCAGAGGCGATGACAGGGGAGTTCTACGGCGATCTTGACGTGATTATCGACGGCCACAGCCATACGGTGGAAAATGCGGAAGTCAACGACGTGCTGATCGTACAGACAGGCACCGGATTAAATGCGCTTGGAAAACTGACAGTAACGGTTTTGGCAGACGGAGAAGTAGAGGCGGAAGAGTCGCTTCTTAGCGTGGCGGACTTCGCTGATGTAACGCCGGATGCCGCGACTGAGGAACTGCTTGCGCAGATCAGTGTGTCCCAGGATACCATGCTGGGAGAATCTATCGGACAGACTGCGACTACGCTCTGGGCCGGCTGGATCGGACAGGCTGCGCCGACACGCTTTGTAGAGACAAACTACGGAAACCTTGCGGCAGATGCGTTTGCAGATGCCGGAAGAACCATGCTTGCCGCATCGGGCAATGCGGACATGCCGGTTGTCGGAATCGAAAACGGCGGCGGAATCCGGGCGGCAGTGTACAACGGCAATATCACGCTCGGCAGTCTTACGACGGCCTTCCCGTTTTCAAACACACTTTATATGAAGGTTGTTACCCCGGCGCTTCTCTATGATGTGATGGAAGTGTCCGGTTCGGATCTGGACGGACAGGATCCGGAGACTGGAATGCTCCTCCAGACAACCATATCTGGAGGATTCCTCCAGATCAGCGGTTTTAATGTAGTGTTCAATCCGGACGCGGAGGCGGGAAACCGTGTTGTCTCCATCACACTGGACGGGCAGGACACACCGCTTGACAGGGAAGATACCGAGACGCAGATCATGGTGGTCGGAAACAACTATATCATGAGCGGAGGAAACGATTACACCATGCTAGGCAGCCTGCCGAAATATGCGGAAGCCGGCGGAGAACTTGAGACAATCCAGTCTTACATTACGGCGAATGTGCAGGACGGTGTGCTTGCCGGATACCGCGGAACAGAAGGAAGAATTTCGTACACCGGAAGCGTATACAAGCCGAAAGATTACGAAGCGTCTGTTCTGATTAAGAATGAAGACGGCACTCCGTACGCAAACGGAGAGATCACATACCGCGTGGACGGCGGAGAGGGAATGAAGGGCACGACAGACGCAGACGGAATTCTGAAAGTGACTGTCTCAGACGGAGGACACGGAATCCGTGTGTCTGACAGCCAGAGCGAAGTCTACGTGGATAACTATACGGGAATCGGCATCGTTGTGGATGCGATCCGCGCAATGCCGGAACTTACGGTTCCGGAGGCAGGAAGCGAGATCCCTGTAACGGAAGAACCTGATCCGGAGCCGGCTCCGGATCCCGATCCTGACCCGGAGGAAAAGCCGGGGGACAATGTCACGGCAGATCCCGGCGAAAATGACGGCGATAAAGCATCAGACACAGGAAAAACAAAGGAGAACGGCAAAGCGGTTCAGACCGGCGATGAAGAGATCATGATGCCGGCGGCAGTTCTCCTTGCGGCGATGGCGCTCTCAGCCGGGGCTGCTGTGGCCGTATACAGAAAGAAACGAACAAAGGAGTCTATATGTCACTGATAACAGATGAGATAAAGAAACGAAGAACTTTTGCCATTATATCACACCCCGATGCGGGTAAGACTACGCTGACCGAAAAGTTCCTTCTCTACGGAGGCGTCATCAATCAGGCGGGTTCCGTCAAGGGAAAGGCGACCGCGAAGCACGCGGTTTCTGACTGGATGGAAATTGAGAAGGAAAGAGGTATCTCGGTCACATCTTCCGTACTTCAGTTTAACTACGGCGGCTACTGTATCAACATTCTTGACACGCCGGGCCACCAGGACTTCTCCGAGGATACGTACCGCACACTGATGGCTGCGGATTCGGCGGTCATGGTCATTGACGCGTCCAAGGGTGTGGAAGCGCAGACAAGAAAGCTTTTTAAAGTCTGCGCCATGAGACATATTCCGATCTTCACATTTATCAATAAAATGGACCGGGATGCCATGGATACGTTTGAACTGCTGGACGATATCGAAAAGGAACTCGGAATCCCAACCTGCCCGGTCAACTGGCCGATCGGTTCGGGCAAGGCGTTTAAAGGAGTCTATGACCGGAATAAAAAAGAAGTGGAGCTTTTTTCAGACACGAGAAAAGGAACGTCCGTGGGCGAAGTAAAGAAAGTGGACATCAACAATCCGGAGGTGGACTGGCTGATCGGAACTGAGGCGAAGATTGCGCTGGAGGACGAGATCGAACTGCTGGACGGCGCTTCCGCGGAGTTTGACCAGAGTCTGGTCGATGAGGGAAAGCTCTCCCCGGTATTTTTCGGGTCTGCTCTCACGAACTTCGGCGTGGAGACATTTCTTCAGCATTTCCTGAAGATGACCACGTCCCCGCTTCCGAGAATGTCAGACCGGGGCGAGATCGATCCGATGACAGAGCCTGATTTTTCTGCTTTTGTGTTTAAGATTCAGGCGAATATGAACAAGGCGCACCGTGACAGAATCGCGTTCATGCGCATCTGTTCCGGAGAGTTTAACGCGGGAATGAGTGTGTACCATGTCCAGGGAGGAAAGGAAGTGCGCCTCTCCCAGCCCCAGCAGATGATGGCGAGTGAGAGAAAGATCATCGACAAGGCGTACGGCGGCGACATCATCGGCGTGTTCGATCCGGGCATATTCTCGATCGGCGACACGCTGACAAACGCGAAGGAAAAGTTCGCCTATGAGGGAATCCCGACCTTCGCCCCGGAGCATTTCGCCCGTGTGCGTCAGGTGGACACGATGAAGCGGAAGCAGTTCGTAAAGGGAATCAACCAGATCGCCCAGGAAGGTGCGATACAGATCTTCCAGGAGTACAATACGGGAATGGAGGAGATCATCGTCGGCGTTGTCGGCGTGCTCCAGTTTGACGTGCTGAAGTACCGCCTGAAAAACGAGTATAACGTAGAGATTATCCTCGAGAATCTTCCGTTTGAGCATATCCGCTGGATCGAAAATGAGAATCCGGATCTGGATCACTTAAGCGGAACTTCGGATATGAAGAAGATCAAGGACTTAAAGGGCAGGCCGCTGCTTCTGTTTATCCATGAGTGGAGCATCCGCATGACGCTGGACCGCAACGAAGGTCTGGTCCTTTCCGAATTCGGACGCTCCTGAAGTTTCCCTTTGCAAACGGATTGATATTTGCTATAATGAGGAAAGAGATTAGACAAAACGGAGGTTTTGATTATGGCGAAGGAAGAACGAAACACCTATACGATACAGAACGAGGCAAGTCTTGGTGAAGTGAAGATCGCGGATGAAGTTGTGGCGATTATCGCCGCGCTTGCTGCGACTGAAGTCGACGGCGTTGCTTCGATGGCCGGAAATATTACAAATGAAGTGATCGGAAAGCTTGGCATAAAGAACCTGTCAAAAGGCGTGAAAGTCGATGTGCTCGAGGGCGTTGTGACAGTGTCTCTGGCACTGAATGTCAAGTATGATTACAGTATCATGGAAGTGACCGGCAAGGTGCAGGAAAGAGTCAAGAATGCCGTGGAAAACATGACCGGACTTGAGGTGGCTGACGTCAATATCAAAGTGGCCGGCGTCGAGATGGACAAACAGGAATAATTCCTGCCGGCAATCCAGGGATGTCGCAAGACATCCTTTTTCTATAATAAGACTGCAGGAGAAGGGGAATCCGGTTCTCGATGCAGCCGTGACAAGAACGAAGAGAGAAAGGAACCGTTATGATAAGGACAGAACTGCGGGAGCATATTTTTAAAATGCTGTTTCAGATTGAATTTAACGAGGCGGCGGATATGCCCGAACACATGCAATATTACTTTGACACGCTCGAGGACGCGAAAGAGTCTGACAAAGAGTATATCAGAAAAAAATATGAGGCTATCGTGCAGCGCGTGCCCGAAATCGACGGGATACTCAACGAAACGGTGCAGGGATGGAAGACATCCCGGATGAACCGGGTCGATCTCACGATCCTGAGGCTTGCCGTATACGAGATCAAATGGGATGAAGATGTTCCGGACAAGGTCGCCATCAACGAGGCTGTGGAGCTGGCAAAACGCTTTGGCGGGGACAGCAGTTCCGCGTTCGTAAACGGCGTGCTTGGCAGGCTGACAAGGCAGGAATCTGAAAAATGAAAAATGTATATACGGTCAGACAGGTAAATTCCTATATCAAAAATATGTTTGTGCAGGATTTTATGCTGAACCGGATCTATGTAAAGGGAGAGATATCCAACTGCAAATATCATACTTCGGGACACATATATTTCTCACTCAAAGATGAGTCCGGCACAATTGCCTGTGTCATGTTTGCAGGCTCGAGGGCTGGGCTTTCTTTTCGGCTTCAGGAAGGACAGCAGGTAATTGTCCTCGGAAGCGTGAGCGTCTATGAGAGGGACGGCAGATACCAGCTCTACGCGAAAGAGATCGTGCGGGACGGCCTGGGTGCTCTCTACGAGAAATTTGAGGCGCTGAAAAAAGAGCTGGAAGAGATGGGAATGTTCGCGCCGGAGTACAAGCAGCCCATTCCCCGGTATGTCAGATCTGTCGGAGTTGTGACGGCTCCCACAGGGGCGGCAGTCCGGGATATTATCAACATCGCGGGGCGGAGGAATCCTTGCGTCCAGATCATCTTAAGCCCTGCCCAGGTGCAGGGGGAAGGAGCGGCGGAAAGTATTGTATCCGCCATTCATGCCCTTGAGAAAACCGATGTGGACGTGATCATTGCAGGCCGCGGAGGCGGCAGTATGGAAGATCTCTGGGCCTTTAACGAGGAGGCCGTAGCCCGGGCTGTCTTCGAGTGCAGAATCCCGGTGATCTCGGCAGTGGGCCATGAGACGGATACGACCATCACGGATTTTGTAGCTGATTTAAGAGCGCCGACTCCGTCTGCAGCCGCAGAGCTGGCTGTCTATGATCTCAGGGAGGCCTTAGAGCGTATGAATGAGTACAGGCGGAAATTAAACCGCTCCATCCGTGTGTGTATCGATATGGAACGCGCACGGGCCGACCAGCTCGGCATGCGGCTTAAATACGCGCACCCGAGGCAGAAGTTAAGCGACAGCCGCCAGTACGCGGCGGATCTGGAAAACAGGCTGCGGCGGCAGATGGAAGAGAAACTGTCAGGGGAGAGACACCGGCTGTCTCTGTATGCGGAGAAGATGAAGGGGCTCTCCCCGCTTCTTAAACTCAGTCAGGGATTTTCCTATACGCAGACGGAAAACGGGCAGAATATAAAGAGTATCCGCCAGACCGGGCCGGGAAGCAGAATAGAGATCTATGTAAGCGACGGTGTGATTGAAGCCGGGGTGACTTCGGTCTCGCCGGTGAAATATCCGGATACGCATAAGACGGACTGAAAAAAAGGAGGTTCACTGTGGGAGAAGAAAAGACAGAGAAAAAAGAGAATCTCGAAGAGCTGTTCAGCAATCTTGAGGAAGTGATCCGGGAACTGGAAGAAGAAAACGGATCTCTGGAAAAGTCGTTTGATCTTTACAACAGAGGCATGGTGCTTCTGAAAAAATGCAATACAGCTATAGATGAAGTGGAGAAAAAGGTACTGATTCTGGATGAGGATGGAGAGACACATGAATTTTAAAGAAGAATATCAATCACGGGTCGAATATATCGAGCAGGTGCTGAACCGTTATCTTCCGGAGAAGGAAGGATATCAGAAACTGATTATGGAGGCTATGGAGTACAGCCTGATGGCGGGAGGCAAGCGCTTAAGACCCATGCTGATGCTGGAGTCATACCGTCTTTTCGGCGGGAACTCAAAACTGGTTGAGCCGTTTATGGCGGCGATGGAGATGATCCACACGTATTCTCTCGTGCACGATGATCTGCCGGCCATGGACAATGACGAGTACAGAAGGGGAAGAAAGACGACCCATGTCGTCTACGGGGAAGATATGGGGATACTTGCAGGAGACGCCCTTTTGAACTATGCTTTCGAGACAGCATGTACTGCCTTTGACCTGGAGCCGGAGAGCAGCCTGAAGATCGGACGGGCTCTTCGGATTCTCGCCCGTAAATCGGGAATCTACGGCATGATCGGCGGACAGGTTGTGGATGTGAAAGAGTCCGGAAATAAAATAACAGGCGAAGTTCTCGATTTTATCTACCGTCTCAAGACAGGCGCGCTCATCGAGGCAGCTGTCATGGTCGGCGCCGTTCTCGCCGGAGCGGGAGATGAGGAGACGAAAAAGATGGAGAGCGCGGCTTTGAAAATAGGTCTCGCATTTCAGATACAGGACGATATTCTCGATGTGACAAGCACAACGGAAGTGCTCGGGAAACCGGTGCACAGCGATGAGAAAAACGAGAAGACCACTTATGTAACATGGAAGGGGCTTGATGAATCCCGGGCGGAAGTGGAGAAACTCACAGAGGAGGCTCTTGAGATTCTCCGGGGTACGGGATATGAAAACGAATTTCTCACAGCGCTGTTGAAATGGCTTGTGTACAGAGAGAAATAGAAGACAGAGAGGGGGATCATTTATGGTACTGGAAATGATCCGGAAAGAAAATGATATCAAAAAGCTGAATGAAGAGCAGATCCGACAGCTTGCCGATGAGATCCGGCGCTTTCTTATCGAGAAGATCAGCGTTACAGGGGGGCACCTTGCGTCTAATTTAGGCGTGGTGGAGCTTACAATTGCCCTTCACCTAACGCTGAATTTCCCGGAAGACAAGCTGATCTGGGATGTAGGACACCAGTCGTATACCCACAAGCTTCTCACCGGGAGGAAAGAAGGCTTTGACCGGCTGCGCAAATACGGCGGAATGAGCGGATTCCCGAAGCGGAAGGAGAGCGACTGCGATGCTTTCGATACCGGACACAGCTCCACGTCTGTCTCGGCGGGGCTGGGCTATGTGGCGGCGAGAGAGCTTCTGGGAGAGAAACACACGGTTGTCTCCGTCATCGGGGACGGCTCTCTGACCGGGGGCATGGCGTATGAGGCGCTGAACAACGCATCCCGGCTTAAGAGCAATTTTATCATCGTGTTAAACGACAACAACATGTCAATCTCCGAGAATGTGGGAGGCATGTCAAAATATCTGAGCGGTCTGCGCACGGCCCAGGCATATACGGATCTGAAGAGAGGTGTTGAGGATACGTTAAAGCGCATCCCGGGAAAGGGCGATCAGATCGTAAACCAGATCCGAAGGACAAAGAGCGGGATTAAACAGCTTTTAGTTCCGGGCATGCTCTTTGAGGATATGGATATCACTTACCTGGGACCGGTGGACGGCCACGATATCCGGAATCTTGTCCGTGTGTTCCACGAGGCGAAGCGGGTGGACCACGCGGTGCTCGTCCATGTGATTACAAAGAAGGGAAAGGGCTATCCTCCGGCAGAGGAGAACCCGTCGCGCTTCCATGGCCTGGGTCCGTTCGATATCGAGACAGGAGAGCCGAAAGAGGAAAGCGGGCCGGATACCTACACGCAGGTATTCTCAAAAGTGCTCACAGACATTGCCCGCCACGATGACAAAGTAGTGGCGATCACAGCGGCCATGTCTGACGGAACCGGACTGAATACATTTAAAAAGTATTTTCCCCAGCGCTTTTTCGACGTGGGAATCGCGGAGGAGCACGCGGTTACTTTCGCGGCCGGACTTGCGGCAGGCGGCATGAAGCCGGTGTTTGCGGTGTATTCCTCGTTCCTTCAGAGGGCTTACGACCAGCTTCTGCACGATGTCTGTCTTCAGAACCTCCCGGTGGTGATCGCCATTGACCGGGCAGGACTTGTAGGAAGCGACGGGGAAACCCATCAGGGCGTTTTCGACCTGTCCTACTTATCATCCATTCCGAACATGACCGTTATGTCGCCGAAAAACCGCTGGGAGATGGCGGATATGCTCCGCTTTGCGGTAGATTTCCCCTACCCGGTGGCTCTGCGCTATCCAAGAGGCGGCGCGTATGAGGGGATGAAGGAGTTCCGGACGCCGATTGAGTACGGGAAAAGCGAGCTCCTGGTCGAGGAGAACGAAATCGCCGTGATCTTTGTCGGGCATATGGCGGAGCTTGCCGCGGATGTGCGGGACGGCTTAAAAGAGAGAGGATATGCGTGCAGCCTGGTCAACGCCCGATTCGTAAAACCGCTGGATAAGGAGATGCTCACCCGGCTTTCTGAAAACCACAGTCTGTTTGTCACAATCGAGGAGAATGTGATCACCGGCGGGTTCGGAGAACAGGTGCTGGAGTACGTCTCAGAGACAGGGCTGGAAGTTTCCGTGCGCAGTTTCGGCATCTCGGACGACTATGTGGAGCACGGAAGCGTGGAGCTGCTGAGAAAAGAAGTGGGACTGGACAAAGACTCGATTCTTGACGGAATTATAAAAAGTCTGAAATCAGAATAAAAAGGTAAAGTACAGAACAGGGAAAGGTAACATGAAAGAACGCTTGGATGTATTGCTTGTAAAAAGAAACCTGGCGGAGTCCAGAGAGAAGGCGAAGGCTGTCATTATGTCCGGAAACGTATTCGTGGACGGCGTAAGAGAGGACAAGGCGGGAAGCACGTTCGCACCGGAAGTGAATATTGAAGTCCGGGTACATACGCTTCCCTACGTGAGCCGGGGCGGCTTAAAGCTTGAGAAGGCTCTGGCCGTGTTTGACGTGGATGTGACAGACAAAGTGTGTACGGATGTGGGTTCCTCCACCGGAGGATTCACCGACTGCATGCTCCAGAACGGCGCGAAAAAGGTGTACGCTATCGATGTGGGGCGCGGACAGCTTGACTGGAAGTTAAGGAACGACCCGAGAGTTGTCTGCATGGAAAAGACGAACATCCGCTATGTGAAACCGGAGGATATCGGGGAGCCGGTTGCCTTCTCGTCGATTGACGTCTCCTTTATCTCTCTGACAAAGGTTCTCATGCCGATCCGCGATTATCTGACAGAAGACGGGGAAATCGTGGCGCTTATCAAGCCTCAGTTTGAGGCGGGCAGAGAGAAAGTCGGGAAAAAGGGCGTGGTAAGAGAAAAGAGCACACACAGAGAAGTGATCCGCAAAGTGATGGATTATGCGGTGTCCATTGGGTTCGACCTGCTGGCCCTTGACTTCTCACCGATCAGGGGGCCGGAAGGAAATATCGAATATCTGATTCACCTTAAAAAAAGCGGATGCGAGACCGGGAACAACTGCGGAATCGATCCTGATCTGACCGTGGATCAGGCGTTCGATACGCTTGCAAAGTGACAGCGTGAGGTGTGATATGGACTGCTTTTACATCATAACAAACAAACTGAAAGACAAAGACTACGCCATCACAAACGAAATCCGCAGGTATATCGAGGAACACGGGAAAAAGTGCTGTGTCTCAGAGAAGGACGGGGAAGGACATATCATTCCGGGCACGGTTCCGGATGACGCCCAGTGCGGGCTTGTCCTCGGCGGAGACGGAACCCTGATCCGGGCAGTGCGGGATCTGGGAGCCCGGACGCTGCCGCTCCTTGGGATAAATCTTGGGACACTCGGCTACCTGGCTGATGTGGAGCTGAAAGATTATAAAGACGCACTGGACCGTCTCTTTGAGGGGATGCCCGATATTGAGGAGAGGATGATGCTCGAAGGAGTCTTCCGGAATACGAGGAAAGACCTCGCCATGAACGATATCGTTCTGGCCAGAGAGGGAAAGGTGCGTATCGTAAGTTTTAATATCTATGTAAACGGTACGCTCCTGAATACGTATCACGCGGACGGTGTGATCCTTTCGACGCCTACGGGCAGCACGGGATATAATCTCTCGGCAGGAGGTCCGATTATCGAGCCCACAGCGGAGATGATCGTGATTACGCCGATCTGTTCCCATGCGCTGAATACGAGCAGTGTCGTGCTCTCCGCGGACGATGTGATCGAGGTGGAGATCTGCGAGGGAAGGTACGGACGTCAGGAACAGGTTTCCCTCTGTTTTGACGGGGCGGAGCAGACAACTCTTGTGACCGGAGAGCGGGTCTGTATCCGGAGGGCAGAACAGAGCGCAAGGCTGATCAAGCTGAGCAGGGAAAGTTTTATGAAGACAATGCGCAGGAAGATGAAAGGAAATTGAGAATGAAAGTCAGCCGACACGCAAAAATTATTGAACTTGTCAGTCAGTATGACATTGAAACTCAGGAGGAACTGGCGGAATATCTCAACCGTGCAGGGTTCAAGGTGACACAGGCTACCGTGTCAAGAGATATCCGGGATTTGAAGCTTACGAAAGTGTCCGTAAGCGGAGGCAGGCAGAAGTATGTCGTTCACCGGCATGAAGAGCCGGAGATGAACGAAAAATACATCCGCGTGCTGCGGGACGGTTTTGTCTCTATGGACATGGCACAGAATATTCTTGTGATCAAGACTGTATCCGGAATGGCTATGGCGGTAGCGGCCGCGGTGGACGCCATGAAATGGAACGAAGTCGTCGGGTGCATTGCAGGGGATGACACGATTATGTGTGCCATCCGGACGGTAAAGGACACGGAAGCCGTGATGGAGAAAATCCGCCGGATTGTTTCAAAAGGGGTACAGGTGTAAAAATGCTTCAGAATCTTCATGTAAAAAACCTCGCTCTTATCGACGAGACAGAGGTGGACTTCGGCCCGGGACTCAATATACTTACCGGGGAAACCGGAGCGGGAAAATCAATACTTTTAGGCTCTGTGGCTCTTGCCCTCGGCGGGAAATACAGCGCGGATATGTTAAGAGACAGAACGGTAAGCGGCCTTGTGGAGCTTACCTTTTCCATTGATGACGAAAAGACACAAAGGAGGCTTTCTGAGCTGGATCTTTTCCCCGAGGAGGGAACGGTTACTCTGAGCAGAAGACTGATGGACGGCAGAAGTGTGAGCCGGATCAACGGGGAGACTGTGAACATGTCTCTTCTGAAGGAGGCTGCCGGCCTTTTAATCGACATCCACGGGCAGCACGACAGCCAGACGCTTTTAAGCCGGAAGAACCATCTGACGCTGCTTGACCTTTACGCGAGGGAGGAGATCTCTCCTGTCAGGGCGAAGATGGCGGATGCATTCCGCGTGTACCAGGAGATCTGCCGCAGGGAGTCTGAGGCGTCGCTTGATGAGGAGGGCCGCAGAAGAGAGCTTTCCCTGGCAGAGTTTGAACTGCAGGAGATTGAGGAGGCGCGGATTGTCTGCGGGGAAGATGAGGAGCTGGAAGAGCTCTATCGGAAGATGACCCAGAGCCGGAAGATTAAAGAGGCAGTGGGGGAGACGTACCGCTATACCTGCGAGGATACGTCCGGGAATGCAAGTGACTGCTTAAGCCGTGCAATCCGGGCTTTCCAGGAAGTGTCAGAGTTTGATGAAACCGCATCCGGTCTTTACAGCCAGCTTCTGGACGCGGACAGCCTGTTAAACGATTTTAACAGAGAGCTGTCGGAATATGCGAAAGAGTTTGACTTTTCCGAGGAAGACTTCCGGGAGACGGAAGAGCGGCTCAACCTGCTGAATCATCTCAAGGCAAAATATGGAAAAACGCTCAGTGATATCCTTGCATATGCAGATGAAAAAAGGAAGAGAATAGAAGAGCTGAATGATTACGATGCGTTTATGAGAGACCTTGCCGAAAAAAAGGAAAAAGCGCTTTCCGAAGTCTCAGCAGTCTCTGAAACGCTTCACAATATCAGGACAAAAAGCGCGGATGCGTTCGCAGAAGAGATCAGAAAGCAGATGGCAGAGCTTAACTTTCTTGACAACAGACTGGAAATGAGAATGACAGATTCGGGACATTACAGCGCCAACGGGCGGGATGAGGCGGAGTTTTATCTCGCTGTGAATCCGGGAGAACCGTTAAAGTCTCTGGGAAATATTGCCTCGGGCGGTGAGCTTTCCCGTATCATGCTGGCGATCAAGACGGTGCTCGCGGATGAGGAAGATACGCCGACGCTGATCTTTGACGAGATCGACGCCGGGATTTCCGGAATTACCGCGGACAGAGTGGCCCGGAAACTGCGGCTGATCGGAAAGAGCCGCCAGGTGATCTGCATCACCCACCTTCCGCAGATTGCGGCTGCGGCGGACGAACATTTTCTCATACATAAAGAGGCGGAGAACGATTCTGTCACGACTCAGATTGAGCTCCTTGACGAGGAAGCGTCTGTGAAAGAACTCTCCAGGATTCTCGGCGGCTCAAAAGTGACAGAGCATATCACGGAGAGCGCCAGAGAGATGAAACAATTGGCAAAGAGTGAAAGATAATGCCGAAGTGAAAGATAATACCAGAGTGAAATAATGAAAACCCACACATACTAGAAACGGCTGCGGCGCAGCGTGGAAAGGATGTGTGAGCATGGCAGAAAGACGGAAACAGAAAGCCGGACGTTTTTTCCTGTGTGCGGTTCTCATTTTTGCGGTGTCGGTCTGCATTCAGGAAAAACTTTCCCCGGCGGAGCGCATTTCCTCCGGTCAGGCGGAGGCCAGCACTTCGGTTCTGGAAAACGATACAGTCCTCTTAGGCGGCATGCCAGTGGGAATCTATATGGAGACGGACGGCGTGATGGTGCTGAGTACGGAGGAGATTACCGGGATCGACGGCACGGATTATGAGCCTGCCGCCGATCTTGTGCAGTCAGGCGATTATATTACGGCCGTCAACGATACAGAGATATCCGGCAAGGCGGACCTTCTGGACGCGGTGAGTCATCTGGACGGAGACAGCGTGACTCTCACGGTGAAAAGAGACGGTGAGACGATGGATATCCGTATTGCCCCTGTTGAGTACGAACCGGACGAGTACCGGCTTGGCATATGGGTGCGCGACAACGTGCAGGGACTCGGTACAATCACCTTCCTCACGGAGCAGAGCCGGTTCGGGGCGCTCGGACACGGAATCCATGATACGGACACAAATGTGCTGATGTCCATCGACAGCGGAACCGTGTACCGAACAAGCATCCAGGATATCCGGAAAGGGGTGAGCGGATCTCCGGGAAGCATGGAAGGGATTATCGTGTACAACGATTACAATGTACTCGGTACGATCGATAAGAACACAGAGGCGGGAATCTACGGGACCATCGACCGGATCGACGAACTTTTTGACGAACAGATTCCGATCGAGACTGCCGCAAAGGAGGAGATTGTCACCGGTGACGCCGTGATCCGCTGTTTTATCGACAATGAGATAAAAGAGTACAAAATTCAGGTGACAGATATTGACATGTCGGATACAGAGATCAACAAAGGTCTTGTGATTCAGGTGACAGATCCCGAACTTCTTGAAAAGACGGGCGGGATTATCCAGGGGATGAGCGGCAGCCCCATCATCCAGAACGGGAAACTGATCGGAGCGGTCACACATGTGTTCGTTCAGGATTCGACAAAAGGGTATGGGATATTTGTTGAAAATATGTTAAAACAGGTCGAAAATTCTGAAGAGTCGAAATGAATGTCGAATTAGAGCTACAAAATCTCCTTGATTCTGCATATTGGCGCAGATATAATTAGCGAGTGTGGTGTTTTAAGGAATACTCTCAAATCTAAAGGAGAGCAGAGAATGGAGCATTTGAGTGTGGCCATCGCCGATGATAATCAGAAAATTCTCGACATACTTGGTGATATCATCAGCACGGATAAAGAGCTGGATTTAGTCGGAAAGGCTAAAAATGGCGAGGAGATGTGTCAGATCATCAAAGACAGACAGCCGGATGTTGTTCTTCTCGATCTGATCATGCCGAAAATGGACGGACTCACTGTGATGGAGCAGGTGAATCAGGAGCATTTTGTCAACAAACGTCCATATTTTATTGTGATCACAGCGGTTGGCCAGGAAAGAATCACGGAAGATGCCTTTAATAAAGGGGCAAATTACTATGTGTTAAAACCGTTCAACAACAGTATGCTGCTGGACCGGATAAAATCCGTAAGAAAGATGTCAAAAAATTCAGATAAAAAGAGCGACGAAATACAGAATGATTATTCCGCAAAAGGAGAAAGCCTTGAAAACCGTGTAACCAATATGCTGCACGAGATCGGCATTCCCGCCCACATCAAAGGATACCATTACCTGAGGGACGCAATTATCATGGCGGTCAACGATATGGATGTGTTAAACGCCATCACAAAGATTCTCTATCCAACCGTGGCGAAGAAATACCAGACCACCTCAAGCCGTGTGGAGAGGGCGATACGGCATGCAATCGAGGTGGCCTGGAGCCGCGGCAAGCTGGATACGCTGGATGAACTGTTCGGGTATACGGTGAGCACAGGCAAGGGGAAGCCGACCAACTCGGAGTTCATCGCACTGATCGCGGATACGATACAGCTTGAATACAGGCACAGAAACTGACCGCAGAGAAACTGAACCGATAAAATCCTTTGCATAATCTGCCGAATGGAGTATAATAACAGATAGTAATATGCCTTGCGGCGATTAATGCAGAAAATGGAGGATCATTTTATGAAGAACATTTTGTTTGCAGCGTCAGAGTGTGTACCTTTCATCAAGACCGGGGGGCTTGCAGATGTTGTAGGTTCACTTCCAAAGGATTTTGACCGGGAAAAGTATGATGTCAGAGTTGTCATCCCAAATTACACATGTATGAAGCAGGAGTGGAAAGAAAAACTGGAGTATGTCACACATTTCTACATGGATATCGCGGGACAGAACCAGTACGTCGGCGTGCTGAAGACCGTTCTGAATGACATTACATTTTATTTTATAGACAACGAGCATTATTTCAGCGGTTTTGCTCCGTATGACGGGGACCCGAAGTGGGAAATCGAGAAATTCGCATTCTTCTCCAAGGCGGTTTTAAGCATCCTGCCTGTGATCGGGTTCAGACCTGACCTCATCCACTGCCATGACTGGCAGACCGGACTGATTCCCGTCTATCTTGACAACTTCAGATATCTCGGGGAATATTACCGGGGAATCAAGACAGTCATGACTATACATAATCTGAAATTCCAGGGCGTGTGGGACACAAAGACCGTCCGCGGCATTACAGGTCTTCCGGAGTACTATTTCGTTCCGGACAAGATGGAGGCATACAAAGACGCAAACCTCTTAAAAGGCGGTATCGTTTATGCCGACAAGGTGACAACGGTCAGCGGCAGCTATGCGGAAGAGATCAAGACACCGTTCTACGGAGAGGGGCTGGACGGACTGATGTCCGCAAGATCCGGCGACCTGTGCGGAATCGTGAACGGACTGGACTATACGGACTGGAATCCGGAGACAGACTACCGGATTGCAAAGCAGTTCAATATCGGTAATTTCCGGAAGAACAAGCCGGCCAACAAGACTTCGCTTCAGGAAGAACTCGGGCTGGAATGTGACCCGAAGGTTATGATGATCGGCATGGTATCCCGTCTTACAGACCAGAAGGGATTCGACCTTGTGGACTATGTGATGGATGAGCTCTGTCAGGATGCGGTTCAGATCGTTGTGCTTGGAACAGGGGATGTGAAATACGAGAACATGTTCCGCCATTTTGCATGGAAATATTCTGGAAAAGTATCGGCGAATATTTATTACTCTGACGATCTGTCCCACAGAATCTACGCTTCCTGCGATGCGTTCCTGATGCCGTCGCTGTTCGAGCCGTGCGGTTTAAGCCAGCTGATGAGCCTCAGATACGGAACGATTCCGATCGTGCGCGAGACAGGCGGTCTCAAAGACACGGTTGAGGCTTACAATGAGTATGAGAAGACAGGAACGGGATTCAGTTTCTGCAACTACAATGCACACGAGATGCTCAGTACGATCCGCTATGCGGAGCGCATTTACTATGACAGAAAGAGAGACTGGAACAAGATCGTGGAGCGCGCGATGAGCCAGGACTTCTCCTGGAAGAATTCCGCGAGACAGTATGAGGATCTCTACAGAAGCCTGATCGGCGAGTAGGCGGGAAAGAGAAGAAATTAAGTAAGGAATTAAGAAAGACATTTATGGAAAGACGGGTACGGGAAGCCGTCCGTTATCTTGGATACAGGGGAAATACGGCAGATGACAGGACGCTGCAGATGATTGAGGATGCTTTTGATGCGCTTCAGTCAGCGGCAGGGCCGAAAGCCATCTGCCGCATTTTTGATATGGAACAGAAGCAGGACGGCACGGTGATTATCGGAAATATGAACATCAAAAGCGAAAGCCTCGGGAGAAACCTGAAAGGCTGCAGTAAAGTGGTACTCTTCGGCGCCACACTCGGGGCCGGGGTGGACAGGCTCATCGCAAGGACGTCCGTTACAGATATGGCGCAGGCCGTGGTCCTTCAGGCGTGCGCCGCTGCCATGCTTGAGGAGTTCTGCGATGAAAAGCAGGAGGAGATCGGCAGGGATATTGAGCGCGAGGGCCTCTGGCTTAGGCCCAGATTCAGTCCCGGGTACGGAGACTTTGACATCCGTTTTCAGGAGCCGCTGATGCGGATGCTGGACTGCGCGAAGACGATTGGCCTGACGATGACGGAAAACTATATGATGACGCCGACAAAATCCGTCACTGCCGTGATCGGAGCAAGCCCCGTGAAAGAGCGGTGTCCCGTGCAGGGGTGCGAAGTATGTGAAAAGAGGGACTGTGAGTACCGGCGGTGATGGGGTGCCGAAAAGATGAGGCATGATGCGGACGCCGGTGCTGAAAAGATGAGGCGCGCTGTGGACTCCGGGTACTGAGAACGCGAAACGGACAGACGAAAGAGAACTTGGGAAAGGAACTTATCTATGATCAGAGATCGACTTGGAAAAGAACTGCTGTATTTTGACGGGGGAATGGGAACCCTTCTCCAGGAGAGGGGACTTGCCCCCGGGGAACTTCCGGAGACGTGGAATATCCGGCATCCGGACGTGGTCACGGAAATACACCGAAAATATATTGAGGCGGGCAGCGACATTGTCCTGACGAATACGTTCGGTGCCAATGCGCTGAAGTTTCACGACGATGAATGCTCCCTTGAAGAGATTGTATCGTCCGCCGTCGGGCATGTGAAGAGGGCGGCCGAAGAAGCGGCGGGCGGCAGAGAAGTGTATACTGCGCTCGATATCGGACCGACGGGAAAGCTGTTAAAGCCCATGGGTGATCTGGCGTTTGAGACTGCATATAACGCATTTAAGGAAGTCATGGTTCTGGGAGAACGCGCCGGGGCGGATCTGATTCATATCGAGACGATGAGCGACACGTATGAACTGAAAGCGGCAGTTCTGGCTGCGAAGGAGAACACTTCCCTTCCCGTGTTCGCTACAGCGATTTTTGACGAGAGAGGAAAGCTTCTGACCGGGGCGGATGTGCCCGCTGTCATAGCGCTTTTGGAAGGTCTTAAGGTGGATGCACTTGGAATCAACTGCGGGATGGGACCGGAGCAGATGCTGCCTGTTCTTAAACAGTATCTGAAATACTCCTCCCTGCCCGTCATCGTAAAGCCCAACGCCGGACTTCCGAAGCAGCGGGACGGACAGACGTATTATGATGTTTCCCCGGAAGAATTTGCGCAGTGCATGAAGGAGATTGCCGGGATGGGCGCCTGCCTGATCGGAGGGTGCTGCGGCACAACGCCGGATCATATCCGCGCCATGACGGAACTCACCCGGGGAATGGAGGCAAAGATTCCGGAGGAGAAGTCATACACGGTCGTGTCCTCCTATGGACAGAGTGTCTTTTTAGGGGAAGGATCGAAGATCATCGGCGAGCGCATCAACCCCACAGGAAAGAAGCGGTTCAAACAGGCGCTCAAAGAACACGACCTTGACTATATTCTCCGGGAGGGAATCACCCAGCAGGATAACGGAGCGCACATTCTGGATGTCAATGTAGGGCTCCCGGATATCGATGAGACGGCCATGATGCGGGAGACTGTGGAGGCGCTTCAGAGCGTGGTGAACCTGCCTCTTCAGATCGATACGGTAGACGCGGAGGCGATGGAGGCGGCGCTTCGCATCTACAACGGAAAAGCCATGGTAAACTCGGTAAGCGGAAAACAGGAGTCCATGGACACGGTGTTCCCTCTGATTCGGAAGTACGGCGGAGTTGTCATCGGGCTTACGCTGGATGAGAGCGGTATTCCGTCGGACGCGGAAGGCCGGGTGCGGATCGCCCGCAGGATCATAGACGAGGCGGCAAAATACGGGATCGCGAAGAAAGATATCGTCATAGACGCTCTGGCGATGACGATCAGTTCGGAACCCGAAGGGGCAAAGGTGACGCTGGAGACACTGAGACGCCTCAGAGATGAGCTGGGAGTCCACACAGTGCTCGGAGTGTCGAATATCTCGTTCGGACTTCCGGCGCGTCCGGTTGTGAACGCGGCTTTCTACACGATGGCAATGATGAACGGCTTAAGCGCCGGCATTATCAATCCGTCTTCCGAAGATATGATGCGGGCGTGGTACGCCTTCCACGCGCTTATGAACCTGGACCCGAACTGCGGCAGGTATATCGGAAGATTTTCGGCTGCTTCGGATCAGGCAGGCGGCGCGGGGAGCATATCTGCATCCCGGAACCGGACAGGCTCCACCCTTACGCTCAAAGAGGCCATAGAGAAAGGGCTGAAAGAAGATGCATCGTCCATCACCGCGGCGCTTGTGACAGAGAAAGATCCGCTGGATATCATCTCTTCGGAGCTGATCCCGGCGCTCAATGAGGTGGGCGACGGTTTTGAGAAGGGAACAGTATTTCTTCCACAGCTTCTCATGAGCGCGGAGGCGGCAAAGAGCGCTTTCGCCGTGCTGAAGGAGCGGATGGACAGAAGCGGGGAAGTCAGCGAGAAGAAGGGAACCATCGTGCTTGCCACGGTAAAGGGCGACATTCACGACATCGGAAAAAATATTGTCAAGGTCCTTCTGGAGAACTACAGCTTCGACGTGATTGATCTCGGAAAGGATGTTCCTCCGGAAAAGATCGCTGACACAGTAGCCGAAAAGGGAATCCGCCTCGTGGGACTGAGCGCGCTCATGACGACAACGGTTGTCAGCATGGAGGAGACGATAAAGCTCTTAAGGAAAACGGCGCCGGACTGCCGCGTGATGGTCGGAGGGGCTGTCCTGAACCAGGAGTACGCGGATATGATCGGAGCCGACTTCTACGGGAAGGACGCCATGCAGTCGGTCCGCTACGCACAGAAGCTTTTCGGCGAAGGCAAATAATGTGCATATTTCCGGTTTTGTATGGTAAAGAATACAAAGGATTGTTAAATGAATCACTATGTTTTTTGTACGGCACATGTTATATTAAGGGTATGAAAAAACACTGTTTTGGAGGAGAGAGTTTTGAGGTACGCAGACGCAAATGTAATTAAGATCAAACATGCTGTTTTGGAAGAAGTGGCGCGCCTTGCCTTTGACGGCGAGCTCGAGGTGCGCAAAGACGAGATCCCGATGAAGCTGATTCCCGGGCCGACAGCGCAGTTCCGCTGCTGTATTTACAAGGAGAGGGAAATCATCCGGCAGAGAGTCCGCCTGGCAGAGGGAAAGGCTCCCGGGCTTAAGGACGACGGAAATGTGATTCAGGTAATCAGTTCCGCGTGTGAGGACTGTCCGATCTCCAGCTACACGGTGACTGAAAACTGTCAGAACTGTATCGGAAAGGCGTGCATCAACGCCTGTAAGTTCGGGGCGATCGAGCCGGGGCGTCACCGCACCCACATCGATGCGTCCAAGTGTAAAGAATGCGGAAAATGCGCGGAGGCCTGTCCGTACAACGCCATCGCGCATCTGAAGAGACCGTGCAAGTTCAGCTGCCCGGTTGACGCAATCTCCTATGACGAGTACGGTATTTCCGTAATCGACGAAGAAAAGTGCATCCGCTGCGGAAAGTGCATCCACAGCTGTCCGTTCGGGGCAATCGGCTCAAAGACATGGATCGTTGACGTGATCAGGGCAATCAAGTCGGGTAAACATGTCTACGCCATGCTTGCTCCGGCGACGGAAGGGCAGTTCGGTGAGGAGATCACCATGGCGAGCTGGAAGAAGGCAATGATCGAAATCGGATTTACCGATTTCGTGGAAGTAGGACTTGGCGGAGATCTGACGGCGAAAAGCGAGGCGGAAGAGTGGCGCGAGGCATACGCGGAAGGAAAGAAGAAAGTGACTTCCTGCTGTCCGGGATTCGTAAATATGGTGCGCAAGCATTATCCGGAGCTTTCCGATGCAGTTTCAACAACGGTGTCTCCGATGTGCGCTGTCTCGAGAATGATCAAGGCGAAAGACCCGGACGCAGTGACCGTATTTATCGGGCCGTGCCTGGCGAAGAAATCAGAGGTCGTTGACCAGCAGATCGAGGGCAATGCGGATTACGTGCTCACGTACAGTGAGATCCGCGCTATGATGCGTGCGAAAGATGTGCAGCTCGAACCTGCGGAAAATACATACCAGGAGGCATCCGTTTTCGGAAAGAGATTCGGCAATTCCGGCGGAGTGACGGCGGCAGTGCTTGAGAGCCTGAAGGAGTCCGGAAACGACATCGACATCAAGGTATGCAAAGCGAACGGAGCGGCAGAGTGCAAGAAGGCGCTTCTTCTGTTGAAAGTAGGACGTCTTCCGGAAGACTTTATCGAGGGTATGGCGTGCGACGGAGGATGTGTCGGCGGACCTAGCTCCTTCAAAGATCAGATGCTTGCTAAGAAATCACGGGATGCTCTGATCAAAGAGGCGGACGACCGGGGAATCTACTCCAATCTGAGTAACTACGACGAGGAGTCATTCTCCATGCACAGATAAAGAAAAAGCAAAAAACTCAGGAGGTTATCTATGGAATCTAACATGAGAGGGCTTCAGACCACCGTGCGCGCGATCCGCAGACGGGTGTTTACCGAGGTGGCGAAGCTTGGATTTAAAGCCAATGCGGAGACGCTGCTTCCGGATATGGAGGCGATCCCTTACACGATCGTCAGCGATGAGTCGCAGCGGTACCGTGAGAGCATTTACCGCGCGCGGGCAATTGTGAGCGAGCGTGTGAGACTTGCGATGGGAATGTCGTTAAGACCCGAGAACAAACCGGTTCATCTGACCGCAGGGGTGGAGGCCAGCAATATTTCCGAGAAGTATTATGAGCCCCCGCTGATGCAGGTGATCCCCTCCGCGTGTGAGAGCTGCGAGGAGAACAAATATGAAGTAAGCAATATCTGTAAGGGATGTCTGGCGCACCCCTGCCAGGAGGTCTGTCCGAGGGACGCCATCTCCATGGTGAACGGAGTGTCGGTTATCGACCAGGACAAGTGCATCAAATGCGGCCGATGCAAGTCGGTCTGTCCTTATGATGCCATCGCGAAGAAAGAGCGCCCGTGCCAGAAGGCGTGCGGTGTAAACGCGATCGTATCGGACGAGTACGGCAGAGCGTTTATTGACAATGACAAATGTGTCTCCTGCGGTATGTGTATGGTGAGCTGCCCGTTCGGCGCGATTTCGGACAAATCCCAGATATTTCAGCTGGCGAGAGCTCTTTCTGAGGGAGACAAGATCATCGCGGAGATTGCGCCCGCCTTTGTGGGCCAGTTCGGTGACAACATTACGCCGAGAAATATCAAGGCGGCTCTTAAAGAGCTTGGGTTTTCCGAGGTTTACGAGGTGGCATTGGGAGCCGACATCGGAGCGGTTGCCGAGGCACGCCATTATGTGGAGAAGGTAGTGACGGGAGAACTTCCGTTCCTTCTTACATCCTGCTGTCCGTCCTGGGCGGTGATGGCGAAGAAATTCTTCCCTGATGTGATCGATGAGATCTCACAGGAGCTGACTCCGATGGTTGCAACTGCGCGTACAATCAAGCAGGAACATCCGGACGCACGCGTTGTATTCATCGGGCCCTGCGCGTCAAAGAAGCTGGAGGCGTCCAGACGTTCGGTCAGAAGTGACGTAGACTTCGTCGTTACATTCGAGGAACTGCAGGCCATGTTCGATGCAAAGGGAATTGACCTGACCCATTACGAGGCAGAGTCCTCCTTCCATAATGCCACGGGAGCGGGAAGAGGATACGGATGCGCAGGCGGCGTGGCTTCCGCTATTGAAAAATGTATCAACGAATACTATCCGGATGTACAGGTAAATATTGAGCATGCGGAAGGACTTTCCGAGTGCCGCAAGATCCTGACACTGGCGAAAGCCGGGAAGATGAACGGATGCCTGATCGAAGGAATGGGCTGCCCGGGCGGGTGTATCGCCGGCGCAGGCACAAATATTCCGGTTGCAAAGGCAAAGAAGAGTCTGGATTCATTTGTGAAGAAGTCGAGCCGGGCAGTACCGCCGATCGAACTGGAAGAGATTGAGCTGAAATAGCATTGAAACCGTCCGCTTTACAAATATATCCTGCTGTGATATATTATAAAACAGGCTTTTTGAGCGAAAGAGGAGGATTAATACAATGCAGCCATATGGAGTTAACCAGCTGAGAAAAATGTTTCTGGAGTTCTTTGAGAGCAAGGGGCATCTTGCAATGAAGAGCTTTTCCCTGGTGCCGCACAACGATAAGAGCCTGCTGCTCATCAATTCGGGTATGGCGCCGCTGAAACCATATTTTACAGGACAGGAGATTCCCCCGAGAAGAAGGGTCACCACCTGCCAGAAATGCATCCGTACAGGAGATATTGAAAACGTCGGAAAGACCGCGCGCCACGGCACATTCTTTGAGATGCTCGGAAACTTTTCCTTCGGGGATTACTTTAAGGAAGAGGCCATCCAGTGGACATGGGAGTTTTTGACAGAAGTAGTCGGACTCGATCCGGACCGCCTGTATCCGTCAGTCTATGTGGATGACGACGAGGCGTTTGAGATCTGGAACAAAAAGATCGGAATCCCGGCAGAGCGTATCTTCAAATTCGGGAAAGAGGACAATTTCTGGGAGCATGGATCCGGTCCGTGCGGCCCCTGCTCTGAAGTGTACTACGACAGGGGAGAAAAATATGGCTGCGGCAAACCGGGATGTACAGTCGGATGCGACTGCGACCGGTATATGGAAATCTGGAACGATGTGTTCACCCAGTTTGACAACGACGGGAACGGAAATTATACAGAACTGGAACAGAAGAACATCGATACGGGTATGGGACTGGAGCGTCTCGCATCCGTTGTTCAGGACGTGGATTCCATCTTTGACGTGGACACACTCAAAGCGCTCAGAGATCACGTCTGCTCCCTCGCAGGGAAAGAATACGGAGCGGAGTATCAGAACGATGTGTCCATCCGTGTGATTACAGACCACATCCGTTCAGTGACATTTATGATCTCCGACGGAATTATGCCTTCCAATGAAGGACGCGGATATGTACTCCGCCGCCTTTTAAGAAGAGCCTGCCGTCACGGAAGACTTCTCGGTATCCATAAGGGATTCCTTCCGGAACTGGCACAGACGGTCATTGAGGGATCAAAGGACGGCTATCCGGAGCTGGAGGAGAAAAAAGAATTCATTCTTAAGGTAATTGCGAAAGAGGAAGAGCAGTTCAACAAGACGATTGATCAGGGACTTGGCATTCTCTCGGATATGATCGAAGGACTTGAAAAAGAGGGTGTTAAGACGCTGGGCGGCGAGGACGCCTTCCGCCTCTATGACACATACGGCTTTCCGCTTGATCTGACGAAGGAGATCCTGGAGGAGAAGGGCCTTGACGTGGACGAAGAGGCGTTCCAGGCGTGCATGGAAGTGCAGAGAAAGAAAGCCCGCGACGCCCGCGAGGTGACCAACTATATGGGTGCGGACGTGACCGTTTACGAGTCCATCGATCCGTCGGTTACAAGTACATTTGTCGGATATGACAGCCTGACACATGAGTCTGACGTAACGGTTCTTACGACGGAGACTGAGATTGTGGACGCGCTGTCCGAGGGAGAGAAGGGTACTATCTTTGTAAATGAGACTCCGTTCTACGCTACAAGCGGAGGCCAGGAGGCGGATACCGGATATATCCGCACAGCGGAGGGCGAGTTCCGCGTGGAGGATACCGTGAAGCTTTTAGGCGGCAAGATCGGCCACATCGGCGTTATGACAAAAGGCATGATCCGTACCGGGGAGAAGGTATCCCTTGAGGTAGACGCAAAGAAGAGAGCCCTCTCCGCAAGAAACCACAGTGCGACGCATCTTCTTCAGAAAGCGCTGCGCACGGTTCTCGGCACACATGTGGAGCAGGCCGGTTCAAGCGTCAATGAAGACCGCTTAAGATTTGACTTCACCCACTTCTCCGCAATGACGCCGGAGGAGCTTCAGAAAGTGGAGGACATCGTCAACGAGCAGATCAGAAAGGGCCTTGACGTTATCGTGAAGAACATGCCCGTCGAAGAGGCGAAAAAGACGGGAGCGCAGGCTCTGTTCGGAGAGAAATACGGCGACATCGTCCGTGTCGTAAATATGAGTGACTTCTCCATCGAGTTCTGCGGCGGTACCCATGTGAAAAATACATCTGAGATCATGGCGTTTAAGATTGTATCTGAAAGCGGTGTCGCAGCCGGCGTAAGAAGAATCGAAGCACTCACATCCGAGGGCCTTCTCCGCTACTATGCGGACATGGAGGAGAAGCTCCGCCACGCGGCGTCTCTTCTCAAGACTTCCCCGGACAGCCTGGCGGAGAGAATCAGCCATATGATGACGGAGAACAAAGCCCTTCACAGCGAAGTAGAGAGCTTAAAGAGCAAAATGGCGCAGGATGCAGCGGGTGACGTGATGGATCAGGCGAAGGAGATCGGAGGAATCCGGTTCCTGGCGGCACAGATCGAGGGCGTGGATATGAACGGCCTGAGAGATCTGGGCGATCAGATGAAAGAGAAGCTGGGTGATTCTGTCATCGTGCTTGCTTCTGCAAACGACGGCAAGGTCAACCTGATGGCAACGGCAACCGACGGAGCAGTGAAGAGCGGTGCGCACGCGGGCAATCTTGTAAAGGCCATTGCGGGTCTTGTCGGCGGTGGCGGAGGCGGACGTCCGAATATGGCTCAGGCCGGAGGAAAAAATCCGGCAGGAATTGCGGACGCGCTCCGGAAGGCTGAAGAAACGGTACAGGCCCAGATTTTGTGAGATTTTCGCCGAAAACAGTTGACGGCTGAGAAAAATATGATATAATTCTTGTTAGTGCAATAAAAATACCCGAACAGTCGTATTATGCACAATACAAGGCTGGAGGGGAGGTTAGGTGTGAGACTATGTCAAATGTAATCGTTAAAGAAAACGAGACGTTGGACAGCGCTTTACGCAGATTCAAAAGAAACTGTGCAAAGGCCGGAATTCAGCAGGAGATCCGTAAAAGGGAACACTATGAAAAGCCGAGCGTAAGACGTAAGAAAAAGTCTGAAGCTGCAAGAAAACGTAAATATAATTAATAAGTGCACTGGACAGGATGCCGGTTTCGGCATCCTGTTTTGTTGCAGTGCGCATGGCGGCGTTCTTAAGTCCGGGCTGCCCGGGACCGACGGCGGTTTTTATGAAAATCCGGCAGATGTGGACTATGTTTATGCAGATTTATGCAGCCCGCAGCGCATGTCCCCTGCAAATTCAGCGAAATAAAGTGGTAAAACTGTAAAATAATGAAATTTTTCATTGACAATAATTCACTTTCTTTATAAAATAAACGGGTAGACAAAGATGTCTGGCTTGCGGGCAGATTTATCTGCCCGCTATTTTCATTTTCAGGAGGTAATTTAAGATGTCATACGTTGATGAGGTAATTGATTTAGTCGTGAAAAAGAATCCGGCTGAGCCGGAATTTCACCAGGCTGTCAAAGAAGTTCTTGAGTCTCTCCGCGTTGTAATCGAGGCCAATGAGGAGAAGTTCCGCAAAGAAGCTCTTCTTGAAAGACTGACAGAGCCTGAGAGACAGTTCAAATTCCGTGTTCCGTGGGTAGACGACAACGGACAGGTTCATGTAAACACAGGATACCGCGTACAGTTCAACAGCGCAATCGGACCGTACAAGGGAGGACTTCGTCTTCACCCGTCTGTAAACCTGGGTATCATCAAATTCCTTGGATTTGAGCAGATTTTCAAAAACTCTCTGACAGGACTTCCGATCGGCGGCGGAAAAGGCGGTTCTGATTTTGATCCGAAGGGAAAATCTGACAGAGAAGTTATGGCGTTCTGCCAGAGCTTTATGACAGAGCTCTGCAAATACATCGGCGCTGATACAGACGTTCCGGCAGGAGATATCGGAACAGGCGCAAGAGAGATCGGATACATGTTCGGTCAGTACAAGAGAATCCGCGGACTGTACGAAGGCGTTCTTACAGGAAAGGGATTAACCTACGGCGGATCACTCGTTCGTACAGAGGCAACAGGATACGGACTTCTCTACCTGACAGAAGAGATGCTTAAGATCAACGGACAGGACATCGCCGGAAAGACAGTCGTTGTATCCGGTTCCGGAAATGTTGCTATCTACGCGACAGAGAAAGCTCAGCAGCTGGGCGCAAAGGTTGTTACAGTAAGCGACTCCAACGGATGGGTATACGATCCGGACGGAATCGATGTTGCAGCGCTCAAAGAAATTAAGGAAGTAAACCGTGCAAGACTGACAGAGTACAAGAAGTACCGTCCGAACTCCGAGTACCACGAGGGAAGAGGAGTATGGTCTGTAAAGGCTGATATCGCTCTTCCGTGCGCAACACAGAACGAGCTGCACCTTGAGGATGCAAAGGCACTTGTTGCCAACGGATGCATCGCAGTTGCAGAGGGAGCAAACATGCCGACAACAATGGAGGCAACAGAGTATCTCCAGGAGAACGGCGTTCTCTTCGCACCTGGAAAAGCCGCAAACGCAGGCGGTGTTGCGACATCCGCTCTTGAGATGTCACAGAACAGCGAGAGACTGAGCTGGACATTCGAGGAAGTTGACGAGAGACTGAAAAACATCATGGTAAACATCTGCCACAACATGGCTGATGCTGCAGAGAGATACGGATTCAAAGGCAACTATGTTGTCGGCGCGAACATCGCAGGATTCGAGAAAGTCGTAAACGCAATGGAGGCACAGGGAATCGTATAGAGCCCGGCCGGATTATGACAGTTCAGCCCGCGCTATTCGCAAAGGCGCTGAACTGTTTTATGAAAATTCCGTTAAAAGCGTTGACAGTTCCGGAGTTTTCCTTTATATTATTGTTTGGTAAAAGGGAGTAACTGGCGCTTGTAGTTCAAGTGTTTGCGATATCGTCAGTACGATGGGATTCCATCCGTATCGTGATTAAACAGTGAGACTTTTATTGCATTACATAACAACAGTGTGCAATAAAAGTCTTTTTTTATTGCATCGCACAGTTATCAGGAGGAGGAATAACATGAAACAGTATTATCAGATGACCGGCGAGGAGACACTCCAGGCGGTTAACGGCTCACTGGAACCTCTGACAGAAGAGGAAGTGAGGGCGCACCAGGAAAAATACGGTCCGAATGAACTTGTAGAGGGCAAGAAAAAGACCGTCCTTCAGATTTTCCTGGAGCAGTACAAGGATTTCCTTGTAATCATCCTTATTATCGCCGCAATCGCATCCGGCTTTATGGGAGACGTGGAGAGTACCGTGGTTATTCTTATTGTAATTACGATGAACGCGATCCTCGGCACGGTTCAGACTGTAAAGGCTGAGCAGTCGCTTGCCAGTCTGAAGAAACTTTCCGGTCCGGAGGCAAAAGTCTTAAGGAACGGAAGCGTAGTGCAGATCCCCTCTTCAGAAGTTACAGTGGGCGATATCGTGATGCTTGACGCGGGCGATTATATCCCCGCGGACGGACGTCTGACAGAGTGCGCAAGCCTGAAGGTTGACGAGAGCGCGCTGACAGGAGAGAGTCTTGGCGTTGAGAAGACAACCGACATTATAGCAGAAGAGGAAGTTCCGCTTGGAGACAGGCTGAACATGGTATATTCCGGAAGCTTTGTGACATATGGCCGCGGTGCTTTCGTAGTAACCGGAATCGGTATGGACACCGAGGTTGGAAAGATCGCAAGCCTTCTGAAGACCACATCAGAGAAGAAGACGCCTCTTCAGGTAAACCTGGATCAGTTCGGACAGAAGCTGTCTATCCTGATTCTTATCTTCTGCGGTATCCTGTTTGGAATCAGCATTTTCAGAGGGGACAATATCGGAGATGCGTTCCTGTTCGCTGTCGCGCTTGCAGTTGCGGCAATCCCGGAGGCTTTAAGTTCCATCGTGACGATCGTTCTTTCCTTCGGTACGCAGAAAATGGCAAAAGAGCACGCGATTATGCGTAAGCTTCAGGCTGTGGAAGGACTCGGAAGCGTTTCCATTATCTGTTCAGACAAGACGGGGACACTGACACAGAACAAGATGACAGTGGAAGATTACTATACAGACGGCAGAAGCATTCTTGCAGCTGACGTGGATGTAAATGATCCGTCCCAGAGCCGTCTGCTCATCAGCAGTATGCTCTGCAATGACTCGAAGAACACAGACGGCGTGGAGATCGGTGATCCGACAGAGACTGCACTGATCAATCTGGGAAGCCGTCTCGGACTTGATCCCGAGGCAGTACGCGCAAAATATCCGCGCGAGAGTGAAAACCCGTTCGACAGTGACAGAAAGCTGATGTCCACAAAGCATACGTTTGACGGCATCCCGACGATGGTGACAAAAGGTGCGGTTGATGTGCTTCTCACCCGCATGGACAAGATCCGCATCGGCGACGAGGTGCGTCCCATGACAGAGGAAGACAAAGCTGCCATCGAGGCGCAGAATCAGAAATATTCAAGAGAGGGACTCCGTGTTCTGGCTTTTGCATACAAGGAAGTTTCAGATGAACTTGAACTGACGGTTGACGATGAGTACAATCTTACGTTTATCGGTCTGATCGCGATGATGGATCCGCCGAGAGAAGAGTCAAAGGCGGCAGTGGAAGAATGTAAGAAAGCCGGTATCCGTCCGATTATGATTACAGGAGACCACAAGGTAACTGCTGCGGCGATCGCGAAGAGAATCGGAATTCTTAAGGATGAGTCCGAAGCATGTGAAGGCGCGATTATTGACAAAATGTCCGATGAAGAGCTGAGAGATTTCGTCCCGGGAATTTCCGTTTACGCGCGTGTCTCTCCGGAGCACAAGATCCGTATTGTCCGCGCATGGCAGGATAAGGGCAACATTGTGGCAATGACCGGAGACGGCGTCAATGACGCTCCGGCGCTTAAACAGGCGGATATCGGCGTTGCCATGGGGATCACCGGAAGCGAGGTGTCCAAGGACGCAGCCGCAATGGTACTGACAGACGACAACTTTGCAACGATCGTAAAGGCAGTGGAGAACGGACGAAACATTTACCGCCACATTAAGGCGTCGATCCAGTTCCTGCTTTCCGGTAACTTCGGAGCGATCCTTGCCGTGCTTTACGCATCCATCACAGCACTGCCGGTGCCGTTTGCTCCGGTTCACCTGCTGTTTATCAACCTGCTGACAGACAGTCTCCCGGCGATTGCGCTCGGACTGGAGCCGCACTCCCCGGATGTTATGGAAGAGAAGCCGAGACCGATGAACGAATCGATCCTGACAAAAGACTTCCTGCTCAAGATCGGAACAGAAGGACTTTCCATCGGTGTGACGACAATGATCGCGTTCCTGATTGGCTACCAGGGCGGAAACGAACTGCTCGGAAGCACCATGGCGTTCGCTACGCTGTGTTCTGCACGTCTGTTCCATGGATTCAACTGTAAAGATGACAAACCGGTTGTATTTACAAGAAGAGTAATCAACAACAAGTTCCTTATCGGCGCATTTGTACTCGGTATCGCTCTGATCACATGCGTTGTGATGATCCCGGGACTGCACAGCATCTTCAAAGTGCAGACGCTTACAGTCGCTCAGCTGTTTACAGTATATGGCCTTGCGGCAGTGAACATCCCGGTCATCCAGCTGTTAAAGGCAATCCGTCTTGCGCTTAAGAAGAGAAAATAATTCATTGTTTCAGGGAAAAGACCGGTTCTTTTCCCTGAAGGAACATAAGGAGGATTTGGATGAAAAAAGTACAAAAGCCAAGGAAACCGCTGGCGGTGTACTATATTATAGCTTTGGCTGTACTGATTATATTGAATCTGTTTGTGTTCCCGATGTTCACAAACAGGAATATTACGGAGGTGGATTACGGTACCTTTCTTACCATGCTGGAGGAGAAAAAGGTCTCCGTCGTCCAGCTTGAAGGTGAGACAATCTATTTTACAGACACCAGCGATGAAGAAAAACAGTATGAGACGACCAGATTTGACGATCCGGATCTGGTAAACCGCCTGGAGGAATCCGGGTGCCAGTTCGGGCGAGTGGCTCAGGAGCAGATGAATCCGTGGGTGAGCATGCTTCTTTCCCTGGTGATACCGATTGTTATTTTTATCGTAGTAGGCCAGCTGCTCTCACGCCAGCTCATGAAGAAGATGGGCAGTGAAGGCGGAGGCGGACCCTTTATGCAGTTTGGAAAGAGCAATGCGAGGGTATATGTGCAGTCCACCACAGGGATCACATTCAACGACGTGGCAGGGGAGGACGAGGCAAAAGAACTGCTCACAGAGATCGTTGACTTCCTGAATAATCCGGGAAAATATCAGGAGATCGGAGCCGTGTGTCCAAAGGGCGCGCTGCTTGTGGGACCTCCCGGTACCGGAAAGACACTCCTTGCCAAAGCTGTTGCCGGTGAGGCGGGTGTTCCGTTCTTCTCAATTTCCGGTTCAGAGTTCGTTGAGATGTTTGTAGGTATGGGCGCATCTAAAGTGCGTGATCTGTTTAAGCAGGCGAATGAGAAAGCTCCGTGTATTGTCTTTATCGATGAGATCGACACGATCGGAAAGAAGCGTGACGGGAGCGGATTCAGCGGCAACGATGAAAGAGAGCAGACGCTTAACCAGCTCCTGACGGAGATGGACGGTTTCGACGCTTCCAAAGGAGTTGTGATCCTTGCCGCTACAAACCGTCCGGATACACTGGATCCGGCACTTCTCCGTCCGGGACGTTTTGACCGGAGAATACCGGTGGAGCTTCCGGATTTAAAGGGAAGAGAAGAGATTCTGAAAGTACACGCAAAGAAAGTACGCATGGGCGACGATGTTGATTTCAACGCGATTGCCAGAGCGGCTTCCGGCGCATCGGGAGCAGATCTGGCCAATATGATAAACGAGGCGGCTCTCCGCGCGGTCAGAGAAAACCGTAAGTATGTCACTCAGCCGGATCTGGAGGAAAGCATTGAGGTTGTCATTGCCGGATACCAGAAGAAAAACAAGGTTCTCTCGACAAAGGAGAAACTGATCGTGGCGTACCACGAAGTGGGACACGCGCTTGTGGCTGCGCTTCAGACAAATTCCGCGCCGGTCACAAAGATTACGATCATCCCGAGAACATCCGGCGCGCTCGGCTATACGATGCAGGTGGACGAGGAAGAGAGAAACCTCATGTCAAAGGAAGAGCTTGCAAACAAGATTGTCACCTTCACCGGCGGACGCTGTGCGGAGGAACTGGTCTTTGGCTCTGTCACTACCGGCGCGGCCAACGATATTGAGCAGGCGACGAAGCTTGCAAGAGCCATGATTACACGTTACGGAATGAGCGACCGCTTCGGGATGGTTGCCCTTGAGACCCAGGTCAATCCGTACCTGGGAGGGGATTCGAGCTTAAGCTGCTCGCCGGAGACTGCAACGACAATCGACGACATGGTTGTGGAAACGGTGAAAGAGGCGTATGATAAAGCTATGGAACTCCTTAAAAACAACCAGGGAAAACTTCATGAACTGGCAAAATTCCTTTACGAAAAAGAGACGATTACCGGGGAAGAGTTTATGGAAATACTGAACCGGAAAAGTCTGACTTACGGGGAGAGATCCGAAGATACAGAGTGATACCACTCAGACACGCAGACAGACACACAGACAGAAGAAGGAAGGGATCTGACAGAATGCCCAGGAGAAGCACTCCGCAGACAGCAGAAGAAAAGAGAGACAGAAGAATACCGACAACGAGATACAACCCGGATTACAGAAAAGGTCTGACGAGCCAGCAGGTGCAGGAGCACCGGCTCCACGGCTGGGTGAACCGCGCGGTTGATCCTCCGTCGAAGACGACCAGAGAGATTGTTCACGAGAATATCTTTACTTATTTCAACCTGATCTTCACAGTACTCGCGGTGCTGCTGATCCTGGTCGGGTCCTTCCGGGATCTGACCTTCCTTCCGGTTATCATTGCAAATACGCTGATCGGTATCATACAGGAAGTGCGGGCGAAACAGGTGCTTGACAAGCTTACCATGTTAAACGCGCCACACGCAATGGTTGTCCGTGACGGAGAGCGGTCTGTCATCGACGCGGAGGAGCTTGTCATTGATGATATTGTGATCTTCAAGGCGGGCAACCAGGTGTGTGCCGATGCAGTTGTCTCGGCAGGGGAAGTGCAGGTCAACGAATCCCTTCTGACAGGTGAGGCGGACGAAATCACAAAGAGAAGAGGGGACAGGCTGATGTCCGGAAGCTTTATTGTCTCCGGTCAGTGCCATGCCCGGCTGGACCGTGTTGGAGAGGATTCCTACATCTCAAAACTGACCCTTCAGGCCAAGGAGATGCAGTCCGGGGAACAGTCGGAGATGATCCGCTCACTGGATAAACTGGTGAAGTGGGTGGGCGTTGCGATCATTCCGATCGGTCTGGTGCTCTTTTCACAGGCATTTTTCATCCAGCATGACGGCTTCCGCGAGAGTGTCACCTCTATGATCGCGGCAGTGATCGGCATGATCCCGGAGGGACTTTACCTGCTTGCAAGCGTGGCCCTTGCGGTCAGTTCCATCCGTCTTGCCCAGAAAAAGGTTCTGCTTCACGATATGAAGTGCATCGAGACGCTTGCGCGGGTAGATGTGCTCTGTGTAGATAAGACGGGAACGATCACAGAGACGGCAATGAAAGTGCAGGATGTGATCGAGACGGAGGAGTACGACTCCGAAACAATGCCGCCGATCCGGACAATGATCGGAGATTTCGCGGCGGCAATGACAAAGGACAATATTACCATGGCCGCGGTGAAAGAGTATTTTACCGCAACTTCAGAGAAAAAGGCAGTGTCCAAGACCGGATTTTCTTCTGCCACAAAATACAGCAGTGTGACCTTTGAAGACATATCCTATGTGCTCGGCGCGCCGGAGTTCGTCCTGAAAGATAAATACGGCGACTATGCGGAAGAAATCACGGAACACGCTTCCACCGGGGCGCGTGTGCTCGTATTCGGTACATATGACGGAGAGATCGACGGGAAACCGCTGGATCATGCGGTGACGCCGCTTGCCTTTGTCCTTCTGGCAAACCCGATCCGTGAAGCGGCGAAGTCAACCTTTGAATACTTTGCGGAGCAGGGAGTGGAAGTGAAGGTTATCTCCGGAGACAACCCGGTTACCGTGTCAAATGTGGCAAAGCAGGCGGGGATCGAGAATGCGGACAAATTCGTGGATGCTTCCCGGCTGAAAGACGAAAAAACACTGCGCAAAGCAGTGCTGAACAATACGGTATTCGGCCGGGTCACCCCGGATCAGAAGAGAAAGTTCGTGCAGATATTAAAAGACGCCGGACACACGGTCGCCATGACCGGAGACGGTGTCAACGACGTGCTGGCGCTCAAAGACGCGGACTGCAGCATTGCCATGGCGTCCGGAAGCGACGCGGCGGCACAGGCATCCCAGCTCGTGCTTCTTGAGTCTGACTTCTCGTGCATGCCGCAGGTTGTTCTGGAGGGACGCCGTGTCGTAAACAACATCCAGAGATCGTCAACACTTTTCCTTGTGAAAAACATATTTTCATTCCTGTTAAGCCTGATCTCACTTGTGTTTATGTTTACCTATCCGCTGGAACCATCGCAGATCTCTCTGATCAGTATGTTTACAATCGGAATACCGGCCTTTTTCCTGGCCATGGAGCCGAATAAGAACAGAATAAAGGGGCATTTCCTGACAAATGTAGTTCTGAAAGCACTGCCGGCAGCCGTAACGGACGCCCTTGCCGTGGGAGCCCTCGTGATCTTCGGCCGCACGTTCGGCGTAAACTCGACGGACATCTCTACCGCGGCGACCATGCTTCTGGCAATCGTCGGATTCATGATCCTCTACAAGATCAGTGCGCCGATGAATAAATTCCGTACCGTGATTCTCGCAGGATGTATTGCCGGACTTCTGTTCTGCAGCATTTTCCTGAACGACCTGTTCGCCATCACGGGAATGACAACGGAATGCGTCATGCTCTTTGTCGTGTTCGCAATTGCAACAGAACCGGTGCTGAGATATCTGACGCTGCTTGTGGGCAAACTGAGATTTTACTATCTGCGCCTGAGAGGGCGGGAGCCAGAGGAAGAGCAGTAACAGAAACGGATCATGTCCTCCAGAGGAAACCGCTTTTCGTTTTCCAGCGCCTTCTCAAACCGGAGCCGGTTCTGATCGGAGTGCTCGATCTCTCGCGAGAATCGGTATGCTGTTCGGATGATGTCAGCCACACCGGTGCCGCCGCCTGATAAACTCCACTCTCTGAGACAGAGCTCGCGGATCAGGCAGGTACACGCAAGGGCAAACTTGATTTTTACATATGCGTTCCGGTCATATACGGCGCCGCAGAAATAAGTAAAAACAAAATAGACCATGAGCTGTTCGGACATTGTGCCGCTGAACAGACGATCAAATCCGCTTGCTTCAACCCCGGAGCTGTCCGCTTCAGGATGAGAGAAAGCGGATTTTTTTATTATTTCTGTTTTTTTCATCTTTCTTAAATATGGCTTCCAGTCTTTTTTCAGAGGCTCAAGCCTGTTAAGGACAGAGAAAAGCCTGTTGCAGACGTCTTCCGCGGGATCTTCTGCCGGACGGCGTCCGGGCATTGCCAGACGATAACCAGACCCCGCCGCACGGCATCCGGACGCTGCCAGGCGTCGCTCAAACCAGTTCCATACATGGTCAGAAGAGTACCGTTCAAACAGGCTGTCAGCCTCAAAAAGCATATTCCGGTCGATCCGCTCCTGGAGATCATGGGCCAGGGCAAGAACGACGGAGGCGCGCAGGGCAAAGGGATGCTCGCGGCTCTGCAGAAGACGGATCATAAGTACGCGGGCATCTTCAAGTTTCGTAAAGAGAAGATAGTCAAAATCAGGGAAATTTTCGTCCTCTCCATGTTTTTCTCCGGAAATGAAGCGAACCGGTTCCTGTTCCGTCAGGATCAGCCGTGCCGCCTCAGGGCAGGAGAGCGCAAGGGAGATCTCCCGCAGGCCCTCAAACTCCTCGATATGTCTCGGATATGACCGGCATGTATGACAGAATGCGGACTCCCCGCCGCCTTCAAGATAGAGATCACACAGATTCTCCTCATTTAAAAAAGCGCAGCGGCCTTCATACTGGCGGAAATATCCCCTTTTCCAGTCCACTTCGTTGTGAAGACGGTTACCGATGGGACCTTTCATCTCCCGGTATTTTTTCAGCGAGCAGGAGTCGATCTGGATCAGCCATCCGGCGCAGCACGTATCCGGACATCTGTCCGCGGTACAGTGAAATTTCTTATAATAGTGAGGCGCGGTATAATGCATGGTGCATACGGTTCCTTTCTGTCTTTTCATTTATCATGCCGTCTTTATCATGCGGTCTATGCTATCGGGCAGGCACATTCAGAACCGGCAGTAGGAGCGCAGTTTGTCCCAGTCGAGTATGGTAATCCTGCGGCTGCCTGTCTGAATAATCCCCTCCTGCCGGAATTTCCGGCACATCTTCGTGACCTGAGCACGGGAAATATTGATGGCGGCAGCGATCTCTTCCTGAGTCATCTCAACACCTCCTGCGTTCTTGTAACTCCCTGTATCTATGAAAAGATAAAGAAAATTTGCAAAACGGATCAGCGGATCCGTGATGCCAAGCACGCCGGAGTTATAAGTAACCTGCCTGAGCACCTTTCCGTAATACAGGACAAGATCATAAGCGAAGTCCGCATTTTTATGTATCATTTTTCTGAGAATATCGTTGTTGAACGGGAGCACGTGAATATCCGTTACTGCGTGGATGCTCACCACAGAGCGGGAATCCAGATTGATACAGTCCATACCGATCAGTGTACCGCCCTTCATAAGATCGATAATACGTTCATTTCCGAGAGAACTGGTGACATATACTTTCGCAATACCGTCGATCAGATAGTACATCCACCCGGATGTCTCACACTGTTTGAGCAGATCATTCCCCTTTGAGACAGTAAGCGGGGGCGGACAGAATGATTCAAACATATCCAGATATTTGTCAAGCTCATTTTCTAAAATAAAACTGATATTATTCATATAACAAGCCTCACTTTCCAGATTTATACCAAATCTAAATTTTAACAAGTTATTGAGAGAAAATCAAGCTTCTTATAGACATATTTTAACAAAAAAATGTGCGTATGTACACAAAAATTCAGTAAAAAAGGTGTATGTATATGCGGCAGACAGGAAAGATTGAGAATAAAATAACAATAGTATCGTTAATAAATATACGAACTTTACGGTTTGAAAGGAGGACTTATCGTGAGCAAAGAGCTGACTCTGAAAGTCAACGGCGAGACATATACATTCACTGTTGGCGACAATCTGGGACAGATCCCGGAGACGGAGACACTGGTGGAGACACTCAGAGACCGCCTCGGACTGACCGGGACAAAACTGTCATGCGGCGAAGGCGCCTGCGGGTGCTGCGCGGTTCTGATGGATGGAAAGGCGGTTGCGTCCTGCATCACACTGACAACCGAATGTGAGGGCAGGGAGATTGTAACCATAGAAGGATTAAGCGATCCGGTTACCGGAAAACTTGATCCGCTGCAGGAGGCATTCCTTTCCCACAATGCGTTCCAGTGCGGGTTCTGCACACCGGGTATTATCATCGCAGCAAAATCGATACTGAACAAGAATCCTCATCCCACAGTGGAGGAGATTGAGGAAGGACTTTCAGGTAATTTCTGCCGCTGCATCAGTCACTATCAGGTGATCGAAGCAGTGAAGTCTATTTTGTAGAAGGAGGGACGTACAATGAGTGAATATCGCCATATAGGCAAGGTTCGCCGCCGTCAGGACGGACCGGGTATCGTCACGGGAAAGGCGCTTTACTCGGATGATATCAAGATCCAGAACGCGCTTTACATGAAAGTGCTCAGAAGTCCGTATCCGCACGCTGAGATTGTCTCAATCGACACGTCGAAGGCGGAGGCGCTTCCCGGTGTAAAATCCGTAATGACATATAAAAACGCACCGGACTGGAAGACAGGTATTCCGGCATGCAGACCGGTGATTGGAAAGAAGGTACGCTTCACCGGTGATACCGTGGCCACAGTTGCGGCTGTAAGCAACGACATCGCGGAAGCAGCCCTTGATCTGATCGAGGTAGAGTACAAACAGCTGACACCGGTTTATGATGTGGAGGATGCGATCAAAGACGGCGCTCCGGAAGTGTACAGCGCAGACGATCACATCGAATCCAAAGGATATCACTATGACCACAACTGTCTGCCGCCCGGAAGCTGGTTCGAGGGAGATGATCCGCCGTTCTACAAGATCCAGGAAGGCGACCCGGAGAAGGGATTTGAAGAGTGCGACGTTGTTGTAGAGGGCAAGGTTTCCTACGACAAGCCGACGTTCCCGGGGGCTCCTGAGGCTCCGTTTATCGCAGCGCGCTGGGAAGATGAGGGCCATGTGACAGTGTGGGCATCCTCACAGGGCCCGAATATGGTTGCAAAACCGCTTGGACTTACAATCAACGCGCATATCTTTACAATTACGCCGAACGTAGGCGGAAGCTACGGAAACAAGGACGCGCTCAGCTACAACGCAATGCTGACTGTCGCTGCCGCGAAGGTTGCAGGCGCTCCGATCCGATATTACATGACAAAAGAAGAGCAGATGCTCGTCTATGAGCGCCGCTTGAGCAACAAGTTTATCGGAAAGATCGGTATGACAAAGGACGGCATGGTAAAGGCCATCAAGGGCGACTGGCTTGTGAGCACGGGAATCAGCTCCGAGCTGACACAGGGCCAGGTGGCAGAGGGGCTTGGCGAGTTGAACCTTGTTCTCAATAAGACACCGAACTGGGATGTTGTATCGAAAGTTGTCGTCTCCAATCTTCCCCCGGTCGGAATCGCGAGAGGATTCGGAGGACAGGAACTTAAGTCCTGCGCTCTCCACCTTCTGACAAGAGCCATGAAGAAGCTGGATCTTGATCCGGTGGAAGTATTCAAGAAAAACTTCTGTTCCCCGGGCGAGGAGTACTACTGGAGAACCGGACACAAATACAGAAACCCGATGATGGACTACGGCCCGTGCTTTGACGCTGCGGCTGAGAAGTTCGGATGGAGCAGACGCTGGAAAGGATGGACGACACCGAGCCGCGTGGAAGGAAACAAGAGATACGGCGTCGGATTCAGCCTCCACAGCAGCGGCGACCCGCAGAGTGATGAGACATTCGCATATGTGCGTATCGAAAACGACCAGGTTATGGTACACTGTGTAACTCCGGAGTGTGGAAACGGACAGCGCCTCGGCGTTGTAAAGGTTGCGGCAGAGATCCTGAATGTTCCGATGGAGCGCGTGACTCTTGTGCCGTGCAATAACGGAAACAACCCGGCTGACTTCGGTCTGGCAGGATCCCGTGGAACGATCACAGGCGGAGCGGCAGTCGGAAGAGCTGCAGAGGCTGCAAAACAGAAGCTGTTCGAGGAAGCGGCAAAGAAGATGGGCTGCAAGCCGGAAGAGCTGGATACAAAAGATCTCGTCGTATTTAAGAAAGACGATCCGAGCGTTTCCCTTCCGTGGATTGCAATCTGCCCGCTGTACTACTCGATTTCCGGAACAGGCGGACTGGAAGGCGACTTTAACCACAACAACTGCGTGATGAACTTCGTAGAAGTGGAAGTGGATACAGACACAGGACTTGTAAAACTGAGCGATCTTCTCAGTGCCTCCGACGTAGGCCAGGTTGTCAACCCGCTCGAACTGAAGATGCAGTTTGAAGGCGGACTCGGTTCAGCCGGAATGGATACGGCACAGCTTGAGGAGCACATCCTTGACCCGAGAATCGGACGTATGATGACCCACAACATGATCGATTACAAGTGGAGAACCTTCAACGAGCTTCCGCCGTTTAACACGGAGATTCTGGAGTCCAAGTTCTCTACGGCCCATCCGTTCAAGGCGATCGGAATCGGTGAGATCACGGGAGCCGCAGGTCCGGCAGCTGTTCTGATGGCTGTGGAAAACGCGCTCGGCGGCATCGAGATCAACGAGTATCCGGTTACTCCGGATGTGATTCTGAAAGCACTTGGCAAGGCTTAGGAGGTGAAGGGAAATGAGAAAATTTGACCATATCAATGCCGAAAGCTATGAAGAGGCATCATCCGCACTGCGCTCTTACAAAAAGGCAGAGCCCATCGCAGGAGGAACCGATCTGATCGGAACGCTGAAAAAGCAGATCCTTCCTGATGCTCCGGAGGCAGTTGTCAATCTGAAAACAATCAAAGACGCGTCTTATATCCGGGACAATGGAAATACGGTCTCCATCGGCGCAATGACAAAACTCTGTGACATCGAAGATTCCGATTTCCTTAAGACAGAGGAAAAAGCAGTCTGGGACGCAGCGAGAAGCATCGCCTCCCCGATTATCAGAAACGAAGCGACCATCGGCGGAAATATCTGCCAGGATGTGCGCTGCTGGTATTACCGCTATCCCCATGCCATCGGCGGACGTCTGATGTGCGCGAGAAAAGGCGGGGATGAGTGTTATGCCATTAAAGGACGCAACCAGTATCATTCCATCATGGGCGGTATGAACACAGGCAAAAACGCCTGCTCTACAGAGTGCCCGGCAGGAACGGATATTCCGGGATACATGGCGAGAATCCGCGAGGACGACTGGGACGGCGCGGCAGAGATCATCATGAGAGTGAACCCGATGCCGATGCTCACATCAAGAGTATGTCCGCATACATGCCAGACACAGTGCAACCAGTGCGAGGACGGCGACTGCATCAATATCCATGCGGTTGAGAGAGCACTGGGTGACTACATACTGGAAAATGCAGATAAGTTCTATCAGAAACCGGCAACAGAGACCGGGAAGAAAGTCGGCATCGTAGGTGCGGGCCCGGCAGGTCTGACAGCGGCTTACTATTTAAGAAAAGAAGGCCATACGGTTACTGTATATGAGAAGATGGAAGAAGCCGGCGGCGTACTGATGTACGGCATTCCGGAGTACCGTCTCCCGAAACATTATGTGAGAGACCTTGTACACGCCATCGAAAACATGGGCGTAAACTTCTGCTTCAATACGGAAGTCGGAAAAGATATTAAGATCGAGGAGATCAAGGAAGCAAACGACACGGTATTCCTTGATACCGGAGCATGGAAACAGCCGATCCTCGGCATCGACGGCGAGCATCTGACTCATTTCGGTCTGAACTTCCTCGTTGAGGTCAAGGCGTTTATGAACCGTCAGATCGGAAAGAACGTCCTCGTATGCGGCGGCGGAAACGTTGCCATGGACGTTGCCCTTACCGCAGTAAGGCTCGGCGCTCAGAAAGTAAAGCTTGTCTGCCTTGAGCAGAGAGCAGAGATGCCGGCATCCGCAGAAGAGATCGCACGCGCCGAGGAAGAAGGCGTTGAGATCTATAACGGATGGGGACTCGGACGCGTTATCTCAGCCGAGGACGGAAGTGTAACCGGACTTGAGGCGAAACGCTGCACATCCGTATTTGACGAGGCAGGACATTTCAGCCCGGTATATGACGAGAACGATAAGGAAGTATTCGAGTCCGACTGTATCATCCTTGCAACCGGACAGAGAGTTGACCTTGACTTCCTCGGCGAGAAATACAAGGAAGAGTTAAAGAGCGCGCGCGGACTGATCGAGATCGGCGAGCACAAAGATACGAGAGAACCCGGCGTTTACGCGGGCGGTGATGCGGCTTCCGGCCCGTCTGTTGCGATCAAGGCGATCCGTGACGGCGGCATTGCGGCAAGACACATGAGCGAGTACATGGGTTATCCGGTAAAACCTGCTCCGGCGCGCGGCGGATTCTTAAAACATGATCCGGAACGGATCTTTGTGACAGAGAGCATGAAAGAAAAAGATACTCCTGTGGCAGAGAGAAGTCTGGAGAATGAGGATTCCACAAGCCTGACAAGAGAAGAGGCGAAGCTGGAGGCAGGGCGCTGCATGAACTGCGGCTGCTACTCGGTGAACGCATCCGACATGAGTCCTGTACTTGTTGCTTTTGACGCGGAGATAAAGACGACAGAGCATACATTCGGCGCGGATCAGTTCTTCAGCAATATGCACTCAGTTGAGATTCTTGAGCCGGGTGAGATCGTGACGGAGATCACGGTTCCGAAGATGGAAGGATACGAGACAGGATATCTGAAGATGCGTCTGCGTGAATCCATCGATTTTGCGGTGACCTCCCTCGCATACGCGTACAAAGAGGAGAACGGCGTTCTTGCAGATGTTCGTCTCGCGGCAGGAGGAATCGCTCCGGTTCCGGTACGTTTCTCGGAGGCAGAGGCATTCCTGAAAGGAAAAGCAAAAACAGCAGAGAACGTGGATCAGGCGGCAGAGATCGCTCTGAAAGACGCGCAGCCTCTGAAAGAAAATAATTACAAAATTCAGGAAGTTAAGGTTCAATTCCGCAAAGCTTTTGGTGTATAATAAAACAGTACGGAAAAAGCCGGCGGTAAAAAAAGAATCAGAACTTGCGGGCCCCGTATATACGGGGCCCGTTTTTGTACAGGCGGAGGAAATAATTATGAGGGAAAAGACAGGAGCAGTGCTTGTGGCGGCGGGACTTTCCACCCGCATGCACGCCTTTAAACCGCTTCTTCCTTTTGGAGACAGTACAATCGCGGAACATGTAGTTTTAAGTTTAAAAGAACTGGGACTGGATCCCATCGTCGTTGTAATCGGATACAGAGGAGCGGAGCTGAGACAGCGCCTTGCCTATACAGGGGCCTCTTTTGTGGTAAATGAGAGGTATAAGAAAACACAGATGTTTGACTCCATCTGTCTTGGAATCCGCGCTGCGGCAGGTCAGTGCGAACGCATCGCCGTTATGCCGATGGACCTGCCGGCCATCCGAAGAGAGACATTTGAGAGAATTCTCGATACGGACGCGCAGATTGCAAGGACGAGCTATAACGGACTGCCCGGCCATCCCGTCGTGATCCGCTCTCAGATGGCTCTGCGGCTCTGTGAATACAGCGGAACAGGCGGACTCAAAGGCGCGGTGGAGGCTGTGGGGATTCCCTATACGGAACTTGTGACAGATGACCCGGGCGTGCGGCAGGATGTGGATACGCGGGAGGAATATGAACGGCTTGTAGAGCAGTATTTTTCCACGGAAAGCGCACGAAAGAAGGAAACGAACGGCTCAGGTGAGAAAAAAACGGACGGCGGAGGGAAAGAGACTTGAAACAAAGGACATTGTATCTTGTGCGTCACGGAAAGGTGGCGTTTCCGGGAGGGGAACGGCGATGCATCGGACGAACTGATCTAAAGTTAAGCGAAGAGGGGGAGGCGCAGGCCAGGGCACTGGCACACGTCTTCCGGGATTACGGGAAAGACGGACTTACCGTGTATACAAGTCCTCTTGTACGTGCGGTGCGGACGGCAGAGCTTCTCTCTGGCGGCCGTTTTCCTGTCATCATAAAAGACGGGCTTCAGGAGCTTGATATGGGGGAGTGGGAGAATATGCCTCTCTCACAGATCAAAAAGACGCTGGAATCAGAGCCGGAGGGCGGAGAAACGCGCGCAGCCGGGCTTCGCCGCTTTCAGACAGCTGTCAGCGGGATCCTCAAAGAGTCATCCGGAGATATCGTCTGTGTAGCCCATGCGGGGATCAACTGCTGCTTCCTGTCCTTTCTTCTTGGCACACCGCTGGAAACGTCAAGGGGACTGCGTCAGCCGTACGGCGGATTCAGCCGGATCGAAATCCGGGAATCTGAAGTAGAAGGGGACAAAGAAACAGAAAAAGTGGAAATGCGGGTTGTGAGTTACGGAATTATGCCGCAAAATGCTCCGGATGAGGAGACGTGCGGGGCGCTCTTTGAACGATACCGGACACCGGAAAATGTAAGACGGCACTGCCGGATGGTGCAGAAGAAAGCGATTGAAATCGGAAAAGAGCTGAACAGATACGGCGCAGGCCTTGACCTGAAGCTGATCAGCGCCTCAGCTCTGCTTCATGACATTCTCCGCACTGAGCCGGATCACGCAAAGCAGGGAGCGGCTGTCCTGGACCGTGAAGGGTATCCGGAAGCTGCTGATATCATCCGGAGACATCACGATTTTGTTTTGGACGAAGCTGTAATTCCGGGCGGCCTGCCCGGTGAGGCGGACGTGGTCTATCTTGCGGACAAGCTTGTATGCGGCGAAAAAGAAGTTACACTGGAGGAGCGTTTCAGGCTCAAAATGGAACGGTTTGAGCGGGAAGGAAACGACACGGCCAGAAGGCACTGCATGAGAAGATTTGCAGAGGCTCAGGCAGTGGAGAAAAAAATTCGTGGTTACACAGGCTGATGTGTCTGCATTTCTGTTCAGAACAGCTCAAAGTGATTGCGGTTTGTCCGGAGCAGTCCTTCACGCTGAAGCTTTGACAGCTCCGCTGACATGGCGGACCGTTCCACACAGAGATAGTCTGCAAGCTGCTGTCTGTCGTATGGAATGTCAAAGGAGCGCGTTCCCTGTTTTACCGATTCGGCGGAGAGATAAGAGAGAAGTTTTTCCCGTGTGCTCCGCCTGCTCATATGTGTGATCTTTTCGTTAAACTGAAGCACCTTGCGGGAAAGAACGGTGACAAGGCTTCGGATCAGCCGGCTGTGATGTCCGCAGGCGGAAGGGCAGACGGTCAGCAGCCGGCCGACATTTAACAGGAGAATCTCGCATCTTTCACAGGCGACGGCGCTGATATTGAGAACCGACCCGGGCGTGGCAGCATAGGACTCTGCGAAAATATCTCCGGCCTCTATTCTGGACATAATATTCCTCCGTCCCCATACATCCTCCTGGACAACAAGAACAGAGCCGGACAGGACTAGCCCCATTTCTGATATGCTTTCGCCGGCATGGAATATATATTCTTCGTTTCTTCTCGTCACTGTGCGTGCATCCACACAGTGAAGGACAGAAAGTATTTCATCATCTGACATTCCGCTGAAAAAGGAACTGTTTCTCAGTACAGGTAAATGCTTTTTCAAGAAATCACCCCTTTATACAAAATAAAATTTATCCGTTTTGTTTGAAATCCAACAGACATGCTTTGCCTATTATACTATGATAGCTTCAGTAAAATCAACAGAAATAAAAAGGAGAACAGAATTATCATGATAAGAAAAATCATTCATATCGATGAAGAAAAATGCAATGGATGCGGAGCATGTGCCAACGCATGCCATGAAGGAGCTATCGGCATGATTGACGGCAAGGCAAAGCTGTTAAGAGAAGATTACTGCGACGGACTCGGCGACTGCCTGCCGGCATGTCCCACCGGAGCAATTACATTCGAGGAGAGGGAGGCTGCGGCCTATGATGAGGAAGCAGCAAGAAAGAATCAGACGGAAAAGTCAGCTCAGCTTTTCAACTGGCCGGTGCAGATCAAGCTGGCGCCGGTCAGCGCGCCGTACTTTGACGGGGCCAATCTTCTGATTGCGGCTGACTGCACTGCATACGCATATGCGTCCTTCCACGGGAAATTTATCCGGAATCACGTTGTGCTGATCGGCTGTCCGAAGCTGGATGCGGTGGATTATTCGGAGAAGCTGACGGAGATTATCCGGCAGAATGAGATCCGGAGCGTGTCGGTTGTGCGCATGGAAGTGCCCTGCTGCGGCGGGATGGAGCATGCTGTAAAGACAGCGCTTCAGAACAGCGGGAAAGTGATCCCCTGGAATGTGACTGTCGTGTCAATAGACGGAAAAATCCTGGAGAGGTAAACCCTGATCCACCCTGAATCCCTCCCTGAATCTGCAGAAAAATGTGTAAACATCCGGTTGATTATGTGGTAAAATTGTGTAATGATAACAGAGATACTGAACAGACAGCAAAGACATGAAAAAACTGCAGAACAGGGAGGTCATTATGCCGGTTTTTGATTTCAACAATACCCCAGAAAACGCGAAGGAGCCTGAATGCACTTATGAAGTATTTTATTCCAGTGTATCTCAGACATCTCCGGAGCACCCCATTCTCATACTGGACAACCATGCCGGACAGTTAAAGCATCACACAAGCGGCATGTTTACAAATCCGATCCGCAAGACAGCTTTTGAGTTCAAAGGGACGGACGGCACAGCCAGCGCGGATATTGTGAAAATCGACGCGCGGTTTGTAAGTCTTTTAAAATGGCTTGGAGAGAGTCATATCAACGTGCGCCTGTCGGGAGCAGATACGGAGGAAGGATATGCAGTGTACAAAATCCGTGAGATCGCATTTGGCGGCGCCGGAAAGCTTTCTGCCGAGGACGGATTCCTTCAGTTTATGATAGAACGTCTCCTTTCAAGCGACGCGCCATCGGAGGATATTCCTGATGAGGAAGAGGAGGAGAGCGGTGACAGCATGAAGCTTACAAGTATTCAGAGCATCACTGACTTTATGAACTGTGCCGGCCGGACCCTCCCGGATAATATCCGGCTCTGGGCCAGGAGAAATCTGGCAGTTGCCCGCTCCCAGGAAGTATCTGCGGAAGAGCGGCGGCATGCCCAGAGGGCTCTTTCCATCATGATGAATATTCAGTGGAAGGGAAACTATTTTCCATCTGTTGATCCGGATGAGGCGAAGAGGATTCTGGATGAGGAACTCTACGGCATGGAACGGGTAAAGCAGCGTATTATTGAGACAATTATCCAGATCAACCGTACCCATACGCTGCCCGCCTACGGCCTGCTTCTGATCGGGCCTGCCGGGACCGGAAAATCGCAGATTGCCTATGCAGTTGCCCGTATCCTGAAACTGCCATGGACGACGCTTGATATGAGTTCTATCAATGATCCGGAACAGCTTACCGGAAGTTCGAGGATCTACGCCAACGCAAAACCGGGAATTATTATGGACGCTTTTTCCATGGCGGGGGAGTCTAATCTTGTCTTTATCATAAACGAGCTTGACAAAGCTGCGTCAGGAAAAGGAAACGGCAATCCCGCCGATGTGCTTCTGACACTGCTTGACAATCTCGGCTTCACGGACAACTATATTGAATGCATGATCCCGACAGTCGGGGTTTATCCCATTGCCACGGCAAATGATAAGGAACAGATCAGCGCGCCGCTTATGTCCCGGTTTGCGGTCATTGAGATTCCGGATTATACACCTGAGGAAAAGAAGGTGATCTTTTCCAGATATGCTCTTCCGAAAGTGCTGAGGCGTATCGGCATGAGGGAAGATGAATGTACGCTGACTCCGGATGGGCTTGAGGCAGTGATTGACCTGCATCGGAACACAAGCGGCATCCGTGACCTGGAACAGGCGGCGGAACATATTGCCGCGAATGCGCTTTACCAGATCGAAGTAAACCATGTGGAACAGGTTCGGTTTGACAGTGCGATGGTGAAGGAACTTCTGGGATAGTTCAAAAATTTGGACAGTTCAAAGGGATATTGAATTATGGGACATTTTTATTTTGTAAGACATGGTCAGACTGTGTGGAATGTGGAAAATAAGATCTGCGGAGCCACGGACATCGCCCTTACAGAGTACGGCCACCAGCAGGCGATTGAGACCGGAAAGAAGATTCTGGAAGAGAAAATCCATGCGGATGAAATCCTTTATTCACCGCTGATCCGTGCGGCGGAGACGGCAAGGCACATTTCCGAGGTCACCGGGATACCGGCCCGCGTGGAGCCGCGCCTGACAGAACAGAATTTCGGGAAGTGGGAGTCTACGCCAAGAGACGGAGCAGACTTTAAGAAAGCGAAAGAAATGTTCGCCTGCCGGAACGGGAATGGTGAGTCCACACTTCAGCTGGCTCAGAGAATTTATAATCTTCTCGATGATATAAGAAAAGAATCTGACAAAAAGACATACATTCTTGTGGCGCACAACGGCATCGCCCGCGTTGTCCAGTCGTATTTTACAGATATGACAAACGAGGAGTATGCGGCATTCGGGGTGAAGAACTGCGAAGTGCTTAAATATGAATTCCCCGGGGAGCAGTGAGGAGAGCAGGACAGGAAAAAGATCGAAATCGGAGGAAGCGCAGATGGAAAATGAAAAAGTATTCTCCATGAAATTTTCAAAAATGTACCCTTATCTGATCCAGAAGGCAGAGCGGAAAAACAGAGCAAAAGAAGAGGTTTTTGAAGTGACATCATGGCTGACCGGATACACAGCCCGGGAGATCGAAGAGATGATGGAGGGCGACATCACCTACGGTGATTTTTTCAGAAACGCGCCGGAGATCAACCCGAACGCATCTCTGATTAAGGGGAGTGTCTGCGGAGTGAAGCTGGAAACGATCGAGGATCCTCTGATGAAGCAGATCCGGTATCTGGACAAGCTTGTGGACGAGCTGGCAAAAGGAAAGACAATGGAAAAAATTCTGAGAAAGTAAAATATCCCGATAGAAGCATGTAAGGTGAAAGGAAATAGTAATGGCACTGTACGCACTGGGAGACCTGCACCTGAGTTTTCAGACAGATAAATCGATGGATCGATTCGGGAGAGTCTGGAAGCATCATGAACGTAAAATTGAGAAATATGTAAACAAAACCGTAAAACCGGAGGATACTCTGGTATTCACCGGGGATCACTCCTGGGGCAGAAAGCTTGAGGAGTGCCGGGAGGATCTCGCCTTTATTGAACGGCTTCCCGGGCGGAAGATCCTTCTGCGGGGCAACCACGACATGTTCTGGGACGCGAAGAAGACGGAGCGCCTGAATGAAGAATATAAAGGCCGGCTCTTTTTCCTTCAGAATAATTTTGCTTCATACGGGGAATATGCGCTTGTCGGAACAAAGGGCTATACTTTTGAGGGCCCCTTTTATCTGGATCCGTGGGGAAATATTACCGGATGGGATGAAGCGAGAGAGGAGCACGCGAAAAAGCTTGTCGCCAGGGAAATAGAACGGCTGCGGGAGTCGTTTCGTCAGGCTGAAGCGGCGGGATACCGGAAATATATCATGTTCCTTCACTATCCGCCGACGAATATTCTCGAGGAGACATCCCCCTTCACCGAGATTGCGGAAGAGTACGGCGTCACTGCGGTTGTGTATTCGCACTGCCACGGAGAACGCCGGTTCGGCGACAGCATCCGGGGGATGTTCCACGGGATCAATTACATGCTTGTATCTGGGGATTATCTTGGTTTTCACCCGGCGGCTGTGCTGCCGTGATGGGGATTATACACGCATTTATTTTGAAAACATCCGGCAGATCCAGGCGCCCGGCGAACCCGATGAGGAGATTGCAATGTGGCCGGAACTGGTTCATAAGTGGCTCATAAAGCAGTTTAAAAAATGAGACTCTTTGTGTAATCAGATGAACAACGTTTTCCGCAAAAGAAATCCTCTTCAAAAAGCCGCACGTATGTGATAGAATAGGCCTGCGGGCGTCTGATCGGAACAGACGCAAAAGAGGAGGAACCAGAAAATGAAAATAGCAGTAACTTACGACAACGGGAATATTTTCCAGCACTTTGGAAAAACCGAGTTTTTCAAAGTGTATGAAGTGGAAGACAACAAGATCGTTTCCAGCGAGGTCATCGGCTCCAACGGAGCCGGACACGGTGCTCTGGCGGGACTTCTGTCAGAACAGAACGTAGACGTGCTGATCTGCGGAGGCATCGGAGGAGGCGCACAGGCTGCACTTGCAGAGGCGGGAGTTGAGCTCTGCGCCGGCGCACAGGGCGATGCAGACCAGGCAGTGGAAGCATATTTAAAAGGAGAGCTTGTCTCTACAGGGGCGAACTGTGACCACCATCATGAGGACGGACACAGCTGCGGCGACCACGGAGACGGACACTCCTGCGGACATCACGAGGACGGCCATTCCTGCGGATCAGGCTGCGGAGGCGGATGCGGCGCAGCACCGGCTCTTACAGGACGCAACGTGGGAAAGACATGCCGGACGCACTACAGAGGAACGTTCAACGACGGCACACAGTTTGACTCTTCCTATGACCGCGGGGAACCGCTGGAGTTTGTCTGCGGCGCAGGACAGATGATCCGGGGATTCGACGCGGCTGTAGCGGATATGGAAGTGGGCCAGGTTGTTGATGTACACCTGATGCCGGAGGAAGCTTACGGGATGCCGGATCCGAATGCCATCTTCACAGTGGAGATCTCACAGCTTCCCGGCTCGGAAGATCTCACCGTCGGACAGCAGGTTTATCTTTCCAACCAGTATGGACAGCCCTTCCCTGTGAAAGTGACAGCAAAAGAAGAGACAACGATTACGTTTGATGCCAACCACGAGATGGCAGGCAAAGAGCTGAACTTCCGGATCGAACTGGTAGAAGTAAAATGAGCAGAATCCGGATCATAAAAAAATACCGGCTTGAGAAGATGCAGGAGTAGGAAAAGCTCCTGCATCTTTTTTTTAATATAATTAATTTTCTTCTTCTTTTTATCAGAGTAACGTGATATAATGGTCTGGACTGCGTTAAGAAGTCGTTAAAAAAATATCAGAAAGGAATGAACATCATGGACAACAAGAATGAGTTCAAACCGTATATTCCTGCAGACAAAGTCGTTCCGGAATTTACGGTCACATCCATCGTGATTGGTATCATCCTTGCGGTTGTATTCGGTGCAGCGAATGCATATCTCGGACTCCTCGTTGGCATGACAATTTCCGCTTCTATTCCGGCGGCAGTTATCTCAATGGGAATTATCCGTGTGATCCTCCGCAGAGATTCCATTCTCGAAAACAACATTGTGCAGACAATCGGATCTGCTGGTGAGTCTCTGGCAGCAGGAGCGATCTTTACACTTCCTGCATTATTCCTGTGGGCAGAGGAAGGCAAGATCGAATTCCCGAGCATGATAACAATTTTCTTTATCGCTCTGTTCGGCGGTCTCCTGGGCGTATGCTTCATGGTTCCGCTTCGTCAGGCTCTTGTCGTTGAAGAACACGGAACCCTTCCGTTTCCGGAGGGAACTGCATGCGCAGAAGTACTTCTCGCGGGTGAAGAAGGCGGCGCTAAAGCCGGTACAGTCTTCACAGGACTCGGAATTGCGGCATTTTATAAATTTGTCGCCGACGGATTAAAACTTTTCCCGAGCGAGATCGGCTATGCATTCAAAGGTTATGCCGGTTCACAGATCGGTATCCAGGTACTTCCTTCGCTTGCCGGTGTCGGATTTATCTGCGGACCTAAGATTGCAAGTTATATGCTTGCCGGCGGTGCTTTGAGCTGGTTCGTACTTATGCCGGCGATCGCTCTGTTCGGCGGAGATGCTACGATCTTCCCGGGTACAGATCCGATTTCCACTATGGCGCCCGATGACATTTGGGGCAATTACATCAAATATATCGGTGCTGGTGCTGTGGCAACAGGCGGTATTATCAGTCTGATCAAGACTTTCCCGCTGATTATCCGGACATTTAAACAGGCAATGGCAAGTATGAGCAGAAAGCACGCACAGGAGAATTCACTGCGTACACAGCGGGATCTTCCGATGCCGGTGCTGCTCGTTATCCTTGCAGCCATCGTTATTCTGATCTGGATCATCCCGACATTCCCGGTAAGCCCGTTCGGCTCACTGCTCATCGTGATCTTCGGATTCTTCTTTGCATCCGTATCTTCACGTATGGTCGGTCTGATCGGTTCTTCCAACAACCCGGTATCCGGTATGGCGATCGCTACGCTGATCATTGCAACACTGGTCCTGAAAGCTACAGGAACAGACGGCACGACAGGTATGGTAGGCGCTATCGCAATCGGAGGCGTTATCTGTATTATCGCTGCGATTGCGGGAGATACATCACAGGATTTGAAGACCGGTTTCATCGTAGGTGCTACACCGAGGAACCAGCAGCTTGCTGAGATGATCGGTGTTGTTGTGTCCGCAGCAGCAATTGGAGGGGTTCTTTACCTGCTGAATGAGGCTTGGGGCTACGGCGGCGAGGAGATTCCGGCTGCTCAGGCTACTATGATGAAGATGCTCGTGGAAGGTATCATGAATGCAGATCTGCCGTGGGCTCTGATCTTTATCGGAGTCTTTGTGGCAATTACTGTTGAAATTCTGAAAGTTCCGGTAATGCCGTTCGCAGTTGGCATGTATCTTCCGTTCAGCTTAAGTGCGGGTATTATGGCAGGCGGCGTTGTCCGCTTTATCGTTGAGAAGATCAAAGGTACGGACGAGGAGAAGAAAGATCGTGCAGACAGAGGAGTTCTCTTTACTTCCGGTATGATCGCCGGAGAGGGTATCATGGGTATTGTTCTCGCAGTTCTCGCAGTTCTTGAAGTGGATTCTGCAATCGATGTGGCTGCAAAACTGAATATCTCGGTTCCTCAGATTGTCAGTCTGGTTATCTTTATCTTCCTTCTGGCTTACCTGTACAGAGTATGCATGAAGAAATCAAAATAAGCAGGAAATTCTGCATAATTGCGGAAGCCGGATAACCGGCGCGGTAACAGCCTGTATCCTGCAGGCTGTTTCTTCCAGCGGTATGATACTTTGTGGTCAGCAGGCCGTACCGGGGCTCTCATGGGAGCCCCGGGTGTGAGCCGAGTGTAAGGAAAAGGAGAGGGCGTCTCTAAAAATCATGAGCAAAAAAATCAGTAAAAATTATCTGGATTATATTCCGGAGAAAAATCCGGGAATTGAATACGAAACCGCGGAGGACGGCATGGTCACTTTGTTTATCGAGTGGAAGGGATTTCACAACCGGATCGCTCAGAAAATATTCCACCGTCCGAGAATCAGTGATATTAAGATGGATGAGCTCGGCAGCTTTGTCTGGCTTGCAATTGACGGACAGAAGGATGTACATCAGCTTTCAAAAGAGTTTGATGAAAAATTTCCCGGGAAGGAAAAGTCATTGTCAAGGCTGATCAAATTTCTGGAAATCCTGCGCGACAATAACCTGATTCACTGGAAAGGAGCGAAGAAACGGTAATGCTTCAATATATTCCATTTGTACTTCTGTTTGCCCTGGCCACGGCAATCCTCTATGTCTGGGGAATGTGGCGCGCCATGCGCCAGAAGCAGGATCTTTCCAATATGCTCAGCGCCAAAGGCATTTCCAGAGTAAAGAAGGCACTGAAAAAAAGCGGCCCGCTGACGAGAAAAGAACTGGAGCCGTTCGTGAAAGAACTGACTGCCCGCCAGCCATTTTCAAAAGAACAGATCGGAGTAACCGAACCTAATAAATTCCTCGATTCCATTTTGCCGTATATGGTCCGGCAGAAAATGATCCGGGAGGAGAAAAGAGGGGAAAAGACTGTCTATCAGTTAAATAAATAACTGGCAGGCAGTCTTTTCCTTTGCTTCAACGTGCCTTTTATTTTTTTAAATGAAAATATTCTGAAAAACAAGAAGATAATATCTTCATGTTATCTCTTTGATTGATTGCGCCAGTAGTCAGCGTCATTTCTTCTTTGCTGAGCTGCCCGGTCTTTTCCACGGAGTGCAGCATCTCGTGCATCCCATTCCGCTTTTTTCTGCATATCCTGAGCGTGCCAGCGATTCCATGCATCCTGATTAGCCTTTTTCTGCCTTTCCTGATACGAAGTGTTGTTTGAACCACTGGAACCCATGAAAGCGTTACCGACTCCATTTGCAAAACCTTCCAGGTTGCTGTTCATAGAATTATTCATTGATTTCATAGCTCCGAAAAGCAGGCTCTTTTTCTTCTTCTTTTTACCAGTCGGTGCGGATGCGGTCTGTGTGTTTGTCTGGTACTTATTCATCACATTTTGATATGCTTGTGCTCGAATCAGTTCGTCATTTGTTGTCTTTTTTACATTCAAAAGTGCAAGTATAAAGCATAATACAAGCGAACCATATCTGTACAAGTCAGTGCTTAAAAAGCTCATATCCGCGTCAGATGACAGAGCGCCCAGTATGTAAATCACAGCATATAATACAATCCAAAAAATCCCTGTCCTGATGATAATTTTTAAAGGGTGGTGGAAAATACACCATAAAATTGAACGTTCTTCCATTTCGATTCCTCCAATTCGTTATCTACGTGATTGATTACGCCAGTAATCAGCATCATTCTGTCTTTCTTGTGAAGCTCTGCCTTTACCACGATTGCAGCATTCCTTGCATCCCACTCTGCCTTTTTCTGCATATTCTGAGCATACCAGCGTTTGTAACCGTCTTGGCTATAATTTTCAGCGGATGGTGGAATATACACCGCAATACAGAACGCTTGATTAACGGTCTTTACGCCGCAACCCTAGTCTCATAGAGTATGTCCAGTCTATGAAACTGTCCAGCAAACGGTTCCCCCACATAAAATTCATCCCTCCTCGGTATTTTTAATAATAACTATTATATAACATGAAATACATGACATACAATAGATACATTGCTTACTTCACATACAAAATATTCACAGTATATTCACCATCTTCATATGCAATTTCGTATTTGTAGTCACCTGCTTTCAGTGTTCCCACTGTAACCGGATAAAATGCCTTTTCTTCAGAGTCATAAAGAACAGCTGTGTCAACGAGTTCTCCCTTCGTTACATCATGGATTTTTTGTATGTAGTCATCACAAAAACTCTCTTTTTCTTATACGGGTGGTTTTTCATTTGCGGTTGGAACCAACGGACAAACTGCCAGCAGGGAAAAGCCCTGCCTGTCCCTTCGGGAACTGGATAGGCAGACCGGCCATGATTTGGATTCTTTATCTAATCCTACTGGAAAAAACATGACAGTGGAGGAACTGGCAGAAAGGTATCTGTCAACGAAAACCAATGCAGGAACCAGGAAGCTGCCTATGTCCGAAGACGTATTCCGGTGTTTCCAGGCTATCATCGAGGACCGGGAAGCACCAAGGTATGAGAGAGTGGTGGACGGATACACAGGCTTTCTGTTTACGGATAAAGAGGGCCTTCCGTTGGTGGCGATGCATTGGGAGCATCGATTTAACCATATGGTAAAACGATACAACGACATTTACCGGGTTCAGATGCCGAATATCACACCCCATGTCTGCCGTCACACTTACTGCAGCAATATGGCGAAGTCAGGCATGAATCCAAAGACACTCCAGTATCTGATGGGGCATAGCGATATTGGAGTAACGCTGAACACCTATACCCATCTGGGCCTTGAGGATGCCGTGGATGAGTTGAAGCGGGTGGAAGAACTGGAGAATGCCAGGAAGAAAATGGAAAAGATAAACGGAGAGGGGACAGTTTCACAGAAAATGTTCCGGGCGATATAATATAGAAAGGATGAAGGCGTTCTGCTATGGCAGGGCGTTTTTTCATAACCAGATAGTCCTATCCAGTTCTACAGAATTATGCTAAAATAGGACGGTAGTAACACACCCCCATTCTTACTACGTTTTTACTACTTTTGACGGCCTCAATTTGCCCCGATTCGCTTATTCTGTGATTGTTTTAACAATTTCAGCGGCAGCTACATACTTGGCAAATCGCGGCAAAACAGGGTGGGAGAGGCAGAGGGGGACTACGGATTTACTACTACTGAGGAAAGAAAAGTGAATAATGTGAAAGCATTGATCCGGGAGAGTCAAGGGCATCTGCGGGATCTTTTTGCATTATTCCGATAAACGCTGAATATTATTCCGATAGCGTTGCTATTGTTCCGATAATGGGGTATATTATTATCTAAGCGAGGTGAAATACTTATGTATATGTCAGTGAAACAAGCAGCAGAGAAGTGGGGAATTTCAGACAGAAGAGTACGGGTCTTATGCTTAGAAGGAAAAATCCCGGGAGTTATCCGTGTGGGACGTAGTTGGAAGATTCCGGAAGAGGCAAAGAAACCGGAGGATGGTCGATATAGATCTGCAGAAAGTCTGTTAGAGATGATTGACCGAAAGAAAGCAGAATTGGACACCAGGCGCCCATTGACAGAAGGAGAGGCAGAGCGTCTTACAGAAGAATTTGTGGTGGAGTATACCTATAATTCCAATGCGATTGAAGGTAATACGCTGACCTTGCGAGAAACAGATATGGTGCTGCGTGGTCTCACGATTGATCAAAAACCTCTCAAAGACCATATGGAGGCGGTCGGACATAAAGAAGCTTTTTATTTTGTGCAGGATCTGGTAAAGGAGCAGGTGCCATTATCAGAGAGTGTGATAAAGCAGATTCATTATCTGGTACTGGCGGATAAAAAAGATGACCGTGGGGTTTACAGAAGAGTTCCAGTAAGAATTATGGGGGCAAAACATGAACCGGTACAGCCTTATCTTATTCAACCTAAGATGGAGCAGTTGCTGGAAGCTTATAGAAACAGCACCGAGCATATCATTCCCAGGCTCGCACAGTTCCATATTGAATTTGAAGGCATTCATCCGTTTATAGACGGTAATGGTCGTACGGGGCGGCTGCTTGTAAATCTGGAACTGATGAAAGCAGGATATCCGCCGATTGATATTAAATTTACAGATCGGGTTGCTTATTACAATGCTTTTGATGAATATCATGTAAATCATAATCTGAATGCGATGGAAAAGTTGTTTGCTGGGTATGTGAGTACAAGATTAGACAGCTATCTGGCAATGTTGGAAGAATGAAAATATTGTGGAGGTGTGTGGGAATGTTTGTTTCAGAATATCTAGGTTTAGACGATGAATTGGATAAAATGGGGGTATTTGATTGTGTCCTAGATAATGACAGTAGATTTTTTATTATTCTTTAATATCCTCAATCGACGCACCGCAGCCTTTCAAACAGGCAATCCCCTGCATCCAGTTAACGGATTCTTCGTTAAAAATGCGGCGGTTTCCCTTATCTCTCTGGCAGGGCAAAAGATTGATGTCGGTATAATATCGGATTGTATGCTCTGTCATATTGAACATTTCGGCAAATTGTTTCAATGAATAAATCATAGTACATCACTCCCGGATAAAAGTTTTATCGGTTTCTCGGTCGGAAATATTATCAGATAAATAACGCTCTACTTTCATGTGCAGGTCATATTTTTCACGCATTCGCATTATTTTCTCCATCATAGAAGAAGCATGGTGAAAATCGAGTGCCTGTTGGTCTGTCCAACTATCAATTAAAAGTACCGACTCTTTATCTTCCATAGGGAAAAAATATTCATAACGAAGATTGCCTGCTTCTGAACGAATATCATGGACTATACCACTTTGAACCATTTCCTCAGCAAATCGCCTTGCGTTCCCATTCATGCCTGTATAATAGATGTTAATCGTGATTGCCATTGTGATTTCCTTTCCGATTTTTATAAAAATTTCAAAAAAGCCTTGACTTCGAGTTACCCGAACTTGTTATGCTTATCTTAGCACAAATAGGAATCCTGCTCAAGTGCTTCAATATGAATCGATGAAGTAAACGAATTGTCAGTTGAAATGAAAAAGATCGTCCCCAAAATAATGTGACTTCAGACTTGTTTTCTTAATCATACAACTGGCGTTTCTTTTTTTCAAGATTATAGATTCCCGATCTGTTCTCGGATGGCAAGGATCTTCCGTACGGTGGAATTCCCTCCCAGAGTTCCATGCAAAGCCTCCGCATACCGCTGTACCTCTCTCTGTTTCGCTGTATACTTTTTCCTCTGCGGCTCATCGATCATCCCGTCTGTCCCTGTTGCCGCGCATATTTCCAGCTCTCGCTCCCTTCGGTAATTCACAAGGTCGATCACTTTTTCCCGTCCATAATTACGGATAAAACAACGCAGCTTGCACATCCGGTCTGAACCCGTCTCACTCCATCCCATAGGTCTTGAACTCATCCGCTCAGATAAAACGCTGCTCACATGTCCTTCCGCGCTGCACCCCAGTACGTGCTTATCATGGAATGCCCTCTGGATATACTCCCAGTTTCCAACAAGATATGTCCTGCAGTCTTCTACCGCGCGTTCGCTCCCTTCACAGTGGTTCCGGATCCGGGTCAGGAGCTTTTTGGCTGCCAGAAGCTTATTTTTATAAATATACTTATAGAACCGTCCTTTTGTGACCCCTTCTTCATCCAGCGTATACCGGGCTACCCGGTTGATGTATTTCATCAGATGGAACCGGTCTGCCACAAGTCTGCTTTTCCCTACATAGTTGGCAGCTGCACGGATCCAACTCCCGCCATCGCTGTTGATATAAACGCATTTCAGTACATCCAGATCATAATGCTGCCGGATATAAGCATCTACAGATTCCCACAGGGCGGCATTCTGATCCGATCCCGCATAAAGCCCTCCAAAATAGAACGGTGAGATCAGCTTTCTCCTGCCATTGCAGATCTCTTCTTTTCCTTCAAAGAGATAGACCAGCTTGCCGATAAAACATCCCTGTTCATATCCATCTTTCTGCCGATGGATATGATCCTCATCCGCTTCGATATAAAGATATTCGCAGGCTTTCTTTTCCTTTGGCGGCTCTTCCATCTCCGGGATCTCTTTTTCGATGGAGTGGACTTTGTTCATTACCGTCGTCTTTGTGATCGTCTGCCCATTTGTCTTGATTGATTCCGCGGTATGCTGGTAAGAATGGACTTCCGCTTCATTCAAAAGCTTTGCTTCTGCCGCTGCTGTAAATCTTTCTCTATCCGGCAGGTGCAACAGTTCATCCAGGAGACACCGGCTCTTTCCCGTCTGGTCTTTATACAGGGTATGCGTAAAGGTAATATCTCCTACGTGTTTGTGTTTCAAGATATTCACGCTCCTCAGCACTGAGGTTGATAACGATTGATTTTCTTCCCATAGATAGGATACCTCCACCATTTGATGTATGTATTCTATCATGGCCGGAATATAAAATCCAGTTATTTAAAAGATACTACACTAGTATAATATGTATAGTTACTTGACAGTCAAGAGGGAAATGTATGAAAGATAACTATTATAATAAAATATACAAAGCCAAAATACGCAAGTATCCCGGGAGTTATCCGTGAGGGACGTAGTTGAAAGATTTCGGAATCGGCAAAATATATTGTATAATATAGAAGTTTGATGGATTTATTGCCGGTAATGTGATATACTATAGTGTAGATTCATATAGTATTAGATTTGATTGATAACGGAGGAAAGCAGATGCACTACCTTTCAGTTGTTGAAATAGCAAAAAAATGGAATATATCGGAGCGCAGTGTGAGAAATTACTGTGCCCATGGGCGTGTGCAGGGTGCTTTTCTTACCGGAAAGACCTGGAATATTCCGGAGAACGCTGAAAAACCAGAGCGTTCCAATAAAAGGAAAGAACATCCGATTACACTGCTGGATATCTTGCAGGAACAAAAAGCAAGTAAATATTCCGGCGGTATTTACCATAAAACACAAATTGATTTAACGTATAACTCAAACCATATTGAGGGAAGTCGTCTGACCCATGATCAGACCAGATATATTTTTGAAACCAATACCATTGGCGTGGAAAATGAGGTTCTCAACGTAGATGATGTGATTGAAACATCAAATCATTTTCGATGTATTGATATGATTATCGACCATGCAAAAACTGCTTTGACTGAGAAGTTTATTAAGGAACTTCATCTGACTTTAAAAAGCGGAACCAGCGATTCCAGAAAAGACTGGTTTGCAGTGGGGGATTATAAGAAACTGCCCAATGAGGTAGGCGGCATGGATACTACTCTGCCTGAAGAAGTTGCCGGTAAGATGAAAGCATTGCTGACAGAGTACAATGCAAAAGAAGAAAAGACCTTTGAGAATATTCTGAATTTCCATGTAAAGTTTGAGCGAATCCATCCGTTTCAGGACGGTAACGGTCGTGTTGGCAGGCTGATTATGTTCAAAGAATGTTTAAAATATAATATTGTTCCCTTCATTATTGAGGATAACCTGAAGATGTTCTACTATAGAGGATTGAAGGAGTGGGACAATGAAAAAGGCTATCTGACAGATACCTGCCTGACCGCACAGGATCGATATAAGGCGTATTTGGATTATTTCAGAATCCCATATGAAGTAAAGTAGTTTTCAAAGTATCAAAAGTTGGTTCCAAAGTGTCAATTTTACACTTTGGAAGTGATAAATTTTTTTGGAGTGTTAGTTCCGATAATTTTGGATTATGAGAAGCTTTGTTTCTGCCTATTACATGGCAAATCGCGGCAAAACGGGGCAAATCTTAGCAAAACAGGAGGACTTTAAAATATGATACGAGTGCTTTTCATCTGCCACGGCAGTATCTTGAAAAGTCCCCAAAAAGCCAGTAAAATCAATGGCTCTGCGGAGCAAAAGGGCGCTTACTACACCACCACTACACCATTTTTGAAAGCGCCTTGATGTGACAAGTTTTGATATATGAGAACGAAAGCGGCGATATTCCAGAGCAGGAGTATCGCCGCTTGCTGTATGTAGATAAATATGTGCCTTGAGTAAATGCTCATGTGCTATAAAGTAACACACAAGAAATTGACAAGCGACAGCCCCACTATTTTGAGCTATCTCTATGGTTCTCGCCCCATACACATAACTGGTCTAATATTTCCATGAGCGACTGCCCTTTTTCCGATAAACTGTATTCAACTTTGGGCGGTATTTGAGGGTATTCTTTGCGGATTATGAGTTGGTCTTTCTCTAATTCCTTTAGAGAATTACTTAAAGTTTTGTGGGATATAGATTTGATATATCGCTTCAACTCATTATATCGTACTACTTTAAATTCCATAAGGCAGTACAGGATTACCATTTTATATTTTCCGTTAATTAACGACAATGTATAACTAAATCCGGTATCTTCAAAATTTGCATTTGCTATAAAATCTTTAAACATAAATATAACTCTCCTTTTAGATAGTATCTAACTAAAATGTGCGTACTTTATTTTACTTGTATGTGCTGCTATAATTATAACATAAATTTTGGAGGTGTATAGCTTATGAGCAAAAAGATTTGTATTTTGAATGGGAGCCCACGCCCGAATGGAAATACTAAAGCCCTTATAACTCATTTCATAAAGGGAGCAGAAGCCACGGGAAATGAAGTTATATGTTTTGACTTGCAAAAAATGAACATTCATGGTTGCTTAGGTTGTTGTAATGGCGGCAAGGACACAGCAAGCCCGTGTGTTCAAAAAGACGATATGCAGAAGATTTATCCGGCCTACAAGGACGCAGATATTGTGGTTTTAGCTTCTCCTATGTATTACTGGGGAATTAGTGGTCAACTGAAATGTGCGTTCGACCGACTTTTCGCAGTTGCCGAACTGACCCCAAACTATGAAAATCCTAAAAAGGATTGTATTCTACTTATGGCCGCCGAAGGTGATACAGAAAATAATTTCGCACCTGTCAAAGCATTTTATGAGGGGTTAACTTCTCATTTGGGCTGGAAGAATATTGGAATTGTATATGCTGGCGGCAATATGGACGCCGGAGCAATATTAAACAAGCCAAAGCAACTCGAAGAAGCAGAGGCATTAGGTAAATCTATTTTTTAAAGATTGATAGCAAAGCCAGCCGAGCCAGTCAACGGTCAAGATGAACGGCGTATACGCGCCGCCGTTGACAGCCCCGCCCGCCTTTGCTGGAAGGCAATCAAGGGGCGACAGCAAGGAGTGCTGCCGCCCCACACTATTATTCAGAGAGGGGGCATTTCCATGACCGAAGATGAAGCCTACAAAGTGCATATCCAGTACACCTTTAATGCCTTTTGCAAGGTTGTCATTCGTCACGCCGCCATAGATGAAATTTTGAAGCTGCGCCGGAGGTGGGAACAGGAAGTTTCCCTTGACTATCTGATGAATGAGAAGTTTGTCCAGCTTGCCGAGCTGGAGCAGCTTGAAGAATATCTTTTTACCGCCTGCGGCCAGACAGCCGTTCTATACCATGCGGAACTTGCCGCCTGCAAATAGCGGCCTACTACGGCCGGTTTTGCGGAGCAAAACGGCCGCAATGCGGAGCTGAGCGGCCAGGGTTTCTTTTGATTTAAAGACTCCCCATCCCTCATAATGGAAGAATACCGCTGGTGCG
>NZ_JAJEQX010000049.1 GCF_020687545.1 Ruminococcus turbiniformis | reverse complement strand
GCTCTGCCCAAAGATCAGTTTTTGAGACTACATTATTATTCATATCCATTGGTAATACCTCCATCATTTGAGATTATCTTATCAAATGCAGGAAGGGATTTGAAGGTACGGATGATTACCTACTTACCGCCACGGGGAACCTGGGGCTGGGCGGAATGATACTCGGGATTATCGGTATTGTGCTCGGCATACAGGGAAAGAAAATACCGGAGCAGGCCGGATATGCGAAGGCCGGTTTGATCTGTTCTGTCGTCGGAACTGTGCTGAGCCTGCTTTTTTATATGGCGTGCATAGCGTGCGTGGGATGTCTGGCGCTTGTGGTATAATGGCGGCTGTATGTTAAGAGGAAGTGGATTATGGGAATACAGATTGGCCCGGTTATGATTCCCTGGTACGGGCTGTTTCTCGTACTTGGGATATTTGCGGGTATGGCGCTCGGATATGTTCTTGTCCGGGCGTTTCGTCTTATATATGATGATTTTATACAGATTGTGTGTTTCGTCGGACTGGGTGCGATGGCCGGCTCGAAGCTTCTTTACCTGATCGTGTCATGGAAAAGCATCGATTTTTCCAGACTGACAGATCCGGAATACTTTAACGCGTTGATGAGCGGCGGATTTGTCTTTTACGGAGGTCTGCTCGGCGGACTGCTGGGACTTTATCTGTGCGGGAAAATACTGCATATCGCAGTGTCGGACTATGCCAGGCTTCTGATTCCGGTGATCCCGCTGGCTCACGCATTCGGCAGAATCGGATGCGCACTGGCAGGGTGCTGTTACGGCGTCCCTTACGACGGGCCGGGTGCCGTCGTCTACGCAGAGTCGCTGGCCGCCCCAAACGGGATGCCGCTTTTCCCCGTTCAGGCGTTGGAGGCGGTCCTGAACCTGATTACCGCGACGGTTCTCTGCGTCTATATTCTGCACAGCAGGAAGCGCGCAGAGAGAGGAATTGCTGAAAAGATACTGGAAAAGACTCCGGAAAAGACGCGGGTGCGGGACGGGGAAACAGATGGCTGGCAGACGCGGCTTCGGAGTGTGGAACTTTATCTTTTATTCTATGCATCGGAACGGTTTATTCTGGAGTTTTTCCGGTATGATGATAGCGAAAGAGGGATTCTGTACGGCTTGTCCACTTCCCAGTGGATCAGTATCGCGGTGATTCTCGCTGCTGCAGGGAGGGTTTTGTATCTGGCAAAGAGAGAAAAGAGAGAGGTGAACACGAAATCACAAAACTCCTTTGAAAAATGTGATTATACATGATATAGTTGAAAAAACAGCATATAATGTAGAATTGAAAGAGAAACTATTAAATATGCTCTCTTCCGGTCGGCAGTCTGAATTTACTTTCCGTCCTGAAGAGAGCATATTTAATATTTGCGAAGGTTAAAGCGGAATTACTAGGCAGCCTATAATTGCAAAGATCATTGCAAATACTGCTGTAATAGCATTGCCGAGGGTGTAGCTTTTCAGCCCTCCTGTGATCGTGAATCCGGAGAGATTGGTGCTTACCCAGAATCCGCTGTCATTCACATGCCCGCAACTGAGTGAACCTGACAGGCACGCAATTGCCATCCATACCGGATGCATTCCAACCGCAGCCGGTACAGAAGCCATGATGGTCATTGTCGTAATGGAGGCTACTGTTCCGGAACCGAGAGCGACGCGGAATAGAGCTGCGATTACAAAGGCAATCAGCAAGGCAAGAACAGGAGATGCCGAAATACTCTGAATAGTTTCAGCAAGCATGTCAGCAAGACCTGTCGCGCTTATAATCGCGCCGAAGGAACCGCCGGCTCCAGTGATCAGAAGTACAATACCGCAGCTTTTCAAGGCTTCGGTCGCTGACTGTTCACACTCGTCTTTTGTCAGTGCGGCGCGTGAGATTATGTATGCGCTCAAAGCTCCGATCAGAAGGGCAGTCGTCTTATTGCTTAAAACAGTGACGATTTCAGGAATATCATCCATAACAGCGTCCATGACAGTTCCGATTAAAATAAGGATAACAGGCAGTAAGATCGGAATCAGCGACATAATGAAGGAAGGCTCTCCCTTTTTCTGGGAAGCAGCATGTTCTTCATATACAGCCACTCCGGTTTCATCTTTTTCAGGATTCCATAAACCTTTGTCAAGCAGAAGGAAGAATACCTTCATTGCAAGTATTGCGGCGATGAATCCGAGAATCGTTCCGACAATAACCATAATTCCAAGATCAAAATGCAGAATTTCTGCAGCAGCCAGCGGATTGGGCGTAGGCGGCGCAAGAGTATGCGCTGCGCCGGCGCCGATAACCATGGCGCCTACCGTGTAGGGCAGCGGCTTGCTGATCTGGCGTGACACTGCAATTGCAAGCGGGATCAGGATTACAAATGTCACATCATAAAATACCGGTACAGACAGAAGAAATGCAGTAATTCCAAGTGCGTACAGCGCATATTTTTCTGATGTTTTTTCAATCATCGTCGTTGCGATCACTTTCGCTCCGCCTGAATCGGAGAGAAGCTGTCCAAGTATAACGCCGAATCCCACGGGAAGGGCGATACCGGTCATAAGATCTCCGAATCCGGTGCCGATCGTATTGATTGTATTTTCTGCTCCGAGTCCGGAGGCGATTCCCATGAAAAGACTTCCGAGAACGAGGGCGATAGCCGGGTTCAGCTTCAGTTTCAAAATCGTAAACAGGATAATCGCTATGGATAAGATAAGCCAAACAAAAATCATAGCATCCATAATAGCTCCTTTCTTCCACATTGATATGCGGCTGAATAAATTGACAGTATAGTTAAATAAGCTATTTCAGTCTGGATTTCAACCGTGCCTCCGCCTGTGAAAATTCGCAGTTGAACGCATCCTCTTCCATTTTGTTCAGCGTTGCAAGATGATTTTCGTGCTGCTCTTTATCCCATTCTTTTGCAAATTCTCCGCTCTTAATTCTGTCATAACGGTTTTTGAGGAAACTGCGGATTTCAGAGGTATCCACATCATTAAATCCGATCAGCTGCCCGTACTGACTTGTGTGTGAGTGGAAAGGAAGCTGGCGGAAGAAACCTACCTCAGCCGCCTTTTCCATCATGACAGCCGGCTCTTTGGAAAGATACATTTCCATAAGTACAGCTTCTTCGGGATGTCCCATTTCAACCTGAAGTTTAAACGCCTCGACAAATACGTTATAAATGATCGGCCACGTTCCCTGTTCGGCCATAAGATCCAAACATGTCTCATCGTCAAATGTAACTTCAATCGCACCCTTTCTTGTTGCACCAATCGCCTTGCAGAGCGCTTTGCCATATTCAAGAGCCTTGCCTGATGCATCCTGATGTACACCTACAAATGCCGGGGAACCTTCTCCGCTTTCATATAGTTCACGTACACCTTTTCCGATCATACGGGGCGCTGCCATTACGACATCCAGACCTTCCGCAGGAACGATTCTTTTAAATGTAATGTTGTATCCAGAAGCAAAATTCACTATATTTCCGGGCTCAAGGTTCGGGGCAATCTGCTCCTCATAGATCTCCGGCGCAACCTCATCCGGCAGAAGAAGGAAAATAATATCAGCCCTTTTAGTTGCCTCTGCGATGGAGTAAACCATAAATCCGTCTTCATTTGCCTGATCGAATGACTCGTCGTGGCGGCTTCCTACAATTACATTTTTGATTCCGGAATCTCTCATGTTGAGAGCCTGGCTGCGTCCTTGGTTCCCATATCCGAGAACTGCAATTGTTTTGTCAAGAATCAGTCCTAAATCCGCGTCATTGTCATAATAAATTTTTGCCATGTTTCATTCTCCTTTCGACACATAAGACATCTGATGTCTGCTTTCTGATGACATAATATATCCGGAGCTTGTAAAAGTCAACAGAAATTGTAAAAAATGACTTATTATACAAAAAAATGACTGAAAAATTATACTAAATGCACAAAAGAAAAAGAGGCGTACGAAAGTTTACATTTCCGAAATTTACGATATAATGGTAGATAAGCTGGTGAATAAAGGCGGGAAAAGCCTTGTATACCGACAATTATGGGAGATTTACCGTGCAAGAATGGAGAAAAAGCAGTGAATAGGAAAACAGATAAAAAAGGCGGGTGGCTGACACCTGTTCCAAAACAGTCTCTGTCGAAAATGGTAGTGGAAAAAATAAAAGAAGGACTGATTAGCGGCGCTCTGCAGCCCGGGGATTTCCTCCCTTCGGAAACAGAGCTCTCCGAAAGCTTTGGGGTTGGCAAATCCAGTGTGCGAGAAGCAATAAAAATGCTGGAGGCTCTTGGCGTTGTGGAAATCTGTAAGGGGAATGGAAGCAGGATACGTACTTCTGTGGATTCTACGGTAATGAATCCGCTGATTTTTCAATTGATTCTGCAGAGCAAAGAGGAAAATCAAAGCAAACTTGTTGAATTCAGACAGATGATCGAAGTTTCCGGAAGTTTACTTGCGATTGATAACGCCAGTGAGGAGGATATTCAGAAGCTGGAGAAGATTCATGAAAGAACGAAGCGTGATTTCAGCAAGGGAAAAGCAACCGTAGAAAATGATATGGAGTTTCATAATCAGATATATATGAGCACGCATAATCCTTTTGTGGTAAGCATTGGCAGCGCAATTATGGAGCTTTTTCAGCCATCCCTTGTGATTTCCAATAGAGATTATTCAAGAATTGTAACAGATAATCATGACAAGATATTGAAAGCGCTGAAACATCGTGATAAAAAGGCGATGGAAGAGGCAATAGTATTATCTCTGGAAAAATGGAAAGATCTGGCGCTCGATGATTTCCTGAGTTAGATGTTTGCTTTTGAATCGATTACCAGAAAGAAGCCTTCCGGCCGGGATGTCTGATACATCGCTTCTGTACTCTAAAATATACAAAAAAACAGAGTACCTTCTATAGACTTTTGTCATTTTTGGCGATATAATGAAACTACATGTGAATTAATTTATTTTTTCTATGTAAAACTTAAGGAGGAACAAGAAAATGGCAAGAAAAATGAAGACCATGGACGGTAACCAGGCTGCTGCTCACGTTTCATATGCGTATACAGAAGTCGCGGCGATCTACCCGATCACACCGTCATCCGTTATGCCGGAGCATGTTGACGAGTGGGCAACAGAAGGCAGAGAGAACATTTTCGGACAGACAGTCAACGTAGTTGAGATGCAGTCCGAGGCAGGTGCGGCAGGTGCTGTACACGGATCTCTTTCAGCCGGAGCTCTTACTACAACATTCACAGCATCCCAGGGACTCCTGCTTATGATCCCGAACTTATATAAAGTTGCCGGCGAGCAGCTGCCGGGAGTATTCAACGTTTCCGCACGTGCACTTGCAAGCCACGCACTTTCCATCTTTGGCGATCACTCAGACGTTTACGCCTGTCGTCAGACTGGTGCGGCTATGCTCTGTGAGTCCAGCGTTCAGGAGGTTATGGACCTGACACCGGTTGCACACTGCGCTGCACTGGAAGGAAAACTTCCTTTCATCAACTTCTTCGACGGATTCCGTACATCTCATGAGATCCAGAAGATCGAGACATGGGATTACGATGATCTGAAAGATCTCGTAAACATGGATGCAATCGACGCTTTCCGTGCTCACGCACTGAACCCGAACCATCCGTGCCAGAGAGGTTCCGCTCAGAACCCGGATATCTTCTTCCAGGCAAGAGAGGCATGTAACCCGTATTACGATGCTCTTCCGGGAATCGTTCAGGATTACATGGACAAAGTTAACGCAAAGATCGGAACAGACTATAAACTGTTCAACTACTATGGAGCTGAGGACGCAGAGCATGTAATCGTTGCTATGGGTTCTGTATGCGATACAATCGAGGAGACAATCGACTACCTGATGAAGGCAGGAGAAAAAGTCGGCGTTGTAAAGGTACGTCTGTACAGACCGTTCAGCGCTGAGGCTCTGATCGCGGCGATTCCGGATTCTGTTAAGAAGATCTCTGTTCTCGACAGAACAAAAGAGCCGGGAGCGCTTGGCGAGCCTCTGTACCTTGACGTTGTTGCAGCTCTCAAAGGTACAAAATTCGATGCAGTTCCGATTTACACAGGACGTTACGGACTTGGTTCCAAAGATACGACACCTGCTCAGATCGTTGCTGTATATCACAATGATGAGAAACAGAAATTCACGATCGGTATCGAAGATGATGTGACACATCTGTCACTGAAAGCAAACGAGCCTCTCGTTACAACACCGGAAGGAACGATCAACTGCAAGTTCTGGGGACTTGGCGCTGACGGTACAGTCGGAGCAAACAAGAACTCCATCAAGATCATCGGTGACAACACAGATATGTACGCTCAGGCTTACTTCGATTATGACTCCAAGAAGTCCGGCGGTGTTACAATGTCTCACCTCCGTTTCGGTAAGCTGCCGATCAAATCCACATACCTGATCCATCAGGCAAACTTTGTGGCGTGCCACAATCCGTCCTATGTGGACAAGTACAACATGGTTCAGGAACTTGTTGACGGCGGTACATTCCTTCTGAACTGTCCGTGGGATATGGAAGGACTTGAGAAACATCTGCCGGGACAGGTAAAAGCATACATTGCAAACCACAACATCAAGTTCTACACAATCGACGGTATCAAGATCGGTAAGGAAATCGGACTTGGCGGACGTATCAATACAGTCCTTCAGTCTGCATTCTTCAAACTTGCTGCTATCATTCCGGAGGAAGAGGCAATCGACCTGATGAAGGCTGCTGCAAAAGCTACTTACGGAAGAAAGGGCGACAAGATCGTTCAGATGAACTACGATGCAATCGATGCCGGCGCTAAGCAGGTTGTAGAGGTTACAGTTCCGGACAGCTGGAAAGACGCGGCTGACGAGGGACTTGCAACTCCGCACGTAGATGAGAACGGAAGAAAAGACGTTGTTGATTTTGTTAAGAATATTCAGGCAAAGGTTAACTCTCAGGAAGGAAATACACTTCCGGTATCCGCGTTCAACGACTATGTAGACGGTTCTACACCGTCCGGTTCCTCCGCTTACGAGAAACGTGGTATCGCAGTGGATATCCCGATCTGGAATCCGGACAACTGTATCCAGTGTAACCGCTGTGCATATGTCTGCCCGCACGCTGTTATCCGTCCGGTAGCCCTGACAGAGGAAGAGGCTGCAAAGGCTCCGGAAGGTCTGAAGACTCTCGACATGATCGGTATGCCGGGAATGAAGTTCACAATGACTGTATCCGCTTACGACTGTACAGGATGCGGTTCCTGCGCAAACGTATGCCCGGGCAAGAAGGGCGAGAAGGCTCTCGTTATGGGCAACATGGAAGCAAACGCAGGCGAGCAGAAGTACTTCGATTTCGGAAGAGAGATCCCGGTAAAACCGGAAGTTGTTGCGAAGTTCAAAGAGACAACTGTAAAGGGAAGCCAGTTCAAACAGCCGCTGCTTGAGTTCTCAGGCGCTTGTGCAGGATGCGGCGAGACACCGTACGCAAAACTGATCACACAGCTGTTTGGTGACAGAATGTATATCGCAAACGCAACAGGATGTTCTTCTATCTGGGGTAACTCCTCACCGTCCACACCTTACACGGTAACTCCGGAAGGCAAGGGACCGGCTTGGTGTAACTCCCTGTTCGAGGACAACGCTGAGTTCGGATACGGTATGCTGCTGGCTCAGAACACAATCAGAGACAGAATGAAAGGTCTTGTAGCTAAGCTTGCTGAGGATGCTGAGAATGCAGACGTTAAGGCAGCTGCTCAGGAATACCTTGACACATTCGGATGCGGCGCTACAAACGGAACAGCTACAGACAAGCTTGTTGCTGCTCTGGAAAGCTGCGGATGCGACCGTCCGGAGAAGGCTGAACTTCTGAAGAACAAAGACTTCCTCGCTAAGAAATCCCAGTGGGTATTCGGTGGTGACGGATGGGCTTACGATATCGGATACGGCGGTGTTGACCACGTACTTGCAAGCGGCAAGGACATCAACATCATGGTATTCGATACAGAGGTTTACTCCAACACTGGCGGACAGTCCTCCAAGGCTACAAAGACAGGTGCTACAGCACAGTTCGCTGCAGGCGGAAAAGAGACGAAGAAGAAAGACCTTGCAGGTATGGCAATGAGCTACGGCTATGTATACGTTGCGCAGATCGCTATGGGTGCTGACTTCAACCAGACAGTCAAAGCCATCACAGAGGCTGAGGCTTATCCGGGACCGTCACTCATCATCGCATACGCTCCGTGTATCAACCACGGTATCAAGAAAGGTATGAGCAAAGCTCAGACTGAGGAGCAGCTTGCGGTAGAGTGTGGATACTGGAACAACTTCCGTTTCAATCCGGCTGCTGAAGGCAACAAGTTCTCACTTGACAGCAAAGAGCCGAAGCAGGAAGAGTACCAGGCATTCCTTGACGGCGAGGTTCGTTACAATGCTCTGAAGAGATCCAATCCGGAGAAAGCTGCGAAACTGTTCGCGATCAACGAGCAGGAGGCTATGGAGAGATACGCATACCTGAAGAAACTGGTAGACGTATACGCAGCAGAGTAAAATTATATTTGCATTCTTTTTATCTGGAAAGAGTCTATATGATGCAGAAAACAGTCACTATTTGGTGGCTGTTTTCTGCTTTTCCATATTTCTATATTTGCAGCGCGGGACATGAAAAGCTGTATCACGAAAAAATATATTTCCTCAAGTGTGTCAAGAAAAAATATTTTGTCAAATATACAAAAGGCAATTGATATTATGAAATAATATTTTATAATATATTTATATAAAAAAGGCATATAGAGCGGAAAAAGCCTTTGAGAGGTACTGGCTGACAAATCCTTAAGGGAGCCCAATGTTATCCAGCCGCCGTGCGTGGAGGCAATGAAGAAGGTCGCATATCATAAAATTGAGTTGTTCCAGACAGAAGGAAAAGCAGCCCTGTACTAATATACCGGAGGGGGAATCCTATGGCAGGATCTGAAGAGGCAGATCCTGAATAGTTCGAGGTGTCTGTTGTGAAAGAAAATAGTATACTGGACAGAGAAGTGTTGGAAGTAATCAGGGAACGGTATGAGGAAATTTTTTCGGCGGAAAAGAAGGTGGCGGACTTTGTCCTGCGCAATCCTCAGAAAACGGTGGACTCAAACGTGTCGGAGCTTGCCAAGCAGAGCGGGGTGAGCGACGCTACGGTTGTGCGGATGTGTCATCACATCGGTTACAGCGGATACTATCAGTTCCGCATTCTTCTGGCCCGTGACCTGGGAAGAAAGCAGGTGGATCAGGCTGCTTCCGTCGAGCATAAAGATATGGTGAGCCGGGTTTTTGCAGAGTATGCGGAGATTATGACGGCCATGGGCAGAAGAATTGATGAAAATGTGATGTTCAAATGCGTGGAGCTGATCAGAACCTGCAGATGGGCTCATATTATCGCGGCGGGAAACACATGCCCTCTTGCCCAGTATATGGGATTCCGGCTCGGGCGTCTCGGAGTGAAGTGCACATATAATGTGGCGCCGGAATACTTCATGAATCAGATCAATCTGGCAGAGGAGAACGATATCCTGATTGCAATCTCTCAGTCGGGAACATCGAGACAGGTTGTGCAGGGGATGGAACTGGGGAAGGAGAAACAGCTTAAAAGTATTGCTATCACCGCGAGTGTGCCCTCCCCGGTATCGGAGCTGGCTGATTATGTTCTTGTCTCTGCCGGAAAAGAAGAACCGTTCAGTTATTACAAGGGATATGAGCATTTAAAAGAAATGGCGGTTATTGACGCGCTGCTGCATTTCGTTACTACACAGGCAGATATAGAAGAGGACAAACTGGAACTGATTCTGTCAGACTATAAGATGTAGCCGATTCTGTCGGAATGTAAGATTTGGCTGATGGAATAAGGGGAAAGAAACAGACAGCAGGACGGTACGCCTGAAGCGGCAGAAAGTCCTGCTGTTTTGCAGTATCACTTCCGGTGATTTGACGGACAGGATATCAGAAGTTGCAGAGGAGGTAATTTACATGAAACGTTCGAGAATCAATCAGGTGATTAAAGATATGGAGGCGCTGATCCGGGAACACGGATTTGAGATGCCTCCGTTTGCCGGGTGGACATGCGGGGACTGGGAAAAGGCAGGCCATGAGTACGACGAGATACGGGACAATAAACTGGGCTGGGACATCACGGATTTCGGACTCGGGAAGTTCGATGAAGTAGGTTTTTCCCTGTTTACGATACGCAACGGCAATCAGAAGATGCCGGAGAAATATAAAAAGCCGTATGCGGAGAAACTTCTGATGCTTTATGAAGGGCAGAGCATTACGATTACACCGTATATGTATCATGATTTTATCGTTCCCAAGACAGGGGGGCCGGTTCTTCTCGGGGAAGTGTCCATGTGCAATGACGACGAGAATGACAACTTTTTCTATGACAAGGCAGTGGGAAGATTCCCGGCTATCGAGGAAGATGAGCCGCCTTACAGGCTGCTCTGTACAGAGTACCCGCAGGCAAAATAGCGGGAACGGCAGTAAAGAGACAGCAGCGGCAGGACGGAAAAAGCAGATGGAAGAAGACGGCAGCTGAAAAAGGAAAAAGCAGCAGCGACAGGAGAGGAGATATTATGAATTATCAGATAACAAACGGAAAACTGAAGGTGACAGTTGATTCGCTGGGAGCGGAGCTTGTTTCGGTAGAAAAAGACGGAACGGAATACCTCTGGAACGGGGACGCGGTATATTGGCCGGAGCGCTCTCCGCTTCTCTTTCCTTTTGTCGGCAGGTTTACAGAGGGAAAATATCTGCTGGACGGCCGGGAGTATGAGATGGACATCCATGGATTCGCCAGGAAGATGCAGTTTGAGACGGTCGGGAAGGGCCAGGCATGGATTGCCATGGAGCTTCGGGATACGCCGGAGACGCTGCGCATGTATCCGTATCACTTCAGTCTTCAGGTGACTTACCGCCTGGAGCGGGATGAGATAAAGACGGAATACCGCGTTCAGAATCAGTCAGACCGTGTGATGTACTTCGGGATCGGCGGCCATCCGGGATTCCGGGTTCCGCTGGAAGAGGGACTGGAGTTCCGGGATTATTTTCTCGAGTTTTCCCATGTGTGCAGACCGGACAGAGTCGGGCATACTTCCGCCTGCTTTGTGAGCGGCGAGAACAGGGAGTTTTCTCTTAAGGACGGCAGATATCTCCCGCTTCGTCACGATATGTTTGACGATGACGCGATCGTCCTTCAGAATATGGCACGATGTGTCACCCTGAAATCGGAGAAAGGGACGCGCAGTGTGAGAGTTTCCTATCCGGATATGCGGTATCTGGGGCTGTGGCATGCGCCGAAGACCGAAGCGCCATATCTCTGTATTGAGCCGTGGATGTCTCTCCCGTCCAGACAGGGCATTGTGGAAGACTTTGCATGCAAGAACGATCTGATCCGACTGAAACCGGGCGGAATATTTGAGACGGGCTGGAATGTCAGCCTGACTTGAGAACTGTTGTCTGACAGACGGAATCTGGCGGACTGCGCAGGCAGTATTTGGCGGATAGGATCTTGCAAACTCGGTCTGACTGTGATAGAATAATCGTGGTTTATCCGCGGGAGGTGTGAAGATGGATATATTAAAAACGGTAATTACGATTATTTTTGTTATAGACTGCATTGCGTTATCTGCGATTATTCTTTTGCAGGAGGGAAAGTCCGATGGTCTTGGAACGATCGGCGGCGCTGCAGACACATACTGGGGACATAACAAGGGACGTTCCATGGAGGGAACGCTTGTAAAAGTCACGAGGGTGGTCGCGGTTTTGTTTCTCCTGTTTGCTGTGATACTGAATCTGGGAGTATTTAACTAAAATACTGCAGGATCCGTTTTCCATACCGGCATGAAAAGTATGATATCAGAAGATAATAATCAGGTAAGCACTCTATACGGATATAGAGTGCTTCTGTTTTTTCTAAAAAACAGCGGAACAGATCGTGGAAAGCATTCTGTGACACAGCACTGGACAGGGAGAAGAAAAAGAGATGGATCAGACATTTGAGAAGAGAAAAAAAGTAATACTGGATTTTATGAGCGACGATCTGTACGTCCCGATGAAGGCCAAAGAGATTGCGGTCATCCTGCAGATCCCGGGCGAACAGCGCAGTGAGCTTAAGGAGGTTCTGGATGCCCTTGTGGCGGAGGGGAAGATCAGCATCTCGAAGAGAGGAAAGTACAGCAGAGAGCACGCGGTCCGGCTGAAAGGGATCTTCCAGGCAAATGCGAGGGGCTTCGGATTTGTCACTCCGGAAGACGGAAGCGGGGATGTGTTCATCTCTGAGGAGAATCTCTGCGGCGCCTTTCAGGGGGACGAGGTGGAGTTTATCATCACAGGGACTCCGTCCGGAAGACGGCGCGAGGGAAAGATCGTGAGGATTGTATCCCACACGGTAGTCAAAGTTGTGGGAATGTACGAGAAGTGCAGAAGCTACGGCTTCGTCAGGCCGGACAACCAGCGGTATCTCAACGATATCTATATCCCGGAAGGGAAGGAAATGGGAGCTGTGACAGGACACAAGGTTGTCGTGGAACTGTTCTCCTACGGCGGGGAACATATGAAGCCGGAAGGACGGATTACAGAGATTATCGGCCACATTAATGATCCGGGGACGGATATCCTTTCGGTTGTGATGGATTACGGCATCCCGCATGAATTTCCGGAAAAGGTGCTGAACCAGGCGGAGCGCGTCGGAAAGGATGTAAGTGATGCGGACTGTGCCGGGAGGAAGGATCTTCGCTCTGTCCGTATGGTGACGATCGACGGGGAGGATGCGAAAGACCTGGATGACGCGGTGTCCGTGGAAAAGGCCGGAGAAAACTACCTTCTGGGCGTTCACATCGCGGATGTGACGAACTATGTGCAGGAGAGAAGTGCGCTTGATAAGGAGGCGCTGAAGCGGGGGACAAGCGTGTACCTGGCGGACCGTGTGATCCCGATGCTTCCGGAGAAGCTGTCAAACGGGATCTGTTCCCTGAACGCAGGGGAGGACCGGCTTGCGCTTTCCTGTATTATGACGATCGGGCCGGCGGGCGAGATCATCGGCCATGAGATCGCGGAGACGGTGATCCGCGTAGACCGGAGAATGAGCTATACCGGTGTTGCCGCGGTGCTTGCGGGAGACCGGAAAGCGCAGGAAGAGCACGGAGAGTTTGTCCCCATGATTTTCCTTATGAAGGAACTCTCCGACCGGATCCGGGAGAGACGGGGAAAGAGGGGATCTATTGACTTCGACTTCCCCGAGACAAAAGTAATACTTGATGAAAAGGGAAAACCTGTGGATATCCGCCCGTATGAGCGCAGCGATGCCACGAAGATTATCGAAGATTTTATGCTCATGGCGAATGAGACTGTGGCGGAAGAGTATTACTGGAGAGAGCTGCCCTTCCTGTACAGGACGCACGATGAGCCGGACGAAGAAAAGATCAGAAAATTCTCGACATTTATCAATAACTTCGGTTATCATATTCATATCCGCAACGAGGTGCGGCCGAAGGAGATTCAGCAGCTTCTCGGACGGATCGAAGGGACGCCGGAGGAGGCCATGATCAGCCGCCTCGCTTTGAGATCCATGCGCCAGGCGCGCTATACACCGGAGAACACGGGACATTTCGGCCTGGCGGCAAAGTATTATACGCACTTTACCTCGCCGATCCGGAGATACCCTGATCTGCAGATTCACAGAATCATAAAGGAAAATCTGCGGGGCAGGATGAATGAGGAGCGGATCGCTCACTATGCGGAGATTCTTCCCTCTGTCGCGGAGCAGTGCAGTTCGCGGGAGCGCACCGCTGAGGAAGCCGAGAGGGAAGTCGAGAAGATGAAGAAAGCGGAATTTATGAGAGACCATATCGGTGAGGAGTTTGAAGGCGTGGTATCGGGAGTTACAAAATGGGGAATATACGTGGAGCTTCCGAACACGGTGGAAGGACTCGTGCACGTGTCAGATATGAGGGACGACCACTATGAGTTCCTGGAGGACAGATATGAGCTGGCCGGGCAGCACACGGGAAAGGTATATAAACTGGGGCAGACTGTCCGGGTAAGGGTAACGGACGCGGACAAACTGCAGAGAACCGTTGCCTTTGAGTGTGTGTAAAACTGCGGCGGGGCAGCAAGTCTGAAAGAGGGAAAAAGGAAAATGCCGCGGCAGGGCGGCAGATGGGAGACAGGATATGGCAAAGGCTGAGACAAAACTTATCGCCAATAATAAAAAGGCATATCATGATTATTTTATTCTTGAGAAGTATGAAGCGGGAATCGTGCTTCACGGCACGGAGGTGAAGTCTCTGCGCATGGGGAAGTGCAGTATTAAGGAGGCGTTTATCCGTGTGGAGTCGGGGGAGATGTATATCTACGGAATGCATATCTCACCGTACGAGAAGGGAAATATTTTCAATAAGGATCCGCTCAGAGTGAGAAAACTTCTTCTGCATAAGAAAGAAATCCTCAAGATATTCGGCAGGATGAAGGAACAGGGAATTACGGTGGTTCCTCTTCAGGTCTATTTCAGCGGCAGCCTGGTTAAGATCGAGATCGGGCTGGCAAAGGGAAAGAAACTCTATGACAAGAGGGATGATATCGCGAAGAAAGACCAGAAAAGAGAGGCGCAGAGGGAGTTTAAGATCAGGAATCTGTAAGGAAATGCCGGAAGGGCATCCGTCATAAATCTGTAAATAAAAAAGGAGAAAAGTACGATGATTCAGGATATACAGCCCATGCATCTGTACAACGAGTACAGGCCGGTTCCGCCGGATGAGGACAGCTACGCACTGTATTACGAGGACCACACTGTTCTTGTAAAGAAAACGGAGGAAGGGATCATATTTCCCAGGTTTCGGGAGATCGCAAGACTGAACGAGGAGATTTACGAGGACTACATATATCTTTTTTCTGTAGATGAAGAGCGGTATTACCTTGTGCAGGAGATCAACAGGGAGCCGCTGTCTGACTTTACAATGGAAAATACGGAGATCTTCCGCTATGCGGATCCGCAGTATCAGGCGTTCGCCGGGATTACCGGATACCAGCTCCGCAACTGGTACAGAAACCACAAATTCTGCGGACGCTGCGGGAAGATGATGAAGCGGGATGAGAAGGAGCGCATGCTTTACTGTGAAGACTGCCGCAACATGGAGTTCCCGAAGATCTGCCCCGCCGTTATCATAGGAGTGACGGACGGAAACCGGATCCTCATGTCAAAGTACGCCGGCAGAACTTATAAAAAATATGCCCTTCTCGCCGGATTTACGGAGATCGGCGAGACCGTCGAGCAGACCGTGGCGCGGGAGGTTATGGAAGAGGTCGGGCTGAAAGTAAAGAATATCCGGTATTACAAAAGCCAGCCGTGGGCGTTTACAGATACCCTTCTGATGGGATTCTACTGTGATCTGGACGGCGAGGATAAAATTACGCTTGACAGAGAGGAACTTGCACTGGCGGAATGGTTTGAGCGGGAGGAGATTCCGGTGGAGCCGTCGAGAGACAGCCTGACAAATGAGATGATTATAAAGTTTAAAAACGGAGAAGTGTAGAAAAACAGAGACGACTGATGTATAATAAGACGGACAGGATTGAAGGAGGTACGATACCATGAGAGCAGAATTTGACGAGAGCCTGGTAACAGGCAACGAAATGATTGATTCCCAGCACAGGGAGCTGATCGACAAGATCAACAGACTTCTTGACAGCTGCGAGACAAGCAAGGACAAGGTAGTGGCTGTGAAAACACTGGACTATCTCGCGGATTATACAGAGTTCCACTTTGGCGAGGAGGAGAAGCTTCAGGAGTCGATCAGTTATCCGGGAATTGCAGAACACAAAAAGGAGCATGACAAGCTCCGTGCGGTTGTAAAGGATCTGTACAATATGCTGGAGGAAGAGGAAGGACCGTCCGACGCATTCGTAGAGCAGGTCAACAGAAACGTGATCGAGTGGCTCTACAGACACATCAAAGGGTTTGACCGCTCTGTGGCTGAGTATAAGTTTATGAACGACAGCAGCGAAAGACTGTAGAATAAGAACAGAACAGAACGCTGAAAAAAGGCCGGAAGACAGGGAGAAAATATTCGCTCTGTCTTCCGGTTTTTGCTGTCGGACTGTCATAATCGTCTTTATAACCGGATGCTGCCTGGGGTTAGTCTGCTTTGTAGCAGGCCAGACTCCAGGGAATGAAATAGCCGCGTTCGTGCCGGCACACCGGGCAAATGGGCGGCGCCTGTGTCCCTTCGTGGATATACCCGCAGTTTGTACACATCCATTTTGCATTCATTCCGGGGTTATAGTAGTTGTCGGATTCGAGCAGATCCGCGAGCTTTGCGAACCGGGTCTCGTGTGTGTGTTCAATGACGGCAATCTGGAAGAAAGCGGATGCCGCCTCGGTGAATCCCTCCTCCTTCGCCGTGTCTCCGAATGCCTGATAGACGTCAGCATATTCTTCGTGTTCGTTGTGTTCCGCAGCCCGAAGCAGACCGCACAGGTCGTCCTGCAGATCGACCGGATATGTGCCGTCCACGGTGATGGTTTCGCCGGCCAGTTCTTTGAGAAGACTGTAAAAGCGCTCTGCGTGTGCGCGTTCCTGATCCGCTGTGTAGCGGAAGACAGCGGCGACGGTGATCATGCCCTCCTGTTCGGCGCGCTCCGCCGCGATCGTATAGCGGTTCCGCGCCTGGCTTTCCCCCGCGAAAGCACGCATCAGATTCTCTCTTGTTCTGCTCTCAGAAAAATTAACAGCCATGATACATCCTCCTTCTGACTCAATGTCCGCCTGCCTTTTTACTTGCAGACTTTATTAAGGAGTATGTGCCATGGCTGTAAAATTTATACATCTGTTAAAGACTGTCAGTTGAAACCGATCAGACGTCTCGCCACGCTGTATGCAAGCGAGGAGACTTTTCTTCCCGGACGGCCGGGCAGATTCATCGTCTGGCCGAGGATTCCGTACCGGATTTTCATATACGTTCTGTAATCCTTTTTCTTGAGATAATCCCAAAGTTCCTTTTTCTTCAGCAGATTTTCCTGCTTTTTGGAACGGATGCAGAGGATCGATGAGACGGTCATCATAATTGCCAGGTAGTTGACCATATATTTACGGAGCTTTTTGCATGAGATCAGGCGCAGCTCATACATGGCGATCATGGACTTTGTCACGAAGAGCTGCTGATCGATCCGGCTGATCATGACTTTTTCGTTGACAGACTGGTCTTCGCGTCCGATAAAATATCTGTAGAAATCTGTGTTCAGATAATACAGTGTGCGCACATGGGGCAGCGGATAATAAACATAGATATTGTCCACATAGAATGTGTGCTTCGGAAGTTTCAGCTGGCAGAGACGGAGCATTTCCGTGCGGTAGATGACAGAGTGCATCAGGATATACTGATCCAGGCGGAAGCGCCCGATGTCTTCCCAGCGGAAAATCTGATTCTCCGGCAGTACGTTGTCATAGCGGATTACTTTTTTGTGTTCCATGCCGACTTTCTCGTAGACATAGTTGGATATGATCATGTCAACGAGGGAATCCGCTTCCACAAAGCCTTTGACAGCTTCGAGAATTCGCAGCAGGGAATCCCGGTCCACCCAGTCGTCGCTGTCCACGACCTTAAAGTATTTCCCTGTAGCATGCCTGAGTCCCCAGTTGACAGCGTCGCCGTGTCCGCCGTTCTCTTTTTGGACCGCTTTGACAATGGTCGGATACTTTTCCTGATAACGTTCCGCAATCTGCTGTGTGCCATCCTTTGAGCCGTCGTTTACGATGATGATCTCCACATCTTCGCCGCCGGCAAGAATTGAGTTTATGGCTTTTTCCATATAAGCCTCCGAGTTATAACACGGAATGGCAAATGAGATATATTTCATGAGTTCCTCCCCGTAGAGTCATTTGCTCGCTTCTTTATTATCACGCGATACGAAACTATTATACCATCATCAGGTATATATTGTAAAATTTATTTTTTTTCGATATACTAATAATATCAGTGTACTGATTTTTTGGTCACAGACTATATTCAAGGAGGAGTACAACAATGAAAAACAATGTAAT
>NZ_JAJEQX010000048.1 GCF_020687545.1 Ruminococcus turbiniformis | reverse complement strand
CAAGAGCATTCTGTTAAAAAGAAATATAAAATGATCAGATAAAGTCCAGATCGAATTATCTGAAAATAAGATAAATAAACTGACATTAAAAAATAAGAAAAAGTGCCAACGATTACTTGACACATACCACGTGAAACATTTTCTGGAATAATGGAAAAAGTGTGATATAATAAATAAGTATCCGACAATGACGAAATCATGAGGAGGCAGCAATGGGGAGAATTATCGCAATAGCAAATCAAAAAGGCGGGGTAGGAAAGACAACAACCGCAATAAATCTTTCAGCATCACTGGCAAGCATGGAGAAAAAAGTGCTGGCTGTGGATATGGACCCGCAGGGAAATATGACGAGTGGTCTTGGTGTTGATAAAGATAATGTGGATAAAAGTGTCTATGATCTCATTATAGGGAACGCATCAGTGGAAGAGTGCATCTGCAAAGAAGCACAGGAAAATCTGGATGTTCTTCCGTCGAATATTGATCTTTCAGCAGCTGAGATTGAACTTATTGGAATCGAAAATAAGGAATTTATTCTCAGAAGTGAAGTTGAAAAAGTGAAAGATAATTATGATTTTATTGTGATAGACTGCCCGCCAGCGCTCAGTATGCTTACGATAAATGCGATGACAACAGCAGACTCAGTGATAGTTCCTATCCAGTGTGAATATTACGCATTGGAAGGATTAAGTCAGCTTATACACACAATTGAACTTGTACAGGAAAGATTGAATCCTGCACTTGAGATTGAGGGAGTTGTCTTTACAATGTATGACGCGAGAACAAATCTCTCGCTTCAGGTCGTAGAAAATGTAAAGGATAACCTCAATCAGAATATATACAAGACAATTATCCCTAGAAATATAAGACTTGCCGAGGCTCCCAGCTATGGTATGCCGATTAATCTCTATGATCCAAAGTCAACAGGCGCTGAAAGCTATATGCTTCTGGCAGAAGAAGTGATTCACAAAGGAGAGGAATAGAAATGGCTGTAAAGAGAAACGGACTTGGAAAGGGACTTGACAGTCTGATTCCCAACAAAAGCGTCAAGACTCCTGAAAATGAAGTGAAAAAGCCGGATATTAAGGATGAAAGCAGTAAATCCGGGGAAATAATGGTGAAAATTAATGAAGTTGAACCGAACAGAGATCAGCCGAGAAAGGAATTTGATGAGGATTCTCTTGTAGAACTCGCTGATTCGATCAAACAGTTTGGTATACTTCAGCCTCTTCTTGTTCAGAAGAAAAAGGATTATTATGAAATTATCGCAGGGGAGAGAAGATGGAGAGCGGCAAAGATTGCCGGAATAAAAGAAGTTCCTGTCATTATAAAGGAATATACGAATCAGGAAATCGTGGAAATCTCTCTGATTGAGAACATTCAGAGAGAGAATCTTAATCCGATAGAAGAAGCGATGGCATTTAAACGGCTTCTGGAGGAATTTAATCTGAAGCAGGATGAAGTTGCTGAAAGAGTTTCAAAGAGCCGTACAGCAGTGACAAATTCAATGCGTCTTCTGAAACTGAGTGATAGAGTTCAGCAGATGATTATCGACGACATGATAAGCACCGGCCATGCGAGAGCACTTCTGGCAATAGATGACGAAGAACAGCAGTATATGCTTGCAAACAAGATCTTTGATGAAAAACTCAGTGTACGTGAGACTGAAAAGCTCGTAAAAGATCTCAAAAATCCGAAAAAAGAGATTAAAAAGAAAAAAATAGAACACACGTTCGTTTATGAAAATCTCGAAGAGCATATGAAAAATATTATAGGAACAAAAGTAAGTGTAAATCCGAAGGCGAATGGAAAAGGTAAGATAGAGATAGAATATTACTCTGAGGAAGAACTTGAGAGAATATATGATCTTATTATGTCAATTCATGCGTAAAAGTCAGATACAGCAGGGAAAAAGAGGGAGTTATATGATTAAAAAGGAGATGTAAACTGAATGAATGGAATATTGGATATCCTTGGTATTGATCCGTTTTATTTATTTGTGATTGTGTTTATTCTTCAGATTGTACTGATCATACTATATGTTCTTTTGCACGAAAAGTACAGGCTGATGTACAGAAGTTATTCAACATTCATGAAAGGTAAAAATGGAAAGAGTCTCGAAAAAAGCATTTTTAAAAAGTTTGAAGAACTGGACGAAATCTCTGAGCTTGTAAAGGAAAATAAGCAGGAAATCAAGGAAATCCGAACGAAGATGGAACGTCATTATCAGAAAGCAGGCATTGTAAAATATGACGCGTTCCACGAAATGGGAGGAAATTTAAGCTTCGCACTCACTATGCTGGATGAAAATAATAACGGATGGATATTTAACGCGATGCACAGCAGAGAAGGATGCTATACTTATATTAAGGAGATCGTAAAAGGAGAAAGCTATATTGAACTTTCAGAGGAAGAAAGACAGTGTCTTGAAAAAACGATCTACCAGGAAGAGTATGACATAAAAGATATGGAAAAATAAATAAGTAAATGAGAGGAAATTGAAATGTTAGACATTAAATTTGTAAGAACGAATCCGGATGTAGTAAAGCAGAATATTAAAAATAAATTTCAGGATGAGAAACTTCCGCTTGTAGATGAGGTGATTGCTCTTGATCAGAGAAACAGAGAAATCAAACAGGAAGTGGAGGCTCTTCGCGCGGAGAAGAACAAGGCATCAAAGCAGATTGGCGCAATGATGGCACAGAAAAAACTGGAGGAAGCAGAAGAACTCAAAAGAAAAGTGGCTGAGAGTGCCGGAAGAATAGATGAACTCTCGGTTGAAGAAAAAGAAGTGGAAGAAAAGATCAAAAAGATCATGATGACAATCCCGAACATCATTGATCCTTCTGTTCCGATCGGAAAAGATGACAGTGAAAATGTGGAGATCGAGCGCTTTGGAGAGCCGGTTGTTCCGGATTTTGAGATTCCGTACCACACGGATATTATGGAGTCCTTTGACGGAATTGATCTTGACAGCGCGAGAAAAGTAGCCGGAAACGGATTCTACTACCTGATGGGAGATATTGCAAGACTTCATTCCGCTGTGATCGCATATGCGAGAGACTTTATGATCGGAAGAGGATTCACTTACTGCGTGCCGCCGTTTATGATCCGCAGCAACGTAGTTACGGGCGTTATGAGTTTCGCAGAGATGGACGCCATGATGTATAAGATTGAAGGCGAAGATCTCTATCTGATCGGAACGAGCGAGCACTCCATGATCGGTAAGTTTATCAATTCCCAGCTTACAGAAGATCAGCTTCCTCAGACTCTTACGAGTTATTCACCCTGCTTCAGAAAAGAGAAAGGAGCTCACGGCATCGAGGAGAGAGGTGTGTACAGGATTCACCAGTTCGAGAAACAGGAGATGATTGTAGTGTGCAAGCCGGAGGATAGTATGGAATGGTATGACAAGCTCTGGCAGAACACAGTGGATCTGTTCCGTTCTATGGATATTCCGGTGAGAACACTTGAGTGCTGTTCAGGAGACCTGGCAGACCTTAAAGTGAAATCTGTCGATGTGGAGGCATGGTCCCCGAGACAGAAAAAATACTTTGAAGTGGGAAGCTGCTCCAATCTGGGAGATGCACAGGCAAGACGCCTTGGAATCCGCGTGAAAGGTGAAAACGGAAACTACTTTGCCCACACACTGAACAACACGGTAGTGGCTCCGCCGAGAATGCTGATCGCATTCCTGGAAAATAATCTCCAGGAGGACGGTTCTGTCAGAATACCGGAGGTATTAAGACCGTATATGGGCGGAATGGAAAAGATGGTACCGAAAAAATAGAAAAAGCGTATTCGTGAATCGAGGAAGATAAAAAACAGATGCATCAATATTTAAAGGCGGTCGGATTTGACAATATCCAAACAAGAAATGATTTGAAGGATATGCTTGAAGACGTGAGGGAAAACTATACTCACCAGACAATTGTATCCTATTTGCCGGGAGAGGATTTCTGTGAACTGAGAAAGGATTACGGACAGTGCATCGGAGTATCCCTCTGCGGCGAATTAAATGAAAATGATGTATTTGAGCCATCGTACTATTTTCCTTATTTTGAGGGAAGCGGAATCAGCACATATGCTGAGATCGCAGTGGAGAGGAAGATAGAGAAAGAGCAGTATGTCGGAATGTGTGAAGATTCCAAAATCGGCATTAGTCTGATCTTTACTCTTCAAAACGGGATCGAATATATGAGAGAACGTCAGGCAGGGTTTATCACGAACCCGGTTACGTCGGTTACCCTGTCGGGTCTGGCACTCTCGGGAACGGTTCTTCTTCCTGTTGTAAAAGATGAAAGAAAGATGAAGAGTGAAAGGGAAGCCTCTGACAACCGGAAAATGCTGATCAATGCTGCAAGGAACGGAGATCAGGCAGCGATTGAGACATTGACTCTGGATGATATCGATATCTACTCCCAGGTTTCAAGAAGGCTCGCAAATGAAGATGTATTCTCCATTGTGGATACTTATTTTATGCCATATGGCATTGAGTGCGATCTGTACTCTATAATGGGTGAAATACTTGCAGTGAGAAAGAGAAAAAACACTGCAACAGGGACAGAACTGTATCAGATGAAGCTGAATGTGAATGAGATGCAGTTTGACGTGTGTGTGCCTGCGGCCGGAGTGATGGGAGAGCCGGAGATCGGGCGCAGATTTAAAGGCACGATCTGGCTGCAGGGGTATATTAACTTCTGAACTGTTTTGCGGAAATAATCTGTGAAAACAGTTGAGAAATTGCAGAAAACGTGGTATATTAATAACTGCGTCCGGAACGGATGCAGTTATTAATTTTAAAAATGTCTCTGTAGCTCAGTAGGATAGAGCGTTCGCCTCCTAAGAAAGTGTTATAACATACACCTCGGAGGAAACGGGAAAAGGTAACAAGTAAAATTAAATATAGATTCTTTAAATGTCGCTATAGCTCAGTTGGATAGAGCGACCGCCTCCTAAGCGGCAGCTCGTTCGAATCCTTTTGAGCGGGATAATTGAATAATTTTGATATACGTCTCTGTAGCTCAGCAGGATAGAGCGTTCGCCTCCTAAGCGAAAGGCCGGCAGTTCGAATCTGCCCAGGGACGCCAGAAAGTACCGCTGCAAGCCATTTTTGGTGGTTTGCAGCGTTTTTTGTTTTACTTCTCCCGGTCCACCGCTCATTTTTGACCGGGAGAATTTTATGCGCTGCAAATGTATACTTTGCTAAGAAGAAACGAACGGTTTTTACAAGCCTGCTAAGAAAAACCGCCGTCTTGCTAATTTGATTTTCATGGCTTTTCCGATGTGCCTGCCGCCTGGTTCGCAATCAGAGCGGCCAGGGCGCTCGCCAGCTCCGGAGATTTCTGAAGCTGTTCAACCAAACTTGCCAGGTCAATAGGCGCCGGCTCCGCTGCTTTCGGTTCCTCCGGCGGCCGTACCCCGCGCAAGTCGGGATTGGAGTAGAAGGCCGTCTCAAACTTCTGGGCGTTGACTTTCCTGTCCTCGTCCAGGATGTGAGCGTAAATACTGGTAATCATGTCAATCTCTGCATGTCCTGTGTCTCCCTGAGTGGCCTTCAGGTCGCCGTGGTTCAGTTTCAGCTTATAAGTCGTGCTGGAATGCCGGAGAGAATGGAAAACGACTCTCGGCAGGCCGGCTTCTTCCCGGAGTTTGGAAAACTCCTTCAGGATGATCCTGTCCTCACAGGGACGTCCATTAGGGAGCGCAACGACCAGGTTAAATTCCTGGTATTCGTCTCCGAGAAAACCCCTCAATTCATCCTGAGCCGCTTTCCATTCACGCAGAATATAGGCAAGCGTTTTTGGCAGCCATACCTTACGGATACTGGAATCGGTCTTAGGTTTTTTCAGGATCAGCCGTGTGCTTGTATTCGGCATGAGCGGGGTGAAGATATAATAAATATCTTTCTTTCCCAGCGTTTCAATCGCTCTTTTGGACGCCCGCGCCAGCTCCTTGTCAATGTAGACATAGGCGTTATCATCAGCAATATCTTCATCTGAAATATGAACATTATCCCAGGTCAGCCCCAGTATCTCGCCCATCCGTAAAGAGCAGGCAAAGGACAGGTTCATTGCCACATAGAGCTTGCTGTCCGTACACTTATCAAGAGCTGTCCGGATCATATCCGCGTCCCAGATATCTCGCTTTGTGTATTCTGTCTTAGGAAGGATCACATTGTCAAACGGGTTCCTTCCGATGATCTCCCAGCGGACCGCCTGTTTGAATGCACAGCGCAGAAGTTTGATAATTTTTTCAATCGTCTTATCGCTGACATAAGTGGTCGTCGCTTTTCTGGTTTTGGTTGAAACGGACGGGGTTTTCTGTAGTGTCTGGATATAACTGTCAACCACACGGGGAGTGACCGCCTGCACTTCCATATCTCCAATAATGGGATTGATGTAGTTGGCGATCAGAGCCGTCTGGCTGTCATACATAGACACGCCCCACTTTTTTTCACCGTACAGAGAAACGAAATCATATAGAAACTCGGATATCTTCTGGTTGCTCGGCGGGAGGAAAGTTCCCGTAAACTGCTGGTTTTCAATTTCCGCTTTCCTCCGCAGGGCGTCTTTATGAGTACGCCAGGTTTCCCATTTCTGCTTTGTTTCTCCGTTCTCGTCAACATAGTTGTAAACAACAGAATAATTCTTTTTACGTTTAATGATAGATGCCATACTGATATTTCCTTTCTAATCGTCATAGATCAAGTGAATCGAGCCACTCGTCAAATGACCGCTTAGAAATTCGTATGGCGTTTCCAATTCGCACGATTTTGAAGTGCCCTTCCTTTACGAGAAGATATGCGGAAGTACGCCCGATTCCAAGAATTTGAGCGACATCCTCAACCGTATATGTTCTCCGTTCAGGGGAGCCCTTCTTCGCGCCGTTCCATGCTTGCGACATGACAGCCCCCTTCCTTTATGGAAACAGCGCGAGAAAATGACTTCCTACAATCATTTTACCGCGCTGCATTTTGTTTGTCTGCTGCTAAGAAAAAATTTACGAATTATCCGTAAATGGAAAAACTAATGAACTGTCAAAAAATGAGAGGCAGAAAACGGACGGCTGCCGGCACAGCTCCACGGGAGTCTCACCCCGGCCCATGCTTGTGGGTGCGGCGCGCAATGCTTTGTGGGCGTTCAACGCGCGAGTATCTTTAACCTGTCCCGTATGTCATCGCCCACAGGCCGCCACGCCTGCTTTGCGGCCAGTGTTGATCGCTCGCTCCCAGGGGAGGTCATGGCGCACCAGCCGTATGGCTCAATACGGGGAAGAACGTATCCGTCTGCCTTATGCTGCGCCGGCGGCCTCCCGCCGGGCTTTCTTTGTCAAGGTCCGTCAGGCTTCATGCCGGACCATCGGGACAGGGAAAGGGAGAACCTGTCCCAAAGGTTTTAGACCGGCAGTACCTTGAAGCCTGTTACAATGCTGTAGATCAGCTTTGCTTCAAGCCTGAGCCGCATATCTTCATCGACGCACAGATATGTATTACCGTAATCGTCTTTCAGCGGCCTGGTTGCAAGCGCCCGGATATAACTCTGATAGTGGGCGACTACAGCGGCAAGGGCGCCCTCGTCGCCGTTCACAGCCGCCAGGATCACAGGAACCGGGATGGGCTTTACTCGTCCGGCCATTCAAATCCCTCCTTCACCAGATATTCGCGCAATTCTTTCAGCGTAGCGCGCCGCCGCTTCGATACGGTCTGATGGACGATGTTCAGCTTTTCGCTGATCTCACGATCCGTCATATCCAGGAAGTAAGACAGCAGGATCACATCCCGCTTTCCTTTCGGCAGCTGCGCTAAGGCGTCGGCCAGAATGTTGCCGTTCACGACAACCGGGAGTCCCTGCACGTCAAAGACATGTTCGTCCATAAAGTGCCTGTCCCATACGGCGGTCTGCTCCAGTTCGGAAGCTGTCAGCTCGCCCAGGGATTTTTCCTGGTCCCGGAGGCGGGCATATTCACGCTGGATATGCCGGGCCTCATTCTTCAAAACCTTGACACAGAAAGCGCCAAACTGATTCTGAATACGCTGCTCATAGGAGTCTTTCATTTTCTCACCTCCCTTCGCAGCCCGCAGGTGCGGGGGTGGTGATCTTCTCCCTTTCGCCTCAGTAATCCAGGGATGGCAATTTTGGCAACCGCGAAAGGAAGAAAATTTTTATGAAAGGCTCCGCTGTATGACGGAGGCTCACATAAACAAAAAAAGGCGCCCGTCTGCAAAACGCAGATAGACGCTAATGAATTAACCGAAGTATTTACATGATTGCACAGTTCATATCTATGGGAAGAACAATCCCCGGCGGTGACCGGGCTTTTTTTGGTAGGTCATTTACTGGCCTGCTATGGTGAGATACTAATTGTTTCACGGCGGCTCCTTCCAAAAGGCCGCCGTCTGAAAACAGGAAGTTTAGGGGGCATCGTTGATATTTAGACGCTAAAAAGCGACGGCCTTGATTTTCTCAAAACCGCCGCATGGCTGCTGTATTCTGTTTGGCGCATGATGAATCAGCCGCCGAAACAACGGTTTTTTTTATCCGTTGGGCGGCTGAACATTTATTTTACTTAGTCACTGAAATAGGGACAACGTTTCTTTTATTGTTTGGTCTTTCATATTCATTTCAAAAAAATTTCTTCCAAAGTTGTCTTTTGCGGAGAAACAGAATAAATGGATATGCCGCAAGAGACAAGTAATTCAACAATCCTTGAAATGTCCTCTTGAGTTTTAACCTCAAAAATCATTGTGTCAGCCGTAGCCTCAATCAATTTGGCAAAATGAAATTTGGGTGACATACAAAAATTATCGGGAACTCGGCAATGAATTTGCACCTTTATAACTGCCGTATAGCGGTTGATAACTTCGTTAATCTCACCATTTACACGGAAGTTACCTTGATCCAAAATTGCGACATGACTACATAGCCGTTCTATTTCATTAAGATTATGGGATGCCAGAAAAATAGTTGTGCCGCTTTGGTGCAAACGATGGAACAACCCCTGCAGATGTAAAATGGACTCTGGATCAACACCGGATGTCGGTTCGTCAAGAAACAGTAATCTTGGCTCCCCTATAAGAGCTTGAGCTAAAGAAATCTTCTTTTTCATTCCAAAAGAGTATTCCTTTATTTTGCGATCAAAAGGAACATCCAAGTTGACATCATCCAGACAGCGCTTGATATCATTTTTTGTTAATTTTACGCCTTTTAGGGATGCCATATATTTTAGGAAGTCAGCTCCTGTCATTGCTCCATATAAGCCAGAAACATCGGGCATAACACCAATAGACTTTTTAGCCTGATCCAGTTCTCGATCCGGCGTGTCATAAATCCAAAAAGCACCGCCAGATTTTAGGACCGTCCCTGTCAAAGTGTTGATGAGTGTACTTTTACCTGCACCGTTTTTCCCAATCAGTCCCCAAAATGTACCATCCTCGACAGATAGTGTAATGCCTTGAAGCACCTTAGTTTTCCCGTAGTTTTTCTGTAAATTTTGTGTTCTAATTGCAGCCATTTAGTAGTCCCTCCTTTTTACCAACAATACGGCTACCCAAGTCAACAACACGGCAAAGGCCAGGGGGACACTCATATATCTCACGCCTTGCAGCAAATAAAAATATGGAAAGAAGTATTGTAAAAAATGTAGCGGTGAGGTGGCTGTAAGGGTAGCATACAATCCAAGGCCGGGAAGTAACAGTGCAAATATAAGTCCAATAAAATTGCTTCGAGAAGATTTTGTCGTGACTACTGAAATCAAAAGTACAATGCTGTTAAAATATGCCATTGTTGAAAAGGCAATAAACAGTTCAGACGGACGAAAAACTTTACCGACCACTGATATAAAAAGGAAGCTACCTGTTAAGCAAGCCATCCAAAATAAAGAAGTGCCGAGCAGTTTACCGACAACAATACTTGTTTTGGAAACTTTGGTCAGGAGCAAACGTATTGTTTTTGTTTCCACTTCACCGTTAAAGCAACTGTGAGATAAAATGGTTGCAAACAGGAAGCCGAAAATCAAGACCAACAACCTCAAACTGGCATAGTATTCTGCTACATCGAGTTGTCCGCTTACTTTGGATAAACTATTTGTCACCCCAATGCTACCTGCGCTAAACAACAGAATAATGATAAGAGCCCTTACGCTTTTTATCAGGTTCCAAAATTCTCTTTTTGTGATTGCCCACACGCTGATCACCTCCGCTTTTTCCAGAAGTAATCAAAAATCAATTTTCCACCAATCAAAACGGAAAATACGGCAACGAGGGTTGCTCCTTTTATCGCCAGAGCAGGGGCACCCATAGTCTTTAAGATTGCGCCCCCAATCAAAGCAAACACAAGTAGAGCGATAGCTCCAAACAATCCTTTTTTCATGTTATCTACCTCCAAAAAAGTGCTACTATGTATTCTTTGCAGAAACATAGTAGCACCAAAAATCAAAGAAAATAGCTGGTCGTCATATTTGATGAACCGAATTGTCATTATTGTCCTAAACGTCATATAGAACAATGGAAATCTGAAATAAATAGTCTTGAGCAGTCAGTTTTATAGTTCCATTAAATTGTTCTACCACTTGCTGAACACTTTTCATCCCGAACCCATGCAATTCCGAATCTGGTTTTTCGCTTTTGAGCGGGAATTGTTTTTCGGCTACTGCCATCGGGTTTGAAATCCGAATAAACATGATATGGTTGATATAGGAAAGCTGAATTTTAGCCTCTTGTTTTTCTTTTGGAAGCCGCTTACACTCATCCATAACATTATCTAAAAGGTTCCCAAACAAAGTAGCGGCTTCACGAAAATCTATTTTTATTCCTTTGGGAAGCAATACATTTGTATGTACTTTGATACCACACCCTATCAGCTCTGAAATTTTGATGTTAAGTATCGTATCTATGGGAGCATTTCCTGTTACAATCACTTTTTCAATTTGATTGACCTGTCCTCCAATTTCTTTCAGATATTGACCGAGATTTTCCATCTGATTTTCTTCAAACATTGTCGTGATCGCATTGATCTGGTTTCTCATATCATGCTGGAGCAAGCGCACTTTTGCGTGATTTTCTTCAATAGCAAGGTAGTATTTCTCCTGCATTTCAATTTGTTGCTGTAATATAGCCGCGTCTATTCTTGTGCTTAATAATTCAGAGAATTTTCCGAATAAATAGAACACCATAATGTTAATGAAGAAAACAGCGAACAGTATAATAACTTGATTTCTCCCAATACCGCTTGCAGCGCCTTCATTCAAAGCGATCATCCGAGAAAAAGCAGGAACACAAATCAAGCTGGCAACCGGAATTGAAAAGAGAACCAGCCACATTTTTCCGGGGAGATCAACCAAAATGGATTGCTGGAAATGCCTTGTAACTTCGACCATAACACCAAAAATTACATGGGAAGCCAACAGTGTAAATATGCCAACTGCAATGTCATCCTTGAAAAATGCAATGGCAATTACAAACGATAAAATGAATGATAAAACTGCTAAAGAAATCAATACCACCTGGAACAGCACTTTGTTTTTCTTTCCGCCATGATATGCTCCCATCCAAAAGGAGCTAAACAAAGTCATTCCCCATAATATCATTGCTGGTATGGCAGAAATCACTACTGTGGCCGAAAGAACAATAATCGTAAAACGTAAAACAAACTTCCGCTTTTCCCAACGAACGGCTCCATAAAGGTGTTCATGGTATCGTAATATAAAGATACTATCTACTAAATTGAGTAGTAGTATTAGAAAGACTAACACGATCAATTCAGCCATTCCCACACCTCCATTCTACATATTCCATGTGACGTTGTTTTACACTGTCACGAAATTTCTTACTAATCGGAATTGTCATTCCATTCGTCAAAGTAATTTCTGTTTCTGTAATGCAACGGATATATTCCATATTGACAAGAAAGGAACTATGGGACTGCAAAAATAAATTTACATCCAGGTCACTAAACACTTTAGAAATTTTCCCGTAAAAATCCCATTCTCCAACGGTTGATATAAGTCGTACCTTTCGTAGATTTCCCTCAAAATATAAAATTTCATCATAGGCGACTTGAAATTGCTGTTTACCAATTTTGAAGAAAAACAATTTTTTTGCTGTGTTAATTTGCAAAATAGCATTTTTCAAAACCGTGTTTAACTGTTCCCGCTGGACTGGCTTTATCAAAAATCGGAATGGAAGCACCTCAAATACTTGATATACATAATCTTGATGATCTGTGATAAAGATTATCAAAGCATTTTTATCGTGCTCCCGAATATAGGCAGATGTTTCAATACCGTTTCTCCCTGGCATTTCTATGTCCATAAAAAAAATATTGAAAGAAGTTTTTTCCTGCTCCATGTAATGAATGAGATCATCACCTGAAGTAAAAATCTCATATTCAATATTCTGCACGCTCAAAGAAGATAAATAATCCTCCAAGTATGCAGCAACTATATTATTATCTTCGCATACTGCAATTTTCATATCATCATACTCCACCAAACTATTTTAAGTTCTTTCCTCGTTTTGTTCTCATATCCATAGGCTTTTGTGAGTCTTTGGGGATCAGCCACATATAACCGATTTTTGATATGCCAGGTATTCGACCATCTTCACAAAGCCTCTGTACCCGTCTTTCGGAAATACCCCACTTCTTTGCTGCTTCGGGGCAAGACATATATTCCATACTCAACCCGTCCTTTCACATAATCTATCAACTTATATTATATGCGGATAGCCGTATAATAGCAAGAGACAGAATATGAATTATATTGGCTAATTAGAGGAACTCTGTAGACATATTCAGAACCAAAAAGGAACAGTACAATGTAACTGGGTGAATGAATATGTCAAAGAGACCAGTAAAGAAAAAAGACCTCCGCCCGTATGGGGCGGCGATTAAAAAAGCGAGAACCGAACGCAAGGAGTCCCGCAATAAGGCGGGGGATGAAATGTTCCTCTCTCCCCGCTATCTGGCGAATATAGAGAACAAAGGGCAGCACCCAAGCGTCCAGATTTTTCTGGAACTGATGGAGCGCTACCATGTTTCCGTGGATCAGATCCTTTTCGGGGAGGAAGCAGGCGGCAAGACTACGGCACGCCGCCAGCTTGACGCCCTGGCCGATGACCTGAACGATACGGAGATCGGAATTATCATCGCAACGGCGCAGGCCCTTCTGAACGCCAGAAAGAAGGGGGAATAATCGTGTTTCCGGGACAACTGAACAAAGTATGAAAGACGCTATGAACGGATAAAGTTTGTAGCGTTTTTTCTTTGCCGGAAGGTAGCCAAACGCTCCGTTTCCGTATTACTTAGGTACGAAGAAAGAAACAACAGCAAGCACAGCAAGTGCGGCCGCACTTGCGGATTTCCGCTTTAGGGGAGCCCCTGCCCCTAAACCGAAAAACGCTTGCTGGGATAATCCCAGACCCTTATGAGAAACGGAGGAACACGCCATGGCAAACCGAAAGAGGCCCATCATCCTGCGCTGCCCGGTGACAGCGGAGGAACGGGCGCTGATTGAGCAGAAGATGGCCCAGCTCCCCACACAGCGGATCGGCGCCTATCTGCGGAAGATGGCGATTGACGGATATATCATCTATACCGACACCACGGATATCAAGGCGTTCACCGCGGAGCTGTCCGCCATCGGCCGGAACATCAACCAGATTGCAAAAAAGCTGAACGCCGGCGGCCCTGCTTACCAGGAGGATATCCAGGAAATCCGGGAAAGGCAGGAACAGATATGGCAGTTACAAAGACACATCCTATCAAGTCTACGCTGAAAGCGGCCATTGACTATATCTGCAATCCCGAAAAAACAGACGGGAAGCTGCTGGTATCTTCCTATGGCTGCGCCGCCGAAACAGCGGACATTGAATTTTCCTGGACCCGCCGCCATGCCATTGACAAAGGGACGCACCTGGGCCGCCATCTGATCCAGGCGTTTGAGCCTGGGGAGGTGACGCCAGAGGAAGCCCATGAGATTGGTATGCAGCTTGCAAAGGAAATCCTGGGCGGCAAGTATGAGTTTGTCCTCACCACCCACATAGACAAAAATCATATCCATAATCACCTGATTTTTAATGCGGTCAGCTTCACCGACTATAAGCACTACCATTCCAACAAGCGGAGTTATCACTATATCCGCCGCACCAGCGACCGTATCTGCAAAGAACACGGCCTGTCAGTCATCATCCCCGGAAAGGATAAGGGCAAGAGCTATATTGAACACCAGGCAGCCCAGGCCGGAACCAGCTATAAGGCGGCGCTGAAAAAAGCCATTGACCGGCTGATCCCTGGTTCCGCTAACTTTGAAGATTTGCTGCTCCGCCTGCAGAGGGAGGGTTATGAAATCAAGCGGGGGAAATATATTTCCTGCCGCGCTCCCGGCCAGGAACGGTTTACCCGGATGAAAACCCTGGGCGTGGACTACACGGAGGAAACCATTGCCTCCCGGATCGCCGGGGGCTCCAGGCCATCCCGACGGCCGAAACAGCGCGACGGAAGGATCAGCCTGCTCATTGATATCCAGAACAATCTCAAAGCCCAGCAGAGCGCCGGGTTCGCGCATTGGGCGAAGCTGAACAATCTGAAACAGGCGGCCAGGACCATGAACTTCCTGACGGAGCATGGGATCGAGAGTTACGCGGAACTGGAAGCCCGCCTTGCCGATGTGGCCGGGCGGCGGGACAGCGCCCACTCCTCCCTGAAAGAGACGGAGGCCCGGATCGCCGAGCTGTCCCTTGTGATGAAGCACGCCGGCACCTACCGCCGCCTAAAGCCGCTGTATGAGCAGTACCGCCATTCCAGGGACAAAGAAAAATTCCTGCGGGGCCATGAGAGCGGGATCATCATTTTTGAAGCGGCTGCCAGGGAATTGAAGAAGCTGGGGGCTGTGCCGCTGCTGTCTGCGGAGCGCATGGAAAAGGAACTGTCGGAGCTCACCGTCAGGAAGGAGGCGCTGCTTGCCGGGTACCGGGCCGCAAGAAGCGAGGCGCGGGAATATGAGACCATCCGCCAGAATGTAGACGCCCTCCTGTCCGTACCAAAGGAGCAGGAGCAGCAAAGAAGGCACGAACTGGAATAGTGCCGCGCTGCGGATCACTATAAATAAACATTTTCATTCACAGGAGGTATCACCATGAAAAACGGAAAAGAGAAAACAACAATTACGGTATCCACGCGTCCCGGCCTGGACTCGCGGGGATGGTTTGAGGAAAAGAGCAACCGCATTCTGGAGGAGCTGTCCTTTCTCGCGGATATCCTGCACCGGCCGGGAGACGCCCCATCCGGGGGATGGCCCAGCAAGCGGGAGGAAATCGACTTCCATTTTACCCAGGCAGTCAGGAACGCTTTGAAGATTGCCTCCCTGTCCGGCGAAACAGAACGTCCTTTCACAGCGGAGGACATTGACCGGATCATAGACGGAGGGCATAAGGGATATCTGGAATACAGGGAGTGCAGACAATCCTAAACGGTCCTGTTCGCAGATTGTTAGCAAATGATTTTCTCCATGCCCTGGGCGCCGTTCAGATCATTTTGTATAATGGAAGCATGGAAGGAGGTCTGCCTTATGACGAGAAGTGAAGCAGTCAAAGCATTTTTCCTGAAAAGCGTGCTGCCTGTAGCGGCGGCCATGTTTCTGTACTGTATTTTCAAATCCGCCTGCATAAGAGGCGGGGAACTGGACTATGTGTGGCTCTGGATACTCTGTGGGCTGCCCTTCGGCCTCCATCGGATGTGCCTCTGGATCGTGCCGGGCGGTGGCTCCTTCGGCGGCGGGATCGCGCTGTTCGCGCTGAACTTTATCATAGGCGGCGTGATCGGGGGATTTGTCCTGGCCTGGCGGCTGGTCGTAGCGGTCCTGTATGTGCCATTGACCGCATACCGGCTGATTGCCGGGTAAAACTGCGCGTCATGGAAATGTGGAAAACTGCCGCTTGCGCCGATGGAAAACCCATTCACAGCACATGGAAAAGGGCAGGCCTTTCCCACATCCTGCAAACAGGTTTCCCACAGCGCCGCCGGGACAGGCAGTTTACGCACATTCCCACAACGCCTGCGGCTACTATTATCTATCCTTGTTTAACAAATAAGAAAGTGCTACAATAAAAGAAAACAGAAAGAATGATCAAATGAAAAATGTGTTCGCAGAGGTTTATAGAATATTCAAGAAAGCCCCGCTTCATATTTCTTTAATCTTACTAATGGATATAGCAGGTGCTATCATCTGGGCCGCTAACCCATATATTATTGGTGCCTGTATTGATGATCTTTTAGGGCGCAAATATTGTTGGCTGTGCATTTTTATTGCCCTGCAGCTTCTTCTGATTGCCCTGCGGACAGTTGATAAAATTCTTGATACCAGAATATATAGCAGGATTATTGAAGAAGAAAGCACTACATATTATGAGAAAATCATACGAACTGATGCAGATGATTCCAAGATTAGCTCACTATTAGATCGGGTTGATGATATTCCCAACTTCCTTGAAATAAATCTGTTTGATTTTTTAAGCATGGCTGGCGGTATTATATTTTCCCTGATATTTATTTTTTCTATATCAGGATTATTTGTATTATTGCTTGCTGTTTCAGTTTCGATTGTTGTCCCTTTTGCAACATATCGGTTTCAAAAAGATATTGCACTTAATAATGAGAATCGAAAAAATATTGATGAAGCGCGGGTCAATATTATTGCAAGCCGGAAAATAGAAAGATATAAAGAACACATAAGAAAAGCATTGTCGCTTGATATTATCAATTCTGATTTAGACGCAAAAACCTACCTCCTAACAGATTTGCTTCAAACAGTGCTCTTAGTTATAGCTATTATTTCAACCATTCATGCGGGCAACTACACAAGTGGTCAATTATTTTCGACCATTACTTATGTTATGATGTTGAATGGCTATGTAGGTGAAATCAACGAATCTATTATTGTTGTTAAAGATTTACAAGACACGGTATCCCGTTTAGAGAGGAATGCAAAATGAGTTATAGAAATGAGTTTGAAAAAATAATTGAAGATATAAGACTGGAGCCAAATACACCGAAAGAAGAATTTGATAGCAAAATATTACCTCTGTTACAGTTTATTAGTAATAACGTGCCAGAGCAACTTTTTAAGTTCAGGGAATGCACAGAGTACAGTTTAGATGCCTTTGACAAGGATGAACTATGGCTTTCCAAAGCCTCTTTATTTAATGATCTTCATGATAGCCTTTTCTTTTTCGACAAGTCTTATATACTAAAAACAATAGAAGAAATGTTCTCGTCAGGAAATATGCTTGCTTTGTTTGAGGCTTTAAGAAGTGGACAGGTTTCTCTTGAGCCAATACGTCAATCAACTCCAGATGTCCAGCAACGGATATCAAGTATTATTTCTTCATTGGATGCCAAACAGTTAACAGACATAGTTTGGGATTCTATACCTGCTTTTAGCACATTTTTAGATCAATGTTTTTATTCTATAAAAGAGAGTATTCGCAATAGCACTAAGATGGTCTGCCTATCGGAAAGCATTAAATCTCCATTGATGTGGGCACACTACGCTGAAAATAATAAAGGATTTGCGTTAGGGTACGATTTTAGAAACAATGAAATTACACAATGTTCTAACTGTCCGAACCGCTCTTGCAATAATATTAAATTTGCAACAATTTATCCTGTGATATACTCCGATAAGCGTTTTAATGCAACAAGTTATGGACAATGGTACGTCGAACAATATTTAAAAAACATATTAGGTATTTCTGAGATAGCGCCTTACAATGATAATTTCTTATTTGTAAAAGCAGCTTTGCACAAATCGAGCGATTGGGCATACGAAAATGAATGGCGAATTATATGTTCGACTCCCAATCCGGCCGTGGAATCGAGAGACCGTTATCCAATCAAAAAACGACCCATCGCTATTTATTTTGGCTGTCAAATCCCGGAAATATATCGGAAGATGCTGATAAACATTGCAGATGAAAAGGAAATTGCAAAATACCAAATGTATGTTAAGGATTATTCATCAAAATACGAGTTGGACTTTGAACCTATTCAATAAAAAATAACGGGAGCGTCACCCTCGGCTAAGCCGAAGGCGGTGCTCCCGTTCTGCTATAGAGAAGTGTTCAAATCAGCCAATTATTGCCCCTAAAATGGAGATGGAAGGTCCACATGGGAATTTATATGGCAACCCTCGGAAAAAGCCATCACAAATGGATTTTGCCTCATATTCGTAAGTAGGTAATCATCCGTACCTTCAAATCCCTTCCTGCATTTGATAAGATAATCTCAAATGATGGAGGTATTACCAATGGATATGAATAATAATGTAGTCTCAAAAACTGATCTTTGGGCAGA
>NZ_JAJEQX010000047.1 GCF_020687545.1 Ruminococcus turbiniformis | reverse complement strand
AACGATCAATACTGATCAGTAGGGCGGAGTACCCTCTGCCCTGCTGATATCTCAGGCTGGCCGTTTAATATGGCCCTGACTGGCCGGGAAATGCGGCCCTGCTGGCCGCGGAAAGTGGCTGTTTGCATCTAGTGTGTTATACCTTTGTGGAGCAGATGGCAGCCGGAATTGTAGCACACCCTGAAAAGTGTGGCCACAGTTGCGGCGTTCTGGCGGGAAAGGTTGCCCCTTGCGGGGCAGCATAAGCGACAGAAAAAGGCTGGCAGGCGGTGCGGGCAAGCACTGTCTGTCAGCCGTGTCATTTGCGGAACAAAGGTATATCAAAGCCCCCGTCAGCCGCTGCTTCCCATCGTATCAGAACCACCACGGCAGCTTTCCGCGCAGGCTGTCCATCGCCTCGCCCTCCACCTTCTTTGTCCAGCTCTCGCTGAGATGGAAATGGAGCGCCGCGCCGATCAGCGGGTGCTCGATTCCATCGGTAAAGCCATAGCGGTACAGCAGATAGGTCTGCTCTCTGGCCGTCAGCTTGTCCAGCGCCGCATACAATTCTATCAGCTGCTCTTTTTGGATATAGATTTGCTCCGGCGTTTGGGTGTGAGGGTCGGCTATGGCTTCGATCCGCAGCATCCGTTCATCCTCTGAGAGAACGTCATCCAGATATACTCTCTGGAAGCCGGGGCCGTCTTTCTTATCCACCATCCGTTGCTCAAATAAACCGAGGGCGGCGCGGATGCAGTCCGTCATGGCGTTGCGGAGCGCCGGTGCTGCATAGGTCAGAAATTTCATGCCCCGTCCGGCATCAAACAAAGGGATCGCGTTCAGCAGGCCGATACTTCCCTCCTGCATCAAATCATCCAAATCAATTCCAATATCATTTTCATCCAGCCCCATGTTTCGGTATTGCTCCAGCGCAATTTTTCGGATGAATCCCAGATTCTTTTCCAGCAGAATGTCACGGGCAGTCGTATCCCCTTTCTGTGCCAGTCTGCACAGCTGCTCATTGCTCCGGGTCGGCATTTTGCTTCTCCTGCGCGTGGTCTAAGGTGGATTGGAGAAATTCCGTCAGCGCCTGACCGAACTTGTCTAATGCTTCCTTTTGCACACCGTCCATCCCCGCTGCGCTCTGGGTGACGGCGGCTGGGGAGGTTCATCGGCCAGTATCGTACCCGGTTTTTCCTGCCGGATAAGCGCAATGGGCAGGTGGTGTTTTCCTACAAGCCCCTTCCAGGGGCGGAGGAAAAGATCTACCGACTGATCTCTGACATCACGATTTCCATGAAATCCACAGATTACCTGCAGATGCCACAGTTCGTTTCCTCCGGCTATGAGGTGTATCTCTCTGAGGAGGAAGTGCAACGGTATGTTTCCTTCAAGGCAAGTAAAACCGAGCCACAGGAGGCAAACGTGGGGCTTACGGTGGAAATCCCGCTCGATAAGGTATCGTTGGGTAATCTTACCAAGCTGCTGGAAGCCAAGGGAAGTTCTACCACGTCCAACAGTGCAGGCGGTCATACGCACAATATTGGCCGTGATACGGATGGAGGTGCAGGCAGCAGCCGCTATACAGTGCATAGTGCAGGAACTTCTGGGGCGCAGGCTACCTCCCCGACCAGCAGTGCTGGGGCGCATACTCACTCACTGACTCCAAAAGGAAAGAACGCAAATACGGGAGGTGGTGGCTCCCACACCAACCTGCAGCCCTATATCGTCTGCTATATGTGGAAGCGGACAGCATAACTTTATATTTTCTGGAAATCAGCGACTACTCTTCGGGGTAGCCGCTTTTTTCATACCAAAATTTCAAAGGAGGAACGCGCCATGAAAGAATTCTGGAACACCATCCAACTCATTTTTTCCGCTGTGGGCGGCTGGCTGGGGTATTTCCTTGGCGGCTGTGATGGCTTGCTTTATGCCCTGATCGCCTTCGTGGTGATCGACTACGTCACGGGTATGATGTGCGCCATCATCAACCGGGAGTTATCCAGCGCAGTCGGCTTCAAAGGGATCTTCCGCAAAGTGCTGATCTTCCTGCTTGTCGGAATTGCAAACATCATCGATGTGCAGGTAATCGGAACCGGGGCGGTCTTACGGACAGCGGTGATCTTTTTCTACATCTCCAATGAAGGCGTGAGCCTGCTGGAGAATGCAGGACATCTGGGACTGCCGATCCCGGAAAAGATCAAAACGGTATTAGAGCAGCTCCATGACAGAGCAGAAAACGGAAAGGAAGGTAATGAATAATGGTTTACACAAACAGTTCCCTTGTATCTTACACAAAACTCAGTCCTAACCACTCTGGGCAGAGGACGCATTCCATTGACCGGATCACTCCCCACTGTGTGGTCGGCCAGCTGACGGCGGAGAACATCTGCGGATGCTTTACCAGCCCGTCCAGAGAGGCCAGCTGCAATTATGGCATCGGGAAAGACGGAAAGATCGCACTTTGCGTGGAGGAGAAGAACCGCTCCTGGTGTTCTTCCAGCAGCGCCAACGACCAGAGGGCTGTCACCATCGAGTGCACCAGCGATTTGAATCATCCCTACGCAATGACCACCGCTGTTTACAATTCCCTCGTGAAACTGTGTACGGACATCTGCAAACGGAATGGGAAGAAGAAACTTCTCTGGCTGGGGGATAAGAATAAGACGCTGAATTACTCGCCAAAGTCTGATGAGATGGTACTCACTGTCCATCGCTGGTTTGCGAACAAGTCCTGTCCGGGGGACTGGCTGTATTCCCGGCTTGGGGATCTTGCCTCCAAGGTAACGGCAGCACTGGGAGGTTCTTCATCTGGATCAGCAGCTTCTGCTTTATACCGTGTCCGCAAAAGCTGGCCGGATGCCAAGAGCCAGAAGGGGGCTTTCAACAATCTGGATAACGCAAAGAAATGCGTCGACTCCAATGCTGGCTATTCTGTATTTGATGAAAGCGGCAAGGTGGTTTATACCGGAAAGCAGTCGGGCGCTGGAAGTTCAACCGGTTCCTTCCTGGTACAGGTAACAGCAACCGACTTGAATATCCGCAAAGGCCCTGGTACGAATTACGCCAAGACCGGGAAGTACACCGGGAAAGGGGTATTCACCATTACCGAGGTAAAATCCGGCACTGGCTCTGTGGCTGGCTGGGGTAAACTCAAGAGCGGTGCTGGTTGGATTTCCCTGGAGTACTGTAAGCGTCTTTAAGTAAAACGAGGAAGATCAGGATTGCCCGTGGGCTGTGCGATAGATGCATGGTCTGCGGGCCTTATTTTTTTGTCTGTAATACCCCCTCAAAACGCTGTAGAAATCTCCGTATTTTGAAGGAGGCATCCTTCGGATAGGAGGAATACCATGCAGGTAACGAAGGTGACGGCTGGTTTTCAGAATCAGACAGCAGAGAGGAAACTATTCACAGATGAGGAACTGCAAAGGGAATTTGACTATTACATGGCGCAAAAACTGCTGGAAAAGTTGCGGGAGGCAGACCAGATTTCTGAGGGTGAATTAGACAAAATTACGGCGAAAAACCGCCAATCATTCTCTCCCTATCTGGCTCGGATTATGCCCTAAATGACTTGCTATTTGCAGGTGTCAGAGCGAATATGTCCGTACCGAAAGAGAGGTGAGAGGATGAAACGGATCACAAAAATTGAAGAAAATATGCCCCTCGAAAAGAGAAAACTTAGAGTGGCGGCCTACTGCCGGGTATCTACAGCCAGAGATGAACAGCTTGTTAGTCTGGCAGCGCAGAAGGCCCACTATGAGAGTTACATCAAATCCAATGATGAGTGGGAGTTTGCCGGACTTTACTATGACAAAGGTATTTCCGGTACGAAAAAAGAAAAGCGGGACGGGCTGCTGGCGATGGTTGCCGCCTGCGAGAGAGGAACGATTGACTTCGTCATTACCAAATCCATCAGCCGTTTTGCCAGAAATACCACGGACTGTCTGGAACTGGTGCGGAAGTTACTGGACTTAAAGATCTACATCTATTTTGAAAAAGAAAATCTAAACACGGGCTCCATGGAGAGTGAATTAATGCTTTCCATTTTAAGCAGTCTGGCAGAAAGCGAGTCGGTGTCCATTTCTGAAAATGAGAAGTGGGTATCAAGCGGCGCTTTCAGAATGGAACCTTCATCATTTCCTATCCCCCATATGGTTATGACAATGTGGACGGGGAGATGGTGATCGTGCCGGAGCAGGCGGAGATCGTGAAACAGATCTTTGCGGACACGCTTGCGGGGAAAAGTACCCACGAGATTGCGGAGGAACTGAATGAGCGGGGCGTTGCTACCAAGAAGGGCGGACATTGGACGCCGGGTACCGTCAACGCCATCATCGGGAATGAAAAATATACGGGTGACGTCCTGTTCCAGAAGACCTATACGGACAGCAGCTTTAACCGCCATCAGAACCGGGGAGAACTTGACCAGTACCTGATGCAGGACCACCATGAAGCAATCATCAGCAAGGAAGAGTTTGAACTGGCCAATGCGGTTTTGAAACAGCGGGGGCGTGAAAAAGGAAATGGCCATGACACTGGGAGATACCAGAACCGGTACGGCTTTTCTGGCCGGATCTGCTGTGGAGAATGCGGCGGCAAATATAAGAGACGGATGCATTATAAACCCAGCGGCCAGTATGTGGCCTGGGCTTGTGCCAATCATCTGAAAGATAAGGAAAGTTGTTCGCAGAAATACATCACGGATGATGCTTTGAAACTGGCGTTTGTTACCATGATGAACAAGCTGGTCTTTGGACATCAGATGGTGCTGCGTCCTCTTTTGCAAAGCCTGCGGGGGCTGAATGATCAATCCCGGCTGCTAAAGATTGAAGAACTGGAAACGGCAATCGAGAAAAACAGGGAGCAGAAACAGGTGCTGACGAACCTGATGGCAAGCGGCTATCTGGAGCCTGCTCTTTTTAATAAGGAAAGTAATGAACTTGCAGCGGAAGCAGAAGCCCTGCGGCAGGAAAAGGATGGGCTGATGCGCTCTGTCAATGGAGATATGGTCAAAATTGAGGAACTGCAGCGGCTGCTCCGGTTTACATCCAAAGGAACCATGATGACGGAATTCGATGATGAAATTTTCCTTTCTTTCGTGGAGCGGATCACCGTACTGTCCAGAAAAGAAGTGGTTTTTGAATGGAAATGCGGACTGTCCTTGAAAGAAAGGCTGGTGGAACCATGAGACACATTCCGTAAGGATACCGGATTGAAAATGGTCGGGCGGTCATCGATGAAGAACAGGCCGCCACGGTGCGGGATTTTTTTCAGAACTATATTTCCGGCATGGCGCTTATGCCCGCCGCTGAGAAGGTCGGATTAAATCTGTACCACGGGAGCGCCGGAAGGATGCTCCGGAATAAGAAGTATCTTGGAGATGATTACTATCCGGCTATTATCGACAAAGAAACCTTCGATAAGGCAGAAGAAATACGCATGAGCCGAGCAAAAGCGCTGGGGCGGGTGTGGGAACTGGAAGGAAAGAAGGACATCCTCTTCCCTACCAATTTTACCATGCCTGTAGTGAAAAAGGGTTCTGACGATCCCTTTGAACAGGCGGCGCATGCATACAGTTTGATTGAGAGCGAGGTAGATGGGGATGGAGCTAAGTAGGAATATTACCGTGATCCCCGCCAGAAAGCGGGTAGGAAATACCGCTGCAGTTGGGCAGCGGCCAAAGCTGAAAGTCGCTGCTTACTGTCGGGTTTCTACGGATAGTGAGGAGCAGGCATCCAGCTATGAGGTGCAGGTGGCGCATTATACGCAGTTTATCCAGAAGAATCCGGAATGGGAACTGGCCGGGATTTATGCTGATGACGGGATCACTGGAACGAATACGAAAAAGCGGGAGGAATTTAACCGCATGATCCGGGACTGCATGGACGGAAACATTGATATGATCATTACCAAGTCCATCAGCCGGTTTGCCAGAAACACCCTGGATTGTCTGAAGTATATCCGGGAACTGAAGGAGAAGAACATCCCGGTTTTCTTTGAAAAAGAGAACATCAACACCATGGATTCCAAGGGTGAGGTGCTGCTTACCATTATGGCGAGCCTGGCACAGCAGGAAAGCCAGTCTTTGAGTCAGAACATCAAACTCGGATTGCAGCACCGCTTCCAGAACGGGGAGGTCCGGGTCAACCACAGCCGGTTCCTGGGTTACACAAAGGATGAGGAAGGAAACCTGATCATAGAGCCTGCGGAGGCGGAGGTGGTAAAGAGGATTTACCGGGAGTACCTGGAAGGGGCAAGCCTGCTCCAGATCGGGCGTGGACTTGAAGCAGACGGGATTCTTACCGGGGCCGGAAAAACGAAGTGGCGTCCGGAAACACTGAAGAAAATCCTGCAGAATGAAAAGTACATTGGAGACGCCCTTTTGCAGAAGACCTATACTGTTGACTTTCTCAATAAAAAGAGGGTGCAGAACAAGGGGATTGTTCCACAGTATTATGTGGAAAACAGCCATGAGCCCATCATTCCCCGTGACCTTTATATGCAGGTGCAGGAGGAAATGATCCGGCGGGCGAACCTCCACAGTGGAGCCAACCGGAAAAAGAGGGTTTACAGCAGCAAGTATGCCTTATCCAGTATTGTATACTGCTCCAAGTGCGGCGAAATTTACCGGCGGATTGCATGGAATAACCGGGGAAAGCACTCCACCGTGTGGCGGTGCTGTAACCGTGTGGAACATGGACCAACTGCCTGTGATGCACCAACCATTCAAGAGGTGGATCTGCAGGCGGCGGTGGTACAGGCGATCAACCTTGCGCTGGGTAACAGAGAAAGCATGATGTCCACTCTCCAGGAGAACATAGAAGCGGTAATACGGCAGGAGGATGAAACCTCATTGGAAGGGATTGAGGCCAAACTGCTGGACCTGCAAAAGGAACTTCTGAAGCTGGCGAATTCAAAAAAGGATTATAACAGTGTTGCGGATGAGATTGACAGGCTGCGGGAACTGAAGCAGAATGCCTTGGTGGAGAGCGCCGAGCGGGAGGGACTGAAACAGCGGATCAGGGAGATGCGGGAGTTTCTGGAACAGCAGTCCATAGAGGTCACGGAATATGATGAACTGCTGGTACGGCGGCTGATAGAGAAGGTCACGGTTTATAATGAGCGGTTTGAGGTGGAGTTCAAATCTGGGGCAAAGGTGGATGTGGAGAGGTAAATAACAGAATGAATGAGGTACCTTGTGGCTTTTGAAATGGCTGCAAGGTGCTTTTTTAATAGGCTGTTAATTTCAAAGAAGGCAGCTTGTGCTTATCAACCATAGGGTTTATAATCGTACTATGCTGATGGAGGTGGAAAATGACAACATCAGATATGATCAGAGAATTGTGTGACAGAATGAATATCAGCTTTGCGGAACTTTGCAGACGGATTGGACAGACTCCGCAGAATTTTAATAAGAAGCTGCAGCGTGGTACCGTATCCTCTGAGGAAATGGCAAAGATTGCAGAGGCGTTGGATGTTGGATATGAGCAGGCGTTTGTGTTGCCGGATGGATATGAAATAAAAATGGGAAGTAAGTAGGAGGAAATATACATTGAAAGAAGACAGGATACCAAAAATATTTATATCATATTCTTGGAGTAGTGATGCGTTAGTGCTAGAATTGGCACAGAGACTGGTTTCGCATGGGGTTGATGTTGTTCTTGATAAGTGGGATTTGAAAGAAGGTCAAGATAAATATGCGTTTATGGAACGTTGTGTTAATGATCCTGAGATAACAAAGGTTCTAATTATTTGCGATAAAGTATATGCACAGAAGGCGAATGATCGTACCGGAGGAGTAGGAGATGAAACTGTGATTATTTCCAGTGAAATCTATGGAAATATGAAACAAGAAAAATTCATTCCTGTTATAGCAGAAAAAAGCGAGGATGGGAAACCATATGTTCCTACATATATAAAAACAAGAATATATATTGATTTGTCTGATCCGGAGACGTATGAGATAGAGTATGAGAAACTTCTTCGTAATATCTATGAAAAACCGCAATTTACAAAACCAAAGTTAGGAAAAATGCCCGAATGGCTTGACGAAGAGAAAACAGATTTTTTTCAACTAAAGGATTTAATTCGTCAAATACGTGGAAGTAATACAGATAATAAAAGAAAAAGTTGTATATCCCGATTTCAAATAACACACATCGAAGTTTTAAAGGAATATATTGAAAAGAATGCTAGTCCAGAACGAGTATACGAAATATTTTTAAATACCAAGCCAGTGAGAGATTTCTTTTTAGAGTTTGTAGAAACCCTTGCAGAGACAGGAACAGATTATGCAGAGATAATAGCCGAGGGCTTTGAAACAATGTATAACCAATTGACTTGTATCAAAACATTTGAACCAAATGCGAATTCAGCTTCTCAAGACGACTTAGATATATTTAAAATCTATATATGGGAATTATTTATATGTGTTATTGCTTTCATGCGTCATATTAAAGATTATGCAGCAATAAACGAAATGCTTACATATACATATTTTTTAGAAACAAGCATATTTGGAGGAGCTATTAAGCCAAACAATTATACAGCTTTTAGACATCATAGCCGCATCATTGAGGAGTGTTATAAGCCAAAAACGGAAATGAAAAATAAATATACTCTTATGGGTGATGTTATTTGTAGTCAGAGAGAAAAACTTCCAATTTACACAGGAGAAGCTATTGCTGAAGCAGATTTATTCCTTTATCAAGTATGTAATGCTTATGAGTTGTCAGAAAATGAACAGAGCTGGCATAAAGCGTATTGGTTTCCAACATGTTATGTTTATGCTAAGAACATGCCTATTGAATGGGAAAAAATGAAATCCCGAAGATATTGTGATAAGATGATGGTGTTGTTTGGTGTGGACAGTTTAGAGGCTTTAAAGACGGTTATCAGCAGATGTACATTTGATAGCAAAATGAAGTACTCCGGGAGTTGGGATGCAGCACCAGCAATATTAAATAGTATTCAAGTTGAAGACATAGGCACGTTGAGTTGATTTTCTTGATATTCTATAAAAATATAAGGTTTTAAACAATTTTGTTTTCTGCCTATTAGATAGACAATTGACAATTAAGTAAGAGAATGTGAGAAAATCATTGAAATTAAGGTAATCTAAATAACGTTAGAGTACTATTGCTTGCGATGAAGAGAAGATATATAGTTATTGGCAAGGGGAATAGTTTGAAAAAAGCAAATTGATTCAAAATCGTGGAATAGACATAAAAACAGTTTGCACAGCGAACGAAATAAAGAGTAATTCCACCTGGATAAAGAATCTCATCTATACACCAATATCAAAACAGGTGGGTGAATCTGATATACTATTGGTACATCAGACGATAGAAAGATCATGGTTTACGATGAATAATTTGAGATGGAATTTAAATCTATGACGAAGGTGGATGTGAAAGGGTAAATGAAATAAGATGTATGAAAATGGTATATTGCAGGAATATAGGGCGTTTTTATAACGTATATTATTTGGTGTTTTGATAGATTTTTTGAGCGAAAATGTGTATAATAAATATAGAAATAAGAAAGTTCGATATCTGGTAGGATAAGAAGTAATTTTATAGTAAAAAGTTTTGCTTATCTATACAATGTAGTTTTGCAAATTTTTAGTATTGAATTTGGCTTCCAATCGTAGTATGATAATAAGACTTAGTTATACACAATTTAGGGATAGGAGGGATAGCATGGAAAAAACTTTAGCAGTTGCCAAAGCATTATATGATATGTATAGTGATCGATTTCATACAAATATGGATGAAATGAAAATGCATAAACTCATGTACTTTGCTCAGAAAGAATCCCTCATGTATAATAGAACTGCATTATTTAGTGAGGATTTTTACGGTTGGAAATATGGGCCTGTATTGAAGAGTGTTCGACATGAATATTTAACAGGAAATCTATTTGTAGATGTTACAGATACAGTATCATTTTCTACAAAGAAATTATTGCGGGCTGTCCTAGAACGTTACGGAACTGTTTCTTCATGGAAGCTTAGTTGCTTATCGCATGATGAATTCTCTTGGAAAAAAGCGCGTAAAGGTTTGGGCTCTTCAGAGAATGGGGACGTTAAATTAAGTTTAAATGCAATGATGGTAGATGCTACACGTGAACTTGCGGTACGTAAGGCAAAAGAGAAACAATAGTGTGGAGGGTTTAATATTACTATTGAGGAAACACGTCAATATTTCGCAAGCTTCAAATGTGAAGTGTTGACATCGAAAGAAGAGAACAAAAATATTATTGAAGAGTTTCGGTCACAAAAAAATAAAAATACTCTTGGTAATTACTTAAAAAAGAATGCCTGGACTGAAGATTTAGCTGGCGAAACTAGAATATATTTGGTTAAGGATTCAGAAGGGAAAGTTGCATTATATTTTTCATTAAAATGCGGATTGCTTTTTAGTAAAAAACAGTATGATAAATTAGAAGATGATGAACGAAAGTTTGTTGATATATTGGTGGATGCCAAGCGAGATAATGATTTGGAAACTATCAAGAGTTATTATGAATATGGAAGTTCAGAGTTTTCTGATATTGATCGTTTGTTTAAGATAGCTGAAAAACGCATCGATTTAAAAAATGAGACACAAGAATTCGGTGGGAAAAATACTTTAGCGGTTGCTGAATGTTTTTCTGGAATAGAGTTACGGCATTTTTGCCGAAATGAAGCGTATCATACACCGGAAGATTTAAAGACACCGTTAGGATTTGGAATTTTTTGGGAAGTAATCGTGCGAGAAATTTTTAAGATTACTCAAAAAATAGGTTGTAAATATTTATATCTTTTCGCAGCCGATAAAACTGAAAATTCAGATATAAAGAAATTAGTACGTTATTATAAAAGTGCTTTGAAGTTTTATGAATGTGATGAAGATGACATTATTATTATACGGCCTGAATACGATGAAGATTGCTACGGGTTGATTCAAGAAATTACAAAATTATCTAGCAATCAAGAAGCTGTTTGGCAAGAATTCTCTGATGTATATGTTTAGTAAGGTTGTCCCGAAAATCTCGGAACAACCTTATTTTTAATTTCAATATAGAAACAATGACTTATTAGATAAGCTTTTTTAGGAACAACAGGTCAAGGAATATGTACGAAGAGATACGGATTTGATATATTAGAAATAAAGATATGTTCCCGCATACGATCGAGAGGGTAAAAACAGCGGTGGATCAAGGCGGACGAATCGCCCGGCAAATGACGTACTTTCTGTCCTCTCGTGCCATGTGGAGACGGTTGTACTTTTGTCCCACAAATCCCCGGACAGTGTTATTAACGTAAAGGTAGAATTTGGAGAAGGCGACGATAAGATATCGCTGGATGCGATTGCAGAACGAGCGAAGAAATATCAGCCAAAACCGAAAATCACATATAAGATGATACAGGAATATGTGGGGAAGAAGTATGGATTTAAGGTACATACCGCTTATATTGCAGAAGTGAAAAGGTCTTTGGGACTGACAATGTATGATGCGCCTAATGCGACAGAGGAATTGAAGCAGCCGGGGAAACGTCCGCCGAAAGAAAAGGTAGAAGCGATAATAGAGGCGCTTAAGCATTTTGAGGTAATTTAAATGGATGAAAATATTTACCAGATTGCAGAGCAGATAATCTAATTACATCAGAAAGCCTATGAAGTTTATTTGCCATTGGTTGAAGATGTGTGCAGCAGAACTGTGTCGGAAGATGAATTGTCACATTTGTTAGATTATTTACTGGATTTTGCGTGTGATGAAAAAATCTTGGGATTGTACCAAAGGGTATGTAGAAAGTATTTGGATGCATATCCCGGTTGTATTAGGGATTATATTGAAGCATATCGGGAAATGTGGGAAGATGAAGGTAAATTGGCAAATGATTTATGAATTAGGCGGAGGATATATGTTCTAAGAGATATGTTGCTTAAGTTTATGCTGGGGAGAGGAGGATACTTATGGCGAAAATTGTTAAGGAGACTATCCATGCAAAAGGTATTGACATAGGAATCTATACTACAAATTTTGAAAATGAATTTATTTCATTAACAGATATTGCAAAATATCGAAATGAAGACGACCCGCGATTTGTGATTCAAAACTGGATGCGAAATAGAAATACGATTGAGTTTTTAGGCGTTTGGGAAGAATTGCATAATCCAGATTTTAACCGTGTGCAATTCGAGGCGGTTAAAAATGAGGCTGGATTAAATCGTTTTGTTATGACACCGACAAAGTGGATTACGCAGATGAATGCTATCGGTATTGTCTCAAAAGCAGGACGTTATGGCGGAACATATGCCCATAGCGATATTGCTATGTCTTTCGCAACATGGATTTCTCCTGAATTCCAGTTATATATCATGAAAGATTACAGGAGATTAAAGACGGATGAGAATAGTCGGCTATCTCTGAATTGGAATTTGAATATAGAGATTTCTAAGTTGAATTACAGGATACATACTGACGCGATTAAGGATAATTTGATACCGCCAGAATTAACACCCGCACAGGTAGCGTATACCTATGCAAATGAAGCAGATATGCTGAATGTTGTTTTGTTTGGAAAGACGGCTAAGCAATGGAAAGATGAAAATCCGACTGTTAAAGGGAATATGCGGGATGTAGCAACCTTGAATCAGTTACTGGTACTTGCGAATCTGGAAAGTTATAATGCGGTTTTAATTAATCAGGGGAAAAGTCAAAAAGAGCGTATGAAATTGTTGCGGCAGTTGGCGATACAGCAGTTGCGGACATTGGAGTCGGTAAGTTTAAACAATTTCCCGAAAATAGAAAAATAGAAGCAAATAGGTAAAGGAAAAAATAATAGAAACTACCTTTGAATTTTCTTATGAGTATGTGTACACGATTTGTAGAGTGGCGGTATAGTTTTTGCCATCGATTAAGGAGTGGTTTAAATATGATTGAACTATTACTAGATGCTATTGTGGCCCTTGGTTCTAACGAGATGCAGAATGTTCTGACTTCAGTTGGAGAGAGTGCGGTAAAAAAATTTAGAGAATTACAGGCATGGAAGAAATTAATTGTTGGTACAGGAGAATTCTTTATTAAAAATGAACAGGAAGAGAATTCGTTTTTTGAGGATTTAGAACTTGTATTGTCGAGAGAAAATTTAACTCAGATAGCGAAGGAATTAAAATCTGACGAAGGATATGAATTGAAACATAGACTGTATAATTCTCTTATGAAATTGATGAACAAGTATGAAATTCCTTATGAAGTTGCTGAAACTTACACAATAAAAATAATTTATGCAGTGCTTGAACAGCTAAAAACAATCGCTCCTGATAAATATGAACATTATTTCCTACAGGAATGGAAAGAAGAGCAGGAAAGTAGTTTTCTGGAATTACAAAATCGAATCGATAAGATGTCAAATGAGCTTGCAATTTACAATCGTGAGCAAGTAGCAATAGCATCTTCTGGGCAAATGGATATCGAGCTTAGAAGAAAAACTCAGAATCCATCTATTGGAATAGAATTTTTTATAGTTGATGATGAGCATTTTCAAGATGAATTTGAAGATCAGAGATATGAAGAATTAGTCTTTGTGAGGGGACGTAGCAGAGAAGAGACTATTTACTGTGTCCTTAATGAATTGTGGAGACTTAATGACAAACGTCCTATTTACATTGTTAAAAATATAGAGTCATGGAATAAACTTCATGTATTGGAAAATGAAGGGAATGTGTACATTCCTTGGTTCTATGCGGAAGAAATTGTAGCGATTGAGAATAACACTAATATTTTTGTGATAGATGAGAATACTCCGGTATTTAACAAGAGAGTTTTAGAGTTACGCCCAAGAACGCGGGACACGTTATCAAAATGCTTAAAAGAAGCGGGAATGGAGTATGATAAAGCCTATGCTCTTTTAGCTGATACGCATGGTTTATATGCACAGATGAAAAAACAACTGTTTAGAGGGGAATATTTAAAAGTACCTTCTTGGATGGAGCGTGTTAGTGATAGAGCGAAAAAGACATGTCTCCTCATTGGAAGTTGGGAAGAAATCGAAGGTGATAAATTAATCATTGAATCTTTGTATGGTGATTCATATGATAGATTCTTAGAAGAGGTTCTTCCATATGCGAAAGGAGAAGATCCTCTCCTATATATGATAAAGCGTAATGGATCTATTTCATACTACTTGGCAAGCACGGAAAATATATGGAGTTATCTTAATGTTCTGCCTAACGAAAAGATTTGGCAATCATTTGTCACGGCTGCATATGAAGTGATTAGTGAATCAGAGAATTTTTTTACTTATGATGGTCGTGAAAGATTGATAGCACAGTTTAAAGGCGAAAAGTTATTCTGGTCTGAAACAATGCGAAAAGGTATGTTGAAAACATTGCTCATTAAAGGCGCATATCAGAATGACGAAGAAACGCAATTAACTTTAAACAGATTGGTCTCGGAAGTGTTAAGTTGTGTGAAAACTGAAAAGCAGTGGATTTACATATCTAAATTCTGGAGAGAACTCTGTGAAATATCTCCAGAAGCCACATTGGAAAGACTTGAAAACGAATTAAATGAAGATACAGGACTACTATGCCTGTTTCAAAATCAATCAAGTGATTTCCTTTTCGGAAGAAATGCGTATATTGATATTCTTTGGGGAATTGAACAGTTTCTTTGTCAAAGAGATTATTTTTGGTCGGCGTTTAGATGGCTTTTGAAATTAGATGCCTTCCATTTTGAATATAAATCAAATTCTCCTAAGGATATTTTCTCGAAAATATTTTGCACATGGATGAATTTTTCTTCTCTTCAGACTGCAGAGGAAAAATTAGCAGCAGCCGAAATAGCTTTTGATATTGACTATAATAATACTTGGGAATACTTGTATTCGGCGATCAATAATAGTGGAAGAAGTATGTTTGGTGAGCTATTATCACCAAAATATCGGGAGTATGAAAAAGCACAAGCAACTACTATAGCTGAAATGAGAAAGGCACATTTGGGCTATTTTGAACTTCTTATAAAGCACATGGATTTTTCGGTAGATCGTTGGAAGAAAATGGTTGATTTATCAGGCGAGGTGCCTGAAAATTCAAATAAGAACATTTTTGAACAACTTTTGTATGAACTTAGCCAAATGTCTGATGAAGAAGTAATGCGGATTAAAAATGAGATTAGACATCTCATCTATAAACATAGATATTTTTCGTCTTCAGATTGGTCAATGCCAGAAGAAAAAATTGCTGAATACGAAAAACTTCTTGATAAAATTAATATTAAAACTCCGGAATATGAATATAGCTATTTATTTGTAAGCAATCATGATTATCCACTTCTTCATCCTGTTCCTTATAAACAAAAAGGGGAAAGCGATAATAACGAATCAGCTACACAAGAGTTGATTCGAGATAAATTAGCAGAATTCCAATCATATGGCTATGATTTAACTGTATTGGCAAAGGTTTGCGCCCAAGAATCGTTTTCTACTTTGGGAAATTATCTGGCTCAATATTGGAATAATGGTAAATGGGATTTTGCTACGTTTAAAAAACTATTATTCGTTCAAGTATCAGGTGCAATTGCAATTGACTATTTAAGAAGTATAGGCAGTAGTGAGGTTATACCATATGACACAATTATTGAGGATTTATCAAATCATGGTTGTTCGACTGAAGTTTTGGCGGAAGTATATAAGATAGAAGCGCATAGAACCAAAGAAATTCCGCTTGTTACATTCGCCTCTGAACCGATAAAAAAAGAGTTTTGGAAAACTTGCTTTCATTGTGATGAGTACAATAAGTTTTGGGCATTAGCAGAATGTAAAAAGTATGCTACTCTTGCTGTATATCTTGATCAGGTTCATTTAATTCACTACCGAAATCCTTTGTCAGCGGAACAGATCTTTGAGGGTTTTGAAGAAATTGAGAGTATGCCACATTCAGAAGGCAATCAGTTGACAAGCTATCATGTTAAACAGCTTATAGGTGTAATTCAAGAGGCTTATATCGATGATCCGCAAAAATGTATCAGGATTGCTCATCTTGAGATTATATTTATGAATTTGTTGGATTGGAAGAATATGAAATGCTTTCATCATATAATCAAGCAGTCTCCGGAATTATTTGCACAACTGGTAGAAGGGGTATTTAAAAAGGATCATGGCACAGAGGAAAATCATTCAAAAGATCAGACGTACATTCACAATATGTATACAATCTATGAGAAGGCTCGATTTTGTCCGACAGAAAGTAATGGAGAAGTGTCAGAAGAACAGTTAGAACAATGGATAGAAAAATATAGACAATTACTGCTTGAGAATGATCAAGAAAGCTTGTTTGCGACAACTCTAGGACGTTTGTTCTCTTTTTCGCCGATAGGTACTGATGGTCATGAACCATGTGAAGCAGTCAGAAAAATGATCGAGAAATATGGCGATGAGAAGATGAACGGAGCGTATCGGGTAGCCGTATATAATCGTCGTGGCGTATTCAGTCCTTCAGCAGGGAAAGAAGAACTTAGGATGGCGAAGGAGTTTAAAGAGAATGCTCAGTATTTAGAACCATATTATCCAAAAACTGCAAATATTTTTTATGGATTGTATGAAACCTATAAGAAAGACTCTGAAAGAGAAAGGATGGATGCTGAAAATGGCTGGTACTAGTATCTCTTCCAGAATGGGTTCGAAGGTAATAGGAAAATATGGAACATATCTCATTAAGAAAAAAATAGGAAACGGTGGAAATGGCGTTGTTTTTGTTGCAGACATTATTGAGGGAGGTGAATCGTTACCACAAAAAAACGATTACGCTATTAAATTTTTGGATGTAGCACCAAATGAAGAGAAAAAACTAGAAAAGAGAAAGTTGCGATTTAGAAAAGAAATTGAAACAGTTCTTTCTTTTCAAGATAAAGTTAGCGGAATTATTCCTATATATGATACCTCAGTATATTGTGAAGAAGAACCAGATGTATTATGGTATCTAATGCCAAAAGCAGAACAGTATAACCCACAAAAATTTTCTGTTTTGCAAAAAATGGAGCAGATGTTTGATTTGGGGAATTGTATAAGGCAATTACATAAACTTGGCTTTGTACACAGAGATATTAAGCCAAAGAATCTTTTGCTATTCGATGGGCGAATATGTCTATCTGATTTTGGGCTTGTTAGAAATATTGCTGATACAGATGAACACATAACAGAAATGAATGAGCCTCTAGGCCCACGAGCAATTCGTCCACCTGAATTTCAGTCAATTGAGGAAATTAATGGTGTGGATTACCAAAAATCTGATGTTTATTTGTATGCGAAAACAATTTGGATGGTGCTTAATTGTAATAACAGTGGATTTTTGGAAGAATACTCGAGAAATCGCAACGCTGTTTATATTGATAAAGATAAGTTGCAAATTGAAACGGCAGAACCATTGCATCGTTTGATGGAGGAGGCAACAAAACATTATTATTGGGAACGGATCGATATCGAAGGTTGTTTGGGTTATATAGAAGCCCAATTAAGGGTAATAAGAGGTACCATGCCTCGTCAAACTTTGATGGATTTAAAATATGATGAACAGGCAAAACATAATAGTTGTACTATTCCTTCGGATGAACAGATATATAAAGAACCCAATGCAATTTTGAAAATACTTAATAATATGGCACATACCGTAGGTCTGGTTTTTATTGATGCAGGAAAAGAATCGATGCTTCTTCCTTTGAAAAAAGCAAGATATATTGAAGATAACCTTTATGAAATAGAAATACTTAATCCGTATTATGGGAGAAGAAAAAAGGTAATTGAAATTGCAATTGATGATATTTGTATGAAAAAGGATATGACATATACTCTTCATTCTGTTACGTTTTCGTTTGATGAAAAGCCAGTACCATTGTTTAGCCGAATCAGTGATGGGCTAGGGAACGGATATAAACGCATTCGCTTAAATACAAATTATTTAATCAAAATGGTAAAATTGTCTGTATAGTTATTTTTTTGAGAATTTGTGAAATATATGGTTTTTGACATATGGATACCTGAATACAATTGAAGCAGATTAGCAATGAAATTTTGTTAATGGACAAGAGGAGAATTTTAGAAAATTCCAGAGGAATATAAAACATATCTGATTAGTAATAATTTAGTACTAGATTTTGTGGGAATTTCATACCAGCGTTGAGACGGTATGTTTATTGTCCAAACTTCATTCAGACCAACATATCGAGGTAGAAGTGAAAATGGACGAGCTTGATTTGACGGCTGCGGAGAGCAAAGCCACTTATGAGGAAATCAAGAAGTATGTACTGGAGCATACGGGATTAAAGGTCAGTAATTTATATATCGCACAGGTAAAGCAGAAATGCGGTATTATTGAGAGGGTAAATTATAACCTACCGAAATCAGAAAACTCCAGACAGCCGAAATGCCCGCCAGAAAAAGAAAAAGCTATAAAAGAGGCATTGGAATATTTTCGTATGATCTGACGCTATCTCGGAAATAGTTATACATTTTTGCACATTTGAGCTGCTCTCCGTTCCTACATATAATGAAAGTGAAGAAACGGAGGTGGCTTGTATGAGAGAACAGAAATTCCACATTTATCTGGATAGCCACGAAAGGACAATCCTGCTACATAGCCTTGTGGAACTGAAAAATCAGCTCCTTGCGCAAGGCAGATATGCGGACTGCGTTGACGAACTGATTTTTAAGGTTACGGGCGCACCGCTGAAAAAACTCAAAGTACAACACGATTGCGGGAGGGTATGATGGATGGCGTAGAATTTAAAGAACTGTTCAAGGCAGCTGTGGAAACACTGAGGGAAAAGACGATCACTCCGCTGTTGGAAGCAGACGCAACCTATCAGGAGGAATTTTGCTGATGCAAAGCGGTATAATCAGTATTGGGACGAGTTGGAAAAGGGAGTACATATAGATCATCCTGGACTGACACAGGCGGATATAGACGCGTGGAAATTAGCGGATATTAAACTCGATGAACATATCGCTATCAGTAAGGTGGATACGGATGCCGTGGTTAAATTGAGGGCAAATGAGGCTACCGCGTACGATAGTTTTATTACATCAAAAAATAGTATAGATGAAATCAGCAGTTCGTCACTGCTGGATATTGATGCAATACGTCCTAAGTTAAAAACTGAACCTGATACGGCATTTTTCTGGTCTGGAAGAACAGACGGAATAGGTGGAGCTGAGAATGCAGCAAATATCGCTAAAAGTAGAGGTGGAGTTACATTAGAATCTACAATTGAAAAACAAAAAATTGTTATGCCGGAATGGGATTTTAATAATCCAAGTACAATGGAAGCCTGGGACTTGGCATCTGGAGCATATGCCGAACAGGTATCAGGAGAAATAAGAGCGGTCATTGGTTCAGAATTAAGACCGGGCAATATATGGGAAAATATTGAGCTGCCACGTCTTAAGAATAATCCTAATGTTACAAAGATAACAACAATTGACCCGAAAACAGGTATAGAGCATGTTATTTTTGAGAGGTGAGAAAATGAAAATTACAGGTAGTGTGAACTATGTTAAATTTGATTTGGAAAATGGTTATATCATAAAAGCGGAAGGAGAAATGCTTGTAGGGAGAAAATTTGTAGTATATACAGACACTATGAAAACATGGGAGCCACCGCATGAGAATGAGAAACTCAGTAAAGAACAAATAGAAGAAATCATTCGGGAAGTGCAGGAAAGTATGAGTGAAAATACAGTTCAGATTATATTTGAATAAAAAAATATGTTTTTGCAGAACATTTGCCGGAAACATGAAATATCAGATATGATATCGACATTTTGCCGTAGCTTTTTATAGATCCATAAGCAGAAAGTTCTCCATAAACAGAAAGTTTATCAGGAGATTAGCAGGGGCTACAGGCGTATTAAGAGAGGGGAAAATCAGATGTATATTACGATGAAAATGTACCCCTGTTCCGGAGGAACGGATACCGTAAGTCCGGGACTATGATACTGCGAGTCCGGAGCAGGGATACCGCACTTAAGTGACTACTACTTGCGAGTTTACTCGCT
>NZ_JAJEQX010000046.1 GCF_020687545.1 Ruminococcus turbiniformis | reverse complement strand
CGGGCTTTGCGAGTACCTGCCATAACCTATCCTCCATAATTGTAGTGAAATAGTCTAAATATCTATCGACTACAATTATAGGCAAAACTTGGGGATCAGGAAATCCGCAGGAATATTTGGCGCTTACAAACCAATTAGCAAATTGGTTATCATTACCATCATGCTGCATATTAAATTGATAATTGTCCGGCTTTTATTATTCATTCTTTTATCCTTTTAGCTTCCTAACGTAGGGGAGAATTTTCCTCCATATTCTCCGATATAGTTTTACGGTATCATACTTTTTTAAGTCTGCCTTGTAAAACCACCGTATTTGTGTTGGAAGATCCTCTTTTTCTATGTTATTTCGCATACTATTCTGAATCGGTTGATATCTCAGCGATGAAAACATCGGATTTCTTCCACTTTTCATTTTCTTTGCTATCGCAGATAACTGCTGCGCTGAATAATGAAAACCATAGTTCTCCGGAGATACACCCTCTGCATAAAGTCCCAAAATCGTTCTCCAGCATTTCTCACAATTGCAGCAGTTTGATCCACCCGTTGATTCCCAACAAACACGAAGGGGAATCTTCTTTCCGTTCTCCTTCGAAAATTGTGTAATATTGTGTATTTTCATCTGCCGGGTAAATTCATACCCATCATGTACTATGTTACATCCGCAAAAACGAACATAATTATCAATTGTTGGGTCAGACGCACAAGTTACCCGTCCTTTATCAGCTGCAGTGAAAGAAGATGCGAAGTAAGCAGTTTTCTTTCCAAGAGCATACATGGCCGGGGCTGCATGGCAAATGATACCGATACCATGCTGGAATCCATGCCACCACCCATCACCAGAATTTCGCACAATGGCCCCCAGCAGCCCTTCACGCAGGAAGTCTCGAAAACTGGTCTTGACCGTTACATAATCCAGACCAAATTCATTACACGTTTCTTCCAGGTGATCCTTTACTCGATTCCAGCCTGTTTCATCCTCCAGAGCGACATCAGCACCCCACAGCGTTATGAGCGTCGGTTTTTCCGAAATATGCTGGGTCAGCGTGTTGAACGCATCTACACCACCTGAAAAGAAAGCACAGGCACCAGATTGGGCATCCACCAAGTTTTCTTCAATCCGGTCAACTGTGAGCATTCCGCCGAAGTTCATCATCGGGTACATATCCCGGTATCCCCGTTTCACATCTGCGATGCAATTATAAAAGTCCTTGTCGCAAGATGGCACTATTATTTCCGCATCATAGACCCAGGCAATAGGAAGGACATTCGCCAACAGAGGAACAACCGCTACACTGGGAGGCACGGAAGTAATATCCATACTGTACGCAACAGAAAATGTGTTTTCCATCTGGAATGCCTCAGCCCATGCACCCTCGACCTCATAACGATATACAATTTGATTCTCTTGAATATGCGGTAAATGTACCCAAATTTTGTTTTTCATATTATAATGCCCCCTCCTTCAATTTCTCCAATAAGGGAGCAAATTCTTGTTCCAACGTTGGCCCCATATAGTGGCATTCTTTTTCCAAGTCAAAAGAGTTAATTATACTCTCAAATTCTTTTACACTATTGATATACTTTACATAGCTATTATTCTCAATCCAACGATAGACCAGCTTTACTTTTCCGTTGATATTCCCCATTGCAATACAAGGTGTATTCGTTATGGCAGCAAACACCATACCATGGAGGCGATCTGTAATAACCAGCTTTGATTTTGAAAACTGTACCAGCTTCTTTTCCACTTCAACTTTTCGATTGGCTACTGATACACAATACGCCAATTCCGTATCGGTATGGCTTATAGTTTCATATGGATAGTGCGCTCTTACCACAGCTTCAAGATAACGTTCATCATCCGATTTTAATACCTTTTCTTTATCCGAACGCAAGCAGAACAGTACCCCGGTACGTTCAGTATGCGGATGCTCGCAGTTCAGTACGGTCACAATATCCGGAACCAGTTCCACACATACATCTGGCATATTTCTCTTCATAAATGCATAGCTGTTTTCTTCTCTGGCAAATATCGTCAAATCTTTACACCTTTGATATGCCTGATATGAGTCCAGAAAGAAGTCATAACCCTCTTTGCTATCCATATCAAAGGTAATTGTCTGCGGAAACACAAGTACCTTTTGCTTATCAAACGCCTCCAGAATACGTCTAAAGCGATGTTCTTCTTTAGGCCATAAAGCCCCCAGGAACCCGCCCCCAGGAACCACTATCAAGTGGTTCATGGGAGTAAATAAACCGAACAACCGCTCTATTCTATCTATCATATTTGCAGTTAATTCATAATAAGATATACCTAAAGTCTCCAATAACTGCTGCTCTGCCAAAACAATTGCATGATCACCTAGATTTTCATGCGTTGGTGTATCTATCAAAATAGCATCCACTTTACGCACATTCCAAATATATTTTATCAAGTAACATATTCTGTTGAAATACGCACGTAGGTGCTTAAGTAAGTGCATAACTTTCTATACCCCCTTCTTATTAAATTGCAAATTAACGTCATACCTTATAGATTGACAATACTCTTTTCCCGAATATAAGATAAACTGCTAAAAATAGTTTGAATTTTACTTTTTCACTCTTGTTTTTGAAAGCGGTAAACAATACTTTTTTTGTTTCTAGATTATGTTCAACATATCCCATATTTAACGCAGAAATTAAGCATCTTGCATATAGACTTAATGTTCTTTCTTTTAATTCTATCTCACCATGCATTTCAAAGAAGTGCATTCTTTCTGAATAAGCCATTAATAGTTCTCTAGCATTTCGCTCTGGATGAGAATTCATGATGCTGTTAGGATTCTGATAATAACCATATAATTTTGCCGTAGTAACAGCCACTTTAGGACTTGCATAATAGTATTTGTATGTCGTTGCCTCATCTTCTTGATTTCTACCTGCCGGAAATTCATATTTTGCAACAATATCGCTTCGAATAAGGCTTGCCCAAGCGGTTGTCAAAAAATAAAATTGGTCCATCATAGAAAGGCAAGCCTCTCTTCCTGATAGAACATATTCCTCCTCGACAAATTTATCAAAATCCGCAGAATCTTCTGATGTTTTCAAATAATTGCAGCATGCCATGCTGGCATCATACTTGTAAATTTCTGATAATAATATCTCAACAATATTGTTTGCGACATAATCATCTGAGTCCACAAACATAATGTAATCTCCTGTAGCAAAATGAACGCCATAATTGCGCGCATCTGACAATCCGCCATTTTTCTTATGTACAGAAATAATACGTTCTTCTCTATTAGCCCAATCATCACATCTCTCACCGCAATGATCGGGCGAACCATCATCGACCAGAATGATTTCCAAATTCTGATAAGTCTGATTTGTGAGCGATCTTATACATCTATCTAAAAACTTTTCTACTTTATATACAGGTACTATAATGCTTACCTTAACCTCTCTCATTTAGAATTATCCTCTCTTTGCTCTTGATTGCAGCATTGTCCTGATATATTCTATACCCTGCAAATTATCAATACATCTTTTCTTTTCTTCTTCAGTCAAGAGTGATTGTTTCCACTCACTATTCCAGTCTTGAAATCCACGGATAACGTATGCCTCAACAGCATAAGTTCCCGTTATTCCACCATTTATATACTCATTCAGCATGAACCTTCTGGTCGGCAAGAATGCCTGGGTTTTATATAACTTTCCAAGGCATTTCCACTTTTCTTTCAGTTTCTCTTTGGTCATAGTTATACCGGAATTGATCATCATCTCCGGAATCGGCAGCGATATCTGGTACATCCCAACCATTCCAGTGTAACCAGCCTGTGTTGCCGCCTTTTGGAACAGTTCCATTACAATAATATGTTCTTCGTGCCAATCAAGATAGCAAGGAAGGAATACACATTTCGGTTGCTCATCAGCCAATATCTGTGCCAAATCTCTCAGGCGATCCTGTACAGTAATAAAACGATAACCATATTTCTTCGCTACTGACTCTGCCTCATTTCTTCTTATCCTATGCAGTTGCTCACTGTCTCCACCAGTCATATCCATGTTAACTACCAGAACCTGCTCCGATTGATGTAATAAAATCTGGCTGCATCCAATCCATTCATCATCTGAGTGAGGCATTAGTATAATTTTTTTTCCTGTCGGAACGTCCTGAGTCAACTTTGGAGAAATAGACTTTCTGCACGCCCTGGCATCCTGATACCACTCGTATTCTCGATTTAAAATTCTAAATAGGGCTTTGACTTTTCTAAAAACTTTCATTTGTGAGACCTCTGTAAAGTTTTAAGTGTTGCTCCGCAATGTTAGCCCAAGAAAAAGCTTCTTGTATTTTCGCTCTAAATGCAGGTGTATTTTCTATGAGCATTGCCTTTTCAAGCTGGCGTCGAATGTCCTCTGGATTATTGGGATCAATCGTTAGACAATCGTGAAATACATCATAATCCAGAATTGGTAAAGTATTGGAAATCACTGGCACGGCACCTGCCATTGCTCCTTCCACAATGGATAAGCCAAAGGTTTCGTGAAAAGAAGGAGCAATCAACACCTTTGCGTTAACATATGCAGACTTCAGCAATTCCGATTCTGTATCCAACCAGCCAAGAAAGTGAATATTGGGAGAGTCTTTTGCAATTTCCAGACATTCCTCATAGTATCCGTTATCAGAAAAATCCGGTCCTCCCGCAAACACTACCTCTGTATTCGTTCCTTTCAGCCCACGGATTACATTGATCTGATTTTTATTCTTATCGAATCGAGCTACCTCCAGCGCATATTGGCAACGCTTTCCTATGACATCAAAAATCATCTGACTGTTTGTTTCTGGTGTGTCTGCACCATTGGGAATCACAAGGATTTTCTCTGATGTCACATGATAATGCTTTGCAATAAAATCTGCTTCTTTTTTTGTCTCAGCAATAATTGCATCCGCCAATTCGCACATTTGGAAAAGGAGTTTATAGGTTGTCATTACTGGAATTTTCCGTATTGTCCAATAAAAATCAATACTTGCAGCTTTGTCTAATCCTACCACAGCCGAAAGTACTACCTTCATTCCCTTTGATTTTGCATACTTCATTAATCCGAGGTTACTGATATCTAACATAAACACATGAAGAATATCATACTCATCCGCAATAGTGTTAAACTTATCAAAATAATCAACTGTGCAGCCTGTTTTACGCACCGCTTCCGCAGTTCTAACTATTCTATTATGAACACCTCCCGCTGTATTTTGAAAGGCAGTATCATATGTCTGAACTAATACTTTCAATTTTCCACCTCTTGTATTTGTCATCGTAAAAATATAGCCCCCAATAGACCCAAAACATAGTTACATTCCATAGTGTCAATGAAAATTGCATTGGAATCAGCCAGCAAAATAAGCAACAAAGTTGGAATAATTTGTACTCTTTACACGGATTGTAGCACATCTTATAAACACTATGTAAAAGCAGAATAATAAAGATTATTAGTCCAATAAAACCAAAGGATAGTGTTATATCGTAAAAAATGTTATGCGCATATCCATTGGTCGTGGCTTCAAACACACCAATTCCATGGCCTAAAAAAGGTTTTTCTGATATCCACATTTGGGCTGTTTCCCAAATATTCGTTCTAGCCGAAAAAACAATATCCGCATTATCAGATAACATTATCTTCATAGTAGTTATTGAATAACTGGATACGCCAAAGTATTTTGCCCAGTCAATAATCCACAATAGAATCGTTCTCCAACTCAGTATTCCCAAACAAGCAACTACGCTATAAATAAATCTTTTCACATTGCTACCGGACAAAATCAGTCCACCCAAAAACAAGAGGATTGCTGTTACACAAGCACCCTTATTTCCATAGAAAGATATCATAATCAGTTCGATAACAATAGGAACAAAAAAATGTCGATTCCTGTAATAAAAATAGCCAAGCAACAATCCAGTAAACGAGAACATAAGCATATTAAATCCATACTCCATGTATCCACCATTAAATTGGTAACTAAAGAATGGATCTAAAATCAGTAACACCCCATTGATGCAAGAAAACCTCACAATCCAATATAAGACCCTCTGATAATCATTGACATTTATTAGCAGAAACAGTGCCATAACCCCATACATAAAGTAGTTCACCATATATGTTGCAGAAACTTCGGGTGGGCTAAAATATAACAGCACCTCAAAAAATGCAGATACAATCACCCATTTTATGAAACACCTTTTTTCAAACACGTGACTATTAAATAAAGAGGATAATAAAGCCACTGCAATAAAGGAAGCAATAATAACAGATGAGCGTGCTCGAAATAAAAACAAAATGGGTCTAAGCATCGCAAATCCAAAGACATAGAATATGAATATAAACTCTGGTGTTACTATTTTTTTCTTCATATCTTCTTCCTTCTTATAGTGCGTTCTATAATATAATCAATCAAAACAATGCTAAATCTGAATGGAATTTTTATACAATATCTGAACCAGAACGAGAATGCACCTTTTAAATCACGAGCTCTTAAATATCCCAAAAAGATTCCCCTGTAACGATGTGACCAAATCATTTTATCGGCGTTTTTCTTTTCTCTTGCGCACCGCTCGATCATATCCTGGTAGGAATTCAGATAATGCAAGGTCTGCTCCTCGTGTTTATGCGGATTCCCCGCTTCATTTGATCGATCACTCACATCAAATTCAACTAAAACTTCTGGAACAACACCGATTGTCCCACCATTTCTGAAATATCGAAGTAAAAAAGCAGCCTCCTGGTGGCGCATAAAGGTTTCATCCCAGCCCCCACAGGCCAGTGCATCTTCCTTCCACATCATAATGACATTTGTCAAAATGATGTGATCTCCACTGAGAATATTGTAGGAAAGATCCCCTTCATCGTAGGGTATAACGACTTCTCCGTCTCTGTCCCAGCCACAGTACACCGCACGGAATTGCGGATGCTGAAGTAGATATGCCATCTGCTTTTCAATCTTTTCCGGATAAAAGAAATCATCATCATCCAGAAATGCAACAATTTCTCCATCAGAACTTTTGATTCCGGTGTTTCTGGCAACAGAACCATTGGCGTTTTTGCTGTGCTTTACATACTTGATTCTTTCATCTGATGCGTATTGCGCCATAAGCGCTTCCGTGTTTTTTCTGTATTCCGTATCCGGATTGTTGTCATCCACAACCACAACCTGAATATTTGAGTACGTCTGGCTTAACACAGACGCGATTGCCCGGGGCAACATATTCGAACGTTTATATGTAGGGATAATTACGCTTACCATCGGCTTTATGCTATTTTCTGTCATAAATGTATTCTCCTTCTCCTAGTCAATGATTTTTCATACCATTTATCATTAGCAAAAAAGCCCTCATCATACTCATATTGTTTTTATACCTTCGATATTTGGTTATAGCAAAATATGCGCAATAAATAACACCAATTTTACCCATCAAGCGATAAATGATTGCTCCTCTTTTCATAAAGTACTCGTCTGTGAAGCCTCTAAACCAATTAGACTCAGATTGATTGACTTCTCCAATGATAACAGGAACATAATATGCTTTTAACCCTTTTTTCAAGCAATCATAAATAAAAATATTCTCTTCCCCAGATCCCATAGGTGTTCCAGAGCCATATTCTTCATCAAAAAGAATCCCCGCTTTTTTAATACTGTCTAATTTCATGCTAATCTGAACACTTGAAACTCTTAATGCCTTCAAATATCCAATTTTATATGGTTTATTAGAGTATACTTTTTCCTCTAATATCACCTTGAAGCAAATAATATCGGCATCTGGGTATTTTTTGTACGCATCAACTATTTTTTCTTCATAATCCTCATACAATAGCTCATCGTCATCACAAAGCAAACAATAATCACCCTGAGCATTTTCTAATGCCAGATTACGGCTTCTACTTAACCCACGTTCCATTGTGGAAATCATCTTATACTGTCTTCCGCATTCTTCCTGCTTTTGAACAGCATTTTCGTTGCATTGGTTAATGATCAGACCGTCCGTCGTCACACCAGTTTTTTCAAACAATGCTAAGTCAGTTTGGTACATTGCGGAAATTAACACTTCAACTTTCTCACTCACTAAATTACCCCTTATTCTCTACTACCTTTATCAGCTCTTGGTAGGTATATTTTCTATTGAATTTTTCTTCAGCACATCTACGGGCATTAGCACCCATTTCTTTTCTAAGTTTTTCGTTACAAACTAATTCTTGCAGTTTGTCAGCAAAAGCTCGATAATCACCAGGTTTAACGGAATATCCCATATGGTACTCTTCAATGAGCTTTTGATACTCGACACTATTTTGAGTATTGATGACTGGAAGACCGCACGAAACATAATCAGCGTGCTTATTAATAATAGATGCTACAGATGTGCCAACAATAGGATTTGCTGTTATATCACATTCCGAGAGTAATGCACACATATCATCATATGGAAGCCGTCCAGTAAAATAAGCATTCACATTCTTTTGAACTGCATATTCCTCAAATTTGCTCTTTTGGGGACCATCCCCCATTACAATTAGTTTAATACTGGTATTTCTTAGGTAATCTAATGCATCTATTACACATTCTAAGTCATAAGACTTTCCCAATGTTCCACAATACGCAAGCCACACTTCTCCAGCTTGTTTCTTCAAAAACGTTTCTTTTTTTGAATTTTCATCAAAAGTCTCGAGATTTGTTCCTAGAAAAACCGAGTGTCCACATTCACATTTCGTATTTACACTTAGTGCTCGATCAACATAGGTTTGCGAAACCGCAATAACATCATCTGCTCTTCGGTAAATACTATTCGCCACCCATTTAAAAGGTAAGAAAAAGAGATTGCTAATAACAGGAATGTTTAAAACCATTTGAAATGCTTCGGGCCACAAATCTTGTATATCAACAATAAATCTAATTCTATTGATTTCGCAGTGCTTTGAGATAAAGAATGGAGCGGTAAGAGAAGGTACTGCACAATACACAACATCAGGTCTTTTTCTTTTTTTAAGGTATTTTATTACATTCTTCCCCCAAATGTAGTGACTATAGAATCTTTGAATACTTATATTCTTCTTATATCCAGGTTCAATAATAAGAGTTATTTTGTAAGGATGTTCACTTATTGTTTCTCTTTGTTGTTTGGTAATATGATAAAAACTACTTGTGACAATCTCAACTTCATTATTCTCGCAAAGCAGTTTTGCTAAATAACTAAATCTTCCATTATCGGTTTCAGTGAAATCCATACAAAAATTTGCAACAATAACAACATCCATACTTTTTCATCCTACTTTATCTTTTTAGCGGGAAGCCCAACATAACTCCCTGCTTCAACAATATTCTTAACTACTACTGCCCCTGCACCAATCATGCAGGCTGAACAGATGGAAACATTATTACTAACTGTTGCTCCCGCACCAATCCATGTTCCATCCCCCACAGAGACAGTCCCACACAAATGACTTCCTACCGCAATATGTACATAATCGCCCACTTCACAATCGTGATCCACGGACGAACAGGTGTTGATGATGCAACCTTTTCCAATCCTTACTCCCGGATTGATTACGGCACCAGCCATGACTACGGATCCTTTGCCTACCACTACATCTTCCGCAACAACTGCATCCGGATGAATGAGCGTAACCAGTTTTTCATCTGGTATAGATTCCTGTATCTGCTTCCGGACGCCTGCATTGCCAATCCCAATGATTACATCAGCATCTATCATTCCTGATTCAGTGCTTTTTCCTATTACCGGATAACCACCACATTCATGAATGCTGTCATCATCATCTAAAAAAACAATCTCTTTGTAGCCATTCCTTCTTGCAATATCTGCAACTACCTTTCCATAACCGCTTGCTCCGATAATTGCTAATTTTCTCATTTCTATACCTCCGCATTGCCTTTTGCTTCAGCAGCTTCTGTTCCCATGAATTCCTCCATGGTTGCGGAGGTTTCAGAACTGATTCCTTCTCGTTTTAATACTGTCCATACGGTCTTGAAGATGATCTTCCAGTCCCCAAGAAAAGTAATGTGGTCTACATGGCTCTCCGCCTTTTTCTGGTGTTTCTCCTCTTTTCCCCGGTGTTTCTTACACTTTCACCAGCTTATTTAGAAGAGCTTCTCTCTTTTCTGGTGTCCTGCCAAAACTACCCCGTATAATGCGTGGCTGCTTTCCAGATTTTCTCTCTATTGGTGAGATTACATAAACCTGATGTCCATGTTTGCAAAATTCTCTTAACAGATCTGTGTATATGTTGTGTTCATTTATTGAGTCAAAATCTAATAATGTAAGAAATAATAAATTCATTTACTTCTTATTCCTTTCCAACTACAAATACATAATTTGTCGTAGCGCTTCCACCAATATTCAGCATCATTCCATTCCTGGGGACATCCCCGTTCTCTTTTCTCACCTGATAGGTTCCTGCCGTTCCACTAACCTGTTTGTACAAATCCAGGAACATCCTTGCACCTGAAGCCCCTACCGGATGACCGCATCCAATTAAGCCTCCGCTTGGGTTGATCGGCTTATCCCCTTTGAAATCAATTCTTCCTGATTCTACAGCCTCATATTCTTTTCCTGGCGCTGTAATTCCAAAGGCCGAAATAGCTGCATATTCTGATGAAGTAAAACAATCATGCGTTTCAAACACATCAATGTCATCTACTGTAAGTCCAGCTCTTTTATATGCTTCGTCTACCGCTTTCCTTGTCCATGGGAGGACATACTCACTCGCTGCATTATCTCGAATCTTCTTTTCAAATAGCATTGGGGCTGTTCGATGCCCATATCCTTTCACTATAGGAATACTCTTCTGATCTTTTCCCAATTCTTTTATCAGCCTTGCACTTGCGAGAAAAACCACCGCAGCTCCATCTGTAACCTGTGAGCAGTCTGAAATGCCCAATCTGTTTCCAATTAAATTATTTGTATCGGTTCCTCGATGAGATGCCTGATCATAATCCATAAACCATTTCCTAGTCTGAGCTTTTGGGTTTCTTTTGGCATTGGAGTAATTAATTACTGATATTTTTGCCAATGCGTCCATATATCTGTTTTCATCCAGGCAATACTTTTTTATTGTTTCGTCGGCTAATTTCCCAAATAATTTAGGGAATGGAAAATCAATTCCTTTTCCCTCTTTTTCATAGTAAGCTGCACGTCCAAGAATATCTCCACATGTTTTGGAGTCTACTGTTTTCATCAGTTCCCAGCCTATGACCACAGCAAGATCATATTCTTCTGCTTTAATTTTTGTAATAGCGGAATCGAGAGCAACGGAACTTGATGCACAGGCCGCCTCATATCTGGCTGAGGGGACTCCATAAAAAGCCGGGTTGACTTCAGTTAATAATGCTCCCAGATGACCCTGCTGTATATATTCCTCAGCGATAAAATTCCCAACAAAGCAGGCAACTCTGTTCTCATTATTAAGTTTCACTATATCTTCATAATTCAGTCCAATTTCAACAAGTGCATCTGAAACAACTTCTTTTAATAGGGCAATAACATTTTTGCCCTCTTTACTCCAATTTCTTTCAAAATCTGTCTGACTTCCCCCAAGCACGTATACCTTATTTTCCATTGTACAGCTCCTTAATATTTCGCTTTTATAAATCTGCGATAGTCATATCTGGATATTTCAACTTCTTCAACAAGCTCTGAAAAATGAACTTTATTCAACATATCAGAATCCAGTCTTTCTTCACATAATTTCTGAAAAGCCTCAATTCCACCAAAAGCTTTTATCATTGCCAGAGGAGGGCACCAGTTAAATCCTGCCGCCATAACATCATCTGCAGAATGGATATCATATCCTACATCTCTTGCCGTTTCTAAAGAATATAAGATGTATTTAAGCAGGAAATTACAGCATATATTTGCCTCCTGTGACCGATTATTGATCAGTGCACTAATTCCCTGTTCATAATCCCCCTCCCGAAATGCAGAAATCATTTCTTCAACAAAAGGAAATTTGTATTTCATGACATTTCTGTAATTCCCATGTTCAATATCATACACTTGGCGGATTTTCACACCGCTTTCATGCATAATAGTTTTATATAACCCTTCTCCGGATTTTTTCCCTAATCGATTTTCTTTGATAAGCTGTTCTGCAAAATCCGGCAGAATAAATGTATCATGTGCATAATCCCGGGTATTTTCATATAGATTATCTACAATAGCTTTATGTACATCTAAGCCCACAAAATCAGCTGTTACAAGCGGAGCCATTGCTCTCCCTGTAAATGGACCAAGAATCGAATCTATATAGTCAATCCCCCCATTGTATTTATACTGTTCCGCCATCTGGAGAGCCTCATTAATAAACTGAAACCCAATTCTGTTTCCCAAAAATGCCGGGGAATCTTTTACTTCTACCATTGTTCGGTATAATGTATCTTTTCCGTATTTAAAAATCTCATTGAATACAGTTCTATCTGTATATACTGTTGGTGTTAATTCGCATAAAGTCATATTGTATGGTGGATTAAAGAAATGCATCCCCATGAACAACTTTCTTTGTTCTTCAGAATATAATTCTGAAAGTTTTGTGATAGACAGACCTGAAGTTCCTGTGCATATAACCCGGTCCTTCCCATCATTAATTTTTTTCAGCACTTCAGAAATTCTGCTGTGCAGATCTACTTTTACTTCCCAGTCCTCCGCACAGGCTTCAAAAACCAGTTCCGATTTTTCAACACACTTCTCAAGCTGTGAATAATCAGATGCTATCATTTTTTTCTTTACACTCTCTGCCCTGACGGATTTATAAGCCTTTTCTTTTGCTGAGATGGATTTCTCTATACTTCTACTTACAAGATATACCTGAGCGCTTCCAAAGGAGGCAAATATTGCTGCAATATTTCTGCCCATTGTTCCATTGGCACCTAATATAGTCACTGCATGGATCTGCATCTTTGTTATCCCCTTTATTCTCTGAATTTTATTGGCTTTGCCGGACTTCCCACAGCAGTACATTTAGCTGGAATGTCTTTTACAACTACAGATCCGGCTCCTATGATTGTTTCTTTCTCTATTGTTTTTCCTTGAATGATCTGCGTACCTGTTCCTATTTCTGCTTCGTCTTCTATCGTAACGAATCCAGAAATATTAACACTCGGATATACTGTCACGTAATTACAGAGTCTCGCATCGTGTCCAATCGTACAATCAAGATTAACAATGACATGTTTTCCGATATTTATATCTACTGTTATAATACATCCGGCACAGATAATACTCCCTTCTCCAATCTCTACTCTGTCTGAAAGCAAAACAGCGGGATCCACCAAAGTAGCAAAGTGTATATTCTTATTTGATTCTATTCTTTTTATAATTTTCTTTCGTGTTGATGCCGCACCTACTGCACATACCACCCATATATCCCTGTTTATATTTAAAAGATAATCTGTTCCTGCAATAATCTGATACCGGCCTTCCTTCTTGCCGTGCAATTCGTTATTGTCATCAATAAATCCTTTTAAATTCCATTCTTCATTGCACTTATTTATTCTTTCAACCAGCCATGCAACTTCTCTTCCGAATCCGCCAGCTCCTACTATATATAATTCTTTCATATTTCTCCCACTTTGCTTGTTGTTCCTTTAAATTCTTCCATCGTAACCGATGACTCGGAACTGATCCCTTCTCTTTTTAATACTGTTTTTACTGTCTGTAGAATAATTTTCCAGTCTCCCAAAAACGTCACATGCTCTACATACTCCACATCCATGTCAAACTTCTCTTCCCAGGAAATAGAATTTCGTCCATTTACCTGAGCATATCCTGTAAATCCCGGTCTTACTTCATGTCTTCTTGCCTGATGTTCGTTGTAAAGGGGAAGATATCTAACTAACAAAGGTCTCGGTCCTACAACAGCCATATCTCCATTCAGGATATTGAATAATTCCGGCAGTTCATCCAGACTTGTAGAACGAAGAATTTTTCCAAATCTCGTCAGCCTCTCTTCATCTGGTAAAAGATTGCCGTCTTTGTCTTTTTTATCTGTCATAGTCCGAAATTTATATAATGTAAAAATCTCTTCGTTTAATCCAGGTCTTTCCTGCTTAAAAATAACAGGAGAACCAAGTTTTAAACGCACCATGGCTGCAACAATCGCCATGACTGGTGAAAGTACGATAATAGCCAGCAATGCACAGCAGAAATCCTGAGGACGTTTTATGTACTTTTCATAAAATCCAGGCCTATGTTTTAACCGATCCATTTCTTCGTTTATAATATCTGCCTGGCTGTTCTGATCTTGTTGCTTTGCCTTTCGTTTTCCAGACAGATAAGCAGTCATTCCGCCGGCAGCACCAAGCATCGCCGCGATTACAAGTTTTTTTCCGCCTTTCATTCTCTACTCAAAACATCCCTTCACAATCTCGATCACTTTCTCCTGCTCCTCCGCCGTCATCTTATTATCACTCGGAAGACACAGGCCCCTCTGAAAGATATCCATACCTACATCCAGCGGCTTTCCGTCTTTTCCAAGTACTCCACCGCTGATATATGCATTCGTTTTTGCCCTTCCGTCTCCCTCTCTTGTCACAAACCCATTCATCCGATAGATCGGCTGCATATGCATGGGCTTCCAGATCGGCCTTCCTTCAGCATTATATTTTGCAAGCGTCTCCAAAATTTCTGTCGGACAGCTCTTTCCAGGCTTACTGATATATAAAGCCTCTTGTTCTCCCCTCACCTGGCAGCACATTGCCTCTGGTTCGATCAGCATACAACTCAGCCAAAAGTTCGGCTCACTGTTTTCTTCATCAAAAGGATTCATCACGACCGGCAGATCTTTGAATCCTTCCCGGTATCGCTCATAGATTTCCTTTTTCTGTGCAATATGTTCCTCAAGATAATGAAACTGTCCCCTAACAACTCCGGCGATCACATTACTCATCCGATAGTTGTAACCCAGTTCTTCATGCTGATACCATGGGGCATTTTCCCGGGACTGAGTGGACCATTTTCTTACTTTATCTGCCGCTTCCTTGTCATCTGTCAAAAGCATTCCCCCGGCAGAGCCGGTAATGATCTTATTTCCATTAAAGGAAATGCAGTTATATTTTCCGAAGCTTCCTGTCTGTACGCCTTTATAGGAAGCCCCCAGAGATTCCGCCGCATCTTCAATAATAACTGCTCCATGCCGTTCACATATTTCCCGGAGCTCATCTACTTTTCCAGGTGTCCCGTAAAGATGAGCCACAACAATAATCTTTACTTCCGGATGTAACTCAAAAGCTTTCTCTAACGCGATTGGATCCATATTCCAGGTATCATACTCTGTATCAATAAATACAGGTACACCGCCCTCATACACAACTGGATTGACCGTTGCATCAAAAGTCATGTCCGAGCAGAATATTTTATGTCCACTTAACGCACCCTGGCCGATCTCCTGCTGACCATATACATCCATCCCAGCCAGTTTTACCGCCATATGAAGTGCTGCCGTCCCGGCGGAAAGTCCGACTGCGTACTTGCATCCTACCTTTTCACACGCCAGACGCTCTGCTTCGTTAATATTCTGCCCTACAGTAGACATCCAGTTTGTCTCGTAAGCTTCTTTCACATACTCCAGTTCCGGCCCATGCATAGTCGGGCTGGACAGCCACACTTTTGTAGGGAATGGTTTTATATTTGCATCCATAACTTCCTTTTTCTCCCTCCATATGCTGTTTACAAATTTTCTTTACTTATTCCCATAAAAATAAGGATCTCCTTTTCGGAAATCCTTTATTTTATATATCTATATATCGCTCAATTATCTTTACTCCAGCCGTCTGACATTACTGTAAACTCTCGCAATCTTCTTCCAGCCTGATCCCCAGCAATATCTTTCTTTCCTTCCCCAACAGCCTCTGTCGGATCAATACAAATCTTTTTCTCACCCTCTGCTTTACAATACAGTCAATATATTTTCCTACAGCGCCTTCCGCGCCGATAATCTGCTTTTCCTCATCCAGTTTCACCAAAGATCGTCTTACCAGGTGTCCTTCGCTTTGTATATTTTCCAAAAATTCTTTTTCCTCACCAGACACTCTCAGAAAAAAAAGCTCTTCGCGAGCAGCTTCTTCATCACTTTTTAACAGCTTTGTCAGCTTCGGCACACCTTTCAGGCTGTAATAAACTTTCTCCGGCATATCAGTATCTACAAAGATATATCCGGGAAACAGAACACTTTGATAAACTCTCCATCCGTCCCCTTCCCGGTCAGCGCATTCTCTTCTTATATAAAAACATTCCCGGTAATATTCCCCGGGAATTATTTTTCTTATCATATCTGTAAGAATCTCTTCCTGTCCTGTCACTGTCTGGATCACATACCACATAACCCCACCCCTCAGCATTTCCGGCAAATTTAGCGTATGCTTCGCCATATCCGCAGCATATAACAATTGCTCCGGATTATCACGCATAAAATATTACCGGCACCCACCTCTTCCATAGCACACACTACAGATGAGGGTTCTGATCCCGGTATTTGTAATCAATAATCAAGCCTAACTTTTCGCTGTAATCTCCAGTCCGGCAGGCATAGCTCTCTCCGCGCCTTTTGCTGGAATGGCGATACTGGCGATTCTTTTATGCCGGTCGATTTTTCGGATTCTTCGTTCCATGCCAACCAGAGGTCCCCGGATAACATGAGTAATGCCGTTACGGATATATCCCTCCGACATCTTCAGGTGATGATCATGTCCGCACAGTCTGCGCAGGAACAGCTCTTCTTCTGGCTCTATTCTCTGCAGCATATCCGCACCTTCTAATATATGAACAAATCTGCGGTATGGCTCCAAAGATTCGGCCAGGGCAGCTGCATCCTCCGTTTCCATAAAAACATAGTCAGGAAACATCTGCTGTTTTTCTACATGCCAGCTTCCCTGATAACGTTTCATGCGGTCATATGTGAATACAAAAATGTCATGCAGTATATCATCTGATATATTCCGGCTGCAGGAAGCAATAATCTCCTCTGCTTTTCCGGAATGGCATTTTAATACACACCACATAAGATCAACTCCCTTATTTTCGTAGAGCTAGTTACTCTACGAAATTTACAGGGATCCTCAAACAAACAGTACTGTACAATATCTGTTAATAAGGGGAAAGATTTTGATTTTTCTCAAATTTTAGAATTTGATTCTGATAATATTAGTTATAGATTTGTAGACATTAAGAAATCAGTAAAAAATTACTATTGAATCATTAAAAAAAGTGAGTTATACTAATCTATGCTTCGTAGAGTAACTAGCTCTACGAACTTTTTTAACTCTGTTATATCGTTTTTCACGGCTATCCGGAAATCCAGAAATCGATATTCTGTTTCCCTTGTTATTCCATTACCCCCATGCTAAAATTACTATCAGAAGTTCTTTATGCGAAAGGAGTGCTTCCTGATGAATTATATGGATAAAATGCGCCTTCCGGTAGGAATCGAAAATTTTGAGGAAATACATACAGATAATTATTACTATGTAGATAAAACATCCATGATCCGTGATCTTATTTACCGGCGTGGAAAAGTAAATCTGTTCACCCGCCCCCGCCGGTTCGGAAAATCCTTAAATATGAGTATGCTGAAAGAGTTCTTTGAGATCGGAAGCGACCCACAGCTGTTTGACGGGCTGCACATTGCCTCAGAAACTCAGCTCTGCAGAGAATATATGGGAAAGTTTCCTGTAATATCAGTCAGTTTGAAAGATGTCAACGGCACAGATTATAAAACGGCACGTTCGCTGATATGTTCAGTAATTGGTGAAGAAGCGCTCCGATTTTATGATATTCTTATTAACAGCAAAAAGCTGAATGAAATTGAAAAGGACCGTTACAGACAACTCATTACCATTGATTATGAAAACCGTGAAAGTTTCCTTATGCCCGACACCGTACTTATGGGCAGCCTGAAACTGCTGTCGATGCTGCTGGAAAAGCATTATGACAGCAAAGTAATTATTTTGATAGATGAATACGACGTACCTCTGGCAAAGGCGAACGAAAAACAATATTACAGTGAGATGGTTCTCCTGATCCGGAATATGTTTGATCGAGCCCTGAAGACAAACAACAGCTTATATTTCGCAGTTCTTACTGGATGTCTGCGGGTTTCAAAGGAAAGTATTTTCACAGGGTTAAATAATCCTACTGTTTTCTCTATCACTGATGAAGACTGCGACTCCTATTTTGGTTTTACCGATAATGAAATGAGGGAGATGCTTGCTTATTATAATCTGGAAGATAAACATGAAGCCATCAGGGAATGGTATGATGGCTATCGGTTTGGGGATACAGACGTATACTGTCCCTGGGATGTTGTCAATTATGTGAATAAACTCCTTGTAAACAGAGAGCTCACTCCACAAGATTATTGGTCCAACACAAGCAGCAATGATATTGTAAAACATTTTATCGAAAAAGTAGGTGACGGGCTCTCTAAGACTGAAATTGAAGATCTGATCGCGGGCGAGACAGTAATGAAGGAAATCCATGAGGATCTGACATATGACAGACTGTATGACTCTGCAGATAATATATGGAGTGTGCTGTTTACAACCGGTTATTTAACTCAGCGGGGAACATCTGACGGAAGAGTATATCAGCTTGCAATTCCCAATATGGAGATCCGTAATCTTTTCAAGAACCAGATTATGGATATGTTTAAAGAATCCGTTTCAAAAGATGGCGAGACTTTGCTAGCATTTTGTAATGCTCTGGCGGCAGGAAATGCACGGGAAACTGAGAGACTGTTTACAGAATATCTCGGCCGCACAATCAGTATTCGGGATACATTTGCCCGGAAACCTACGAAAGAAAACTTTTATCATGGCATACTTCTTGGAATTCTCGGTTTTAAAAGCGGTTGGTATGTAAAATCAAACAGGGAATCCGGAAACGGATACAGTGATATTTTTATCAAAGTTGAGGATAAAGATATTGGAATTATAATAGAAATAAAATATGCGGAGAAAGAGGATTTAACTGCTGCTTGTGAGAATGCACTCAGACAGATAGATATGCGGAACTATACAGAAGAGTTTCATCAGGCCGGAGTAGTTACTGTCCTGAAATACGGCATTGCATGTTTTCGTAAAAAATGCCGGGTACTTGTAGAAAAAGAAAATAATTAAGGTAAATAAGGAGTCTTCCGGCAATCTTTCCAGCCGGGGGGGGGGGTATTATGGCTTCCTGGATGGAAAGACTGCCGGAAGGCCGTTGTTTCAGGCCGTCACGGCCAGGCTTTCTCTTTTTATTTTCCGCAGCAATGCTTATATTTTTTCCCGCTGCCGCAGGGGCAGGGTGCATTCCGGCTGATCTTTGGCTGTGTCCGGACATATGGCTTCTGCTTTTCCTCAGCCTGCCACCCGTAATCCCACGGCTCGGACCATGGATACAGCTCCTCTGTCTCTATATCATTATCGTCCATTACATCTTCCCCGCAGATAATCAGCTCGTTAAGCTTTTCCGCTGCTTCTTTCCCCTTCTTTGAGCTTCTTGACAATTCATCAGCCAGAGAACGCGCTTTATTAAACTCACACAAAACAGTATAGGCCCGGGCCAGAAGATAGATAAATTCTTCAGAACGGATGTGCTCACGCTTTTTATATGCGGCCAGTTCATCCGCATCCCGAAGGCACGCGGACATCGCACCATACATCTGCTCTTGGATTTTCACCGGAAATTCGTACATCTGTAAATAACGGTGAATTAGTACCATCTGCACGGTCTAACTGTACCACCCTGCCGAAACAAGAGTACCACCTTGCCGGTTGGCTGTACCGGTCGGCAACTGTACTTTGCCAACGATGCGAACCACTTTTCCGGTGAAGTGAACCATCCTTCCGGATGGTTGATCCACTCGATATTCGATTACTTTGCCTAAAGACGGTATCTGGCGAGAATGGAGCTTGCAATGGCTGTTATCGCCTCGCTGACGCAACTACGACATTGACAAGTGCCATCCTGCCAGATGAATGACAGCTAAACAAAGCAAACGCATTCCGTGCTGATGGAGCGTTGACTCCACAGCCGATGACCTGATGTTTTCAGGACATCTTACATAGAGTCATTCCAGCGCATACGC
>NZ_JAJEQX010000045.1 GCF_020687545.1 Ruminococcus turbiniformis | reverse complement strand
AAGCATACCACCTTTCAAAAACTATTTTTAGTATAACTCGTGAAAGGCAAAAAAGCTTGCATTTACTGTAAAATATTAAATTTTCAAGATTCTATTTCTAAGGCTTTTGACCCCGACATCATATCATAAAATAAATTGTTTCCTTTTGTCAATCAGCCGCAGGAACTCATCAAACGAATCTCCGAAACGCATTGACCGGATTACGGCATCCTGCTATAATACCGTCATAATTTACCCGTCCGTCAAAGCCGGACAGCACGGTGTCCCCATACCGCGCAGGGCAATGGCTCTCTGACAGACGCGGAAACCAGCAAAGGAGAAAACCTATGGAAACCATAACAACAAAAGTATACAATGTGCTTCCTGAAGCAGCTTCCATGATCCGGCGGACCATCTTTATGGAGGAGCAGGGCTTTGAAAACGAATTTGACGAGACAGACAATACCGCTCTTCACATCGTCCTGTGTGCCGAAGGCTCTCCGGCCGCTGTCTGCCGCTTTTTCCCGGGCGGTGAATCCGAATATATCATCGGACGCATTGCCGTGCTGAAACAGTACCGGGGAAGAGGACTCGGAGCAAAAGTCTTAAAAGCGGCAGAGGAGGCAATCGCCGAAAGAGGCGGCAGGACCGCATCCCTCCATGCCCAGCTTTCGGCCCGGGGATTTTATGAGAAACAGGGGTATACGGCCGAGGGTACAACTGAACTCGACGAGGGATGTCCTCATGTCTGGATGCATAAATGTTTGACAACTCTCTCATAAGAGAATAGACTAGAAACGGAATTTAAAACAAGCGGAGGTTATCATAATGAAAAGTGCAGTTTTTTACGGGAAACACGATCTTCGCGTGGAAGATCACGAAATGCCTCACACAGGGCCGAAAGATGTCCTGATTCAGATAAAGGCATGCGGCGTCTGCGGTACTGACGTACATATCTATGAGGGAGACAAAGGCGCTGCCGAGGTGACGCCGCCGACAATCCTCGGACATGAATTTTCCGGCGTCATCGCTCAGGTCGGATCTGAAGTAACAGAGTACAAACCGGGAGACCGGGTATGCATCGATCCCAACTGCTACTGCGGTTCCTGTGAACCGTGCAGAAACGGCGTCGCGCACTACTGTGAGCATATGATCGGATACGGCACAACGGTCAACGGAGGCTTCGCGGAATACTGCGCAGTAAACGAGCGCCAGGTCTATAAACTCGGAGACAACACGACATTCGAGCAGGGTGCCATGACAGAGCCTGTCGCCTGCTGCCTGCACGGCATCGACATGTGCGGAATCCGTCCCGGACACCAGGTTGTCATCATCGGCGGCGGCATGATCGGCCTTCTCATGCTCCAGCTTGCCCGTCTGGCGGGAGCGGCCAGGATCGCCCTCCTTGAGCCTGTGGAAAGCAAAAGAGCGGTGGGCAGACAGCTGGGTGCTGACGTGTGCATCGATCCTCTCACCGAGAACGCAGAAGCCCGTCTTAAGGAAGCCGGCATGACATGGATCAACACCGTCATCGAGTGCGTCGGACGCCCGTCAACGATCGAGCAGGCAATCGATCTCGCCGGAAACAAGGCCGTCGTTATGATGTTCGGCCTCACCAGACCGGACGAGACGATCTCGGTCAAACCGTTCCAGATCTTCCAGAAGGAACTGGAACTCAAAGCGTCCTATATCAATCCGTATACGCAGAAACGGGCGCTGGATCTGATTGACTCCGGCCGTCTGGATGTCAGCAGCATGGTATGCGACGTATGCGGACTGGACAGGCTTTCCGAAATTCTCAGCGATCCCGCCCTTCGCGCGAAGGGAAAATATATCATCTCGCCGGAAAAATAGCCGGAGAGCAGCATGAGGAGGGGAATATCCCCTCCTCACATCATTTTATTCATACAATTATTCCGCTTCTCTTCCCGCAAAAAGTGCGGCAATCCCTTCTTCATCCGGCCTTTCCACAATCCCGCGCTCTGTCACAAAAGCCGTAATCAGTTCATGCGGCGTCACATCAAAAGCAGGGTTGTACACGTTCACACCCTCCGGCACGGTACGTCTGCCGAATCCGTTCACGACTTCCCCGGGCGCTCTCTCCTCAATGGGAATCTCTCTGCCCGTTGGAGTTCTTCTGTCAATCGTGGACAGGGGTCCCGCCACATAGAAAGGAATCCCATGGTAACGGGCCAGAACCGCCACGGAGTATGTACCGATCTTGTTCGCCGCATCCCCGTTTGCCGCGACGCGGTCACACCCGACTATAACCGTATCGATTTTTCCCTGTGCCATCAGCATTCCGGCCATATTGTCCGTGATCACCGTCACGTCCACCCCCGCTTTCTGAAGCTCCCAGGCCGTCAGGCGGGCTCCCTGAAGAAGGGGTCTCGTCTCATCCGCATAAACTTTAAAGTCAATCCCCCGCTCTTTTCCGAGAAGGATCGGGGAGAGTGCCGTTCCATAGCGTACCGTGGCGATTCCTCCTGCATTGCAGTGTGTCAGAATCGTCTTTTTCCCCTGAAGCAGAGTGAGAAGATTCTCCCCGATGGCGATACAGGCTCTCTCCTCGCGCTTTTCGATGGAGCGGGCCTCGGCGAGAAGGGCCGCACACACATCCGCATTTCTCTTTCCTTCACACGCTTCACTCACCTGTTTCATTTTCTCCAGCGCCCAGAAAAGGTTGACTGCCGTAGGTCTTGATGTTCCGAGATAGCGGATTGTCTTCTCCAGGGCAGCGCGGTACTCCTTTTCTGTCCTGTCCATATACCGTTTCATTTCAATACATACACCATAGGCCGCCGCAATGCCGATCGCCGGAGCGCCCCGGACGCAGAGGCGTTTAATGGCGTCCCACATCTCCTCCGCAGTCCGTATTTCCAGATAAGTTTCCCGCTCCGGAAGTGCAGTCTGATCCAGCAGTCTTACATAAGTGTCCTTCCATTCAACCGGAACAATATAAGAATTCACCGTTTCCGCCTCCTTTTTGCAGCCGTGCTTATATTCGTTCTATTCTGTTCGCAGAGCGGTCACCGGATCGCTTTTTGCAGCTTTCCGCGACGGGATCAGTCCTCCGATCAGCGTCAGCACAACGCTTAAGAGAACAAGGATCACTGCCGGCACAGCCGGGAGGACCGCGTTGATGTCTGTTGTTCCCGCAACGGCATGAATCACCGCATTGCCCGGAATCAGGAGCAGAAGAGTCAGCAGGATTCCGATCAGTCCGGCGCACAGACCTATGATAAACGTCTCTGCGTTAAACACCTGGGAGATATTCCCCTTTGACGCTCCGATCGCTCTTAGAATTCCGATCTCTTTCTTTCTCTCCAGCACACTGATATATGTGATAACCCCGATCATGATGGAGGACACCACAAGGGAAATCGCGACAAAAGCAATCAGCACATAACTGATGATATCGATAATATCCGTCACCGACGACATCAGTGTTCCCACTACGTCTGTGTAAGTGATGACCTGCTCATCCTTTCCTGCCTCTTCCATCCGGCTGTTGTACTCGTCTAGGATGCGGACCGCTTCTTCCTTGCTCTCAAAATCCGTAGGATAAATGTCAATTCCCGACGGCGTGTCGAAATCTGCATATCCCAGAGTCATAAGGTTGCTGTCGTATGTGGCGCTCTGTGCGGAACTCATGGACATCATCAGTTCCGCCAGCTCCTCTCCTGTCATATTCATCTGGAACGCATCGGCAAACGCGTCCGCATCGATGTTTACCGCGTTCTGAAGGCTTGCTCCGACCCGGGTCATCGCCTGCCCCATAGCTGTCTCCATTCCAGACGCAATCTGCGTCATCATCTGCTGTACGGCAGATGTAATCTGGGATGACAGTGTTTCCGCAGCAGCACTTCCATAGGAGGACATCGCGCTCTGCATGTAGCTGCCGACCGCCGCTGATACCTGCTCCTCCAGTGCTCCCGTGTCCACCATGGATGTGATTCCCTCCATCAGCTTCTGCCGGCCGTCGTCTGTGGCAAGATAATCCATAAAATAATCATCGATCTTGGTCGGATCCGTCAGTCCGTTTTCCTGCGCATAGGACACATAGCCGTCCGAGAGCTCCTGCGCCAGCTTCTCCATCTGCTCCGGCAGGATCGAGATGTTATCCGCGATTCCCGAGAACAGCTCGTTCGCCCATTTGTCGAGAATCTCCTGCGCAGCCGCAGTCTGCATATACTCGATCAGATATTCGTCAAATCTGGATGCATCCGTATATCCGTTTTCATCGATAAATGCCTGGAATCCGTTCATGATCTCCGTGATCATGGCTCTGAGCTGATCCCCGGTGACCGTTATGTCTCCCGCCGACTGAATGATCTCTTCAATATTATCCTTTATAATCTGCTTTGCCTCATCAGATCCGAGATATGTACGGAAGTCATCAAAGATCCCTGAGAAATCCGCTTCCGGATGCGTCTGGACATACTCGCTGTATCCTTCCATAAGGCCTGACGCCATCTTTGACAGGCTGTCTGCCGACACATTCAGATCCACGCTTCCCAGCAGTTCTTCCATGCTCATCTCCGGCAAATCCGGCAGACTGACGGAAATGCCGCTCAAATCAATCATTCCCGAGAGATCCACGGAATTTCCCGCCGAGCTGAACACATCGGTCAGATTCAGAGATCCTGACAGTCCCGACATTGCGCTCTCGTCGAAACCGAACGCAGCCTGAAGCTTCTCTTCATCCACAGTGATCAGCGAATCCTCATTCACTCCGCTCTCATCGCTTTCCTCACCGAACGCCTCTCCGGTAAACACATTGACGGACGGATTTTCCATCTGCTGCTGTACAATCTCCGATTTTTCCGCTTCCTCCACAACATGCTTTGTAAGAGATGCCGGATAGCAGATTCCCGGCGTCAGCGCGGCCGCGTTTGCATCTTCGGACGGCTGTACGATTCCGACGATCGTAAGCTCCTCGCCGTTTTCCACAAGATTCTTCATGTACTCCGTGTCGCCGGACTTATCCGTCCACACACCGTACTGGCTGTCATAGGAATAATAGTCCGCGCTGTTCACAAGCCGGAATGTGATCCCGATGATATCCTCATAATCATAAGTCCCCATATCCTCCGGGACGTCCACCTGCTCCTCGTCGATAAACTGCTGCACCATCTCATCGAGTTCAAGGGGATCCCTCAGCCCCATGGTATACAGCATGAAATCACTTATGCTGCCCCCGCCCGTGAGAACGAGCACGCACTCGTTATAATTCTCCGGCCAGCGTCCTGCTTTCACGTCATACTGTCCCTCGTAGAGCTGTTCATTTTCGGGCATTTCATAAAACACATTCGTGCTCATCATGGACGACATCATGCTGCTCGAATTGGAGGATGCTCCCAGCCCCAGGGAATCAAAAGAACGGTCCGGGTTCACCTGACGGATCTCATCCCCGTTCTGTTTATAAATCTGAGGCGTTACATTGTAGGAATACTCGATGGCGTTTGTGTACTCCTCCATGCCGCTCTCACCGCTGTCCAGATATTTCTTCAGCGATTCCAGGTCATTGGAGTCCAGCGTGGAGAACATATCCGTCACCATCGCCACCACATGGACGTCACCCTGTTCCGATTGCTGTCCGCTTCCCTCGTCCGATACAAGGATGGACGAAAAATCAAATCCCGTGCTCTGTATCTGCAGCGGGTATTCCGAGAGAGTCTCCTCCTCGATCTGCTGAATGTAGTCATTGACACCTGTGGACAGAGAGAGAATCAGCGCGATTCCGATAATTCCGATCGATCCCGCAAAGGAAGTCAGAAGAGTCCTCGCCAGTTTTGTCCGCAGGTTGTTAAAGCTCAGAAAGAGGGCTGTCAGAAACGACATGGACGACTTCCCGAGATTTCTGTGCACCGGCTCAGCCTGCAGTTCTTCGTCCACTACATATTCATCGCTGTCCGAGCGTATCTTTCCGTCTTTCAGATTCACAATACGGGTCGCGTACTCCTGCGCCAGTTCCGGATTGTGCGTAACCATGACAACAAGGCGGTCCTTTGCCACTTCCTTTAAAAGATCCATGACCTGGACACTCGTCTCGCTGTCCAGCGCTCCCGTGGGCTCATCGGCCAGCAGGATATCCGGGTCGTTTACAAGCGCTCTGGCGATCGCCACTCTCTGCATCTGGCCTCCCGAGAGCTGATTCGGCTTTTTATGGCCCTGCTCTCCGAGTCCTACCTGCTCCAGCGCTTTCTGCGCGCGCTCCCGGCGCTCCCCCTTTCCAATTCCCGAGATCGTAAGCGCCAGTTCCACATTCGCCAGGATCGTCTGATGAGGGATCAGGTTATAGCTCTGAAATACGAATCCGATCGTATGGTTACGGTAGGAGTCCCAATCTCTGTCCTTATATTTTTTCGTTGAGATTCCGTTGATAATAAGATCTCCGCTGTCATACCTGTCAAGCCCGCCGATGATATTAAGAAGTGTCGTCTTTCCAGAGCCGCTCGGGCCTAAGATCGCGACAAACTCACTGTCTCTTAAGGTTAAGCTCACTCCGTCAAGTGCTTTCTGCACCAGACTTCCGGTCCGGTATTCCTTGCAAATATTTTTGATCTGAAGCATCTATGCCTCTCCTTTCTGTCATACCGCCAGATGCCCCCTCGTATTCTGACTCTGCCTCAATGTTGTTATTATACAAAAAAACTTTGGCTTTGTCATCTTTTTTCACCATCCCCGGGAAAAGAACAGCCAGGCACCCAGACCTTTCCCGACCGCGATGCTGACGACAAACACAGTCACACCCCGGACAATCCCGGCCCTTCTTATAAACACCGGGAACACATTAAGCGTCTCGGCCAGCGCCATCGCCCAGCATCCCACAAAAATACCTGCAAAAATTCCAATCACAGACAGCCCTGCCTGTCCCACCGGAATGCTTATCTGAAACACATAGACCAGATTTCCGAGAATCCCGCCAAGCGCCGCGCAGTCCTCATACAGGAGAATTTTATCCCCTGTATGCGTCCGGTCGGCAAAGTCGGCGATCACTCCCAGTTCCACAATAAACGCAAAAAGACCTCCCGCAACGGCCACCCCCGCGCTAAGGCCGATGGCCGCCAGAAGGATCTGTGCTGCTGCCCACATCGATCTCCACCCCTTCCCTCTCTGCATTTTCCACAATTGTCGTCTGGATGTCGTTTTCATACAGCCGCATCTGGATTTCCATGGGGGTGGGATCCGCCGTGAAGCGCTTTTTCCCAAAATGATTAAAGAAAATCAGGATTCCCGCGGCAATCCCGATGGAATAGCTGATCTCAAGAACCGTAAACCCTGACGTCTGCTGCCCGGTTACAAATTCATGGAGCTGTCCGAACAGTTTCGTCACGTCCACATCATTGTTAAACGCCATAATGGAAAACGCCGCCCCGAAAAATGTCACCGCCGCGGCAAAGCATGTTTTCACAATATGCCAGAAAAGCGCCGGCGTCCTCTGGTCCTCATAGGTCACAATAATATCCGGCTCCCCCAGGTTTCTGATCTCCACATCCGGATATTTTTCGTGAACCGCCTCTATGATTCTGAGAACCGAAAGGACGCATCTGCGTGTCCCTCTGCTCCGGAACCGGAGAATGCGGATTGTCTTTATCCCGGGCAGGATCTTCCTGTCAGCGCACTCCATTTTCAGGATATCCCCCAGCGTCACATCCGGATGTGTGACTTCCACATCCCGGTCTCCCTGGATATAGACAAGTTTTCTGCTAGATGTCACAGCTGTTCTCCTGCACGTCTCTCTGTATGAGAAATCCTTCGCTTCCCTTTTCCTGCGGAGTGCTCAGCGAATAGAGAAGCCCGATCACCACTGCCGCAAGTATTACGGCAAGAAGGCAGATCCATATTTTCTTCCGTCCGTTTTCCATCGTCTCACCCGGCCTTTCTGCTTATCTGTCAGAATATGACTATAGTATTCGGATTTTCCGTGAAAATATGCACATCCCCGGATTTTCACACCTTTTTCCCGCAGATTTTCTATACGCTTTTTTTCCGCAGATTCTCAATGATCTTTTTTTCAAGGCGGGACACCTGTACCTGGGAAAGCCCCATGATTTTTCCCACATCCGCCTGTGTGCGGTCAGCAAAGTACCGCAGATAGATGAGCTGCCTCTCCTTTGCCCCGAGCATCTCAAGGAGCTGCTTTAACATCATATGATCGAGAATCTTCTCCTCCTGTTTCTCCTTTTCCTCAATTTTGTCCAGAAGCCGGATTTCGTTTCCTTCCTTCTGGTGGATCGGCCGGTAAATGGACTCCACCTCGCTCCCCGCCTCCATGGCCTGTACAAGTTCCTCCCGCTCCACTCCCAGCTCCTGTGCCAGTTCTTCCATCGTAGGTTCCCTCCCGAGCGATGCGGTCATCTTCTCCCTTGCCTGTACACTGCGGCCCGAAAGCTCTTTCAGCGTCCTGCTCACTTTGAGCATCCCGTCGTCCCGCAGAAACCGTTTGATCTCCCCGGAAATCATGGGAACCGCATAGGTGGAAAATTTCACGTCATATGCGAGGTCGAACTTGTCGATCGCCTTGAGCAGCCCGATACTTCCGATCTGAAACAGGTCATCCGCCTCCACGCCTCTGCCGTAAAACCGCTTCACCACGCACCAGATCAGTCCCACGTTTTCTTCCACAAGCTGTTCTCTCGCTTCTTTATCCCCGTCGTGCGATTTCCTGATCAAAGCGATTGTGTGGTCCATATCTCCCTTCCTTTTCCGACCGTCTTCTTCATCTTCACGATCGTCCCGTTGCCCGGGGACGACTCCACTTCAAGGCTGTCCATAAAAGCTTCCATAAAGGCAAACCCCATTCCGGATCTGTCCTGTTCCGGCAGCGTGGTAAACATCGGCTGCATCGCCTCTTCGATGTTCTCAATTCCTTTTCCCCTGTCGCTTACTTCCACCACAAAAACATTCTCCTCAATACGGCACCGGATGGTAACTTTTTTCACCTCGCCTTCATATCCGTGAATGATCGCGTTTGTCACCGCTTCCGAGACCGCTGTCTTGACATCCGCGACCTCCTCTACCGTAGGGTTGAGCTGCGTCATGAAAGCCGCAACCGCCACTCTTGCAAACCCTTCATTTTCCGATCTGCTGTCAAATCTGATCTCCATTTCATTCGTATTTTTCATGACTCATCCTCCTCATAAATCTGCATTATTTTTGCCGCGCCTGATAGCGTAAGTATCTTCCTGATTCTCGCATTTGCATGGACCGCCCACACTTCTCCTCCGATCAGGCATATCGTCTTATATCTCCCCATAATGACTCCAATGCCTGAACTGTCCATGAAATCCGTCTTTTCAAAATCAAAGATCACATACTTGATATGGTTGCGGTCAATGACCGCATCCGCTTCCCTCTTCATCTCCTCCGCGCTGTGGTGGTCCACCTCGCGGGGCAGATAGATGGTAAGACAGTTTTCCTGCACCTGATACTTCATTTATACTCCTCCTCGTTTTTATATATGGTAAAGTACAATCACCGGAAGTGCCTGGCGGCACATTCCGGGATTGTAAGCGGTCGCCAAGGCCTCAGGCAAGCCTGGGCTTTGGCTCGTCGCCTGTACAAAAAAAGGATATGCGTCTTTGCATATCCTTCTCTTTCGTAATTCTCTGTTCTGCTGCGGCGTCTCCGCTGTCATTTCCTATTCTGCTGCGGCGTCTCCGCCCTCTGCGCTCTCCGCATCTGTACTCTCTGCGGCGGTCTGCGCTGCGATCGTATCAAGATTGGTCTGCGCCTCGGCAGCGTACTCGGAATCGCCGTACTCGTCAACCACCCGCTGGAAATAGGTGGACGCATTCGCATTGTCCCCGCTTCCCATATAAGCCTGCGCCAGATTAAAGAGAGCCTGTCCGCTGTTGTAACCGGAGTCCATCTGCACTACCTTATAAAGCGCATCTGCTGCGTCCGTATAATTCCCGGCGGCGAGTGCCTCCGTTCCCGAAGCGAAATAGGTATCGCACGCCTCCGGATAAATCTCCGCCGTCAGCTCGTCATATCTGGCCTGTCCGGTCGAGCCGAGAAGATCCCGGTTTACATAGATCAGCGTATCCGCCATCGTCGCGTCGCTGTACTGGCCGGAGTCATACTGGTCTGATACCGTCATCAGATATTCATAACTCGCCGACGTATTCTGCGCCTGCTGTGCGTCCGCCTCTGCCGTCTCGCCTGAAGCGCGGTAGTTGTCCAGCGTTCTTGTCTGGGCGCTTACCTGAGCCTCCAGCGACCGGATCTGTTCACTGTACTCTCTCATCTGGTCATTCATCCGGTCAGACTGCGACTGGTTCACAGCCGGAGCAACGAGAAACCAGATAATGGCGGCTCCGATTGCGGCTCCAATAAATATGTTCGCGACCGCAAGGTGATTCGTCACTTCCTTAAGCCTTGAGTGTTTCGGCTGTATGATCGTCTCATTGCCAAGACTGTACTCTACAGCTTCCTCTTTCTTCTTTTCATTTCTCCGCCTGTGTTTTCCTCTCTGCTGCGTGATCTCATGCATATACCGCAGCGTGATCTCGCTTGTCGTGTCCAGCTTTCTCGCAAGGCGGAGCATCTGTCTTGCCCTTGAATGCTGCCCGGTCTGCAGATACAGCAGTGCCAGAAGCTGATACGCCTTCAGAAACGACGGGTGCGACGAGATCACCTGTTTAAGCTGGATAATCGCCAGATCTTCCCCGTGCTGCCGGCAGTAGCCGAGACACTGATTGTACTTTTTAATTGCAAGATTGATCGTCTCGAGCTCATTGGCCGAGTCCTGAACTGTCTTGATATAATAATCCGCTATATTGTCCCGCGGCCGTAAGTTTTTGCTGATGATCCACTGCACCAGCGCTTCCGGCACCTCGCCGATCCCGTAATACACAAGGCCCAGAAGGTTACGGGCCGCAATATTTTCCCGGTTGAACTGCAGGCTTCTCCGCAGAGAGACAAGCGCCCCGGACATGTCGCGGATCTGCGCCTTTCTCAGACCGTCGTTGTACCAGTAATTCGACTGGTACACGATCTTCTTCATATAGTCCATTTATACCCACCCTTATCTTTCTTAACCCGCACTGCCATGTGCCTATTTCTTCTGTTCCATCGCCTGTTTCAGCAGATCCGTCATATCGGAGAGATCCTCCTGATATACAGCGTCCTCTATTTCCTCTGCCTCAAGGCTCGGTTTGAATTTTTTCAGTTCTTCTTCGTAATTCAGCATTTATCTTCCCTCCTGAATCAGTTCTCTGACCCTGCCCGCAAGATAGAGTGAGCCTACAAAAAACACTCTGCGCCCCTCCCTGTGCGCGCGCACATACCGGAGCGCTTCTTCCGCAGACTCTGTCACCACGACAGGCCGGTCTGTATATTTCCTGAACAGGCTGCCAAGCGTTTCCGCCGGCACACCGCGCCGGTCGTCAATATGTGTCACTACATACAGATCTGCCGGCACATTCTCTGCCAGACAGGCAGCCATCTTCCCGTATTCTTTGTCATCCACGGCGGAAAACACGATAATGTTTCTCCTGCCGTCTGAAGGAACACTTCTGACAAACGTCTCCACAGCGCTGATATTATGCGCGCCGTCTATGTACATATCCGGCAGGATTTCCTCCATCCTGCACGGCCACTTCAGTTGAAAAAGAGTCTCCCTCCACCTGTCCGGATGGCCCTTCTCCCCGAAGAGAAAGCGCATCACTTCCAGGGCAAGCATAGCGTTTCCCGGCTGGCAGACTCCGATATTGTTCAGTTTCCACGTGGTAGTTCCATAATAAGCACTGGAACAGGAAAATGCAATATGTTTGTCCTCGATTCCGATAATTTCGTACGCATCTTTCCCGATTTTTTTACAGAAACTCTGCCTCTCTGACGCTGTTTTTTCAATCACCGCGTCGCTTTCCGGGGAAGTCTGCGCATAGAAAACCGGTACGCCGGGCTTGATGATTCCGGCCTTTTCTCCGGCGATTTTCTCCAGCGTATCCCCCAGGTACCGCACATGATCCAGCCCGATCGTTGTGATCACACTTGCCAGCGGATTTTTCACCGCGTTTGTCGCGTCGAGCCTCCCTCCGAGTCCGGTCTCAAGAACCGCGTACTCCACGCCCGCCTGCGCAAACGCCCGGAGTGCCATTCCAAAAAGGAACTCAAAAAAAGTCGGGTGGGGCAATCCCTCGCGCTCCATGCGCTCCACAGCCTGAAGCGTCTCCCCGAAAACCTGCTCAAATACCGCATCGCTGAGAGGTTCCCCGTCCACTGCGATCCGCTCGTTGAGCCTGATAAGATGCGGAGAAGTAAAAAGCCCCGTCCGTTTTCCCTCCGAACGGAGCATTCCGTCAAGATACGCGCACACGGAACCTTTCCCGTTGGTCCCTGCCACGTGGATCACCTTCAGATGATCCTGCGGATTTCCCAGAAAATCCAGGAAGGCTTCCGTGTGACGTATATCATTTTTCTTTGTAAATTTAGGTATATCATATATGTAGGCCGCAGCCTTTTCATATGTCATATGTGTACCGAATGCTGAACTGGTCATGAATCGCTTTCTTCTTCCTCGTCGACGAACGCCTGTCTGCCGTTCTCCGGTGCATCCGGATCTGCCGGCAGCTCGATCAGCGTCCCGTCTCTGTATTCATACGTTTTTGACTCCCTGAATATCGTATTGCTGGAACCGACCTGCGCAACCATGATCGTATCTCCATCCTGGATCTCCGACTTCTTCAGATCGAGCCTCGTATTATTCAGGAATTTCGTACTTTGCTTCTCGCCGTTGATATATACCTTGCTCTGTTTCGTAAAGTTTGCGCCGTATATACTGTAAGTTCCGTCATACTGAACTACAAGTTCCGAAATCTCCGCGTCTTTCACGCCCATAACCATGTGTTCTTCCGTGATTGTGGACCCGTACTGCTCATACACATACTGTTCCCCGTACATAAGATCGTACTGGAGGAGTTCCAGATCCGCCAGATAATTCTTGGACTGCATTCTCTCCTGGTGATAGTTGAACACGGTACCGGAGTGGATGTCAAGCCGGTCGAACACCTCCGCCATAATCTGATAAGCCGCAAGGTTCTCATCCTGCTTCTCCAGACCGATATTGTCCCAGATCACATAGTTTGTATTATAAAGATATTTGCTCTTTAAGTCCTTTGCCTCCAGATCCATCGTCGGCAGATGGTCTCCGTAGAATACAAGCACAGTCGGCTCGTTTCTGGACTCCACAGCCTCGATCAGATCCCCGACAAACTTATCCATCTCATGGACAAGATTCACGTAATATTCCCACGCGTTTCTCTCGCCTTCGTCCTCCACGCCGGAGACAACGATCTCCGGATCTTCGAGAACCTTCTCTGTCGGATACTCGCCATGTCCCTCCACACTTACCGTGAAGACGAAGTCCTGTCCCTCGGTCGTGTCCATGGACTCCATAATATTCGGAACTAAAATATCGTCCGTCGCCCATCCCTGGGGGGTGGTCTGAAGGATATTCATAAACTCTTTGCTTGTGTAATGGTCAAATCCCATCTTGTTGAACACCTGGGCGCGGCTGTAGAAATTACCGCCGTTATTGTGGAGCGCCTCCGCCCCGTACCCAAGCGCCTTCAGCGCAGACGCCGCGCTTTCCATCTGATAAAATTTGGCATATGTCTTGTACGGATACTCTCCCGGTCCGAAGAAACGCATGCTCATTCCGGTGAGCACCTCAAACTCCGTATTTGCCGTACCTGCGCCGACTGACGGAACCTTGAAATATCCGGTGGAATACTCACTGAACAGCTGCCTTAAGTTCGGGATCGGATCCTCGGAAAACCGGAGCCACTCCACTTCTGTCGGATCAAAGAAGGACTCCAGCTGGACAAACATAATGTTCGGCAGCTCTTCCTCTGATCTTCCCGTCTCTGTCAGAGTGATCTCCCCGTCATTGCTGATCTCGTCCATCGTCTCCTGGCTGTAGCCCGAAGGCTCGTTGATCCCTGTGTTAAACAGGCTGGCCGAGAAACAGTACGGGAATCCGTAGTCTTCATAGGCAAAGGCGATATTTCCGAAATAATTGGATATCACTCTCCTGTCAATGGCTACATCCGTAAGCCAGAAGCATGCCCCGAATGAGACCGCCACGCCGCCAAGCGCAATCACTCTGTGCATCTTTCCCGTAAACTGGCCGCCTCTTCTCCACATGGAGACGACCCAGAAGGCAACCGCTACCACGCCAATGATAATCATAACCAGTTCCGCGGTCGTAAAATAATTGCCGGTCAGCTCCAGGGCATCAGAGAGGACCTTTAAATCCTGAGCGTTAAAAGGCGTAACTCGCTTAGTCAGCAGATATCCGTTGCAGACACCAAGAAACAGCCAGAACACACTGAGCAGAATTCTTACAAACACTCTTCGCCGGAAAAGGTACACAATCGAGAATGTGACAAATATCATGAATGCGTTGTACAGAAAGACAAGCGGTGATCCGACAAGATAATCCCATGCATCAAACAGAGACCGCCGGGAGACTACCTCTATCAGGAAATTGATCACACAGGCCAGGAGGAACTGCAGCGGAACCGACAGACGGTTCATCCACTTGTACACCGGCTGCATCCTGCGTGCGAATCTGCTGTTGCGGCGCTTTTCCAGAATACGCTGCCGGCGCTCTTTTTTCTCCTGGAAATGCCGTTTGATATCTTCCTTTTTCAGATTTCGTATCTTTGTAAAAAATCCTTTGATATCAGGCTTTCTGATATGAATGAATTTCATCTGTGATCTCGTCCCTTTCTATAATATACCGGACGCGTCCCCCGGCTCCGCGCCCGGTATATGTTCCTATACTTTCTTACTTTTTCAGTCCTGCCATTCTCTCTTTTACCTGAGCAAGCATCTGGGTATATTTCTCCAGCTTGTCTCTCTCCTCCTGAACTTTCGCCTCAGGAGCCTTGCTCACAAACTTCTCGTTGGAGAGCATTCCCTGTGCTCTCTTTATCTCTTTGTTCAGTCTCTCTTCTTCTTTTGACAGACGTTCTCTCTCCTGCTCAAAGTCCACAAGCTCTTCAAGCGGCAGATAAACAACCGCATCCGGAACCACAACAGACACTGCGCTGTCGTCCACATCCTGCTTTGTCGTGTGAACGATGATCTCTCCCGCCATCATAAGCGGCATGATGGATTCCTTAAACGCCTCAACGCCTTCGCAGATCTCGCTGTCCTCGCTGACGATATAGACTTTCGTCTTCCGGCTGTTCGGCACATCCATCTCAGAGCGGATGTTGCGGATTCCTCTCGTCATCGCCTTCACGCGCTCCATCACCTTCTCATCTGACGGATAGGACCACTCGTCCTTATATGCCGGCCAGCTTGAAATCATCAGAGACTCTTCCTCCGGCACAAGCGCACTGTAGATCTCCTCTGTGATAAACGGCATGAACGGGTGAAGCAGCTTTAACGCCTGTGCAAGCACCGTCTTCAGCGTCCAGAGCACACAGTTCGCCGCCTTCGGATCCTCCTCCGCGTGATAGATGCGGTATTTTGCAAGCTCCACATACCAGTCGCAGAACTCATCCCAGATAAAATCGTACACTTTCTGCACCGCGATTCCCAGCTCATATTTGTCCATGTTCTCGGTCACGTCTTTTGCCAGCGTGTTTACCCTGGACAGAATCCAGCGGTCCGCAGGAGTAAAGAGGGAGTGCTCCGGCTCTTCCACTTTATCGTCCTTCATATTCATGAGGATAAAGCGGGATGCGTTCCATACTTTGTTTGCGAAGTTTCTGCTCGCCTCCACTCTCTCGTTGTAGAAACGCATGTCGTTGCCCGGCGCGTTTCCGGTCACGAGCGTAAGTCTTAACGCGTCCGCTCCGTACTTGTCGATAATCTCAAGCGGATCGATTCCGTTTCCGAGCGACTTGCTCATCTTCCGGCCGAGAGAATCTCTCACAAGGCCGTGGATAAGCACTGTATGGAACGGAGATTTGCCCGTGTGAGCATATCCGGAAAATACCATACGGATAACCCAGAAGAAGATAATGTCATACCCTGTCACGAGCACATCCGTCGGATAGAAGTAGTCCAGATCTTCTGTCTGCTCCGGCCAGCCCAGTGTGGAGAACGGCCAGAGTGCAGAGGAGAACCATGTATCCAGTGTATCCTCATCCTGTGTGAAATGAGTGCATCCGCATTTCGGGCACTTCTCCGGTGCATGGCGGTCCACAACAAGTTCGCCGCACTCATCACAGTAGTACGCCGGAATCCGGTGTCCCCACCAGATCTGACGGGAAATGCACCAGTCTTTGATATTCTCCAGCCAGTGCAGATAAATCTTGTCAAAACGGTCCGGCACGAATTTCAGCTCACCGGTTTTCAGCGCGTTGATCGCCGGCTTCGCAAGCTCTTCCATCTTTACGAACCACTGCTGCTTGATCAGCGGCTCCACCGTCGTACCGCAGCGGTCGTGGGTTCCGACAGCATGTGTGTGGGGAACAACCTTCACAAGGTAGCCCTGCTCTTCCAGGTCTTTTACGATGGCCGCTCTCGCCTCGTAGCGCTCCATGCCCGCGTACTTTCCGCCGTTTTCGTTGATGGTGGCGTCGTCGTTCATGATGTTGATCTCTTCCAGGTTGTGGCGCTTGCCCACCTCGAAGTCGTTCGGGTCGTGAGCCGGCGTGATCTTCACTGCCCCGGTTCCGAACTCTTTGTCCACATAGTAGTCCGCCACGATCGGAATCTCTCTTCCAACAAGCGGAAGGATGACATTCTTTCCTACAATATCCTGATACCGCTCATCCTCCGGGTGTACCGCGATAGCCGTATCGCCGAGCATCGTCTCCGGACGTGTCGTCGCGATCTCAAGGAAACGGTCTGTTCCCACGATCGGATACTTGATGTGCCAGAAATGTCCTTCCTGCTCCTCGTGCTCCACCTCTGCGTCAGACAGGGACGTCTTACACTTGGGGCACCAGTTGATGATCCTTGATCCTTTATAAATGTAGCCTTTGTTGTACAGGCTGATAAACACTTCCTCCACTGCTTTGGAACATCCCTCATCCATTGTGAAGCGCTCTCTGTCCCAGTCGCAGGAGATTCCCAGCTTCTTAAGCTGGTTCTCGATCGTGCCCGCGTACTCTTCCTTCCACTGCCATGTTCTCTTTAAGAATCCTTCGCGTCCCAGCTCCTTCTTGTCAATGCCTTCCTCTTTGAGCTGGTTCGTCACCTTCACCTCCGTGGAGATGGCCGCATGGTCTGTTCCGGGGATCCAGAGCGCGTTGTAGCCCTGCATCCTCTTATAACGGATCAGAATATCCTGCAGCGTATTGTCAAGGGCGTGGCCCATATGGAGCTTGCCTGTGATATTCGGAGGCGGCATCACCGTTGTAAACGGCTTTCTGCTGCGGTCCACCTCCGCGTGGAAATATTTGTTCTCACACCATTTGTCGTAAAGTTTCTCTTCGATCGCCTTCGGATCATAAGTTTTTGCCAGTTCTTTGCTCATAGTCCTCTCCTTGCACTCCCTCATGCGGCGGTAAAGCGGCAGTCTCTCCGGATGTGTACGGGACTGTGTTCACGTTTTTTTCACATCTTATTTCATAAAGAAAGCCCTTTACATAAATGTAAAGGGCGAAAAATCCGCGGTACCACCTTATTTCATATACAATCGCGCCGGATCCCGGCACTGCATACCTCTGAAGTCCGTTAACGTGGACCACTCCGGGATATCCTATCCTGCTCCTGCCTCTCGAATAATCGAAGCCTCCGGGCTTTTCAGATATCCGGTTCCGAAGCTACCTTCCACCACCCTGACCCGAAACCGCCTTCCAGCCGGTCCCGGCCTGGCGGGATTCCGGGCGGTTCTCTCTGCCGGAAGCTGTGGTGTACTCCTCTTCTTCAACACCTTTACACGTTTGTTAACAAATAATTAACTACGCATAATAATATCCATCTGGGCCCGATTTGTCAAGAAAATTTAGAAAAACTTAAGGGATCAGTTCAGTGACTGCTTAGCGTTTCAGCCCGCGCCATTTGTAAAAGCTCACTTTTATTTGTCCTCGTTAAGCCACTCTTTTACTGTACTGATGTCTTTCTCTACCATCTGTGCAATCTGCTCTTCAGACATTTCTGCTTTCTTCAGGTTAAGCGCCGTGCGTTTCAATCCTGCCTCCATTCCCTTTTCCATTCCACGCCTCAGCGCGCTTCCCATCTGGGAATTATAATCCCGGATCGCCTTCTCTCTCGCCTCGTATTCCAGCTTTGCCTGTTCGTCTGCGCTCAGCTTTTTCAGTTCTTCGTATGCCTCTCCTATATATTCGTCTGTTCTGGCCATGTCCTCAAACTCCTTTCGGGTTTTCCCTCCGAGGAAACGCATCCAGTTGATAATATCTTCCTCCCTCTGAAAGCCGGTACCGGACAGTTTTTTAAGCTCCAGAATCTGAATCTCCATCAGGTCGCTATATTTCTTTCCTGACTTTTCGTCGCAGAAACTGATGGTATGACAGCATTCCTTTTCCTCTTTAAACTGGATGAAATCGAGAATGCTCACATGGATACATTGTTTCAGCTTCTCATAAGGATCGCCCTTTTTCAACTGCTCCGCAAACATTTTGCTCAAGTAAAACAGGACCCTTGCGTCCCAGTATTCAAAGTATGCCACCTGCATTTCCATGTCAATCTGCGTCCCGTTTTCCAGCATTACCCGGACATCCAGTATTCCCAGCTTATCATCCGGGTAATCCTGCCGCAGTGCAGTCGGCAGCAGGACTGTCTCTTTCACTGTCTCCGGCTCTCTCTTCAAAAGAGCTGCAATAAACCCTTTCCTCACTTTCGGATTGTTCATCAGTGCCTTAAAGCACACATCCACCGTAGGAAGCATGATAAACTTTTCCTTTGCTTCTGTCATAATGTTTCTCCTTTCTCTGTTTTTTTCTCTGCAGGAAAGGGGAAATCTCTGTGTGCACCGGCATTGCGTTTCCTTTGTGTTTTCTTTTCTTCTATCTTAGCACATCCAACCGGACGGGCAAAGATATTCCCCGAATTCCCTGCAATATTTTCAGCTGCTTATAACTGCTTTTCCCTCTGTGAAAGCTGCCTGGAATTCAGGCATGAGAAATACAAATAACTGCCGGTCCCGCCGGCAGTAAAAGATAAAACATATTGCGGACAGAAGTCCGCCATCCCGTGCAGATATAGTAACACAGGTATTTCGATTATACAAGCAATTATTAATCTTCCTGCATATCCTCAATCATCCCTACAATATCATATCCGTAATTATCCGCTGTTGCCCAGCCGGTCCCGTCAGGGTTTTCCTGCTGCCCCAGCCACTCTACATAAGGTGCCGAGCCTTTTTTCACGTATTCATACCGTTCATCCACGCACTCCTGCTCAAGTGAATCTGTCGTAGCGTACGCCTTCAGATGCTGGATCTGCGCCCGTATTCCGGTACGCACATCCGGGTAGGAGTTGCCCGGCACTCCCCCACCGGTTGTCCCCAGTCCCGCGAAGTTAAACTGTTCAATCGACGCATCTCCTCCGTACTGAAGAAAGCCCGTCTCCTTCATCGTCTGTGCAAAGGCCACCTCCGCGCGCACGCCTTCGGCCTCCGCCTCGTCATAGTACATCTGACAAAACGTCTCAATCGAGTCCGCTCCGCCGGCCGAGAGTTCTTCCGCCGGATATTCCTCCCCGGAAGAATTAAAATAGTCTACCATCTCCTGGACTGTAACGGAGCTTTCCCCCATAATCGGGTACTGTCCGTCTGCGGAAACTTCGCTGATTCCGCTCTCAGATGCACCTCCGTCACTTTCGGAATCTCCTGCTCCGGACAGATCTTCGTCCGCTGGTTCCTCCCCCGCGCTTCCCTCTGACGACTCTGTCCGCTCCTCTGATACTCCCCCGTTTTCCTCCGCACGGGTAGAAAGCACTCCGGTTGCTCCTGCAAGCCCTAAAGTCAGCACGATCAGGACTGCCATGCCGATTTCCATATATCGTTTTATTCTGTCATTTTTCCAGTTCATACTGCCTCCCGGCCAGAATTTCTCTGCATTTGCCTCTGCTGTATTTGACTTTGTTTCCTGTCTGTGGAATGCCAAACCCGCTTGTTCATATATATTCCCACAGGGCATCCGAATATGTCCCACTCAGGTATCCATGCTCCACATTTATCCCGCTGTATCTGCTCCTGTTAAAAAAAGAACAGCTCTTCAAACTTCTTATCCAGCGCAATACAAAGCACAAGGGCAAGCTTTGCCGTCGGATTGAACTGCCCCGTCTCAATCGAGCTGATTGTATTGCGCGACACACCGACTATCTCGGCCAGCTGTGCCTGAGAAAGCTTTTTCTCTGCCCTGGCCTCTTTCAGATGGTTCCGCAGTACTAATGTATCATCCACTTTTTTCTTCTCCTCACTCATAATCCTTTTAGCCGTATATAATATAAAGAACCATCCATATTACTGTAATCACTGACATCATAACTGCCGATACTGCCGCAGCCTTTCCGCCCAGCACCTTCCAACGATAGATTGATGACACAGCTATAAATCCGAAATACATCGCGAACAGGTCATATGCGTTTCCCCCTTTCACGAAAAAACGGATCAGAAAAAGAATGATAAATATTACAGCCATCCCAAGCATTCCATATGTATTCGCCTGCGCAGCAACCGCTCTTTCACGTTCATCCTGGTTTTTGTTTTCCATTCTGCTTTTTTCAAGAATCTCTTCTTTGTTCATATCTTTTCCTCCTCGTAATGCCTGGTAGTGTCAAATACTACCTGTTTTTTTGTTTCAAAATATAATAAAAACCTTGATTATAAGGGAAATCTGCAATAAAAAGAGCACTGACCTCCCTTTTTTGGTATAATGTCTATCGCCAAACAAA
>NZ_JAJEQX010000044.1 GCF_020687545.1 Ruminococcus turbiniformis | reverse complement strand
TACGTGTTTTATTTCGCAACTAACATCATAAAGAAAAACTGTATGATTGGGAAGTAGGGATTTTCTCTGCTTCCCTTTTTATTTAGGAAGAATTCCTATCTTTGCCAATAATAATTATACACTAACTCCTTGACACCGCGCATCTGTTGAATTACAATAACATAGTACTTAACAGAATACCGTCCAAACTGATTCGGTAGGTGAGGTTACCACAGGGATTGGGAATTTCCCGAAGATTGCTGCCGCGAGATTGTGGAGACACAATAAGCTGGTCAGCAGGCTGTGTCGTGAAGGCGCAACCTAATGCAATTGATATGCCCTGTGATACTAAAGCTTGAACGATAGCTGCTGTATTTTTGTACGGCAGTCAGTACGGGTTTTTTGCTCCGTCATTGTTCAGGCAGTGACGGAGTTTTTGTTTGTACGGAAGTTCTGCCGTACGTACGGCATCAAAACGAATTTTATGCTCTGAAAAAAGGAGGTGAGGTTATGGACTCTGGAGCCGGTTGTCACATATGCAGCTGTGAAAAGAAAAATTACATAAAGAGAGGTATTATTCATGAACAAAGAAATTTTCGTAAAGCTTCTCGAACAGCGGCAGTACAAAGCTGTGAGAAGCATTCTGGATGTAATGAACGAAGTGGACATAGCCTCGCTTCTTACCGAGCTTAACGATCGTGATCTCGCCATCGCGTTCCGGCTGATTCCGAAAGACAAGGCCGCCGAAGTATTCGCCAATACGGACGGGTCTCTCCAGGCCAAGCTTGTAGCCGTATTCTCTGAGACAGAGCTGCGGGAGCTCGTCGACGACCTCTACATGGATGACACGGTGGACATCCTTGAAGAGCTCCCCGCCAATCTGGTCAACCGGATTCTCGATACGGTAAGTCCTTCTGACCGGGCGCTGATCAACCAGCTGCTCAACTACCCGGAAGACAGTGCCGGAAGCATTATGACTACCGAGTATGTGGATATCCGCGAATCCATGACAGTCGCTCAGACAATGGCACACATCAAGGAGACCGGGATTCACAAGGAGACGATCTACACCTGCTATGTCACTGACCGGAGAAAACTTATCGGAATCGTCAGCGCCAAAGACCTGATGACAACCGATGACGATGTGCTGATCCGCGATCTTATGGAGACTGAGATCATCTCTGTCAGCACGCACACTGACAGGGAAGAGGTGGCGAAACTTTTCACTAAATATGATTTCCTTGCCCTTCCCGTACTGGACACGGACGGGCGGATGGTCGGCATCGTCACATTTGACGACGCAATGGACGTCATGGTGGAAGAGGCCACCGAAGATATCACGAAAATGGCTGCCATGAATCCAAGTGAGAAGTCCTATTTCGAGACCTCTGTGCTGGGGCACGCCAGAAACAGGATCCCGTGGCTTTTAATTCTCATGTTCACCTCCATCATCACCGGTACGATCATCACAAAATATGAGGACGCCTTTGCGGCGATCCCGCTGCTCGTCTCGTTTATCCCGATGCTGATGGATACCGGCGGGAACTGCGGTTCCCAGAGTTCTACCCTGATCATCCGGGGGCTGGCCCTGTCGCAGATCCGTTTCCGCGATATTTTCAAAGTCGTCTTCAAAGAATTCCGGATCTCTCTCGTGGTGGGCTCTGTACTCGCTGTGACAAACGGAATCCGGATTATGATTCAGTATCAGGATATCAACCTCGCCATTGTGATCGCGCTGTCACTGATCGGAACTGTCATCGCTGCAAAGCTGGTCGGATGCATGCTCCCGCTCTTTGCAAGCAAGGCACACCTTGATCCGGCCATCATGGCATCGCCGCTGATCACAACACTGGTGGATATCTTTTCGATTTTGATTTATTTCAATGTGGCAACGATTCTGTTTCAGTTGTAAAATTGGGAGTTTTCGAGCAGGTTACCTGATCATAGGTCCGCCTGCTGCGGATCACGGTGTCTCTCGCAGGCATCGCTTTCGCTCGTGATCCGCAGCAGGCTGGGTTTTTCAAGACAGGAGGAACCTTTCCTCGAAAATCCGCAGTTTAGATAAAAAAGTCAAATGAAAACATAATTGGCAAAGAGATTACATTAAAAAAAGAGATCGGGACTTTATTAAAGCTAAAAGTTCCGATCTCTTCTTATTTTCACTCTCTTTTTCCTGCAGCGCTCCCACCGGATTTCTCCGCTGAAAACTGCGGATTTTCGAAAGGTAAGCTACTTCCGTCTTGAAGTTTCCCAGTGTCAGGGAAGCTATCCCGCAGGGGGCCGTAAAGCAGCGCCGGTGTTCAGGCCGTGTCCTTTACGGCCTTATGCACCGCTGCGTCTGCGTCCCGAGCACAAGCGTGTCCCCGAGGGACAGCTCCCCTGACGCGGACTTTTCTATGACACGAATCGCTATCCCTTCGATAAATCCCATTTTAAGCCGCCTTTACTCGATCACTTTGATCCATCCCTCAGGAGCTTCGATGTGTCCCATCTGTATACCTGTCAGTGTATCGTACAGCTTCTGAGTGATCGGCCCCATCTTCTCCATACCACTCGGGAAGCATATCTCTTCCCCATGGTTTACGACTTTTCCGACCGGAGAGATTACCGCCGCGGTTCCGCAGAGTCCGCATTCTGCGAAATCCTTTACTTCGTCGAAATAAACATCTCTTTCCTCAACTTCAAGGCCCAGATAATGCTCTGCAACATACATGATTGATCTTCTCGTAATAGACGGAAGAATTGTATCTGAATGAGGAGTGACAACCTTGTTGTCTTTTGTAATAAAGATAAAGTTTGCCCCGCCTGTCTCCTCTACCTTTGTCCTTGTTGCGGAATCAAGGTACATGTTCTCGTCAAAGCCGTTTGCATGGGCGGTGACAATCGCATGAAGACTCATCGCATAATTAAGTCCCGCTTTGATATGTCCTGTTCCATGCGGCGCTGCGCGGTCAAAATCAGACACGCAGATGGTAATCGGTTTCGCGCCGCCTTTAAAGTACGGTCCCACCGGTGTCGTGAACACGCGGAACTGATACTCATCTGCCGGCTTTACGCCGATCACGGAGTTGCTTCCAAACATATACGGCCTGATGTAGAGCGTCGCACCTGAACCATACGGAGGAACATAACCCGCATTCGCTTTCACTACCTGAACTACCGCATCTACAAAACGATCCTCCGGGAATACCGGCATCTCAAGCCGCTTCGCCGAATCCGCCATACGGGCAGCGTTTAAGTCCGGGCGGAATGTAACAATATGTCCCGCCTCCGTTGTATAAGCCTTCAGTCCTTCAAAAACTGTCTGGGCATACTGGAGAACCCCTGCGCACTCGTTTATCACGATATTCGCATCATCAATCAAAGCGCCGTCGTCCCACTTTCCATCCTTGTAGTTTGACACGTATCTCTTATCTGTCTGAATATAGCCGAATCCCATATTCGCCCAGTCAAGATTTTTCTTCTCCATTGTATTTCCTCCTCTGCTAGAAAAACCTTCATTTCATTCCGATGAACATTATAATACGATAGTTAATAAAAATCAAGAGTGCGCTCGGTTTTTTATTTCACCAGTTCAGCCATAGAGCTGTTCGGGAGAAAAAAGCATGCTTGCATGGTTTTTCGACCGCGCAGTCCTATGGCTGAATCGGCTCACCGCTCCATCATACTGATCGACTCAATCCCCACGCTTCCTCCTCTGACAACTTCAATACTCTTAAATTCCTCTTTCATCAGCTTCACAACCGCATCGTTCTTTGTGGCAGTCTGAACAAACTCCACAAGTACGCTGTCCCTGCCGTAGTCGATCACCTTCGCCTTAAACGTCTCAGCGATCTGGAACACTTCCACCTTATCAGCGGTCGTGCATTTAAACACTTTCACATAGAGGATCTCTTTCATCCTCACAAAGATATCCGTAAAGTCGATCACTTTGATCACTTCCACCATACGGTTGAGCTGCTTTTTGATCTGCTCGAATGTCTCATCATCGCTTACTGTAGCAATCGTCATTCTCGAGACAGTCGGGTCTTCTGTAGTCCCCACAGTCAGACTGTCCAGATTGTACGACTTTCCGGAAAAGAGTCCCGATATCTTCGAGAGCACGCCCACCTGGTTTTCTACATAAAGGGAAATCCATCTCTTTTTCATATTGCTGTCCATATTCACGCACTCCTTTCTAACAGTCCATAATCATATCTTCCAGCGTTCCTCCCGGCTGGATCATCGGATATACCATTTCCTCCGGATCGATGATAAATTCGATCAGAGTCGGGGTCTTTGTATTCTTTTTTGCTTCTTCAAACGCGGCAGCGATCTCCTCTTTCTTCTTTACCCGGATTCCCTTTGCGCCGTAGCTCTCGGCAAGTTTTACAAAGTCCGGTGTATACTCGGGCATCTCCTCCCCGTTTGTTCTGCGGAAGAGCGCGCCCGCCTTTAAGTTTGTCATGCCATATCTCTTTCCATAGAAAAGCTTCTGCCACTGGCGCACCATTCCAAGATACTCGTTGTTGAATACGCAGAGGATCAGAGGAAGTTCCTCCAGAACTGCAGTCGCGAACTCCTGGATATTCATCTGCATTCCGCCATCTCCCGAAATCGCAATGACGGTTTTGTCCGGATTGCCGAGTTTTGCGCCGATCGCAGCCGGGAAGCCGTAACCCATCGTTCCGAGTCCTCCGGAAGTGACAAGCTGCTTTTTCTCGTTAATCTGTACATACTGGGTGACGAACATCTGATGCTGTCCCACATCCGTTGTGATAATTGCTTCATCAAACTGACGGTTCATCTCATTTATGATATCCATGGGGCTCATCTGCTCCCTGCTCTTCATCGTCAGCGGATGCTCCTCTTTCCATGCCTGGATCTGTTTTACCCACGCTTCTGTCTCGCACGGCTCCACGTACTCGTTCATCTTTGTCACTGCTTCCAGTGCGTCCGCCACGATCGGGACATCCACATGAATGTTTCTCGATATGGAAGCCGTATCGATATCGATGTGGACGATCTGTGCATTCGGCGCGAAAGCGTGCAGTTTTCCCGTAATCCGGTCATTGAACCTTGTGCCGATGGAAAAGAGCAGATCACACTCTCCCACAGCCATGTTGGCCGCATACTGGCCGTGCATTCCGAGATTTCCGATATACAGAGGATGCTCTGTCGCAACCGCTCCCCTTCCCATGATCGTAGTCACAACCGGAACGTTCGTCTTGTTGACCACCTCGGTAAACACCGCGTTTGCCCGGGCAATGTTCACTCCTCCTCCTGCAAGGAAGAGCGGCTTCTTCGCTTTCTTCAACATCTTAAGCGCCCGCTTTAACTGTCCCATATGAACGCTCGTGTTCGGCTTATATCCGCGGATGTTCACCGTTTCTGGATAATCCGGACTTCCCAGCTCGCACATCACATCTTTGGGAAGGTCGATGAGCACCGGTCCCGGCCGTCCTGTTCTCGCGATGTAAAACGCCTCTTTGATGATCCGCCCCAGGTCTTCCCTGTTGCGCACCGTCACGCCGTATTTTGTAATGCTCCGGGTAATCCCGACGATATCGACTTCCTGGAAAGCGTCGTTCCCGATCAGATGCCTCGCCACCTGTCCCGTAAAACATACAAGAGGCACGCTGTCATAATTTGCTGTCGCAAGCCCCGTCACAAGATTAGTGGCTCCGGGACCGCTCGTCACAAGACATACGCCCACTTTTCCCGTTGTTCTCGCATAGGCGTCCGCCTCATGTACAAGAGCCTGCTCGTGTCTTGGGAGGATCACCCTGATATCATCCTGTTTGTAGAGCTCGTCGCTGATATCGATTGTACACGCCCCCGGATATCCGAAGATTGTGTCAACCCCTTCTTCCTTCAGCGCTCTTACCAGTAGTTTATTTCCTGTAATCTGTCTCACTTTCCTGCCTCCTTTTATTCAGATTTCTGCCGAAACTGCTGTCAGACCTGCCTGACTGCCGGCGGTTTTCATGTACAGTGCCTGAAAAGAAAAAGCCCTGAGCACCATATGCTCAGGGCGAATCTTTCATCCGTGTTACCACCTGTATTCAGAGAACTCTCTCTGCACTCTGCCGGTACGGGACTCATCCGTCTGCATCTGCCTCAGGCAGGACACATTCCTTTCTGTCCGATACCGCTTCCCTGTAACGCGGGAAAAACGTTGAATCCTACTTGGCCTATCCGCCGTTTGGGTCCACTGCTCGAGGGCTACTTCCATAATCCCTTCACGAAGATTTGCACCGTCCATCTTCTCTCTTTGCATCGGGTGACTATGTACTCCTCCCTGTCACTGCATTTCCTGATAGTTAAAAATTTAAATACATTATAATGTGTATTATTAACTATGTCAATCACATTTTCTTGATCTTTTTTATTGTTTCCTGCTTTGTTTTCCCATCCCGTTTTTTTCATAATCTTTAAGCGATTCTATTGCTTTCGATGCAAGCGGGATAAGAGCGATCATATTAAACACTGTCATCAGGCCCACGCCCACGTCTCCCAGATCCCACACGAACTGGTACGCGGCAAGCCCTCCCACGAAAAGCATGACAAGAGCCAGCACCTTATAGAGCGTCTGGGAGATCCAGTTATCCCCGAACAGGTACGCCACATTCGGTCTTGCGTAGAACAGAATCCCCAGGAAGGTAGAGAAACTGAACAGCCAGAGAATCACCGCGATAAAGATCACGCCGAACTCTCCCAGATGATACTGCATCGCGGTCTGGAGAAGATCCATTCCCTCCAGTCCCTGTGTCATCTCCATCGGCGTGAGAAGCATAATCATCGCTGAACAGCTGCAGACCACCAGTGTATCGATGAACACGCCCAGCGCCTGGAGAAGTCCCTCCTTGGCGGGATGACTGATATCCGCAGCAGCCGCCGCACAAGGCGCAGAGCCCGATCCTGCTTCGTTGGAAAAGAGCCCTCTCTTCGCGCCGTTCATGATCACGGCGCCGATTCCTCCCGCAGCCACCTGGCGGATGCCGAACGCTTCGGCAAAAATCCGCTCAAACACAGCGGGAAGCTGTCCCGCATTCTTCACAATAATAAAGATTGTGATAAAGAAATAGCAGGCAGCCATAATCGGAACAATAATATCCAGCACTCTTACCGTCGCGTTCTTCCTCAAAACAATCACAGCAGCCACAGCCACAAGCACAACCGTTGAGTAAATCGGCGGAATATGAAACGCGTTCTCAAATGAAGACGAGATCGAATTGCTGATTACCTGACTGATGCCGCACCAGCAGATCAGGCCGGAAATGGCAAAAAGTACCGCAAGCAGAGATTTCTTCCGTCTGCTGTCTTTCTTCACAAACAGATGATGGATGTAGTACGCCGGTCCTCCTCTGTATCCTCCGTACAGAGGGTCTTTTTCCTTATAAATCTGTGCCAGAGTCGCTTCCACAAAAGCGGTGGATGATCCCAGAAGCGCAATCACCCACATCCAGAACACCGCTCCGGCTCCTCCTGCGGAAATGGCCGCAACCACGCCGACCAGGTTTCCCATTCCGACGCGGCACGCCGTAGACACAATCAGCGCGTGAACGCCCGAAATCCCTTCGCGTTCTGTCTTCGCAGTATTTTCTACTGTCACGCGGATCATCTCCGGGAACATCCTGAATGGCAGGAACCGGGTCCGTATCGTAAAATAGATCCCCGCAGGTACCAGAATCAGCACCAGAAGCGAGAGCCCCAGAGAACTTCCTCCCGGCAGGGGAATCGTAATCAGATCACCCCAGAGTATATTATAAACAGCACGAAATATATCCATTTCAGCTTCCTCTCATCTCTCATTTTCATTTTTCATTTTTTCACCGGTTCAGTTTCCGCTTCGTCTGCCGCGCAGCGCGCCGATCAGAGAATAGAGAATCAGAGCGGCAATATTTGTCATAACCACGCTGGCTCCCGCAGGTGTCGCCCACACATAGGACACCGTAATTCCGATTACGAGGCACACAACCGCAATCACTGCGGAATTGATAATCACGCTTCGGAATGTCCGGCACACTCGCATGGATGTAAGCGCCGGGAAGATGATCAGGCTTGATATGAGCAGCGCCCCCATCATCCGCATGCCGAGCACAATCGTCACCGCCGTCAGAACAGCAATCAGTGTGTTGTAGAGATCCGCGCGCACGCCGGTGGCGCGGGCAAACGTCTCATCAAATGTGATGGCGAATATTTTCTGATAAAAGAAGACAAACAGCGCCAGCACGGCAATCGCGAGCGCAACGCTTATGCGCACATCCTCCTCGCTCATGGCCAGGATACTTCCGAACATATAATTATACACATCCGTGTTCATTCCCGTTGTCATGGAGATCACCATCACGCCCACAGCAAGGGAACTCGTGGAGATCAGGGCGATCGCCGCGTCTCCCTTGATCCGGCTGCTGCTGCGTATCCGCAGAAGAAGCACTGCCGCCAGGATAACAACCGGAACCGCGACCGCAAGCGGAGCCGCATTTGCCGCTGCCGCGATGGCCAGCGCGCCGAATCCCACATGGGAGAGTCCGTCGCCGATCATCGAATACCGTTTCAACACAAGGCTGACACCCAAAAGAGCAGAGCACAGAGCCACAAGTGAGCCCACGGTAAACGCCCGCACCATAAACGGATAAGAAAACATCTCCATCAGCGTATCAGGCATTATCTCCACCTCCCAGAAAATTTCTTCCCACCCGGCTTTTTCTGTATTCGTCTGATGTACCGAAGAAAAGCGCCGTTTCCTGCAGATGAAGAATATGCGTCGCATCCTCCACCGCGCTCTCAATATCGTGGGACACCATCACAACCGCGATCCCGGACTCTCTGTTAATTTCACGGATAAGCTGATAAAACTCCGCAGTCACAATCGGGTCAAGTCCCGTCACAGGCTCGTCCAGGAGCAGAAGGCTCTTTGTCGCGCACAGAGCTCTTGCCAGAAGAACTCTCTGGCGCTGGCCGCCGGAGAGTTCCCGGAAGCACTGCCGGGACAGATCCCGGATTCCAAGCATGTCCATCTTCTCCTCCGCCGCTTTTTTATCTGCCGCAGTGTAAAAAGGCTTCAGCCCTCTGCTGTTCAGTCTTCCGGAGATGACGACTTCGCTTACACTGGCCGGAAAATCTTTCTGCACATCTGTCTGCTGGGGAAGGTAGCCGATCTCATTCTGTTTTAATCCGTCCCCGAAGACAATCTTTCCTTTTTCTACGGATTTCAGACTCAGAAGGCTCTTGACAAGAGTGCTTTTTCCCGAGCCGTTTTCTCCTACGATACAAAGATAATCCCCCGGCTGTATCTCAAAGTTCAGGTCTCGTACCACAGTCTGGCCTTCGTAGCCGATGGATACATTCTCACATTTTATCAGGGCCATCCGTTCAAAACCTCCTTCAGAGTCTCCGCGTTTTTCTGCATCATGCTGAGATACGTCTCCCCGTTCTCAAAATCTTCGGCCGACAGGTTGTGGCAGCTGTAAAACACTCTCACTTCCGTGCCGGACGCCTCGGCGACCGCGTTGGCGATATCCGCATTGCTCAGCTCCATCTTCAGCACCGCCGGGACATTTTCTTCCTTTACCTTCTCAATCAGAAACGCCATTGTGGCGGCGCTTGGCTCTGTATCTCCCGCACACCCGGGGAACGCCGCATAGTAGTCCAGCCCGTACTCATCCGCAAAATACCGGAAAGGGAATCGGTCTCCAAAGATCAGAAGACGGTGTTCGGCACTTTCCACAATCTCCCGGAACTCCGCGTCAAGCGCGGCAAGCTGTTCCTGATAGCGCCCCGTATTTTCCTCATACAGCTTTTGTCCGTCCGGATCCGCCTGAGAGAGAACCTCGCAGATCTTCCCGGCAATAGCAGAGGCATTGACCGGAGACGTCCATACATGCTCGTCGATCTCATGGACAGAATGGGCCGCTTCTTCCTCCTCTTCCCCGTGCTCATGGCTGTGGCTTCCGTTTTCCTTCATTCCTTCTACATGTTCCTCTTCCACTGTATCCACACAGTCTATCATCTTCAGGGTCAGCCTGCCGCCATCCGGCATGGAACTTAAGATATCCTCCACCCAGACATCGTTTTCTCCGCCTGTGTAGATGAATACATCGCTGTTCTGTATGGCAATGATATCCTGGGGAGTCGGCTCATAAGAGTGAGTCTCCTCTCCGGGTTTTAACAGCATTTTGAGATCCACACGCTCTCCTGCGATTTCACGCACAAAATCATAGGGCGGAAAAATCGTCGTAACTACGCTGATCCGTCCATCTCCGTCCGCTGCGCTGTCCCCGCCGGTCTGCCCGCCTGTTCCCTGCGCCCGGGTGCAGCCTGAGAACAGCACAACAGCAGACAGCACGGCAGCGAGCATCCTCACGGCTTTGGGAAATCCGCTTTTCTTAAACCGCTTACCTCTTCTTGCGCTCATATTTTGTAAAACAGAATTCCAGATCAAAACAGGTCTGCTCCTCGCTTTCCTCTGTCATCTCCCACTCCGGCATCTCGTCCAGGTTCGGGAAAAATGTATCCGCCTGAAATGCCCGGTCAATTTTCGTCACATACACCGTATCACAGTACGGCAGCATCATACGATATACACTTTCGCCTCCGATTACATAGATATCGTCCGGGTTATATTTTTTCAGTTCCTCCAGAAGTTCTTTTTCCGAGTGCACGATCACCGCGTCTTTTACCTGATACGAACTGCTGCCGGTCAGAACGATGTTCGTGCGGTTTTTAAGGGGAAGACCGTTGGGGAAGCTCTCAAGCGTCTTTCGCCCCATGACAACCACCTTTCCCGTTGTCGTCTCGCGGAAAAACTTCATATCTGAGGGAATCCGGACAAGCAGTCTGTTATTGAATCCGATTCCCCAGTTTCTGTCAGCCGATAATATTGCTTTCACAGGTTATCATCCTTTCTGTGTTTTTTTCACTCCCGTTCTGCCGCTTTTACACCGCAACCGGAATGTTTTTAATCTGCGGGTGCGTCTCATAATTCTCAAGCGTCACATCGTCCGGCGTAAAATCATAGAAGTCTGTGATCTCCGGATTTAAGCGGAACACAGGAGCCGGGTACGGCTCTCTTTTGATGAGTTCCTCCACCATCGGTATATGACGGTCGTAAATGTGCGCGTCCGCAATCACATGCACAAGTTCTCCAGCCCTCATGCCGCACACCTGAGCGAGCATGTGAAGGAGAACCGCATACTGGCACACATTCCAGTTGTTCGCTGTCAGAACGTCCTGGGAACGCTGGTTTAAAATTCCGTTGAGCACCAGTGTGTCGCTGTCCCGCTCCTTTGTCACGTTAAACGTCATACTGTACGCGCACGGGTACAGATTCATCTCGTGCAGATCCTGGTGGACATATAGGTTTGTCATAATACGGCGGCTGTACGGGTTGTTTTTCAGATCGTAAATCACCCGGTCCGTCTGATCCATCATCCCCTCTCTGTACTGGTGCTTCACGCCCATCTGATAGCCGTATGCCTTCCCGATCGAGCCGTTCTCATCCGCCCAGCTGTCCCAGATATGGCTTTTGAGTTCGTTGACATTGTTGGACTTCTTCTGCCAGATCCACAGCATCTCGTCCACGCAGCTCTTGATTGCCGTTCTTCTGAGCGTCAGCGCCGGAAACTCTTTCGACAGGTCATACCGGTTGACCACTCCGAACTTCTTGATTGTATAGGCGCTCGTCCCGTCCTCCCAGACCGGACGTACTTTCTCTCCCTCTGTGCTTGTGCCGTTGTCGATGATATCCCGGCACATTTCAATGAAAACCTTGTCTGCGTAACTCATGATCTCCTCCTTCTTCCTGTATCCAAACCTCTCCTGCCATTTTTCCTCCGCTGCTTTTCCGCCGTTTTCACGGATCCGCAATATTATACAGAAGTTTCTCCAGATTCCGGCGCAGAGCGTCCGCCTCACGCTTCGTCATCCCCCGCGTCAGCTCCCTGTCCAGTTTTCTTCTGTTGGCGTCCATCCTGCGCTGGATGTCATACGCCTTCTCTGTCAGATAAATATTTTTCTTTCTTTTGTCGTTCGCGTTGGGAACGCACAGAATATATCCCTTCTCATCCAGTCTCTTTAAGATTCCGGTGACTGTCGGATTCTTCAGATTCAGATTCCGCTCCACGTCCCGCTGGTTTACCTCTTCCTTGCTCGTCTGAAACAGATAGTCGAGCACAGCGCACTGGGAGGACGTAATCCCGATTTTCTTCAGTCTCTCATTCAAATCTTTCTCATATACATTGTTAATCTGTTTTATCAGAAACCCGATCGGTCTGCTTCGCTTTTCCATCTTTATATCCCTCTTGCATCTCTGCCGGTCTTTCCCTGCAGCTTCCGCACTGCACATCCCACAGCCAGTCCGAAGACTGCCGGGCACACCCAGCCGAATCCCTGTTCCGAGAACGGCAGAAGCCGTCCCGCTGTCTCTGTAACCCCGCTCAAAAGTACTTTCACACTCATTCCGTCCGGAAGCGCCCGGATCAGATCAAACACAGCACCGGCCGCCGTAAAGACGGTCGTCCACAGATACACTCTTCTGTCCGCTCCGAAAAAACGGGCGCACAGTGTAAGCACGATCAGCGTCACCGCCAGCGGATAGAGGAACATCAGCACCGGCTGGGAGTAGGCGATGATCGCGTTTAATCCCAGGTTGGCAATCAGAAAGGACAGCCCGCAGAAAATGACGGCCCACACACGGTAAGACGGCCCCTTCGGGAATATTTTCACAAAAGTTTCCCCGCAGCTTGTAATCAGCCCTACCGCGGTTTTGAGGCAGGCAACCGTGACGGTCACGGCCAGTATGATATCCCCGGCCGATCCGAAATAGTGGACCGCGATCCGGGAGAGCGCCTCCCCGCCGTTTTCCGAAATTCCCGTCAGCCCTCTGCTCTGTGCTCCCACAACTGTGACAAAAAAGTAAATAAGCGCCATAAGGATGGAGCTTAAAAGTCCGGCTCTGACTGTATCTCTGGCAATGCTGCCCGGCTCCTTTACGCCAAGCCCCCGCAGTACGTCGACAATCACGATTCCAAATGCCAGTCCCGCCAGAGCGTCCATCGTGTTATATCCTTCCAGAAGTCCTGTCAGAAATGCATCTGACGCATAATTTCCCTGGGGCGCCATCTCACGGACAACTCCCATGGGCGACAGAAGGGCACTGACAATAAGCACTCCCAGAAAAAGGAGGAACAGCGGATTCAAAACCTTGCCGATCCACGTCAGTATCTGTCCCGGGCGGAGAGAGAAAAAGAGTACCGCCGCAAAAAACAGAAATGAAAAGACTGCCAGTCCCCCGGTCGGCCCCACGCCGGGCACCATCCCCTGTATGCCGGATTCAAATGAAACCGTGGCACACCTCGGGATAGCGAAAAAGGGACCGATCGTCAGATAGAGCGCACATGTGAAAAACAGACCGTAGCGTTTCCCCACTCTGCTGCTTAATTCCAGAAGGCTCTCCTCCCTGCTGATTCCCAGAGCCGCCACGGCAAGGAGCGGAAGTCCCACACCGGTAATCAGGAAACCTGCCGCGGCCTGAATCATGTCGCTTCCCGCCATCTGCCCCATCGAGACAGGAAAAATCAGGTTGCCTGCTCCAAAAAACATTCCAAACAGCATACTCCCCACAAATACGGTTTCCCGGGCTGTAAGTTTTTTCATCGCTGTGTGTCTCCCTTATTTTGTATTCTCCATTTTGTATTTTTCATATACAGTGCGCTGTACAAGAAAAGGCACCTGAACTCCTTCTGGAATCTCAGATGCCTGTTTCAGAGCGACAGACGGGGTTCGAACCCGCGACCCCGACCTTGGCAAGGTCGTACTCTACCAACTGAGCCACTGTCGCATTTTCTTTTTTGTGTTCCGCTGACCGGAACAATTGATACTATACTACACCGATTCTAAAATGTCAACAACTTTTTTATATTTTCTTGACTTTTATTCCTTACAATTGTAATATTAATGTATCCAAGCAAAATACCGCTATTCCATTCCCGACAGGAGGTTTTTAATTGATGAATCGATCAGGCATTTTTAGTTCCGGCCGGATATATCTCAAACGGGCTGCGCTTTCTTTTCTCACCGCTGCCTTTCTCTTATCCGGCTGCTCATCCGCTGAAGAAACGAATACGGATTCCGCCGCTTCTTCTGATACACAAAATCCGCAGAACGGATCCGAAACCGCGGAATCATCAGGTGAGACATTCACTGACAGCGAAAAGGAAGCAATGTACGGGCGCGCCCTCCGGATCGCTTCCGCCTGTGCGGAAGCTTCTGCCGAAATATCCGCAGACGGAAATAACAGCGAAGACCGTTACAGCCTGTCCGCCATGCAGAGTGTAGCCGCCCGTCTCGGCGAACTCGGTTACTCTGTCTCTGACACGGACAACCGTATTAATATGGAAAACTACGGTTCTGTCGAATCATTCTGCGAAAAAGCCGCTGCAGGCGAAACCGCCGAGACTTCCTTCACGCTTCTGATGAGCACAGACAGCTTCGTATATTATGAAGCAAAGGCAGACGGCGGGTCGCTTCACATGGCCAGATGCACCGTATATACTGTAAACGGAACTCCCGAAGCCGGATATTATGAATCTTTCGCCGCGGAAGACTGGAAATACACAGAGAAGGGCTACCTTCTCTTCGACCAGTACCGCATGCCGGGTTATGACGGTCCTCCCGGCGAGATTGCCGTCCGCGTGCGTCCGCTGGATCCCGCCTGCCTGGAATACAACGAAACCTATGTCCGCCCGGTCGGATACAGCCTCAATGCCATGCTCATCTCAGACTGGAGCGAATCCGACGGCTACGGCCAGCTCAATTTCTATGATCTGTACGACATCATGTACCGGATAGAATACGGCGCAGATCCACCCTATCCGTACAAATTTACCGGAATAACATACGAGATTCCCGCCCCGGAATTTGAGAGTGTTCTCGGAACCCACCTGGCGCTGGATACAGGGCTTCTCCGGTCGCGCACGGTATACTATGCGGACAGGGATACATATCTGTACGCTCCGCGGGGACTCAACGACGCCGAATATCCTTACGGTCCCGTCCCCGAGGTCACTGCCTGTGAATCGCTTCCTGACGGTACGCTCCGCCTTACCGTGGAAGCCGTCTACGCTGTAGAGCTCAATGACCGTGCGATTGTCAGCGAACTTACCGTGCGTCCCCTTAACAACGGAGGCTTTCAGTATGTATCAAACCGTGTAACTGAAACATATGAAGGAATCAGTGGAAAATGGTACACACCCAGGGTTGAGCTGACCGGTTAATTTTTCCCTTCATGCTCAGCCAGAATTCCTTTTAATGCTTCCACATCTGACTTTTTCAGTCCTTCTGAATCCAGGTAAGCTGACACAAGGGCTGCAAAATCCCCATGAAAATACCGGTCTACAAAGGAGGAGCTTTTCCGGCGGAGATACTCCTCCTCTTTTACGGCCGGCGTATAGAAAAACATCCTGCCCTGCTTCTCATAGGAAAGAACCCCCTTTGCCACAAGACGCCGGATCAGCGTCTGTATCGTCTTCGGACTCCAGTCCGTGTCTGAAACGAGACGGTCTGTAATCTCATTTGTGCTGACAGGCGACCCTTCCCATACAATTTTCATCACTTCATATTCCGCTTCTGATATCTTCGGCAGTTTTTCCATACAATCTTCCTCCGCTTTCTCTGTAGCGCATCTGCCTGCCAGGCACATGTTTCCTACAATCGTAATAATTATGTTTTCTATTATAATTCTGATGCAGTATGTTGTCAATTTTTATATACAAAACCTGCTTTTTCATCTATAATAGTCTGGTCGTTCGCCGGATTCGGCGGGCAGAACAGAAGAAAAGGGAGATTTGATTCAATGAACCAGTCATACAGACGCACACTCACCGCCTGCTACACCGGCTACGTGGTGCAGGCGATCGTAAACAACTTTGTCCCTCTGCTCTTTCTTACTTTCCATAGCAGCTACGGGATTTCTATGGGAAAGATTACAATGCTGATTACAGCAAATTTTCTGATTCAGCTTCTGATTGATCTTTTATCCGCGGGATTTATTGACCGGATCGGCTACCGGGCCTCTATGCTGATCGCACATGCGGCTGCAGCGGCGGGGCTTGCCTGTCTGACTATTCTGCCTGAAATCCTGCCGGATGCATACACAGGTCTGTTTCTCTCTGTTATGATTTATGCAGTCGGAGGCGGTCTTCTGGAAGTGCTTGTAAGTCCTGTAGTGGAGGCACTTCCCACAGAAAACAAGGAAAAAACCATGAGCATGCTCCACTCCTACTACTGCTGGGGACAGGTGGCGGTCGTCCTTTTATCGACCGTGTTTTTCGCGCTCTTCGGCCTCGAGAACTGGAAGATCATCGCGCTTTTCTGGGCTCTTGTTCCGCTTTACAACTTCTTTGTCTTCCGGAAAGTTCCGCTCTGCCCTCTTGTGGCTGAGGATGAGGAAGGCATTCCTCTCTCCGGTCTGATCCGCAGACCTGCATTCTGGATTCTGATGGTTGTCATGGTATGCGCAGGCGCAAGCGAGCAGGCGGTCAGCCAGTGGGCCTCAACTTTCGCAGAACAGGGACTTGGCGTGAACAAATCCATCGGAGATCTGACCGGACCCATGTTTTTTGCCGTGTGCATGGGGACTTCCCGCCTTCTCTACGGCCTGTATGGGGACCGGCTGAATCTGAAAGCCGCCATGATCGGAAGCGGTGTGCTCTGTGTGGCTGCCTACTGCATGATCTCCCTGTCGCCTGTTCCCGCCTTAAGCCTTCTGGGATGCGGCATCTGCGGGTTCTCTGTAGGAATTATGTGGCCCGGCACTTTCAGTATTGCCGCAGCCGCCTTAAAAGGCGGAGGCACCGTCATGTTCGCGTTTTTCGCACTGGCAGGCGATCTTGGATGCTCCGGAGGCCCCACCCTGGTCGGCCTGATCTCGGAGCTCGCCTCAGCCAGCCTGAAAACCGGAATCATGTGCGCGGTTGTATTTCCGGCTCTTCTGGTGCTCGGCGTACTGATGATTCTGAAAATCCATCCGGCCGAAAACGGCTGAAAGCCGGCGCCGCGCTCGAAGGAAGCCTGCCGAAAACTGATACCGGTTCCGTAAGGAGCGACGCAGTATCTTGCCTATTTTTTCATTTTATTTTATACTAGACAGTACTGAAACGCTGAATCTGCCTCTTCGGGCAGTATCAGCGCACAGTGTAAGCACGCCATACGGACATACGGCCGAAACGCCGGCGCCCGCTGGCAGCGGAAAGGAGATTCTTACTGTGAAATTTATATACCCTGCGGTCTTCCGCAAAAAAGGCGACGGAAAGTACCATGCATTTTTCCCTGATCTTGAGTGCTGCGAGGCATCCGGTGACACGCTGGACGACGCCATCGACAACGCTAACGAGGCGGCGCGCACATGGATCACTGTAGAACTCGAGGAGGATGAACCCCTGATGCCCTATGTATCTGATATCAGCGATATCGAAGTTGAAGAAGGGGATATTATCCGGAATATATCTGTCAACATACGTTTTTATGAAGGATGGGATGAATAGAATTGGCAGAGAATCTTGTTTTCAGCCTGAATGCGACTGTTCCGATTTTTCTTCTCATGGTTCTCGGCTTTCTGTTCCGGGAGCTCGGATGGATCGACGACATATTTGCATCTAAAATGAACAAATTCGTTTTTCTCGTCCCGCTGCCCTGTCTTCTTTTTGAAGATCTGGCGACAGTGGACTTTGCCGAGGCGTGGAATCCGAAATTTGTCCTTTTCTGCTTTGCCGTCACTCTGATCAGCATTGGCCTCGCCGCAGCTGTATCGTTCCTCTGGCATGACAGATCCATCCAGGGGGAATTCATTCAGGCGTCATACCGAAGCAGCGCCGCCCTGCTGGGCATCGCATTCATACAGAATATCTATGGAAATGCAGGCATGGGGCCTATGATGATCATAGGCAGCGTGCCTCTCTATAATGCGATGGCAGTCGTTGTACTGTCCTTTTTTCAGCCGGAGCGCAGGCCCATAGACCGCGCTCTGATAAAATCTACTTTAAAAGGGATCGTTACGAATCCGATTATCATCGGCATCGCGGCAGGGCTGATCTGGTCTGCCCTTGATCTTCCCCTGCCCGTCATTGCAGAAAAAACAGTTGCAAATATCGGGAACACGGCCACTCCTCTCGGCCTTATCGCGATGGGAGCCGCTTTCGACGTCCGGAAAGCCTTCGGTATGGCAAAGCCTGCCATCACGGCTTCCGTGATCAAGCTTGTGGGCTTCGCCGCGCTTTTCCTTCCCGTGGCCGTCCGGCTCGGCTTCCGCAGCGAGGAGCTGGTTGCCATCCTCGTCATGCTCGGCTCTGCGACAACCGTAAGCTGCTATGTCATGGCGAAGAATATGGGGCACGACGGCGCGCTGACGTCAAGCACCGTCATGCTCACTACCCTGTTCAGTGCATTTACACTGACAGGCTGGCTTTTCCTGCTCCGAACGTTCGGACTTATATAAATGCAGCTGTTTTCCATTTTTTACTGCGTCTTTGCCGCCTCGTTTACACAGCGAAGTGCGTTTAAGCTTCTCGGATAGCCGATATACGGCAGGCACTGAGAGATAACTTTGATCAGAAATGCCTTGTCATTTCCCACTTTCATATTTCCCGCCGCGTGGGATGTAAGCTGCGGCTCGCATCCCCCCTGCGCCGCGAGGAAGCAGAATGTAATCATCTCTCTCTGCGCATAGTCAAGGCCGCCTCTTGTATAGTAGTCTCCGAAACAGTTTCCGGAAAGCCAGCGGTTGATATGCCGGCTCTCCTCAGGGCCTGACTGGGCGAATCCCTTCATGCCGTCGCCGAAGATATCCACCTGCGCCTGTTCCCCTTTCTCCACCCGGTCCTCCGGCGTGGTCGTTGCCTGCCCTTCAAGAGGAAGCGTGATTCCCCTGTCGGCAAATATCTCATTTACCGCCGTAAGGAACGGCCGCACCCGTCCGATACCAAGATAAGCGCACGCCTGGTAGACGATCTCCTTGATCTCCACCGGAGTCAGTCCCGCGTTCAGCGCTCCCGGAACCATCACCTTAAACTCATCAATCCCCTGGCATCCGAGAAGTGTTGCAAGGATGGCCATCATTCGTGTGCGGTCATCCAGATCATCCTGGTTTACAACCTCGTCACAGGAAAAGTTGGTAAAAAACTCTGTAAACTCCGGGTCTGTCCGGGCAAACTCAGACTCGTTTCCCGGGAACAGTTTCTCATAATATTCTTTTGCAGCTTCTGTCATAGTGAATCGTCCTCCCATTTTGAACCTTTTCATTCAGCTTTAAAGCGTCCTCCTATTTCAGTTTTGCATACTCCTCGTCACTGACTGCTTCAAGCCACTCGTTAGATGCGCCTTCTGCCGGAACTTCAATGGCAAGATGCTGGAACCAGGAATCCGGCGCCGCCCCGTGCCAGTGCTTCACCTCCGGCGGAATATTCACTACATCTCCGGCTTTTAATTCCTGTGCCTCTTTGCCCCACTCCTGATAGTAGCCGCGGCCGCCTGTCACAAGAAGAATCTGGCCGCCTTTGTGATGGATGTGCCAGTTATTGCGGCAGCCGGGCTCGAATGTAACGTTGCCGACGCCGACTCTCTCTGTGGTGAGCATCTTCAGATAGCTCTGTCCGATGAAGTACTGAGCGAACGCTGTGTTCGGCTCACCGGTATCAAATACGTTTCCGCCGCCTAAGTCCTGTTTCATTTTTTCTGTATCCATTGTGACTCCTCCCGTATTCATATAATTTCCTTTTTGTCTGTATATATTTTATTACCGGGCAAGTCTATAGGCAAATACTTAGTTTACATGGTGTATTATGCTTGGGAGGTATGACTATTATCTAATCTGGTTTACCTCCAACTTTGCAAAACACAACCCGGACGAAAGACTAACGGTTCTTCTCACTCTGATTCCTCCGCGCATAATATATCTTCGCAATCACAATCCCCGCTGCCGCGATTCCCGCAAGCAGGAGATAGCCGGCCTGCATGCCGGCCGCTGAGACAAGGCTCCCCGTAAATACCGGAAATGTCGTCATTCCCACCGCATACACCGCCTGGAAAAAGCCCATGGCAGTGGATTTCTTCTCTTTGGGCACCTCCTTCATCGCCTCGGATGTGGCATAGGAAAAGAGAATTCCCGTCGCCATTCCCGGAAGGAGCTGAAGCGCCAGAATCACCGGAACGCTTCCCACCGCCGGAACAAGGATGCAGTAAATCATCAGTCCGCCAAGAACTGCCGGGATCCAGAACCTGGGCCCTCTCTTCTCGCAGAACGTTGAGGAGGCCAGTGCGGAAAAGCATACCGCGGATATCATATACACGATCGAGGCGATTCCGACTGTACCGTCCGAAGCCCCGCAGTCTTTGAGGATCTGGTTTGTAAACGACATGGCAGTCGTAAGCTGGATTCCCTGCTGGATCAGCGCAATAAGAGAAAATACGATGATCCTTTTTCCTGTGCACACACGGAGAAGCTCTCTGACCGGCATACGGGTTTTTCTGCCATCCTCTCTTTTTACGCTCCCCTGTTTCTGTCTGCCTGTGCCGTCCTCGCTTTTCAGGAAGATTGACAGTACGAACGCAGCCAGTCCGGCGGCAACGCTGAACAGGCACAGATTCCTCATGCCGATCCGTGAGTAGAAAATCGTACTGGCTGCAAACCCGAGCAGCATCCCGAGATTATTGAACATGACGATGCGGCTTGTCGCCTTCTGCTGTTCTCCGGCCGCAAATTTTCCGGTATAAAAAACCATGAAGGAGATCCACATGGCAGAGGCAAACCCCGAAAGCAGGTTCGCCGCCATAAATCCCCGGCCGTCGCACACAGCGAAACGGATCAGCGACGCAAGGCCGGATGCGGCCGCTCCCGCCATGATAAACGGCCTGTGCCTTCCTGCCCGGTCAGCAGAGATTCCCACCGGGAGGCGGAGCACAAGCTGGGAGACTCCGTATGCCCCGACCACAATCCCGACAAAGCTGCCTGCGGTTCCGATGGAGGTAAGATAGGTTGTCTGATATGGAATATACACATACTGGGCAAACCAGAACAAAGTCACGATCGCCAGGAAGATGATATTCTGACTGTTTAATTTCTGCTTCATATTTTCCTCTTTTGCGTATTACTTTTCTGAAACTTTCTGTACGCTTTCAGCTCGTTCCTGAAATGTTTCATAAGCTCTCTTCTGGACATGCCGCTGTATTTTTCCCGGAATTCATTTCTTGTCTTTCCGGTTATCATATCCTCAATGATCAGACCGACCGATTCATCCTCTGTCAGCTTATATTTGTCGAGTATGTAGCGGGTATAGATGCTCCCCACATGATAGCCCCTCTTCTCCATGTCTTTCTCCGCTGTCCGGATGGCTTTCAGTTCCCGCCTTCCTCCGGTCACCATGAGCATATGTTCCCGGTTTTTATCCGCCGACATCCGCCAGATAATATGAGAGATCACATACGGCACCCTGCCGTTTTCAGCCTCAAAGATAAACCCGACCTTTGCGTCCATGGCAAAAACCAGCGTCTTGTCACGGTATTCGGATGCTTTTCTGCACTCTGTGTTTTCATGCGCGCCGAACTTTTCCGCCGCTCTTATGCAGGCTGTCTTCGTGTCGTCATAAAAAATTATAATCTTTTCCATTTTCACCGCCGTCCTTTCTTCTTATTCGTCCATATTCATAGATGTATATGCACTCTAAGTCACAACCACCACTTCAAGTGGTGGTTTGAGTTGGCCCTCATAAGGGCCGGTTACATGCTCGCCCAAAAGGGCGGGTATCGCAAGCATTGTTACTGGTCCGCTTATAAAGCGGTACTACTTG
>NZ_JAJEQX010000043.1 GCF_020687545.1 Ruminococcus turbiniformis | reverse complement strand
GCCAAATTACGCAATTTGTAGTATAATAATGATCCGGCAACTGACAACCAACGGAAAACAAACCGTAAGAGTTAGTATGAGAGAAAGGAAAAATCATTTATGAGAATCTACAAAAACCGATGGATACAGACCTGTACCGCACTGATCTGTTCCCTCGCAATTGTACTTTCGGTCTTCCCCTCCTTTGCAGATGACAATATTGACAGCCTTGAAGGACAGAGCTCTGCACTTCAGAGCGAACTGGAGGGAATCAATCAGGAAATTCTCACTCTGACTAATGAAATTTCCACGGCACAGATGCAGATCGAGATTCTGGATGCTGAGATCGCCAGAACTTCCGACGCACTTGCTGAAGCAGAGGCCAACGAATCCAAACAGTACGAAGACATGAAATCCCGTATTAAGTATATGTATGAACACGGCAACGCAACACTGCTTGAGATGCTGTTTTCTGCAGAAAACATGACGGATTTCTTAAACAAAGCAGATTTTATCGAAAATTTAAGTGAATATGACCGCAATGCTCTCGACAATCTGAAAGCTGTCCATCAGCAAATTGAAGATGAACAGAGCACTCTTCAGACACAGCAGGAGTCTCTTGCCTCCCTTAAGGCAGAGCTCGAATCATCGCAGGCAGAACTCCAGGCAAAAGCCGCCGAGACTTCCACAGACCTGGCTGACGTACAGGCACGTCTGGAACAGGCCCGTGCCGATGAGGCGGCCCGTCTCGCGGCAGAAGCAGAACGAGCCGCACAGGAAGCGGCTGCCGAGGCCGGAAACGGCAGCACAAATACGGACAGCAGCTACGATGATTCTGTAATTCAGGGCGGAGGCATTGACGCAAGTACTGATGACGTCACTCTTCTTGCCGCAATTATCCAGTGCGAGGCAATTCAGGACTATGATGCGCTTCTCGCCGTGGCAACTGTCATCATGAACCGCGTGGCAAGCCCCCTGTTTCCGAACTCAATCAGCGGCGTTGTCTATGCGAACGGTCAGTTTGAACCTGTGTGGACAGGCCGTCTGGATTCCGTGCTCAGCGCCGGCCCCACCAGTCTGTCGCTTCAGGTAGCTCAGGATGCAATTAATGGTGCACGCCTTGCCGCGGTAGCCGACTGCTATTATTTCCTGTATGCAGGAGGATCTAACCGGGATGGCGTAATCATCGGAGGAAATGTATTCTTCCCAAGCTGGTAGATTGTGACTGTGATTTGTCGGAGCGAGTGGGCGCATCCAGGGGCTCGGACAAATCATGCGGCAGGAAAGTGAGCGAAATGAGTGGATGCTTCGATATGGAGTTATGATTGAGCTATATATTCAATCATATTCAATCATCCAACTGCGGCTCAACGCTGTTATAAAAAAGAAGACGGACTTTATTACATGAGCAGTCATATTAACTGCTGTTGTTTATCAATAAAGTTCCGTCTTTTCTTCTTTTATTTTACACACTTTACTTGACAAACCCTGACAAACCCTTTTATTTCTTATTTCTGCGGATTTGGTCGGGCAAACATACTTCTGTTCTGATGGAACCCAGCGTGCGGCCTTTATCCACCTATTCTTCCACCCGTCAAATCAAAACTTATCCCTTTTTGTAATTTTCCAGTTCCTCACTTGTGATATTGCAATAGCTTATGATCTGTTCGTCACTGAGTCCCTGCTGGATCATGTTCCGAACAATCTCCCGCAGGCTTTCCTCCATTCCTTTTTGGATTCCTTTCTGAATTCCCTTCTCGATGCCGGTCTGGATTCCCTTCTCAATCCCCTCCCGGATCCCTTCCTGTCTGCCGGCCTCTCTGCCCTCATTCCAGGCAGCTTCGCGCTCCTGCATCATATGACGTTCCTGATTATATTCAAAAATACTCATTTCCTTCGCCTCCGCTCTGTGTTTCTCCAGAAATTCTTTCAGGATTCCTTCGCTGAGACATTCCCTGATGGCGAGCTCCACGGCTTCCTCCAGTTCCATCGTCTTTGTATACTCCCGGATCTTGTCCGTGTACACGGCATAGTCCCGGAGCGTCCGGCACGCCTCTTTCAGCGGAACGTTATTATCTCCTGAGATATTCAGCATGACGGTTTCCAGCTCCAGCCGGATCTCTTCTGTTTTGACAGTATACAGATCAGACAGTTTCCTGACCATCCGCTCCGGCATCTCCTTTTCCCCGTTATAGAAAATGATGAACTCCGGCGGCGGAAGTTTTACCGCCGCTGTGCCGTACAGGTTCTCATTCTTCGTCATTCCCGAGTAGAGCTGGGAGATGTAGAAAAGGAACCGCAGCGGCAGATTCGGGTTGTAGGTGGACTGATGCTCGTACAGGGAAAGTCTGCCGTCGATGAGAAAGGAAAGATCGTTTCTCATCGACATGTAAATCGCATTTTTCAGAGTGTTGATTTTCAGCAGTCCGGGATCCGTATAGTGTTTTCCCGTCATTGCATTGTAAAGTTCCAGCAAGTTGTTCTTATCCTCAAAGAGCATAATAAACAGTGTGGATTTGAATGTACGGTTGATCGTGTTGCCTGTGCCGGATCTCTTGCGTCCGGATTTGCGGTTGCGTTTTGCCATATGACAGCCTCCTTTTTGAAAAATGGTGCAGAAGAGACTGTTTCGTCTGTCCAATCTTTCCGAAAAATCTCTCTGCTGTGTTGAATGGGAATAAAAGCATTGAGATTTTCCTGAATGTGATTAGAATTTCTGAAATGGCATCGTACATCGTGCATTTTTAGAATAAAAACATGCTGGAAATGGTTAATGCTTTGTGGGTATCATAACATATACAGACGAAAGTTGCCAGTGGCAAGTTGTGATTTATCGGGGGATAGGAAAGAAGGCACCGAGGCGCTGGGCGGCGCCTCGATATAAAGTGTGAGTGAGGAATATGATCGAGCTATAACTCAATTATCGGAATGTGGCTTATCGCTGATGCAAAATATTGTAAAAAAGAAGACGGCCTTTATTGACATCAACGGTCACATCAATAACTGTTATTCATCAACAAAGTTCCGTCGTCTTTTTTATTTAAACTGCTGATTTGCCTTTGATTTTCCTGAAATTTTTGTGCTAAACTATTTACGGCTGAATCAGCCTATATATACACAACGAGCAGTGTCAGAAACGTAAGTCCAGTTGTCTGTCGCCGCCCGTTATTTTTTTGCGCAAATTTTAAGTAAAATCAGATTTAAGGAGGAATATTTATGCCGCAGACTAAATTTCAGGATTTATGTTTTACCTGTATCATGGTACTCATCTTCGTCTATGTTATGACATTTTACAATGCCGGGCTGGAAAACGGAGTTACATTCGCCACCTTCGGCTATGCCCTCAGGCACATGTGGCCGGAAGCCGTCGGCGCGTTCATCGCACAGCGCTGCATCGCCGCACCGATCGTTCACCGGCTTGTGAGAAGAGTGTTCACACCGGGTGAGGACAAACCGATCTTCATCATTCTTGCGACAGCAGGATTCACGGTTTCACTCATGGCACCGATGATGACATTTTACGTGTCCTTTATTCATATGGGATTCTCCGCAGATTGTCTTGGCCGCTGGCTCTCGGATCTTGTACTGAATTTCCCATTTGCACTCTGTGCACAGGTATTTTATGTAGGACCTCTTGTAAGACTGATCTTCCGTACTCTGTTCCGGAAACAGCTTCGTTTTAATGCATTGATGGATCATGCTACATTTTGATATCATCGAGCCGGCCCTCTCCCCGCAGGTATTTCCGGTAGACAAAGAAAAATACAACGCAGGAGAGAGCCGCGGCTGTCCCGTCAGCCACGGGTTCCGCATAAAAGGCGCTTCTGGCCTCAAACAGCGCCGGCAAAATACAGGTGGCCGCTATGTAGAGTGACTTTCTGAACAGAGACAGGGTAAGTGACGTCTTCGTCATTCCAAGAGCGGTCATTCCATCCACAATAACATACTGGAAGCTCAGCGGAATGATCATAAGCGTGAACGTGCGGATTCCCCATACCGCAAGCTCCGCGTACTGAGGATCGTCTGTAAAAATAGCGACAAAATACTGCGGTGCGATTCTCGAAACTGCAAACATAAATGTGGTAAAGCAGAAGCAGAGCATCAGCACCCAGAAAAATGTCTTTCGTATACGGTCCGGGCGGTTCGCGCCGTAGTTAAAACTGATCAGCGGCTGGGATCCTCCCGTGATTCCAAGCATGGGCGATGTGATCAGAAGCAGATAACTCTGCACAATCGTCGCCGCAGTAATCAGCGTATCGCCGTAGTCCGGTCCGCCGTAATACTGAAGGACCGCGTTCATCGCAATAATAATGATGCTGTCTGTCGCAAAGATAAGGAACGGACAAAAGCCGATCTTTACGATCTGTTTTCCCGTATGAGGGTCCGGCCTGGTAACGCCAAGCGGCACCTGCATCTTTTTTCTTCTCAGTGTACAGAGCACGAACAGACAGGATGATGTCTGCGCGATCACGGTGGCGACCGCCGCGCCCGCGACTCCCATATCCATCAGAAAGATAAATACCGGGTCAAGTACGATGTTGACCAGTGCGCCGATGAGCGTCGTCATCATTCCCAGCATCGGGAACCCCTGGGCAGTGATAAAGTAATTCATTCCCATGGAGAGCAGCGCAAAAAATGTTCCCGCCGTGTAGATTGTAAGGTATGTCTCCGCGTAGGGAAATGTAATTTCACTGGCTCCGAACCAGTTCAGGAGCTGCTCTTTCATCAACAGAAAAAGTAATGTCAGCGTCAACGAGACAATAATCAGCATTGTAAAGCTGTTCGCCAGAATCTTCCTTGCGCCTTTCTTATCTCCTGCTCCAAGCCGCACTGAAAAAAGGACGGAACCTCCGATTCCGAACAATGTCCCGAATGACGAAAGAAGCGTGACAATCGGAGCACACACGCCGACTCCGGCAAGGGCCTCCGCCCCTGTCACCGGAATATTTCCCACGTAGATTCTATCCACAATGCTGTACAGTACATTTACAAACTGCGCGAACATAAAAGGTACCGATGTTTTCAGCACAAGCAGGGGAATGGAATCCCTGCCGAAATCATTTGTCTTTTTCATCCTGCATCCCCTCTCTTTTGTGTCGGAGATCATTATAGCAGGATTTTGCGGGAATTGAATACCCTGAGAGCGTATTCTTCTGTACAAAAAAGCTCACAAAAATGCTATAATAAAAAACGCAGGATAAATCTGAAAAAGTTTTCGGAGGCAAAGCTTATGGAAAGATGTCCGTGGTGTCTGTGCAATGAGAAGATGATCCGCTACCACGATGAAGAGTGGGGCGTTCCGGTGCACGATGACCGTAAGCAGTTTGAATTTCTGATGATGGAGGTCATGCAGTGCGGCCTGAACTGGAATATGATGATACAGAAAAGGGAGATTTTCCGGAAATGCTTTGCTGACTTCGACTTTGACAAAGTCGCTGATTTCGGCGAAGAGGAAATCGAACAGATCATGGAGACGAAAGGGATGATCCGCTCCCGCCGCAAGATTGAAGCCGTGATCCATAATGCCCGGTGTTTTCAGAATATCCGGGAGGAATTCGGCTCGTTTGACGCATACATATGGAGTTTCACAAATGGAAAGACTTACCTCTATACCGGACACCAAAAGGGTGCCATTCCGGCAAAAAACGGACTTTCGGACAGAGTGAGCCGTGATCTGAAAAAGCGCGGCATGAAATATATGGGATCGGTCACCGTCTATTCCCATCTGCAGGCCTGCGGAATCATCAACGATCACCAGGAGTCCTGCTTCCGGTACAGCGAAATTCTCAGGATGACAGATCCGGTGAACAAAAGAAGAGAGAATGAGGCTTAAGGAGGTGCAGAATTCATGAAAAAAATACTGCTTGTATCCATGCTCAGCAATACAGCAGCGCTTGTGAGTAAAGCTATGCCTGAACTGAAAGGAAAGACCGTCACTTACATTCCGACGGCAGGTATCGCTGAGATGCCGGACGGGGATATCAGCGAAATGACTGCGGACGAGACGAAGACGCTTCAGAGTCTCGGCCTGACCGTAGATGTGCTGGAAGTCTCCTCAGCTGCAGAGGCCGAGATTGATCAGAAACTGACAGAAAACGACGTCATCTATATCGGCGGCGGAAACACGTTCTTCCTCCTGCAGGAATTAAGGCGTTCCGGTGCAGATAAGATACTGATCCGTGAAGTAAACAGCGGGAAACCGTACATCGGGGAATCCGCGGGAGCTGTCATTGCATGCCCTGATATCGGCTACTGCTCCGGAATGGATGATCCGGCCAAAGCCCCGGAACTCAACGACTATACCGGATTGGGACTTGTGGATTTTTACGTGGTACCCCATCTCGGAAACGAAATGCTGGGCGCAGGAGTCGGAGAAACCGTTGAAAAATATTCCGGCTCGCTTGATCTGAAAGTCATCACTGACGATCAGATGATACTGGTCACTGACAATGAGATCACTATTTCTGACCGCTGACAATCTGATAACAATTTCAGGCCGAAACTCTCTCTGTAAACAACAGCGCAGTAAATTTAAAATGTCCCGCGGGCGAATGTCGCCTGTGCTCCGGCTTCGCGCCGTATTATGGGAAAATACACTGCAGCGGATACACAAACAACCAATTAGCCAATACAAAAAGATTTTTAAGGAGGATTTATAAAATGGCATTTCATGAGACAGATATTTCATCACTTTCATTCAACCCGTTTGACAAAATCAGCCGCCAGTGGATGCTGATCACTGCCGGGGACAAAGAAAATTCCAACACGATGACTGCAAGCTGGGGCGGCGTCGGAATCATGTGGGGAAAACCCGTCGCAACCGCATACATCCGTCCTCAGAGATATACGAAGGAGTTTGTGGACAAGAATGAATATTTTACGCTTTCATTTCTTCCCGAACAGTACCGGAAAGCTTTAAACGTCTGCGGTTCTGTATCCGGAAGAGATGTAGAGGACAAGTGGGCCCAGGCCGGACTTCATCCCTGTGAAATCGACGGCACCACCGCAGTGGAAGAGGCGGAGGAGATCTTTGTCTGCCGGAAGCTGTACGCACAGGAGATGGTGCCGGAGTGCTTTATCGACACAACCTGCGATGAAAAATGGTATCCGGAAAAGGACTATCATACCATGTATATCGCAGAGATCGTAAAGGTATTGAAGAAAGACTGAATTCCAAAGGCCGGATCCTGTGATTTTGCAACGGCTCAGCCCGATGGCTGAACCGTTGTCAGATTCCCGGTCAGAGCCGGCCGGCCCGGAAATTTGTAACATAGATGTATGCGTCCTCGAGCGTTGTCTCGCAGGGCGCGCATCTGATTTCCGGCTTGTCTTCGCTTAAAAACTTCACCTGCATTCCCCCGTCCACAAACTGCTTTGACGACACATGATAGTTTTTCTCGATCTCCCTGGCCGTCCCCTCATCTGAGGTGCGGCAGATCCACACATGCCCTTTCGCTTCATCGAGAAGTTCCTGCATACTCCCGGAATAGAGGAATCTGCCCTTTTTCATAATGGCAAGACGGCTGCACGTAGCCACAAGATCTTCCACCACATGTGTGGAGAAAAGGACTGTCCGATTGTCTGAAAAATCCACAAGAAGATTCCGGATGCGGATCCGCTCTTCCGGATCCAGCCCGGTCGTCGGCTCATCTACAATCAGAAACTCCGGCTCATTTAAAAGTGCCTGTATAAGTCCCACCCGGCGCTTCATCCCGCCGGAGAGCTGGCGCATTTTCTTCCTGCGGTGATCTGTCAGGCTCGTCTTTTCCAGATAATACCGTATCCGCTTCCGGCAGAGTTCTTTTGGGATTCCCGCCAGATCTCCCATATATTCAAGGCATTCCTGCACTGTCAGTCCGGGATAGAGGTCAATCTCCTGCGGGAGATAACCAATCTTTTTCTGAATCTTCTCATAGTTCTGCTCACTGTACTGCATCCCGTCCAGCGTGACAGTACCGCCTGTCTGCGCCAGCACCGTCGTAAGCACTCTCATAAGAGTCGTCTTCCCCGCCCCGTTTTCCCCGAGCAGTCCGTATACTCCTTTCGGTATCTCAAGGCAGACATGGTCTACTGCTGTCACACCGTTTTTAAACTTCACTGTCAAATCTTCCATTCTGATACTCATTACCCTATCCCCTTTTCTTTAATATTTTCGGCAGTATTGCCGCCATTATAACGCTGATGCACAGGCACATCACTTTTCCGCGCATCCAGCTTAAATCGCTCATATCTTCGATGTTCCGGAACGCATAGGAAAAGAGGTTCCACGCCCCGAAACACTGATCGCCGACTGTGGAGTTTGTAATCAGCCACAGGATCAGGCACCCTCCGGCGCCGGCCCACATGTTTCGCATAAGGCAGGCCAGCGTATTGGACAAAAGCCCCCAGAAGACGAGACTGACTGCCGCAGCCGCCAGGTAGAAAGCGAACTGCACTGCCTCATTTCCCGTTCCCTGCTCTCCTCCCGGAATGTATGTGTTCCAGAATACCGGTCTCTGGAAAAGAAAGAACAGACCGTATCCCAGGGCGGAGAGCAGAAAGAGAAATACCTCCTGAACAGCCAGCCTCTCCATAACGGCAGTCACCTTGTTTCTCATCGGATAGAGGCGCCAGACTTCCGAGCGCTTCCCCGTGATCTCCTGTGTGTAGGTGTCCGCGCAGAGTACGGCGGCAAGAATAGCCATCGGCGCCTCCATCGCAATCCCCACCTCATTGCTGTAGCTCACGCCCCTGATCAGGCTTAAGATCACGACAAAACTTAGAGAGTAGGCGATCTTGTATACCGGCAGCGATATTTTCCATTCGTTTTTCCACTTACTTTTCATCATATCCGCCTCCTTTTCCACAGTTTCACCGAGATGAAGAGAATACACACGGACGCAATAATCAGAAAGCACTGATTCAGCAATGCCAGCGGCGGCGGAGCGACATCGAAAAACTGTCCCGGGAACCGTACCATAATCGCAAGCGGCCGCCCATAGTACCCGTATACTCCTTCCGCGTTCCTGCTGCCCATATTGGAGTAGATCATATAAAGGATCAGAAGCGGCAGGGCGGGAAGCGGATTTTTAAACAGGAGCGCAATCAGTCCGTAAATACTTACGATCATCAGCATATTCGGCAGGATATAAAGACAGGTCGACTCCACAAAGTCGAGAATACTTACCTGAAAACCACAGGAAGCCGCCGACTTCAGGCACAGCGCCCAGAAAACCACATTTAATATCGCGAGGACGATAATGCATACCGCAAATCCTCCGGCCGCCTTTCCCGCCACATACCGGAACGCGCTGACCGGCTTTGTGTGGAGCAGCTCGTATGTGTTTTTCCTCGTATCCTGCATGTAGAGGACCGACAGCATGACTGCTGCGAAAAATCCCATGTACAGCCCTCCGAAATCTGCGAATTTCCTTGAGAAATACCAGGAAAATCTGTGATCCTGAAGTTTCTCTTTTATATAGCTGTTGATCTCCTCCGGCGTCCCTTTGTGGTAAGCGCTGTCCACATAAACGTTCTCTGCTTCTCCTCAGATGACGGCACGTACCCCTCGTATACCTCGCCCTCTCTCACTGTATCCGGATACTCGCTTTCAATCTCCTCCCCCTGCTCCAGATAATGGATCCCAAGGTATGGACTTAAGTTCTGGTACACGCCGAGCACTACGATCAGAATGCCAATCCAGTACAAAGGTCTTTTCAGATAGTTTTTTATCTCTCTTTTGAGAATTGCTGACATTTCCCGTCGCCTCCCTGCCTTTTCTTTCCTTCTTTCTATGGGATTATCATAAAAGGAAAATCTCAACAAAAAGACAACAGGCCATCGTATCGCATAAAAAATCACCGGACTGCTCACGCAATCCGGCGAAATACCGCGGTCACTGCCGCGCCTCTGTCTTCTGTATTTTCAAGGAGAAGCCGTCCTCCATGCTTCTCACAGTACAGTCTGCTGATATACATCCCCATCCCGGTATGTTTCAGACTGTCCTTCGCGTTCTGCCTGTAGTAGAGTCCGGTAATCTTCTCCGTACTTTCCTGAAAGCCATCCCCGTCATCACTGACGCGGATCCGAAGCTCATCCTCCTTCACATAAACGATTACGTCCACCTTATCTCTCGAGCAGCGCAGGGCATTCGAGAGAAGATTCTCCGTCACCTCCAGAATCACTTCCTTGTCCCCGCAGAAATTTTCATCCTTCCCGCTGACCTTTAAAGAGACGGTCCTTTCAGCGTCCTTTTCCAGTATTCTGATCTCCGCCCTCAGGTCCTCTTCCATCTCAGCGCCTGTGATCTCCCCGGGCTGAAGCTGTCTTGTCTCCAGACTGCTCATCTTCCGCATACTCTCGACAAAATCGTCCATCCGCCCGATCTGCTTCATGCTCTCCTCTAACATTTCCACAGCCTGTTTCGTATCAATTGTTTCATCAGGAAGATATTCGATCAGCATTTCCTGATAGCCTTTGAGCACGGAAAGCGGCGAACGGATATCATGGGCGATAGCTGCCCGGAGCGCTTTTTCCTCCTCGATATTTCTCCACAGTCTTGCATTGTTCTCGGAAAGCTGCTGCCGCATCCGCTCGAACTCATGGCAGAGATGTCCCATCTCATCTTCATCTTCATATGTAATGTGAAAGTCCAGATTGTCATGAGCAATATTGGCGGACGCCTGCTCAAGCTCCTCAAGAGGAATCTTCAGCTTGTTTCTATAGAACAGAAAAACCGCAGCGCAGCTTCCCAGGACAGACAAAATCAGCACCGCATATGTCTGAAGAAAATCGCATACTTCTGAAATCATATGATCCGTCTGTGTCATCTGCGAGGCATCCGGCCTCGGAATTTCTGTGACATAGTAAGGGGATGCCTCTCCCTCTCCCAACTCTTCTTCCGCCGCGCGGAAATACTCGTCCTCATCCACATACTTCCACCAGATTTCCTGCTGCGTCCGCTCCGTGCAATAAAAGCTACTGGGACATTGCCATCCAGTAGCTTATATTTATCGAAAAGAAGAAGAAAAATGTTTTAATGCATCTCACCAAGCCAAATCTATAAATTTATTTGTCATAGAGATTTTATTGGACATAATTTTACTTAATACAAATTATTTATATCGTCTTAGCTAATACATCTATTCTTCACTATTGTTTACAACCCAAATTTTTTTGAGAGGAATCAATTCTTTAATTTCATCATCCATTTGGTCGTAGTATCTCAAAAACTCCTCAATAATTTCTTTATGAGTCCAAAGGCGTATCTCAAAAAATTGTTTGGCTATTTCGTTGATGACCGAAGATTTAAACCCGCTCCACGACACCAGCAAACCATAGTCGGCATTGAAGTTTTTCATCACGCCGCCCAGTTGATCCAGTACTATCCGATCCACAGGTACATCCGTAGACTTAACTTGAACACAGATTTTAGGACTGCCAAAGCCAAGTGTGCCAGCAGAAGCCAGAATATCCACACCTTTATCTGGCCCAGCCGCGCTAACGTATGTAGTGAACCCTTTTGCACGGAGAATTGCATCTACAATTCTTGCTAAACCATGACCTTTGGTCTTTTGGATTATCAGGTTTGTAATAACCCCTAAAGCTTCATTTTCAATATCGCGAACTTCTTCATCATCCTGTAATTTCTGAAGAGTGATTTTGGGTACTTTCTTTCCCTGCTTATGTGCACTAATGACCGCTTTAATGCGATCTTCCTGTTTGATACGACAAATCGTCATAAAGGCCCCAAAGGAATATAGGATATCCTGATCAAAAGCCGTGCGAGGAATGTCACAAGCAAACCAATCTACTTGGTGTGCGTGATAGTAGGGATTGTTATTGTTGGGCAAGAATTCATAATCACCTGTGATCTTGCCAAAATGAATTACCGGCTTGATCTTGCTTGGTAAAACCACAATCTCACCCTTCTTCATCTCATGAGCGAATGGCCATACCTGACTTGCCCAGTTCATTGCTGTTTTGACCTTTACATCTACGTTGTTGTCCACGAAATACTGTTGCAAATCTTGCTTAGTGTGGAACTGCATGATTGATTCAGCTAAATTGTCCCAAGTGCAGTATACTCTACTGTCCTCAAGAAATTTGTTCTCAAACTCGCCGTATCGTCCGGCACGACATAACCACATCGACATTATTTTCCCTCCCTCTATCTCACAGCCAAAATGTTGCACTGCGATCCAAGATAGTTTTACGTTCTTTCCAATCAGGCATTAACATAGCCAAGAAACCATAAAAATGCTTTGAGTGATTTGGATGAATAAAATGACAAAACTCATGCATCACCACATATTCGATACAGTTTCGTGGTGCTTCCAATAAACGTTTATTCAATGTAATAACCCCTTTTTTTGCCAAGCAAGATCCCCACCTCGTTTCCATATCCCGAATTCTCAAGGTTGGCATGGACACTCCATATTTTTGAAATACCGGGTAGATTTCTAAAATAATCTCGCCGAAAATAGTTCGACACTGCTCATCCAAGTAACGTGTCACCATCCTTTTCTTTTTTTCATAATCATCCGGGTTTTTCACGCAGAGGTACAGATAAATCCCATTAGATGAAATTGTTTCTTGTACATTTTTCTCCACTTTCAGGCGAACTCCTCTTCCCAACAGATAGAACGTCTCTCCACTGACATATTGCTTGGGCTGAGGAGCATACTGCGCCATCTCACGAAACTTTTTTTGTGCCGAACAAATATAATTTCCCTTGCTCGCCACAAAATCATCAACCTTTTCGGCCGGGATATCCGAATTTGCAGAAACATAAACCGTGCAATCTTTATGAATCCGCAGATTAAGGTTTTTCACCATCTTCCGCTCCAGCATGTAATGAATCTCGTTATTTTCATATAAAACAGTTCTTTTCTGGACCATTGCTGTCAAAACCTCCTAAGTGCCACTGTTTTGACATTTTCAATGACCTTATCAATGGTGTCAAAAGACAGTTTTAATCCTCGTTCTTTTTCGTAGTAATAAAAAAGGTCGTCAATATCCTGCGAGATTCGGTCATGGATTGTTTTATTGTTACTCCAGTCCACCTGACTATGGTTAACCACAATTTTTGTAATCTCTTCTGCAATCTCCGCTGCAAAATTAGGAAATACCTCTGCTTCCTTCGCTTCATCAAATACTGCTGACAGAACACCATAAAATGCCTGTGCGTGGATATTATTCTTAATAGATTCCGGGTAAGTCACGGTGCTCTTTCCAACGTAATAGTCTTCCATGATTGTACGCATCTTCGCCAGATATTCTGCCTCGGAGATCACTTTTCCCTTGTACTGATCCAACGCTTCTTTGATCCGTTTGGAGAAGCTGTCGTAATAGGCTGGGTTTTCCTGATATTTTTCACTGATACTACGGGTTAACTTACTAGTAATAGCATCCGCCTTTGCCCGAAGAGATCCTAACTCCTCTAATTCACGCACAAAATCATCTTTGTTTAGAATATCGATGGGACTAGTGATCTGCTTCAGGCCAGCTACCGAAAGGTGTGTATCCAAGAGATTTTGCATTAGCGGTTCATATTCTCGGTTGTCAATTGTGTCGCAGTAACGGATTTTCACACTGCGACGCACCTTGGAAAAAAATATAAATGTATTTTGGTATTGCTTCAATTCATCTTTCGGAACGGCTACATATGCCTGTTCTGCATTCAATACCATATTCAATGCCTTGCCGTAAGCACAAAGACGATTATAAAAGTTCTCTCGTTTCTTACCGTCAACAAGTTGCACTTCTACTTCTTCGATATCACGGGGATTTTTCAGATTATCAAACATCTCCGTTAGCCGGGTATAGGCTTCTCTCAAGCCAGCCACAGATGACATAACATCCACCACAACACCCTTTAGATCACCGCCGTCAAAATTCTCGAGCCCCGCACCGCTATACAAATCCATAGCGGTATCCAGTTTTTCAATCAGTCCACGGTAGTCTACAATTAAGCCGTAATCCTTACCTTCATACAAACGGTTGGTACGAGCAATAGCCTGTAGCAAACCGTGCTCCTTTAATTCCTTGTCGATGTAGAGCACCTGACAGATGGGTGCATCAAAGCCAGTAAGTAGCTTGCTACACACAATGAGAATGTCGATGTCGCCTACACAGAACTGATTCTTCATGGCCTCTTCATAAGCATCCGCATCGCCGTAACGATTCATCATCTTATTCCAGTAGGCAATAACCTTATCATCAGCACCTTCATTCACATCGTCTACGCCTTCCCGAAGATCGGGTGGCGAGATCACCACAGCGCAGTTCAAATCCTCAAACTGCTCAAAACACTCCAAGTACCGTATCGCATCCCGTTTATAATTAGTAGCCAACATAGCCTTAAAGCCGGTATCTTTGTACCCTTCAATGAAGTGTTCGTTGATATCCAGCGCAATCCGTTTGATACGGGCATCAGTAGAGGTCAGGCGGCGAATACTACTCCATTTTCGGGAAAGTTCATCCCGCTGGGTTTCCGTAAGACGTTTGGTAGTCTGCTTGAACCAAAGGTCAATATTGTCCTCGTCCACATTCTGCTCCACAAAACGCCCTTCGTAAATGAGTGGCACAATCGCCCCGTCCTCCACGCCATCCTTGATAGTATATTTGTGGATCAGTTTACCGAACTTCGCCATAGTATTTTTTTCTTTTTTCATCAAAGGTGTACCAGTAAAGCCGATGTAGCAGGCATTTGGGAATACCGCCCTCATTTTGGTAGCAAGCAGTCCATAGTTGGAGCGGTGACTCTCGTCCACCAGCAGAAATACATCTCGCGAAAAGTTTTTGTGCTCCATTTTCTCAGCGGTGTTGAACTTGTTGATGATGGTAGTAACCACATCCGCCTTGCCGCTGCCCAGTAGCTCTACCAAATTTCGCCCGCTGGTAGCCCGAGCCGGATTTAGGCGGGTATGGGCAAAGGTAGTAGCAATCTGACGGTCCAGTTCTTTGCGATCCGTGACAACAATCACCTTCGGATTGCAGTCGGATAGCTCCATTAAGATATACTTCGCCAGCATGACCATGGTCAGGCTTTTACCACTGCCCTGAGTATGCCAGACAACGCCACTTTGGCGATTTCCCTTTTCATCCGTCTGCTGAATAGTCTTGATAATCTCTTTGATACCGAAATACTGCTGATATCTGCAGATTTTCTTCACATTGGCGTCAAAAAGCACAAAGTACCGGATTAGCTCCATCACTCTTTCTTTGCTGAACAAAGAAATCAGATTCCGGTCCTGCTCGGTTGGAGTGCGATGGATTACGTACTGTGCCAGTGCCTCTCTCAGAAAAGTGGTGTTTTGCTCCTTCCACACATTCCAAAATTTCTTAGGCGTGCCGGTGGTGGCATACTTCACAGTATTCTTATTAGTTGCCATAACAATCTGAGCAAACTTATAAAGTTGTGGAATATATTCTTTCTGTTGGTTGCGGATGTTCTGCTCCACAGCCTGCTCTACACTAATCTGTGGAGCTTTGCACTCGATGACGGCGAATGGGATGCCGTTAATAAACAACACAATATCCGGACGAACATTGTGGAGCTTGTCCCGGCTGTCCACCGCAAACTCCTCGGTGACATGGAACAGGTTGTTTTCCCAATGCTCCCAGTCAATAAATTTCAAGTTAAAACTGAGAGTTTTACCTTCTCCCACAGTCTCAGGGTAGCTTTTGCCCAGTAGCAGTGCATCATAGATTTTTTCGCTGGATCGGATCAGACCATCGGTGAGCGGTTCATCCAAATCCTCCATGGCCCGCTCGATGTTAACGGCGGAAAATTCGTTTTCTGCACCGGCGAAGGCATAGCGATTAAGTCGCCGGAGTTGGCCCCGAAGGATATCTCTCAGTAGCACATGGTACTGACTACCTCGCTGAGCCTCACAATCCTCCGGAGAAATATAGGTATATCCCATGGATCGCAACAAATCAATGGCGGGCTGCTGACTGATATTTTTCTCTAAGTACAAAGATTTGTCCATGGTCTCCTCCTTTCGGAAATATCAATAAAAGCAGGAATAGCGGGGTGGTAAATCCCGCCTCGCTCTCCTATCTAGGTTTACTTCTCTTTTCGAACTCCCTTAAAAGGGGTTCCATCCTTTTTGACATCCATAAAACGACCGGTGTTATTGTCTCGCTTTACCCATTGTTTTGTAACAGGGTTAAAAGTCTGAGAACGGTCTTTTACCGCACCATTTCTATGTCCGTCACCACTTGGGGGATTGGTTGCCATACATCTCTCACCTCCTTTTATTGCCACCTGTACATGGAAAAATAGACAAGGGTAGCTTTACAAATCTCCTCAGGAGATTTGCTGTGTTCAATAATTTCTTTTAAGTCAGACTTCATCTTTTCCGTGTAGTTCTGCCCACTGTCCACAATTTTCTTTAGCAATTCTTTGCAGGCATGTTCCTGCATTTCTTTTTCTGTCATGTCTTTACCCTCACAATGCCCGTCAGCAACAGTTGCATCAAAGCTTTTTTCTTTTGATTTTCCTGTTCAATATTCTGCCGGAGTAAGTCGATTTCCCTATCGGCGGTGGAAAGTACTTCAACAATAGCAGTTTGTTCTTTTATGTCTGGTGGATAGAAAACCTTAATCTTCTTGAAATTCTCATATTTCAAGCTCCGAGTATCGTCTACTAAGCCTTGAGAGAAGCGATAAAACAGAAAGATAATCTCCGGCATTTTGAAAAGATACGCAAAGTACTTTGCATTAATTGATGGATTTGGTTTCAAAATTGTATAAGCCGGACTAACAATACCATCATAGTTGGAATACGCTGAAACTCCCTGCCACATTCGCATTGTGTTATATCCAATATCCCCAACGCAAACTCTCAAATATTTTGATTTATCATTGCTGGAATTGTTTTTCAAATCCAACTCTTTTCTTGGAATGATGCCTTGTGTTCCCGTAATGGCTAGCATCTCTAATCCTTCGCAGTTTGTTTCTTTACGTTCAAGAAACAACTTTCCTAGACGTTCCGTTTTCCATTCACCACTAAACCCCGGCAAACGCCTTTTGCTGGTCAAAAGCTGTTGCATGAAATACTTTTTCTGCCGCTGCTTTTCGGCAAGACGCTTTTCCTTCAGCTCAATCACTTTGTCTTGAGTAGTAAGAATAGCAGAAATTTTTTGTTGTTCTTCTAAATTATCAGGAAATACCAGGCAAATTGTATTCAAATCATCCTGATTAATCTTAGGCATTCCTGTTCTCATTGAACATGCTACGGCTCTTTTATAAAACTGATGTGACAACATGAGGGCAAACAAATAGTTCCTGTCTATATTTTCTCTCACCTTTATTGAATAACAATCTGCACTACATATTCCCTCAAAATCTGGCACACATACTTTGTTAAGGTTTGGTCGTATCTTACTGTACACAATTGAGAATGCATCAAAATAAAATTTTCCTGAAATTAATCCAAGTTCAGTTGCAAACCTTACATTTTGAATTCTTCCTGTGTCCTTCTCAATGTTTTCAGGTCCAATGTATAACATAGACGAATACGGTTCTGTTTTGGGTGAAACTAGACCTGAACGAACCATTGCAACTTGCTCAAAACTCAATTTCTTCCAACCTTGGGGTATAATATTTTGCCCTGTCTGTTTATACCCCTCAGGGACATTGCCCTGACATATCTGCTCGATTCGCTGTTTAATTTCTGGTATCATATTCAGCACCTCTTATAATTTTTTCAGTGCATCCCGGGGAATCCTAATCGTGTTATCTCTACCATCAATTTTTTCGTCTCGACCAGAACCAAATGCACGCAACCCAATTTTTCCTTGTCCCGTTGCCCCTTCGCCTTTCTTAGATTTTTTTAAGTACTTAATGTTGATGGTTCGACTTTTCACTCCTATATTTACCCCAAGACAATCCATAGCATTTTCATAATCCAACAAAGCAAGTTCGCTATCCGTTAAGCCGGGCTTGATACAAATAAGCGCAAGTTTAACATTACCATATCCTTTATGAAGATCAATTAATGTTTTGATTTCGTCTTTATCAAAATTGAAGATCCAATGTTCAAACTTTTCCGTCTTATTATCTTGGGCCATAACAGCTTTCGTAAAAATAATATAGTCTTCAGTGCTATTTTCTGTCGTCAAACAGTAAATCCTTCTAGAATCCTTATTTGCGGCTCTATCAAACAGAGAAGGTTTTTTCTTCCCATAGTTCAACAATGCAGATAGAAAAGCACCATAGTAAAAGTCAGCAACTTTAAGCACACTCATATCTTTATCTCCTTGTTTCTTTATTACATCAACAGTTTATACTTTCATCTCAATATTCCATTCTACGGTTTCAGACGCTTCACATCTGTTCCATATCATCTTTCATCTCCCTCCAACAGTGACCGTTATACTCGCTGCTCACCAATTCCCACCTAGGAATTAGCCGTTCTGCATAAGTTCAACTATTTTTCCTGCATGTTTTCTGCATGATAAAAAATAAATTCCGGTTATAACAGCGCATATAACTACCAAAGAGCACTTTCCTTTAAGTGCAGACAATATAAGTAGCGAAAAAAATAGGACAATTCCAGTACGGGATAGGGCATATTCTCTGGACAAGGTACTCATAATGGAATATTCCTTTTTCTTTTGGTTAAATAGTGTGTAGTTATCATTGAATGGAATCAGTCTGACCCATTTAAGAAAAGGCTCAAGTATAACTGATCCAATACGGTTGATAATGAGTCCAACTTCATATGCTACCGCAAATGTACAAACAGTAATTACAATCTCAGGCCCCGCTCCAAGGTTTTTAATTATGTCGCTATTGAATATTGCAGCGGTAGAATCCGGAAATATAATTACACATCCGCCGATAAATACCAGTCCAGTTAAAAACATATTCAAAATGTTATAGAATGGGACTTTAATTTCCATTACTCTGCTCCTTTCGGTGTAAACGATCCAAGATAAGTTCCATATTCGCTATTTTGAATGTCTTTCTTTACAAGAAAAGATGTATCATAACTATATCCTGATTTAGACACATATATATGAACCTTATCACCACTACAGTCAAATACAATATCACCAGCACTATTTTGAGTAATGGTATTATATCCTTGATAATAATTTAAATATTTTGAGGGTGCTTCGCCGATTACAATAATCTTAGGTTCCAATTCTTTTAGAACATCATTTGATACTTTCCCCGAAGCTCTGCCATGGTGCGGTGCAAATAAAATATCGACCTTTGGCCATTTCACCTGGTCTTTAATCTTATCCAGAAAATCTTGCTCCATATCTCCCATCCACATAGCAACAACATTGTTTTCAACAGAGTAGGTAAAAATTGGAGAAATATTATTAAATCCTTTACCATCTGTAACAGTGAGAAGTGCTTCCTTAAAATTCTCATTTGTTGTAATAGGCCACTTAAAATTGATCCCCGCACAGCCACGAGTCTCATCACCTATATTCATCCATTTTCGAGAACAGCCCGTGCTGACATAATAGGCATGTTCTCCGTCTCGAAGTGTGCAATAGTGCTTGAAATCTTCAGTTTCATCGGCCTTAACAGCACTATTTTTAACACAGTAGAAATTAACAATGCCTAATTGCTCATCCAAATATTTTAATCCCTGTAAATGATCCTCATCAGGATGAGTAGAAATAAAACGAACTATTCCTTTTTTGCTACTTTTATCCCTAATTTCTTGGGTAATTACCTCTTTGTTGCTATCATCCATACAACAATCAATAATAGAAAAATTATCACTATTATGATCAATATAAAACATATCACCTTCGCCTACAGAAAAAGACTTAATAATACTCATTGATATCCTCCTAAACAATCATAATCCTAAATCCTTTAAATACTTTGCCATTTGCGCTTGCACTTCAGCCAGTTCCGCCTCAATATTATTAATGTTTTGCTGCACCTCATCAATATCCACCAGTTTCTCCTCCTCAAAGGTATCCACATACCTTGGTATATTTAAATTGAAGTCGTTTTCCTTAATTTCTTCAAAAGGAGCCACATAGCTGTACTTTTCTATGTTCTGTCGCGCTTCATAAGTACTGACGATACGTGCAATATCGCTGTCCCGCAGAATATTCTGGTTTTTACCCTTCTCAAAATTTCTATCCCCAGAAGCATCGATGAACAGCACATCCCGATAGTTGCGATTCTTCTTAAACACTAAGATACATGCGGGGATACCAGTACCGTAAAATAAATTGGCCGGTAAACCGATAACCGCATCTAACAGGTTCATCTCCACAAGCCGACGGCGGATTTTTCCCTCGCTAGCTCCACGGAATAAGACACCATGGGGCAGTACCACCGCCATGCGGCCATTTTCTGCATCCAGGCAAGAAAGCATGTGCAGCACAAAGGCGTAGTCGCCTTTGGAAGTAGGCGGTACCCCCCAATCAAAACGGTGATACTGATCCAGTTCAGCAGACATTTTTTTCTTGCCCTTACTGTCTACTTCAGCTTCCGATAGGAAACCACTATCCCACTTGTCCAGACTGAATGGGGGATTCGCCACTACCACCTGAAACTTCATTAAGTTGTCATTTTCAATATTCTGAGGATTAGAAAGGGTATCCCCCTGCCAGATACGAGCATCATCCACACCGTGCAAAAACATATTCATGGTGCAGAGAGCCCAAGTCTGTGCATTGAGTTCCTGACCATAAATAGCCACTTTGCCGCTGAGGACTTTTTTGTACGCTTTCAGCAACAAACCACCACTCCCGCAGGTAGGGTCGTAGATACGATCGTTCTCTTTAGGCTGTACCAATGAAGCTACCAACTCAGAAACCTGACTAGGCGTAAAGAACTCTCCGCCCTTCTTTCCAGCGTCAGAAGCAAACATAGCAATCATATACTCATAGGCATCCCCGATGATATCGGCAGAACCCAGTTGACTGGGACGCAAATCTAAACTGTTAAAATCCTCTAGTAGATTCCGCAGAGTTGCATTTTTCTCTTTGGGGTCACCAAAATCCACCTGCGAGTTAAAGTCAATGGCTCGGAATACATTGCGCAACTTTCCGCTGTTGCGTTCCTCAATATGATTCAAAGCTACATTGATTTTTTGACCAATTTCCGCATCATTACGGTTGATGTAAAGATAGTTGAAAGTGGACTGCTCGTCCATTGCAAAACGCTCTCGGTTCATGGCTCGATCTACCCGGCGCATATCGCCGTCATATTGCTTGATATATTCATCTCGTTTTTCCTTAGAGACATCGCTAAGGTATTTCACAAATAGCATGGAAAGAATATAATCCTTATAGCGGGAACTATCAATCTTTCCACGGAAACTGTCACAGGCATTCCACAAGACCTGCTCAATATCTTTTCTCGTTGTCATCTTCATTTTCCTTTCTTTGCTCTTTTGTACGCCTGATCCAGCAAGCTCGAATACAACTTTTCTTTTTCTGCTGACAACTCTTTAAGTAGCTGGCGTTCCTTCTTTGCCAGCAAATTTATTTGTCCGATTTTTTGCTGAATCTCAGCAGGAAGAAGCGTAAGCTCAAATTCCATTAGAAATTTTGCTTTTACCGCACCAAGCATATTGCTGGTCGTGTTTTCGTAAATTTTATGCTTCATCTTTTGAGTATTTAGCAGCCAAAAAAGATACTCTGGAAGCAACTGTTTATCCTCTATTCGGATCACCACAAAGTTTGAGGAGATTACCATTCCCGATGTAGTGTCATCAATCAAAACTGCCGTATAAGGTGCAGTGAGACGAACAACAATATCTCCCTGTCGAGAGAGGTACTCTTTCTTCAGTGACTCTCTCGCTTCGTAGATATCCACCTTGTTTAAGTCAATGTTACCCTCCTGTTGAATGCAACGTAAATTGATTAAAGGATAGCGATAATCTGTAAGTTCCTTGGATTGCTTTCTTGACAAAACCAATCCAGTACGAACACTCGCAAGGTCCTGCAATTTCATCCTCTCACCTCATTTGTCATGTCTAATAAATAACAGATATTATCTAAAAAACTCTTTTTAGCTAAACCTATTATATTCTAACCAACTGAATATGTCAATAATAATTGTCATGTTTCAAAAATGACATTTTAAAATATCATACCTCGTACACTTACTCGTTACATTAAGCTCCCATTTTTCATAAAGCATTATTTTACAAACTTTTTAATATATTTCATATGGTTTTCCGTTCCATAAAATAGGATTTATTCGAACTCGACTTTTATATGCAATTTGCGCCGAGCAGCGGCCACTGGTGCGTTTGCCAGCGGCCACTCGGCGGAGCACAACGGCCACCCTTATTAAGGCTTTTCGATAGGCTGAATGACAACAATGTAGTGCTTCGTTGCCCTCT
>NZ_JAJEQX010000042.1 GCF_020687545.1 Ruminococcus turbiniformis | reverse complement strand
TTGCGGGTTCTCAGGGCAGCGCCCTGAGCCTTCGGAGAACTTTTCGATGTCAATATCTGCAATTTTCAAGGTTCTGCTGAGCCTGATTTTTTCGGCTCAGTTTTTCATAGATCACTTGACACTACCTTTCGTCTGTTTTTCCGGTGAACTCGCAGAGGGTTTCTGGGTCAACCTCAACAATATCAAAATCTTCAATCATTCCATTATGAACATCAAATATATATCCAATGTATGCCAGTCCTTCTTGTCTTTCGCTGGTAACGAGATTTCCCTCAACCCACCATTCCTCTTTCGGCAGTTCGCGCCAGTTCTTCCTCTTTGCACGGAACAATATTTCTCTCATCACTCATCCTCCACATACCTTTCGACTAATGCCTCAACCAGTTCATTCATCAGTCCAGCTTGCGTGTTATCTCTCTCGCAAAATCCAACAAGCCACTCATCCTCATAATCAAAATCCACATCGGCCAGAAACTTACTTGCCATTTCGTAACGTTCCTGTTCATTCAGCTTTTTTACTTCATGCTTTGTTGTAAATCTCCGAAGCAATGCTTCATCTATAATGTCCAGCCTGTTTGTTGCACCCAATAGAACCACATCACTTGTGAGCGTGTCCAAATTCTGCATAAGACTGATAACAATTCGCGACATTTCTCCAACTTCTTTACTATCACGCCTCCGCATACCGATAGCGTCTATCTCGTCAATCATAAAGACACACTTCTGTTGTTTCACATGGTCAAATACTTTTGAGATGTTTTTTTGCGTACTTCCAAGATAACTGTCTACCACCCTACTGAAATTCAAGTATGCAAATGGGACGCCCATTTTGTAGGCAACATAACGTCCGAATGTTGTCTTCCCTGTCCCACTTTCTCCGTAAAGGATTGTAGAATTTATATAATTTACGCCTATTTCAGCAAGTCTCTGTGAAGCCTTATACAATTTCAAAATTTTTCCAACTATTTCATTTTCACGATTACTAAGATAATATCGGTTCTCATTGAACGATACCGACACATCTTCCATAATTAGAAGATTCTTCAAATCTGCAGGAAGCTCCATGAGGTTCATTGCCGAATTATTCAACATTGTCAAATATCGGTTTACAAACATCCTGTTCTTTTGTGTTTTATCCTGTTCCAGAATAATTTTCACGATTTTCTTAGCACTCTGCAAATCGTTCCGGCATACAGCCTCGATTAATCTTCGGTCTAAATCATTCATCAATCATCCTCCCCAAACCACTTCTCAATCTCAGCCAGAATCCGATCGTTCACATCTGCCGGAAGTCCGAGAGGTTTCCACCGGTCAACACATTCCCATACAGCATAGCAAGCAGCATCATCTGGTGCTATTTCATACTCAAAATAATCAACACAATTTTCAATATCAAGGAAACAAAAATCGTTATTCATGTCCTCTCTATATTGAAATATTTTTGGCATCTTACTTCCTTGATTAAGAATCACCACACACAACTGCTTGTCCTGCGGTCTGATTTCCCATTCTCCTGAAAACCATCTGTCATCCGGGATTTCGATTTGTACTTTGCTCATTCCTATCCCCTCTTTTTTCATAATTTCTTGCAATGCATTACTTAATTCTTTTATGCAATTCTCGCAGAGCGTGAACGATTTACTCCAATCAATCATTCAATCCCACCCTTTATAGAATTTGAAACAAACGTATTTAAGTCACCGTTAATACACATTTGAGACGAATCACAAACGCCACCATTTTCATCTACATCGCCTAAATGAATTTGAATATTTGTTTCACTAACATGTTTATACTCTGGACATCCAAAGCAAACACTATCCTTGTCCAATAAAAATCTAGGTTCTGTATTCATTTAACCTCGCCTTTCTCTTCAACAAACACTTTCCTCCCTATCGCCGACACTGGAAATGTAAAATACTTTTCTCTTTCAAAATATCCTTCTTCATCGCCTGTCTCTGGATCAAACCATTGTTCAAGCCAATATGCTCTCACTGACAGTTTCATATATCGTGTGTTACTATTTTTCCTAAGTGAAATGACTCTGGCAGGAAGATATTCCGTATTCAGGTATCTATCCAAATCAAGTTTGTCCATTGGAAGAGAAGTAATTTTAACATTCACAATATCTCCAACACTGACCGGAAATTCTATTGTACAAGCAGACATCACTCAATCCCGCCTTTCTCTACAATCTCAACCGCTCTATTTCCTGCCTCATCATCTATAATGCATCCTTCTGTCTTTAATTCCTCGATCACCTTTTCTTTGTCAAAGGCTGTCGGTTGCCTGTCGATCAATCCTTGAGCTGCATCTCTCATATCTTTCGCGAACTCTGAATTCCCGCCAAATACTTGGTTAAAATTTATCGCATCAGCATCAATCAGTCTCATTCTCATCCACCTCAAAATCTGACCGGATATATCCAGCCCATCCATATTCAGGCCCGCAGTTTTCGCATACCTTCTGACCGTCCTGATTATCACAGTTTCGACATTCCGGCTCTTCATCGTCTGCGGTGTATTGGATTATTCTACTCATTGTCTGCCCTCCTGTTCCATGCCTCCGCCGCTTGTTGTTCACTCAATTCATTCTGTGTTTCTGCTCCACATTCTGCACATTTTACCCAAAACACAACGCCAACTGCACCAATTATCCTTGCTTCTCCACCGCTTCTCGGCACTCTTCTACGGTTCCGATTTTTTGATATTTGAGCCATTCGTCTATAATCTTTGCCAACTCATTTCTTTCCGCTTTTTCAACTATGGACGCCAGTTCCCTACATTCTTCCACTGTTCCAATGGCTTCATAGTCACTGATAATCTGATATGCAATTTTGAGGTTTTCTTTCTGGTTCTTCACCTGTTCCACAGTTCCGATTTCCCGGTACTGCTGAACTTCTTTGAGGGCGGAAATAGCAACTCTGGCTACCTCTCTGCAAGCAATCCCGCTCTCAAGGTATACTGGACACTCTTCGCAAACTTCCTGCTCTGCTTGTACACCAAAACAGTGTATCGCTATTTTAATCGCTTCTTCTGGTGTCATTTCTACCCCTCCACATACACTCCGTTTACAACCCGGTACGCTTTGATTTTCTTGCCCTTGCATTGTGTATCAACTGTCCTGTTCCACCACTTTACGAACATTCCTTTCGGGTCTTTGTACTGACGGTCAAATTCATCCCCATTCCGTTCAGCCCATGTTTTTACGCAATCCTCACAGTAGAAAGCGTCTCCAACCGCCCGACAACCACTGAAATACATTCCATCCGGCACCCCGGGAATGGGGCTCGTTATTTCTACTTTTCCACAGTTGCTGCATTGGATCCGAATTTTTGTCATATGAAAATCTCCTCTCTTTTTCTCATTTCTATTCTCTCACAAATGGAAATGCCTTGTTTTTTTGCAGAGAACATTATGTGGTGGTAGTTATTGTTTCTCAGCTTCTTGGTACTCCGAAATCAAAAATACTCATCTGGCTTTTTGCTTCTGTCAGCCTTTTGTTTGCTTTCCTATACATATTTTCGTCTATTTCAAACCCGACATAGCAAAGCCCGGCTTCATGGTATGCGATCAGGCTGCTCGCGCTCCCCACATGGGTATCAAGCACCTTCCAGTCAGGTTTTATATATTCACGTACAATCCATCTGTAAAGGTCGATCGGCTTTTGGGTCGGATGGATCCGATACTCATTAGCTTTCTTATTTCCCCTTTGGACCCAGCCCTCATCGATGCTTTTCCCCTGCATCATGCCATCCCACATGTAACGGAATATTTTGACGGTATTGTGGAGGGAACAATAGGCAATTTCCGCGTCTGAAAAAGAGGTGTTGCTCCTGCATTTATCCCAGATGATCCGCCCTGGACCGAAATGGTAGTCGAAATAATTACAGCCCCAAATGATCTGGTTTTTCGATACCCTCATTAATTCACGGAAATATTCTTCCCCGGGTACCTCCCAGTTGCTGATCACATCATAGTTGCGGCGTTTTACCAATTCTTTGCTTTCTGCTCTCCCATAATACCGGCGCTTGTTTGGGCCAGTGAAATAAGGGGGATCAACTACGGCAATATCAAAATATTGGTCAGGGAATTCTTTCATCCCAGTCATGCAGTCAAGATTGTAGAAGGCAAAGTCCATATTTGTTCGTCCCCCTCATTCATCAGGCATTTGATAAACAGGGGATTTTTCTACATAAGCATTAAGAATGTCTAAAAGTACTTCCCGGCATCTTCTGTTATCTGTATACTTGCCAAGTACTGCAGTTGTTAAATTACCTGTATCGCAGCATAGACTTGCCTTTGCACACAAACTGCTGTCAATATAAATTTGTCCGGCCTGTTCGAAATTAACGATCGTTTCTTTGTCCTGACTAAGTATCAACATGTTGTTATCCTCCTCTGTCTTCTTTATAAATCTATCTTTGTGCTATTATCTTAATGGCTGTCCGGCTGATAGGGAGCCGGCACATTATACGGCTGCCATGCAGACACATCATTTGTCTCCACGAGCCCCTCAGAGCAAATAAATCCTTCCTTCATCGCAGCTCCGAAATGTTTAGTAAACATTCCCTTTCTGACATTCTCTGGTTTAGTAGTTATCCAAGCTTCCTGCCCTTCACTCGGAAGAATATCGCTTACGGGGATCCAATTGTCATCTTCCTTGACAAGTTTGATTGTATCGCTGCCGCATTTCATAAGCACTTTTTCTGACAACTTGATTGCTTCAACATCTTCTTCGCTTACACTAATTTCAAATACCTTCATGTCAGGTCTCCTCCATTTCTCCGCACACATGCCAGTCTTTTCCGTCATCTGGTATTTCAATTTCTACCGTCCGGAAGGCATGGGAATATGTCTCATAACTTGTCTGCACATATGCTTCTAAGACTACCTTCTTTTTCCTCGTTCCCTGCATGTCATTCCTCCTCTCCCGTCAGCTCCTTAATTCTTGAATATGCCACCGCAGCCAACCTATCCACGGCAAAATTCAACTGGCACACAATCTCCTCGATATCATCTGATACAGAGATCCTGTTTACGTTTCCCTGCAACATATCAAACACCTGCCGCTTCTCTTCGATCGTAAACGGTTTCGCTAATAACTTTGCCACAGTCATTTCTCCCCTTTTTTGTGACGATTTTAATAAATTCTAATATTTACTGTTACTTCCACCCAACTTTGCACAAGCCCCTGATTACCTCCTCATCCGGCTCCCTGGCGTTCAATCTCCGCAAGCAGTCCGGGAAAACGCAGTGGAAGCAGTCAGGCCACAAGCATCCTTCAGGGATTTGGACTCCTGCACGCTCCCGCTCGCATCTTATCCGCAACTCCTCTCCTTCTACCAACTATGCCACCTCCAAAAACAATTCCTTAAAAATATTGTGTGTTTCTTGCCCCAATATCTTCACTTTTCCTGTGTCAGCATAAGAATTATAATAAATATGGTAAGATGTTGATTTTTGAGGGCGGCCTGCCCGCCTAAAATTAAAGGGAAATATGAATACACTCAAGCCGACCTGTTTAATGTCTGTTGCCATTTCAAATATAAATCCTCTAGCCATCTTTTTTCCTCCTTTTTTCAAAGTATCGAAGTAAATATGAACTAAAGGGTGTCCCTTAATTTGCGTCATTTTTACAGTGAAAGGTTTGAGCTTTCTGCTATATTCTCCCCCACCCCGAAAAAACGCGCCGCATATTTCCTATACGACGCGTTTCCTGTATGCCTTAAAGTCTTTGCTGAACTGATTTCACCAGTTCCAGAGTTTCCTTTGCCATGGAATGATGTTGCTGTTTGAGCCATTCGGCCATCTGCGCCAGCTCAGCCTCAGTAAAGTCTTCTAATTCCCGGTGGAAGCTATCCGGTAATGTAACCTGCTGAAGGAGCTCGTCTCCAGGGATCACCCGCTGCGTTAGATATGCCATAACCTTTCCATAAGATGGCTCATTATACGGAAAGTTATGGATCCTCACATATTCTTCCTGGCTTGGATCCCACACCCACATCGTAGGCAATGCGATAACGCCTTTAGGTACTTCTAACTTGCAGTATTCCTTTGCCATGTCGATGAAATCATCATAAAAAAACTGTTTCGCCAAATAACCTCTTTTGTCGTAAGTTCTGACTCTAAATTTTCTACCTCTGTTTTCATCTGCATGGTTTTTCAGGTAATCAACGCGGTTCCAGATTTTGGCTGTTGATCTCCTGTCTGCGCCATCTAACTCTACGATGAGCTTATAGTCGGACGCCTGCTCAACCCGGTTGATCAACATGGCCCGTAAGTTATGATATCCTCCGTCATTGTAAGCTCCCTGGAATCTTCGGAGCCTCATGTGAAGCAGTCTGTGGGCGATCGTGATCTTCCTTTCCTCATTGGCAATGTTATACTGTCCCTCCAGCTTTTCTTTTATCATGGCAGTTCCTCCTTTTTTGAATTCGATTAAAAAATGAGAAATTCCAGAAAAGAAAATTAGATATTTTTGAACCGCTTTGTACCATCCGTATATTTATATCCGGCTATATATGGATATTTGATAGAGATATTTCCTTATATATTCGGCCCCACCCGGACATTCCTCGCGTACAGGCGGCAGGCCCATTCCCATATACAATATGTCAGCGGCAGCAGGCCACCCATCATACATCAATAACCGCACAAGCGGCAGCAGCCCATTCACATGGCCATTTTGCGCCTCCATGATCCTCTCACCCTGCGCACTGTCAGGAAAATGTGTAACCATATATATACGGTTCTGTATCACATTAGTATCCATATATACACGGTTCTGTATCTCACCGAAAACCACATATAGTTGGTTCGATTTGTGCATCTCCGTATCCATGTATAGACGGTTCCCATCTATCTTACAGGCCCATACACAGACAGCTACAGCCGCTTGTTTAACCATCTTTATTTGGTTCTTTATTGCGCAATCATGATCCATATATATACGGTTCTTTTTCCCGATTTCAGGATCCATATATACACGGTTCTACATTCCTCTTTCTAATCCATCTATACTTGGTTCCTTCCTAACTTATATAGCCCACCTGTATTCGATTCCACTTGTGTGCGTGACAATAAGCCCGACGCCTTTCTGCCCTTAGCCAGCCGCTTGCTAAAGATTTTCATTCTTACAATGCTTATTCTCTACGCTCCCCTCCTTATTTCCGGTCTTTCCCACATTTCCACGCAAAGCCTCCTTGCATTTCAGCCATGGCACACACTTCCAGCCAATCCGGCATTCCGCAGCCCCGTCCTATGCCCATTCCTATCTGACAACAATACTGCCTCACACATAATTGGTTTGGATCATCCTTCCGTTCCCATTTCTTTTCCGTTATTTTGCAGGCAACAGGTTACATAATTTCACCCCTCTTTTTCCTTTTGTTTCCTCTTTTTGCAGACGGGGGTAATTTCTTGTATTTTCGCTTCCCGTATAACTTATTACGGGAACTTCATTTTGAAATTGTTTTTTTGTCTTTTTTGTCATATTTTTGCAGGAGGTGAGGAAATTGGGATACTGTTTTGTCACAACAGAGAAGATCCATGATTTAGGAACGCTCAGTTCCAAAGATAACCACAATAACAGAAAAGTCAGTGTCGATAATGCCGACCCGTCAAAAGCGGACCTGAATAAAGTGCTGTACGGGAATCAGGTACCATTCGCTGATTTTTACAGGGATCGCATCGCCCAGCTACCCTATTATGCAAACCACAGGGTGCGCAAAGGGCAGGTCCTCGCATATGAAGTTGTAATGACATTTTCCAGGGAGGACAGGGAGCACATTGACCTGGATGCGTGGCAGAAAAAGAATGTAGAATGGCTGAAGAAAGAGTTTAACAAGGCTGGCGACGGGAAGAACAATATCGCAAGTGTTGTATACCATGCTGACGAGCCGGGAAATGTACACTGCCATGCGATCGTCGTCCCAATAGACGAACAAGGGCATTTAAATGCCAGTGCCTATACAAATGGGGCAAGGAAGATGACAGAGTTGCAGAATTCGTATGCTGAAGATATGGCCGAATTTGCCTTGAAAAGAGGGCTGAAGGGATCTTCCGCAAGGCACCGGGACATCAAAAAGTTTTACGCGGATCTCAACCGTGCGATGAAAGTCCCCGAAGCCCTGCCCGGGGAATCCGCTTTCGCGTACCGTGAAAGGGTATATGAGGATATCCAGACACTCCAGGCATCGGCAAAAAAGAAACGGGATACGGAATACACCCAATTTCAAAGGAGGATGGACCAGGAAAGGATCTCACAGAGGAATGCAATTTCCGAAGAATGGAAAAACGCGAAACGGGATATGGACCAGCTTGTTCAGAAAACACAGAAGCAGGTCCTGGACTTGGAACAAAAAAAAGAACAGCTCGGGGAATTGGTGAAAACACTTGAAAACTTATCCGGTAAGGATTATCCTGAAATCTTACATGACCTGCAAGCCACGCTCAGGCTTCAGGAGTCTATTAAGGCCATGAGGGAAACGGATCCTGATAAAGCAGCTGAGCTTTCCGCCCTTCTCGAAGACTCCCCACAGAAGGAAATGGATCGGTGATTAAGGCGCTTTTTTGAAAACAAAAGAAATTTCCTGCGGATCCGGATCCGCAGGAAAACCTGAAAAAGAAAGGGATTTATGATACTTTGCACGATGCTTGTCAGTTTACCGTGTCAGACAGGAAGCCAGATCATTCAGGGACACCGCCCGGATAAACCCATCCTATCCAGCCTACATGGCCCTGACAGTTTGCAGTCTGCCAGGAACACCATTGCTCAAGGGTTTCAATTTCATACACATCATTCTGGCTTGCTACCTGTCCATTTCCAATGTAGATACCGACATGCCCGTATTGTGCCCCGTCAGCTCCCACCCCACTGCCACAGACAATCGCCCCTGGCGGGATATTGCTCATACTTGTACTCCCCGTGCTGCTGTACTGATTCCACATATCAATTGCATTTCCCCACGGAATAGTGGATGCGCCCGCTGCCTGGTACACTCTTGTAACCCATTCTGCACACATGCCGCTGGTCCCGGATACGCCATGGCTGGAGGCAATATCAACAATCCGCTGCATTTCCTCTGTAACCGTCCCATTATAGGATCCAGTGACTCCCACCGTCGTATAGAGATCACTCACTTTTTTGGCAAAGAACGGATCCTTCTCTACACCGGAATCAATATATTCCTGATGGTGAGCATCGTACCAGCTCTGCGAGCTTTCCTGTGTATATTCCTGGTTCTCCCTGGTATACTGCGTCCCATACATTATCCCTTGGATCACAGACTGAAGCGCACCGTTATTCGTATAGGGGGACACTTCTCCATAAGCATCAAAATATGCGCTCTCCGCCGCGAACAACCTTTGGGCAACGTACCGTATGGAATCCTCCTGGTTCGTTTCACGTTCCGGATTAAACCATCGGTTGATCTGGTACGGATCTGAATAATCGCTTGGATTTCCAATTACATCCAAAATCGCAAGCATTAATTCTACATAATCTTTGCTGTCATAGACTCCGCCATCCATGGATTCCAACACCTCAATAACAAGTGTCTCATAATTCCGTGCTGCAGCAGAAACATCCGCATGGATTTCCCCAGATACGCGGCCAAACATCAGCCGATTCCCTAATTTGGTCCACTCCGTGACAACATAAACATCCCATGCATTTCTCTTCGTTTCCTCATCCCATCTTTCAAAGCCATCTGCGGCATGAACCACATTGCCGGACAGTATCACGCTCAGTAATAAGATGATGGCAGTTCTTTTCAATTGGCATCACTCCTCGTTCTTCCCTGTCCTGTTCCCGACAGGATGATATATTTATGGCTCCATATAATATGGGAACTTCCGATCGTTGAGCAAAATGCCTGATATAAGTATTCCGAAAGAGCAATCATCCCAAAAAGCAAACATATGTTTGTTTATTTTTCACAAAATTTACAAAAAAGAGAACATATGTTTGTTTTTTGAGAGATTCAGTATTATAATTGTTCTGTAAGCAGGAAACAGTCAACGGGAGGGTCTGGCGCATGGAAGAAAACAGGAAGGAAAACAATACAAAGAAACTTACAAAGGAACAGGTCATGTTCCGTGATCTGCTGAATGTTCTACGGGTTCTGGAGAAACAGGATCCGCCTGATATGGAACGAATTAATATGATAAAGATGCATTTATGGAACAGCATCAGCAGGTTTGCGGTAAAGGAAATCAATCGGATGATGGGAAAATTTTCATCCCGGGAGGAACGGGAAGACGTGAAGCAGGATCTTGCCCTTATCTTTTTCGAGAAACTTCCGGAATATAATCCGGAGGAATCAACACCGACCACCTATTACGTGAGGTATTTTAGGGAGAAGATTGCAAAATATATCCGGGATTATAAGGTAAACTTGAAACAATATGATGCAAATAATATGCGTAGAATCAACACAGCTGTCAGCGAATTCAAGACTATGGGCATTCCTTACAGCATTGACATGATCGCTGCCAGGACGGGGCTGTCAGAGAAGGTAATCAAGGCGACTGTCGTATATGCTACAAATGCGAAGCTCGCAAATGTGGATGAAGCATATACGCTCCACTCCCACGCCCTTACTCCGGAGGAGGAAGCCGAACGCGCGGAAGCAGAAAACATTTTGTATGAAGCGCTGGCAAAAGAAGTTACCCCGGAAGAACTGACCCTGATCCAACTGCGTATCAATTACGCCGGGAAGAAGGAACTCCCATATGATAAAATCTCTGACCTGACCGGGATCCCAATCCGGGAAGTAAAAGCCACTTTAAATTCCGCATTCTGTAAGCTTAGCCAATGTAAAAGTCTGCGCAGCCGCTTTGGAAACTACAATCCCTACAAAAAAGCGATCACAGATGTGGCTGTCCAGGATAAAGGGGCTGAAACAATGCAGGACCAGCTTTGCACTTTTCTCACAGCACTCTGACTGCACTTTTCCGCTGGTAGGTTTGTGAACTACCACAGACCGTAAAGGTCAGTGGATTCTGCTAAATGGTTCACCAGACTCAGTTTCCAGAAATGGGTACTACGATAGACGGGTCATGACACCTCCGGTTGACGCAACAGACCGCTGCCCTGTCGGATATGTTTAAGAAATTCGGGCGAGAATTCTCGGTTACTTGTATCCGAGATGAAAGCCCGTTTTTTGTATCAACATCTACCATATGTAACATATATTTCTTGGATTTATAGTGTATACAGATACAAAATATGCTATACTATCTGTATGGAGAATAAATATACCCACGCAAGAACATGCGTATATAACATCAATTACCATATTGTATGGTGTGTCAAATACCGTAGAAAAGTGCTTACTCCAACGATCAGCAGCAGGCTGCAGGAGCTGACACATGCCATCGCCGCCGATAAAGGGTTTACTGTCGTGAAGTGTAAAGTCGGTGACAATGACCATGTGCATTGTTTTGTGTCAGCCCCGCCAAAGCTTTCGGTTACACAGATCGTAAAGTACCTGAAAGGGATCAGCGGCAACACGCTCCTAAAAGAGTATCCGGAGATCAGGGAATCCCTGTGGAAAGGGCAGCTTTGGAATGGGTCCTATTTTTGTGAGACAATCGGCTCAACGTCGGAAGAAAACATTATGCGGTATATTGAACGCCAAAAAAACTGCCAATTATAAAGGGGATGTTCCATATGCCAAAAAGGTTTCCCGGACAAAGGGGAAAAGAGAAAGCAGACGCCGTAGAACAGGTGGCATACCGGTTTGAAGGATTTCCTGACACGGAACAGGAATGCCTGCTGCGGCAGTACATTGGGGCCGCACGGTTCCTGTGGAACCGGATGCTGGACGACTGGAAATCAAGCTATGAAGAAAAAGGGCAGTCTGACCCGATCAAAACGCCAGCCGAATACAAGAAAGAACCCGGCCTCAAGTGGCTTCGGGACATGGATTCTTTATGCCTTTGCAATGTGCAGATGAGGTTCATCAGTGCTGTAAATGATTTCCTTTCGGGTAAGAAAGGATATCCGCAGTTCAAGAAAAAACATGTATGCAGGGATTCCTATACGACAAACCTTTCAAATGCAAAAAAGGAGAACCTTTATCTGGAAGGCTGCATGCTGAAACTCCCAAAAGTGAAAGAACCGGTTAAGCTCCGTGTCCACCGGAAGATCAGAGCCGGCGGGCTGCTAAAAAGCTGCACCGTTACGCACGAGCCAAACGGGAAATGGTACTTTTCCCTGGTGTTTGAGTACCCCAAAAAATCGGTTGGGAAAAAGGCGGCACACAAGACAGAAGTACAACTTCAGGCAATCGGGCTCGATATGTCCCTGCCCGAACTGTATGCTGACTCCAACGGGGACATCCCATCCTACCCGAAGCCTTACCGGAATATCGAGAAACGGATTGCCCGGGAACAGAGACGCCTTTCGCGCATGAAAAAGGATTCCAATAATTCTCAGAAGCGGTTGGTGAAGATCGCAAAGCTGCATGCGAAAGCCAAGCATCAGCGGGCGGATTTTTTACACAAACTGTCCTATCGTCTGGTAACGGACTACGACCTGGTCTGCATCGAGGATCTGGATCTATCGGCAATCAAGAAAGCCCTGTCATTCGGGAAATCCGTCAGCGATAATGGCTGGGGAATGTTTACGGATATGCTGGATTATAAAGCCGGTTGGTATGGATGCGTCATTATCCGTATTGATAAATGGTTCCCATCCAGTAAGAAGTGCAGTGTATGCGGCCATGTATACAAGGAGCTGAAACTCTCTGACCGCCAATATATCTGCCCGGAATGTGGAAACGTAATGGGGCGTGATCATCAGGCAGCCATCAATATTCGGAATGAAGGAATGCGGGTTTATTTAGATTCCCTATCCGCATAGATAAAAAAGCCTCATATCGGCAAAAAACCGGTGGGACACCGGGGTTAGCCTGTTGAACTACGGGGTGCGTGGTTACAGTCACGCCATAATATGTCACCCGGTCAAGCAGGAATAAAAGAAGATACCTTCGCTGGCTCTGCCAGCGAAGGTATTGGAAGCTCGGTTACTTGTATCCGAGTAGTTCACAAGAGTATTCCCTATCCGCATAGATAAAAAAGCCTCATATCGGCAAAAAACCGGTGGGACACCGGAGTTAGCCTGTTGAACTACGGGGTGCGTGGTTACAGTCACGCCATAATATGTCACCCGGTCAAGCAGGAATAAAAGAAGATACCTTCGCTGGCTCCGCCAGCGAAGGTATTGGAAGCTCGGTTACTTGTATCCGAGTAGTTCACATTAGCCCAGCCGCCCGACAGGCATCCTGGTCCTTTTGTAATACATGGAATCCCCTTTTCCCGTAGAACGCCTGGAGGCGTTCCAGCTTTTCTTTATTTTCCAGTGTCCTTTTGGAGTAAACCGGGACCTTGGCGACCGTAGTCTGCCGCTGTTCTTCGCATGCAGCATCTTCGGCCAGCTCGTCAAGATTGACAGTATCCGGCAGGTCGAATGTACCGTCATCTGCCAGCGAATACGCGATATTGTCCCGCTTTAATACATGAATTAAAAATTCCTGCTTCCCATGTGAGTTGTATAACATTTCTTTTCTCCTCCGATCTTTTTATAATTCTGTTGTTCCCATTATAGCACAATCGCTCTTCATTGTTTTTTGAGGACGAAAAAGCTGCGCATAAAGCACAGCTTTTCCTGGTCAGAGAATCGGATAACATGAACGGATTCGGAAAAGCCCTGGGTTTCCGTCCCCTGATTTTGACAGGGCAATCACGAATTCGCTGCAATTTTTTGCCCCTTTTTTCCAGTTATGTTTCCCATTATACAGGAAAATTTTCCCCTGGATCGGATAATCTTTGATGTTTCCGTATACGCTCCAGTCATCCTGGTCCGTATCGTCAGCCATCCATTCTGCAATTTCCTCTGCATTTTTCCTGAGTACATCTTTCACGGCACCCACAATGTCGGATTCATTGCCAATAAAAGAGGAAACGTTCTCCTTCTTCCTGGCGCAGCGTCGCATCATATCTGCATCACTTTTATTGATGTGCCGGTCAAAAAGATGCCCGAAGCATCCAGAGTCAGCAAATCCGTCTTCAATATATGCAGGAATCCTTTTTACCATATCCGTTCGTTTCATCTCATAAGATGTCATGTTTACACCCTCCATATTCTATTAAATCAGTCTTTCCCTTATGCATTTACACGCATCATCGCGTAATACATGGAAGCATCGCTTTCCGTTCAGCCGAAACATACGGTCACGTTTCTTTTTGTCCTTGAGAGTCCGGTAGGAATATACCGGAATTTCGCTTTCTGTTTCCTTCCGCTGCTTCTCACATTTGGCATCTTCGAGCAATTCTGAAAACCTCCGGTTGCTGATTCCAGGGATCATAAGGGAAACCGTGTCATCAGTGCCGGTCCTTGCTGAGTAGTCAAGCGAATCGCGGATCATGACATCCCTGATGTAAGGCCACATGACATTCGATACTCTTTTTACCTTCAATTTTTGTTCCTCCTTTTTTCCTAAATACAAATCGAAAGTGGAAAAAAAGAAAAAAGATCATTCCCATCGGCGGATCCGGATCCGGGGATGCAGCTCCAGCCAATCACGGGACAAAAGATACATTCTTAGGTTGCAAACGGGCTTCAGGGCCACAGGAAAGCCCAGGCTTTGGATCGAAGACGGTACAAAAACGCGCCTGACCACAATCAGACGCATTTTTTGATATTCTCATCTTTGCAATTAATGGAACTCAACAATATAGTTCAGGACAACTGCATCCTCATCATAAAAAACAATCTCGTCTGCCCGAAGGGAAGCACCTTTATGCGCATGCAGACAGTTCTTGCCCTTCCTTTTTACCATAGCTTCATAATCTGTCACTTCCCATGACTGAATATCTTCCGGCTCGCCATAAGCGACTGCGTACAAACCCATATAGCCAGTATTGCTCCTGCCCCTCGCCCATGTTGTCCCATGGAAAGATGTATAATTCCATGACTTGTCCGGGGATGGGGCAAAGTAAATGCCATTGCCAAACATTTTTCCGGTGATAATCGCATCCGGGTTCAGCTTTAAAGAATTAACTATAATGCTGAGCCAGTTCTGGTTCCTGGATCCATGCCAGTATTGTTTCACTTTTTTAATCTGGTTTTTTTTAAGGTATGCCTGGAACTTTTTCTCCTGTTCGCGAGGAATCACGCGGTATATTTTACTAACTTTATGGCGCAGCGTATTGCTTAAATGGTTCATGACCTCTTGTTCCTGTTCCGGTGTTGCTTCGTAAACCTCAATTCCCATCTTCAGGAAAGCGTTATCCTGCTCTGTATCTTCCGCACAGTCCGCATCAGACAGGACACCTTCCATAGCCTGGATCAGGTCATCTTCACGTTGGATGATATCGGCGAATTGGGATTTATCGTCTGCCATGATGGACCTTACGCCTGTTCCGTCCCCGGTTTTCACCGGACGCTGCAATACGGAGATCAATTCCAGCAAAGAACCATTGAACTCATCAAGAGTTTGCGCATTACGCATATTCCCGAGCAGCCGCTTTGCCTCGTCCAGGATTGCCGGCGTTACCGGAACTTTTACCTTTGCCTCTTTAACAGCATGCTCAGCAAGCTCCTTTAGTTTTGCGAAAAGCACGGAAGCAGCATTCCTATTATTTCTTGCTGCCGGTTTCGCTCTCTTGCAGTCTTTCCTTTGAGCTTTTTCTTCTCCTGTCAGGTAAATATCGGATCGGTCAACATATCCTTTGGAAAGTTTTTCGTAGTACTTTACCCAAAACATGGACAGCGGATAATCAAACGACCTGGCCCCGAATAGTTTCCCCTTTTCTGTCCCCATACGGCCATAGGTCGCACGGACACCGCCATTTTTCGGATCAAGCCGGTAAAACTTATATGCATTTGTTTGCGGATTCACGCAAGTCAGGAAAACAGAATGTACCTGTTCCTGATATTCTTCAGGCATCGTATTGCAAAGTTCAGTGATGAACCTTGTACCGGACCGTTCAGATATCTGATAATCAACCATATGAAACGGATTTCCAGCCTCCTGAACCTTTACACTCGTAGGCGAAGAAATATCTTCATGGGATAACATTTCTGCTACTTCCTTATAAAGATGTCCCACGTCAATACACCTTTTTTGTGTCCCATTGTCATAAATGATTTGCATCTTTAATTCCTCCTTTTTTCGATTTCAGACAAAAATTGAGGAAAAAGAGGGATTTCGATTCTTAGCACAAAAAAGCTAAGCATATGCTGCTTAGCCGAATATTTTATTTCCCGCCGGAAACGGGAACGGCGGGTATATTTTAAGGATCTTATGAAAAAAGGAAGAACCCCGTTTCTATAATATGTCAATGTGCTCCGCCTGGCCATTTGATGAGCCAGCTGCGGGCAATTGCTTGCAGGGAAAATTTCACTAATGGGGGGCTGATCATTTTCCTGCATTTATAATATGGGTAAGCTCACATCCCCATGAATTGTGAGCTGGATCCACGGATTCCTACTGAAACGGATCCGGATCCGCGAGAGATATGATCAACAGCAATCACCTGTTTACGTGAACTACTCGGATACAAGTAACCGAGAATTCTCGCCCGAATTTCTTAAAAAGGAGGCTGCCGCATCAAAAAGCATTTGAATAGTGCGACAGCCCCTTTTTGGTTCCCAGTGAGACATCCAGACAATATGTCAGGAAGAATCGTGAAAATTATGTGGTTCGTTGTCGAAAAAACTTGAATTGCTTTAACCTTCGGTATATAATTCAATGTATAAATCAGGGACTCGGAACATAAACAGGTTCTTTGCATAAGTCGGACTAACAGGTGGTGCTGTTAGTCCAATTTTTTGTCTGTAAATACAATATTTGAAATGTCAGAAAGCTTAATATCTCTATCGTTTACTTGGATGAAGGCCTCAGTAATACTCTGGACTTTCCCTTCCGTTGTTTTATATTGGCCTTCATCCGGCCAATATGGATTTGCGGAAAAGTATTCAACTGCAATCGCCATCCCCTCCCTTAGTGCGCGATATATTCTGTCCAATTCTTCCCTCTTGTCATCAGGCAGTATTTTTCTTCCCCGGTATATTACCTCTTTTTCCTGTATTTTGCTTTCGAAGCCCTTCAAAGCGGCAAAAGGGGCGAACTGCTTCGCGCGGCGCTCAACCGCCATTGGATATCTGTTTGATCTCGGCCTGGGCAGGTACAGGATCTTCTGATATGCTTCTTTCATAACTGTCACTCTCCCATTAAGCACGATGCCCGCCGATCTGGTTATTCCGCTCAATATAAGTCGAGCACTTCAGCAGGTTGCTGCCCCGCATAATTGCATTTTTCCCATAACGATGCTTCACTTCCAAGATTGCCTTTTGCAGGCTCTTTTCCTTTTCTGTTTCATTTGGATCTGCAAAAAGGTTATATTGCGTATAGCTCTCCGGGACAATACTATTTGCACAGATCTCTATCCTCCGGATCCCCGTATGCCTGTCAGTGATCGTCCAATACAGGCATTCGACAGCCCGGATGATCCGCTTGGAACTGCTTGTCGCATCATCAAATTTCACAGTCCCCTTTGATGGCGGAACACCGTATTTGTAGTCGTAGGCAATCCATAATGTCACAGAGTCAGAGGCAACCCCCTTCTCAACCATATCCAGCACCAGGACATCTGTCATTTCTTTTGCTACAACAAGAGCCTCTTCAAACCGGTAGTTTCTCATTAGCACCTGCCCATTCGTCAGGCTATGCCCTTGGGGCCGGTAATTCTTAATATCACTCATCCTGCAGGTTTCACATCCCCAGGCATGGTCTATTAATAGTTCTGCGTCGATCCCGAACAATTTATAAAGTAAATTTTCCGATGACATCGAAGCAAGTGCAATGTCTCCCATTGTATGGATCCCATAACCGGCCAGTTTCTTTTCTGTCCTGGAACCGATCATCCAGAAGTCGCTGAGGGGTTGATGATCCCATAACTTTTCACGATAAGAGATCTCATCCAGGATCCCAATATGATCATCCACATGCTTTGCTACGATATCCATTGCCACCTTCGCAAGATACAAATTAGTCCCAATCCCAGCTGTCGCCGTTATTCCGGTTTCTTCCATCACAGCCCGCATCAGTTCCACGGCCAGTTCCCTTGGGTTCATAGCGTAGAGATGCAGGTATTCTGTTACATCCAGAAAGCACTCATCCACACTGTAGACATGAATGTCATCTTTTGAAACATATTTCAGGTAGATGCCGTATATACGCGCCGAGTAATCCAGGTACAGCTGCATCCGTGGCATAGCTGTAATATACTTTACACCTTCCGGGATTTCGTGGATCCGACAGCGGTTTTTGATCCCCAGCTTTTTCATCGCCGGAGTAATGGCAAGGCATATGGTTGATTTTGACCGTGTAGGATCTGCTACTACCAGGTTGGTTTTAAAAGGATCCAGCCCTCTCTCAGCACATTCCACAGAAGCATAAAAGGATTTCAGATCAATACAAATATAATATCTCTGGGTAGCCATATATCATCCTCTCCTTCTCTTAACGGCGTATTTTCTGGATAACAACCATTTTTCGAAGCCAAACAATTCCCACATATTCAAAAAAGCGGAAATTTTTGTCTGCTTTCATTGACAAAACAGGCAACATCAGTTATCCTATAGGAAAGTTATGCGTCTTTTTGGTTGATTATAGGCAATTAATTTCCTGTTGTCAAGAGGCAAGATCAGGAAAAGGCAGGCTGTTTCCTCCTCTTCCCTTTGGGCAGATATGTAGGATAACGATACAGTTCAGAAATGGGGTATTTGTGATGACGTTCGGTGAAAAAATCAAAAATTTAAGAAAAAAGAAAAAAATGAGCCAGTCCCAGCTGGCAGATATTCTCGGTGTGTCCCTGCGGACCATCCGGGGGTGGGAAATCGAGGGGCGGTACCCAAAACAGCGCGGCCAGTATCAGAAATTAGCCAATACGTTGGAGTGTGACATGGCCTATTTGATGACAGATACGGAGTCCTTTGTAACCGATGTTTCAGAACAGTATGGATCCCGAGGGGTAAAACAGGCGCAGCAGATCCTGGAGCAGGCGGCGGCCATGTTCGCCGGCGGAGACCTGTCAGATGAGGACAAAGCGGCATTTATGGACGAGATACAGCTGCTCTATCTGGACTCGAAAAGAAGGGCGAAAAAGTTCACGCCGAAAAAGTATTTACAGGAATAGGATTCAGCAATTTAAGCTGTGCTTTTTATAGGACACCTAAACCTGCACGCTATGAATAGAAATTTTGTGGGAGTGACCGCTATGACAATTGATACGATACATAATACGACGGAAAAACTGGCCAGACGGTTCCAAACCAGAGATCCGATTGAAATATTAGAAGGGCTCCATGTGATCCTGGGGGAATCATCACGTTACAAAAGGCTGAAAGGCTATTGTTTCTTGAGCTGTCAGACAATTTATGTCATGTTCAACAGCGCCCTTTCCGAATACGAGAAAAGGATTGTTGCTGCCCATGAACTGGGACATATTACCCTTCACAGATCACAACTCAGGATTGCCCCTATGTCTGACTCGCAGTTATACAACATGGTAGACAAGACGGAATATCAGGCCAATCTTTTTGCTGCTGATCTGCTAATATCAGACCAGGCAGTTGAGGGATTATCCCAAAACCCGGATCTTGACTATTTTGATTTCTGCAGTACCTTATATGTACCGCCGGAATTGATGAGTTTTAAGCTTTACAGCCTGATCCAAAGGGGTCACCAATACAACATGCCCTTAGGAATTGACAGCTCATTTTTGGCAAATTAAATACTGATAATTATATTCCGTTTTTTCGAAGATTCTGCAATGCTATTTGCCGTCCTGTCAAAAGGCAGGGCGTCACTTTTTTGTGGAATTTCCTGAATATTTTTCTTTGAGTGTATTGATACATGCAAGTATAAAGGAGTCAGCGGCTTCCATCGTCTGGATCGCTTCATCTTTATCTGAGGACTGCATAATTTTGTATTGCTTTCCTCTGTAATTAACTATGACAATCCATTTTTTCTTGCCTTCGTCCCATGTTACCCCTTTCACTCCAGATTCGAAATGCTCTCCTGTCGCATAGCGCTCTTTTGACATTTTTCGTTTCCTCTCCTTTGCTTTTTTCGCATTTCTTTGTTACTCGTTTCATGATAGCACTCGCCTGTGAACATGTCAAAAGCGCCATTAATAATGGCGCTTTCATCATTAAGCAAAATATTTTGTAGGACAGCCGGCATCTTTCATCTCACTTGGGATGACCTCATCAGGATAAGCAGATATTTCCGTCCCATCCTCAAAGCGGATCTGCCACATAGGCAGGCATTCTAAATCCGCGCCTCGGTTGTTTCCGTCGTAAATCGGTGTCCGGCCTATTACAGAAAATGCTTTTCCATGATATTGTTTAAAGTCTCCTCCATTGCTCCAAAACTTTTTATTGAAGCCTTCTTTTTCATAGAGCCGGTAGCAATCTCCTACAAATGCTTTTTCTCTTTCCTCTGGCATTTCATCTCTGCATTCCGGGTATTTCTTCCGCATGTCTTCCCAGTTCATCTGCCTATGCAAACATCAACTGGCCATCTGCTTCAGCGCTTACCTGCATTGCAGGCTGCCGCTCTCCCACTTTCAGATATGGGCAGTTTGCCAGCACAAGCTGCTCGGCCATGATAGGCACCACACTGTTCCCGATCCGGGCGACCTGTTTGGAAACAGGATATTTCCTCCAGCGGTAATCTCGGTCGATAATATAATCTCTCGGGAATCCCTGCCCCAGTTTCAGTTCTTCGGCCGTAAGCATCCTCAGATAGATATCAAGGAGTGCATATTCATTTCCAAGGATCGTAATCAGGGCGAACCGGTCTTTTGTAACGATCGTATGCAACGGATCCTTTACACTCTGGCCGGTACCGCATCCATAATACTCCATGATGAAATTGCTCACCCAAGTACATTTCTGTGCTATTTCTTCATCAACGCCTGCTTTTACGAGTTCGTTCCACTCGACAGCGAGTACAGATACAAGCCCAAAATGTCCAGGGCTGGTTGTTATCGTATGGATCGGTTCCGTCAGTTTCTGGCCACACCCAGACTTGTAAAATTTTGTCAGGAATGCAGACACAAGGGCATATCGGTTGCTGGTATCAATTGTCTGGATCGGAACTGTCACCTGCTGCCCTCTTACCCCATTTTGCGATGTTTCCGAATGATATTGGATCATGATCGGGGTAATAAGACGGTTGTGGTCTACTGTTGTGAGGGTATGGATTGGTTCTGCTATGCTGCTCCCCGCCCCGGCGTAGTTACCTCCGTAGGCTTTGTCAATATATGGAGCCAGAACCGGGGACACGATTCCATATCCATGCTTCTGCGTGATAGTAGGCAGTGGAGTATGGATACTCTGTCCTCTGAAGTTGTCTCCTCCATGATTAACCTGCACTAAAAACGGTTCCGGGTTATTGAATACAAATTTTTCAAGTCCCCGTGCGATCCGGTTCATTGTTTTCTCAGCAAGTGGCTTTTTCCGTCCGAAAATAGATTTCCCTAAATCTGAGAAATCAAGGTATTTCCAGATCGGTTCCCACGGCTTCAGTCCATCACGGCCATCTTTGCTATGCGTAGGCTTCGGCCATACAATATCAAGCCCATCGCGCCGGAAGATTGCGTACCACCGCTTTCGCGTTGTCGGAGCTCCATAGTCTGCTGCAACAAGTTCTCGGGATTCACTGATATAACCAAGGGATTTCATTGCTGTCATAAATTTTCGGTAATCTTCCCCTTTCCGTTCCGGGATTGGAAACCCATTGGCATCCAGCGGCCCCCACTGTTGGATTTCCTCCACATTTTCCATGATGATTACTTCTGGAAGGATTGCTTTTGCGTGTTTGTATACAGCCCATGGAAGGATCCTTAATCCATGCTCACGCGGCTTCCCACCCTTTGCCTTAGAGTGGCTGGTGCAGTCCGGGCTCATCCAGGCAAGCGCCACCGGCCGGTTTTTCACGTATTTTTGGAGATTTACCTTGAAGATATCCTCTGTCAGATGCAACGTTTCTGGATGATTCGTTTGGTGCATCAGGATCGCGTCCGGGTCATGGTTAATTGCGATATCGACCGGGCGTCCAAGTGCCATTTCAATGCCGACAGATGCACCGCCGCCTCCAGCAAAACCATCAATAATGAGAGGGTGCTGTTTCATATTGCCACCCCCTTTGTTCCAATAACCGCGAGTTCCTCCAGCCATGATGAGTTCGGTCTTCCGTAACTGTAGTGTTTTTTGTCAACATACGAATCAAGCGCTTCAAACATATCCCGTTCGAGATGTGCAATCCAGTTGTCAGAATCCCAGTCAACCTTAGGCGTGTACTCAAGGTAACCATCACTCACCCATTCTTCATGGATGTTTTTTACGCAGACAAAATAGTCGATCACCGGAGTCATGTCATCTTTTGTGTCATCTCCTTCCGTAACCTGCGCTTTGGAGAAGATATTCACCTCAATATCAACATATCCGATTTCCATAACAGCAGCCCCAATCATCTGACTGCAAGTATCCCTGCCAAACCCTTCCAACTGTTTTCTGCGGATTTGGTCAATAATACCATCCATGCCGTTCAGCTGAAAACTGTAATCGGCACGCCTTTTTGCTTCCTCTAATGTCATTTTGCTCATATGTGCTTCCTCCTTTTTTTGAATTCAGCATTAATATGATGAATAGGTTGGTCTTAAATTTGGAAGGTATTTAAGCGTGAAAAAAGGACCATTTCTGGCCCTTTTCCCATAGAGTGATTACTCTTCTCTTTCCATAATCAGAAGGTAACTGGCAAGATGAGGATTCTCACCCGTCCGCCGCGCATGTGCAGCGTCTTTTGACATATCAATCGTGCCTACATACCTCCAGCCGTCTTCAACCATAAGTAATATCGCATTTACCATATCTGTAGCTGTATCAAAGCGGAAGGTTTTCTGAACAGTTTTCCGGCATGCCTTTTCGACAAGCTTATTAATGTTTGCTGCAAGCTGCTGCCCGGATACCGTGTCCCAAAAGCTATTTCCGTACATCCATCTCCCTCATTTCTTTCGATTTTTTGAGTTCTTCTACTACACGTTGTTCTGGAACCCTGGAGACGAAATTGTCCACAAGATCAAAACTCACATGAACAATTATCATATCGTAATCCCCTGCACTTCTTAGTTCCACTTTACAAGTATCCTTTCATCTTCGTCCTGTACACAGTAATCCAAATCACGTTCAGACGGCTCCATTGTTTCGATCTTTTCGATCATTGCCTCCATGATCCAATCAGGGAGCTGCTGTGTTAATGTTATCCTTTCCAACTCTTTGGCAGTCACATTGAAACTTGATCGGATAGCGGCTGTCTGCTCCATGGTTACAACGATTTCTGTTTTCATGTCCTTTGTTTTCATTTTTCGTTCCTTTCTGACTAATCCTGAATTATTCACGGCAATGTAATCACTCATGAATGAATCGAAGAAATTGCCGCAGTAGTTACAATAACCACATTTGCTCTTTCTGCCTATCGGTAAAGACTTAAAAAAGGGCAGACTTCACCT